>CAYZIJ010000057.1:0-15720 GCA_964478365.1 uncultured Terricaulis sp.
GGCCGCTTCGGTCCGTACATCAAAATGGGCAATCTCTACGTGAACCTGCCCGGCGTTGACGACGTCCACGAAATTCAGATGAACCGCGCCGTTGCGCTCATCGAAGAAAAGAAGGCCGGCGGCGGCAAAGGCCGCTTCGGTCGTGCAGCGCCTGCGCCGCCGATCAAAGAGTTCGGCGAAAGCCCGGTGACCGGCAAGCCAGTGCGCGTGCTGAACGGACGCTACGGTCCGTACATCACGGACGGCGAAACCAACGCCAACGTGCCGAACGGGACGAAGCCGGAAGACATCGACGTCGACCAAGCGCTCTCGCTGCTCGCGGCGCGTTTGGAAGCTGGCGGCGGCAAGAAGAAAAAGAAAGCGCCGGCCAAGAAGGCGGCTGCGCCGAAGAAGGAGGCTGCGAAGCCGAACGCCGCAGCGCCGAAGAAAGCGGCGGCTAAGGTTGCGGCGAAGAAAAAAGCGCCCGCCAAGAAGGCTGCAAAGAAGGCGTAGGCACACGCCTAGCGTTCGAGTGTTCCTCGCTCTAGGCTTCGCAAAATGTTGTTTGTCCTCTCGATCGGTATTGCGTTTGGGGTGCTCAACGCGTTGCCGTTTCGGCGAAACGTCCCGATGCGGATATTTGCATGGTCCACCAACGCGTGGGCCGCTCTGGCGGCGCGCGTCCTGTTGCTCGCCGTGGGCGCGTTGGTTGGCGGCTCTTTGCTCGGACAGTCTTCACCCGCGGCAGGGGCCGATTTCACCGTCGGATTCGGCGTCGCGGCACTAACATGTGCATTTGTGGGCTCGGTCTTCGTCAGTTCACATCGGCCAAATCCGTAGTCGACCTGAATAGCTCATCACCGCTCAGGCGACCGCGAAACAATCAGGTAAACACCGTCGCCCGCCGGAAATGAGTTCGCGGCGACCTCTCCCGCAGAGGCGGGAGAGGCGCCACATTGCTGGCCATGGCGAAGAATCGACCACCTCTCCCGTTTGAGCCCCTGACACGCGAGCGCGTGCTTGAGGCGATCCGCAAGTCGGGCGGCAAGGCGCAGAAGCGTGACATCGCGCGTGAGCTGGGCATCGGCCCGGATCAGAAGAAAGAGTTGCGCGAGATCTTGCGCGGGCTTGAGGGCGAAGGCGCGCTCGGCCGCGCTGGCCGCAAGGCTTACGCCGATGCGCAGTCACTGCCGGAATCCGGCGTCATGGACATTCTCGATCGCGACGCCGACGGCGAGTTGCTTGCGCGCATGCGCGGGACCGAGGGCTATTTCGGACCGTTGGTGCGGCTCGCGCCCGGCGAAGCACGGGCGATGCGCGGCGAAGCGGCAATCGGCATCGGAGACCGCGTACTGGCGAAGCTCGTGCGCGATGATGACGGCGAGTTGATCGCCCGCATCGTCAAGCGCCTGGGCCAAAGCGCGCACCGCATCTTGGGCGTCTATCGCGCCAACACAGATCCGCGCGCCCGTTTCGGTGGCGGCCGCGTCGTGCCGGCGGATCGCAAAGCGCGTCACGACATCATCATCGAACAACAGCACGCCGTCGACGCGAAGGATGGTGATCTCGTATTCGCGGAGATCGCAGTGGATCGCGGACGCTCGCAAGGACCGAAACGCGGCGTCATCAAAGAGGTGATCGGCAAGGAAAGCGATCCGCGCGCGGCGTCCATCCTCGCCATGCACACGCACGGCATCACTGATGGCTTCAGCGCGGACGAAGAAGCGCAAGCGAGTGCTGCGCAAAAGCCGACGCTCAAAGGCCGCACTGATCTCCGCCAAGTGCCGCTGATCACCATCGATCCCGAAGACGCGCGCGATCACGACGACGCTGTCTATGCCGAGCCTGACACCGACGAGAAGAACAAGGGCGGCTGGCGCGTTTGGGTGGCGATTGCCGATGTTTCCGCTTACGTCACGCCAGGCTCGCCGCTCGATCGCGGCGCATGGCGACGCTCGAACTCGACCTACTTCCCCGATCGCGTGGCGCCGATGCTGCCGGAATCACTCTCGGCAGATTTGTGTTCGCTGCGCGAGCACGAAGAGCGCGCGTGCTTGGCTGTCGAGATGATTTTCGATCGCGACGGCCGCAAGGTGCGCCACAAGTTTGTGCGCGGCCTCATGCGCTCGGCGGCCAAGCTCTCCTACGAGATGGCGCAAGCCGCGATTGACGGCGAGCCGAACGACAAAACCGGCCCGTTGCTGGAGCCAATCTTGAAGCCGCTTTGGGCGGCGTATAATTGCGTGTGGGGCGCGCGCGAGAAGCGTCAGCCGCTGGAGATCGACGCGCCGGAGCATCGGATCATTTTCAAGGACGGCAAGGTCGTCGGCGTGAAGCGGCGCGAGCGCTTTGCGGCGCACAAACTCATCGAAGAGTTCATGATCCAGGCCAACGTTTGCGCCGCGGAAACGTTGGAGCAGAAACAGCGTCCGCAAATCTATCGCGTCCACGATCGGCCGAGCGACACGAAGATCGCGGCGATCACGGACTTCCTGCCGACTGTCGATATGTCGTGGGCGAAGGGCCAGAGCGTCACCGCCGCCCGCTTCAATCGCATCCTGCATCTGGCGGCAGAGTCACCGAACAAGGACATCATCAACGAAGTGGTGCTGCGCACGCAGTCACAAGCCGTTTATACGCCCGACAATATCGGCCACTTCGGCTTGAACCTGCGCGCCTACTCGCACTTCACCTCACCGATCCGCCGCTACGCCGACGTCACCATTCACCGCGCCCTCATCCGCGCGTTAAAGCTTGGCGACGATGGCGCGACCGACTCGGAAGAGCAGCGCTATCCGGAGACGGCCGAGCACATCAGCGAGATGGAGCGCAAGTCGATGGCCGCCGAGCGCGATGCGACGGCGCGCTATATCTCGGCCTTCCTCGCAGACCGCATCGGCAACACGTTTGAGGGTCGCGTCACTGGCGTGACACGCTTTGGTCTTTTCGTGCGCCTCGATGAAACACAAGCAGACGGCTTGGTGCCGATCTCAACGCTCGGCAACGAACGCTACAATCACGATGAAAGCGCGCACGCTTTGGTGGGCGAGCAATCGGGCGAGCGTTTTCAGTTGGGCATGCGCGTCGATGTGCGCTTGGAAGAAGCGACGCCGATCAGCGGCGGTTTGGTCTTCTCTCTGCTCAGCGATGCCCTTCCCGCTGCGGAGGGCTGGCGCAGAGCGCGGCCGAGCCGGCAAGGCTATCGCCCTGGTGGTGGCGGCGGTGGGCGGCCTGACCGCGACGCAAAGCGCGGCAAGGGCGGCAAGAAGCGCCGCTGATCTGGACGCATGCTCTGCACTGGGGTAACCGGCGCCGGGGAGAACACGCATGAATATCAAGCCCATCTTTTTCGCCGCCGCTTTGGCGCTCGCCGCTTGCGGTCAAACCACTGCGCCTGCCGCCGACGCTACGGTCGAAGCGCCTGTTGTCGATCCGAACGCACCTATCGTGCCGAGCGCAGAGGCTGTGACCGCGGAGTTTCTCGTCGGCACGTGGGGCGACAATGGCGATTGCAACTCCGCCATCACCTTCAACGCCGATGGCACGTCGCGCATGCAAGACGGCGCGCCCGGCACGTGGACGCTTGAGGGCGATCGTCTGACGCTGAGCGGCGCCGGCGGAGACTTTACCGTCACCATCGCCAAGGGCAATGATCACCAATTGCTCATCGGCCAGCCCGACGGCGGCTTCGGTATCTCGCAGCGCTGCTAATCGCCTTTCTTGAAGGGCGTGTGCTCCATCAGGGCTTCGGCTTCGTTCACAACAGCCGGCGTTTCCGCTTTCAGGAACCGCGCCACCGCGGTGCGCAAGCCGGGATGTCCAATCCAGTGGGCGCTGTAGGTCTCAACTGGTTCGTAAGCGCGGGCGAGTTTGTGCTCGCCTTGCGCGCCCGCTTCGACGCGCGGGAGCCCGAGTTCGATGGCGAACTCGATGGCTTGGTAATAACAGAGTTCAAAGTGCAGGAACGGCACGTCCGCGAGGCGGCCCCAATAGCGCCCGAAGAGCGCGTCGCCGCCGATGAAGTTGAGTGCTGACGCAATCGGCGCGCCGTCGGCTTCTGCGACAAACAAGACGCATGAATCCGCCATGCGTTCGGCAATGATCTCAAAGAAGTCGCGGTTGAGATAGGGCGAGCCCCATTTGCGCGAGCCGGTGTCCATGTAGCAGCGGAAGAAGAAATCCCAATCGCGCTTGGTGATCTCTGCGCCGCGCAGGCGTTTGATCGTTAGACCTTCGCGCGCGCGTTCGCGCTCACGCCGGATCGTTTTGCGCTTTTGCGATGAGAGCGCGGCGAGGAAATCGTCGAAGCAAGCATAGTCACGATTGAACCAGTGATATTGAAGGCCGACACGCGGCATGTAATCGAGCGACTTAAGCCGCTCGCATGCGGCCTGCTCCATGAATGTCGCGTGCACGGACGATGCGCCCGAACGCTGCGCTAAGGCGACAGCCGCTTGGGCCAGTGCGCGCTCGGCGGCGGGATCCTTCGCCAGAATGCGCCGGCCCGGCACGGGCGTGAACGGCACGGCGCACTGGAGTTTCGGATAATAGCTGCCGCCGGCGCGATAAAACGCATCGGCCCAGCCGTGGTCGAAGACGTATTCGCCGTAGGAATGGTCTTTGGCGTAGAGCGGCATAAAGCCGGCGATGGTGCCGCTCGGATCATGCGCGATGAGGTGCAGCGGTTGCCAACCGGTCGCGGCGGACACACAGCCGCTCTCTTCGAGCGCTTGCAGAAAATCCCACGACAGGAACGGATCGAAGGGTGCGCCTTCGGGATTGGCCTGCGCATCCCAGGCGGCGCGCTCAACCTTGTTGAGTTCGCCCGCAATCGTGATCGTGAAGGGATCCGACCCGTCCATGCGTGCAATCTAGGTGTTCGGCCGTGGCGAAACCAAGGTCGCGCTCACAAGAGTCCCAGACTCTTGAAGCTGGCGACGCCATTTCGGCCAATGACCAGATGGTCATGCACGCGCACGCTCACGGTTTCAGCAGCGGCGACGATCTCGCGCGTAATGGCGATATCGGCGGGGCTGGGTTTTGGATCGCCCGAAGGATGGTTGTGGACCAGGATCACCGACGCCGCCGACACTTCAAGCGCCCGGCGCGCGATCTCGCGCGGATAGACCGGCGCGTGATCGACGGTGCCCTCGTTCATGATTTCGTCAGCGATGAGTTGGTTCTTTGTGTCGAGGAAGAGCACGCGAAATTGCTCGCGCGGCTCGTTTGCCAGCGCCACGCGGCAATAGTTCACCAGTTGCGACCAGGACGAGATGACGGTGCGCTGATGCAAAGGCGCCCGCATCGAGCGCTCAAGCATCGACTGCACAATCTTCAGATCCTGCGCCACCGCAGCGCCCGCTCCCTTCACCTCGGCGATCCGCTGCACAGGTGCGGCCAATACGGCAGAGAGATCACCGAACTTGGCGAGCAAAGCTTTCGCGAGCGGCTTCGTGTCCTGACGCGGGATGGTGCGAAAGAGCATCAGCTCCAGCAGCTCGTAGTCGGCCAGCGCACTGGCGCCCGCTTCATCAAAACGCGCGCGCAGGCGCGAACGATGATCATGGTAGTGCGGCTTATCGGCTTTCGCCTTCAGTTTAGCGCTCAGCTTGATCGGCGCCAGCGCACTGGGCGTTGCGTCGAGCTGGAATGGGAATTGTTCGCTGTCTTCAACCGCGCGCGGCGGCTCGGGGCTGACGCTTTTCTTCGAGCGCCCCGCCATCGCCGCCTCACGCCTTGATATGGTGCGGCTGGTGCAGTCCAGCCGGCGACGCGGTGAAAATCTCAGCGCCGGTTTCGGTGACGCCGATCGAGTGCTCATATTGGGCCGAGAGCGACTTATCTTTCGACACCGCCGTCCAGCCGTCGTTCAAAATCTTCACAGACGGCGAACCGAGGTTCAGCATCGGCTCGATGGTGAAGATCATACCGGGCTTCAGCACCGCGCCTTGGCCGGGCTTGCCGAAGTGGAGAATGTTCGGCGCGTCGTGGAATACGCGGCCCAGGCCATGGCCGCAGAACTCGCGCACGACGCTGGTGCGTTCGGCCTCTGCGTAAGACTGGATGGCGTGGCCGATGTCGCCTGTGGTTGCGCCCGGCTTCACCACCGCGATGCCGCGCATCAGCGCTTCATAGGTGATGTCCATCAGACGCTCGGCTTTGCGCGGCACTTCACCGATCGCGTACATGCGGCTCGTGTCGCCGTGCCAGCCATCGACGATAACGGTGACGTCGATATTGACGATGTCGCCGTCCTTCAAAACTTTGTCGCCCGGAATACCGTGGCAGATCGTGTGGTTCACAGACGTGCAGATCGTGTGGCGATAGCCGCGATAGAACACGCAGGCTGGAATGGCGCCGTGATCGAACACGAACTGGCGCGCGAGATCATCGAGCCGGCCGGTGGTCACGCCCACGCGCGCTTCGAGGACGAGCATGTCCAGACATTCAGCCGCCAACCGCCCCGCCTGCGCCATTGCTGGGAAAGCGATGCTGGGGTCGTGCAGCTTGATCTGCCCATCGCGGACAGGGGCGTCGGTGAGGTCGAGGTCGTTCATGCGCAGAGCATAACATAGGGAAGCGTGTTGCGCAGCCAACAGGTGTCTGAACTTCGCCTCCAAACTTCGTCATTCCGGGGCAATGCAAAGCATTGAGTCCGGAACCCAGGGGCAACCGCGTTGGCCCCTGGGTTCCGGGCCTCGCTTCGCGATCCCGGAATGACGAGTTTCGGTTTTTCGCGGATTGAAAGCTGTGGCCTCAAGCCGCCTGGGAAGCGCCTTTGCCGATGACCCGGTTTCGTCCGGCGCGCTTGGCCTCGTAGAGCCCCTCGTCGGCACGCTTTAGCAGCGTTTCGGCGTTTTCCTCGCCATCGCCGGTGCACGCCACGCCGATTGAGACGGTAACGTCCAGCGCCTGCGCATGACCCGGCACGACGAACGGAGAGGCGCACACCGAACGGCGCAGTCGCTCGGCTGCGAGGCAAGCAATGTCACCGCCGGTGCGCGGCATGATGACGACGAACTCTTCGCCACCCATCCGGCATGCGAAGTCCGATGGTCGCGTGTTAGTGCCGAGACGAACGGCGAAATCGCGCAGCACGCTGTCGCCGACATCGTGCCCGTATGTATCGTTCAGGCGCTTGAAGTGATCGATGTCGATCGTCATGACCGATACCTGATCGCCGCCGCATTGGGCGCGCTGGACCAAAGGCGCCAATTGACTGAACAGGAAGCGGCGATTGTAGAGGCCGGTCAACTGATCGGTGATCGCCAGTTCGAGGCTCTGATCGAGGCGCGTGCGCAGCGCATCGACATAGCGCTTACGGCGCATCAGCGTGCGAGCGCGCGCGACCAACTCCTCTTCATCGATCGGGCGGCCGATAACGTCATGAGCGCCGAGTTCGAGCGCGCGCACGATGCGGGCGCGATCATCGGGCTCAACGACTGCGAGGATTGGCAGATGGCGCGTCGCCTCTCCCGAACGTATGCGGGCGATGACGCGGAAGCCATCGAACGAGCGTGAGGTAACCGCGACGACGCAGAGATCCGGCGGGCCAGCCGCTTCGTCCACGCCCATCACGGAAACGCGGTGTTCTAAGCCCAAAGCGGATTTGATCGATTTGATCTGGGTGGCGTTATCGTCGACCACGAGCACGTTACCGGCGACGAGGCGATGCTGCTCCAGCGGATCGCGGCTTTCAGCGTCGATCACGCCGAGGCGGCGGCCATTGGCTTCGCGTGCGCGCAACTCGTCGATCACGATCTTAAGGCCGAGCAGGCTTTTGACCCGCGCCATCAACTGAATGTCGTCGATCGGCTTGGTCAGGAATTCTTCGGCGCCGGCTTGGAGCCCGCGCAATTTATTGTCGCGATCGTCCAGGGTGGTGAGGATGACGACCGGGATGTGTTTGGTCTCCGGCATCGCCTTGAGGCGGCGGCACGCTTCATAGCCATCGATGCCGCCGGGCATCATGACGTCCATGAGGATGAGATCGGGCTTTTCACGCTTGGCTAGCTGCACGGCTTCTTCGCCGCGCTGCGCCGTCAGCACATCATAGTAATCCGCACCCAGCTTTGCTTCGAGCAAGCGGCGATTGGCTTCAAGATCGTCGACAACGAGGATGCGCGCGCTCAAGCGTGCTCCTCCTTATCCGATAAACTTGCGGATGGTTTCGAGGAACGTGGTCACCGAGATCGGCTTGGAGAGATAAGCGTCGCAGCCTGCGGCCATGATCTTCTGCTCATCGCCGCGCATTGCGAACGCGGTGACGGCGACGACCGGGATGGCCTTCAGCGCCGGATCTTTCTTCAAGCGGTCAGTGATCTCCAGACCGGAGATTTCCGGCAGCTGGATGTCCATTACGATGAGGTCGGGCTTGTGCTCGCGGGCGAGCGGCAGCGCTTGGCGACCGTCGCGGGTCTTGACCGTACGGTAGCCAAAGGCTTCCAACAAGTCGTTGAACAGCCTCATATTGAGCTCGCTGTCTTCGACAATGAGTACGGTCTTGGCCATCACCCGCTTCGCTTTCGCAACCCACTAGGTCGTTCTTTTGGCGCTTCTGCGCTCATTGCGCGCCTTATAGCGCAGGGCCATTAACAACCCATCGCAATGGCGCCAGTTTTACGCATCTCGTTAAGAACACATTAAGGATTGATCGATGCGGCTTGGCATTGATTTCGGCGGCACCAAGATCGAAGGCGCACTGCTTGATTCAACGGGAGAAATCCTGAACCGGCAGCGCGTGCCCAATCCTGGGGACTATCAGAGCGCGGTCCGCGCCGTGGTCGATTTGGTTGGAAAAATCGAATCGGATTCGAGACAGCGGATAAACGTCATCGGCCTCGCCATCCCTGGCTCGCTCTCACCGAAGACGGGTTTGGTGCGCAACGCCAACTCGGTGTGGTTGAACGGCATGCCGTTCGAGCAGGATTTGGAAGCAGCGCTGAAGCGACCGGTTCGGGTTGAGAATGATGCAAATTGCTTTGCTTTGTCCGAAGCCGTCGATGGCGCGGCAGCACACGGGCGCGTTGTGTTTGGCGTAATCATCGGCACAGGCTGCGGCGGTGGTGTCATCGTTGATCGCAAGATCATTCGCGGCGCTAACGGCATCGGCGGCGAATGGGGACACACGCCGCTGCCATGGCCGCGAAAGGATGAAAAGCCGGTGCAAGATTGGTGCGGGCGTTGGGGCTGTTTGGAGCAATGGCTCTCCGGCACCGGCTTTAGACGCGCGTTTGGCATGAGCGCGGCGGAAGCGAACGAGAAGGCCGAGGCCGGCGATGCAAGCGCGCGCGCTATGCTTGATACCTATTTCGATCGTGTCGCGCGGTCGCTCGCGGTGGTGATCGATATTCTGGATCCGGATGTGATCGTGTTCGGCGGTGGTGTTTCCAACGTGAAGAGCTTGTATCCGAGCGTGCGCGGCAAGCTCTTGGCGCACATTTTTTCCGACGTGCTGGAGACGGAACTCGTCCAGAACAAGCACGGCGACAGTTCGGGCGTGCGCGGCGCGGCTTGGCTCTTTTCGCCCGAGGAAGCTCCGTGAGTCTGGACCGCCGGCGCCCTCGCTGGCCATCGCCAGTGCATGCCGGCGAGGCGCCGGCGGTCCAGACTTGATCCTGTGCCGCTCCTGCGCGCTTGAAACGGCTCGGTCACGTTGCACTCATTGCAGCGAGGAGCAGCCGGTTGAGCATGGCGAACTGAAAACCCTCTCCATCGCACACCTCGATTGCGACGCCTTCTACGCGTCCATCGAAAAGCGCGACGATTCGAGTCTGCAGCCACACCCGGTTATTGTAGGCGGCGGCAAACGGGGCGTTGTCTCCACTTGCTGCTATGTCGCGCGCGCGTACGGCGTGCGCAGCGCTATGCCGATGTTCAAGGCGCTGAAGCTCTGCCCGCAGGCGAAGGTCGTGCATGGCGACATGCGGAAGTATGTCGAGGAAGGCCGCATCATACGACGAATGATGGAGGATCTGACGCCGCAAGTGCAGCCGCTCTCGATCGACGAAGCCTTTATGGATTTGACCGGCACCGAGGCGCTGCATGGCGGCCTGCCCGCGCAATCGCTCATCAAGCTGCAGAACAAGATCTGGGAAGAGCGCCGCCTCACCGTTTCCATCGGGCTCTCCTTCAACAAGTTCCTCGCCAAGACCGCGAGCGACCTCGACAAACCGCGCGGCTTCTCCGTCATCGGGCGCGAGGAGGCTTTGGTGTTTCTGGAGTCGCGTTCCGTCTCAACGCTCCCCGGCGTCGGCCCGGCGGGTGCGACTTCGCTTGAGCGCAACGGCTTGCGCAAAATCGGCGACATTCGCACCGTCGGCCCACAGCGCATGCGCGCGCTCTACGGCGACTGGGGCGCGCATCTCTTTGCGCTCTCCATGGCTGACGATCCGCGCAAGGTGGATCCAAACGGCGAGCGCAAGAGCATCTCGGCGGAGACGACATTCTTCGAAGATGTCTCCGACATCGAGGCGCTCGAAGATATTCTCTGGCCGCTCTGCGAGAAGGTCGCCACACGCTGCCGAGCCAGCGAGACGGCGGGGCTGACGCTGACGCTCAAACTCAAGGACACGAAGTTCAAGATCATTACCCGCCGCCGTCAGCTGACTGAGCCGACGCTGCTGGCATCACGCATCTTCCAACACGCCCGCGAATTGCTGGGGGGCGACGCCAATGGAAAGACCAAGTATCGCCTGATCGGCGTCGGCCTCTCCGATTTCAGCGACGCGGCGGCGGCGGATAAGGGCGACATGCTCGACACAGCGACGCCAAAGCGCGCAGCAGCAGAAGCGGCGATCGCGAAGGCGCGGGACAAATTCGGCAAAGACGCTGTGCAGACAGGACGCGCGCTGAAGGCGGATTGGGAGGATGACGAGTAAGTGCCGTCATCCCGGGGCTCAGCGGAGCTGAGAACCCGGGACCCAGTGGCCACAATCTGCGTGTTGGCCCCTGGGTCCCGGATCACGCTTCCGCCTCCGCTCTTCGAGCTACGGCGCACAAGTCGCGTCATCCGAGATGACGAAAGAGATTTGTCCGGCTAGTAGAGGCTCAACACATCAGGGGAGATCACGATCATGGCACGCATCGAAGCCCGCTTGCAGGAACTTGGGCTGACGCTGCCGACGCCGCCGGCGCCAGTGGCCTCGTATGTGCCGTTCGTGATCGTCGGCAATCTTGTGCACGTCTCTGGCCAAGTCTCGGTCGACGCATCGGGCGGCATCAAGGGCAAGCTTGGCGACGCCATCGAAGTCGAAGAAGGCCAAGCTGCGGCGCGCCTCTGCGCGCTCAACTTACTCGCGCAAGTTAAAGCGGCGTGCGGCGGCGATCTCGATCGCATGAAGCGCGTGGTGAAACTCAACGGCTTCGTGAACGTGACGCCAGAGTTCAGCCCGATCCCGCAAGTCATGAACGGCTGCTCAGACTTGATGGTCCAAGTCTTCGGCGACGCCGGTAAGCACGCCCGCTCCGCCGTTGGCATGGCCAACCTGCCGATGGACTTCGCTGTCGAGGTCGACGGGCTCTTCGAGATCAGCTGATACATCAGCGGCGCGAGTTGAAACGCGGCTTTCGCCGCGGCAGCCACCGTTCAGGTCACATCCGCGTTTGACCGCCACGCGTGCAGCCGCCACAACATCCCGCAACGATAAGCGGGGGAACGATGAGCGAAGCGCCAGCCACGCCGGCCACCTTCCAGGGCTACGGCACCAAGTCCTATCGCGCCTACGTTCTGTTTATTTTCGTCGTTGTCTACACGTTCAATTTCATCGACCGTCTGCTGATCTCAATCGTCCAAGAACCGATCAAGCACGAGTTCGGCGTTTCCAACTTCCAACTCGGCCTTCTCGGCGGTCCGGTGTTTGCGATCCTCTACACGCTGCTCGGCATCCCGATCGCGCGCTTTGCGGAGCGCGGCAACCGCATCACCATCGTCTCAATCGGCGCGTTCGTCTGGAGCTTGATGACGGCGGCCTGCGGCTTTGCAGGAAACTTCGTGCAATTGGCGCTTTTCCGTCTCGGCGTTGGCATTGGCGAGGCCGCGTGTGTGCCGCCATCGCAATCGGCCATTGCGGACTACTTCCCAGCCGACCGGCGTGCCTCGGCGCTGGCGATCTTCTCGCTCGGCATCCCGCTCGGCAGCGCCATGGCATACCTGGGCGGCGGCTGGCTGATCGCCAATTTCGACTGGCGCACTGCGTTCTGGATGCTCGGCGCGCCGGGCATTGTCGCGGCGTTGGTGTTGAAGCTCACTGTGAAGGAGCCGCCGCGCTCCGGCACACAAGTGAAGCCGCCTGCGTTTGGAGAGACGCTCAAAGCACTCTCGACGAAAGCATCGTTCTGGCATGTGGCGTTTGGCGGGGCGCTGATCAGTTTCGTTGGCTATGGCAGCTCGCAATTCCTGGGCTCACACATCGTCCGCAATTACGATCTTGGCGAAACGCTGGCGCTAGAGCTCTCGCATGCCTCGTACGCGCTGGCATTGGTCGCTGGGGTGTCCACGGCGTTGGGTACCTTCCTAGGCGGCTTCTTGTCCGACCGGCTCGCGCCGAAGCATGCGCGCGTGAATTCTTGGCTGCCGGCGGTCGGCGTCGCCGTCGCCATTCCGTTCTACATTTTGTCGTTCATGCAGACCGAGTTCATCTGGGCGTTCACGTTCCTGATGATCGCGCCGATTTTCCACTACATGTATCTCGGCCCCATGTACGCGGTGACGATGAGCGTCTCATCGCCGCTACAGCGCGCCACGTCGGTGGCGATCCTCATTCTGATCGTGAACCTGATCGGCTATGGCTTGGGCCCGCCCTTCATCGGCGCCGCGAACGACTTCTTCGCTTCCCAACAGTTGGCGACGAGTGGCTTGACGCTGGCGCAATGCGGTGACGCCGCGAACGCCACCGTCTGCGCGTCCGCACAGGGACTGGGCCTCAAGTATGCTCTGGGAACGACGGTCCTCTTCCTTGCCTGGGCGGCCGTGCACTTCCTGCTGGCGGGCCGGACGATTGTGAAAGATCGCCTGAGTTGACGAACGGCATGGGCGGTCGCATCAACCGCGCATGATTCCGCGTTATGCACGCCCCGACATGGTGGCCATTTGGGAGCCCGAGAGCCGTTACGGCATCTGGCTCGAGATCGAGACACTAGCCATGGAGGCGATGGCGGAACTCGGCACGATCCCGAAGAGCGCCGCAGCCGAATATCGCGCCAAAGGCAAGTTTGACGTCGCCCGCATCGATGAGATCGAGCGCGAAGTGAAGCACGACGTCATCGCGTTTTTGACCAGCGTCGCCGAGCACGTCGGACCAGAGTCGCGCTTTGCGCACCAGGGCATGACGTCGAGCGATGTGCTGGACACGTGCCTCGCCGTGCAGCTGGCGCGCGCGAGTGATTTGCTGATCGCAGGCTGTGAGCGCGTGATGAAGGCGCTGAAGACGCGCGCCATCGAACACAAGATGACGCCGACCATCGGCCGCTCGCACGGCATCCATGCTGAGCCGACGACATTCGGCCTGAAGCTCGCCGGACACTATGCTGAGTTCGCGCGTAATCTGGAGCGCTTGAAGGCGGCGAAGGCGGAGATCGCGACGTGCGCCATTTCAGGCGCTGTCGGTACATTCGCGCAGATCGATCCGCGGGTTGAAGCGTATGTCGCGGGCAAGCTCGGCCTCGCTATCGAGCCTGTCTCGACGCAAGTCATCCCGCGCGATCGCCATGCGGCGTTCTTTGCGGCGCTTGGTGTTGTCGCGGCGGGCATTGAGCGGCTCGCTACCGAAGCGCGCCATCTGCAACGCACGGAAGTGCTGGAAGCTGAAGAGTTCTTCGAGCCGGGCCAAAAGGGCTCGTCGGCGATGCCGCACAAGCGCAATCCGGTGCTGACGGAAAATCTTTGCGGCCTAGCGCGGTTGGTGCGCAGCGCCGTGACGCCGGCGATGGAGAACGTCGCGCTCTGGCATGAGCGCGATATTTCACACTCTTCAGTCGAACGCGGCATTGGTCCGGACGCGACCATCCATCTCGATTTCGCGTTGCACCGCATGGCGATGGTGATCGAAAAGCTCGTCGTTTATCCGGACAACATGGCGCGCAATCTGGCGCTGCTGGGCGGGCTGCATAATTCGCAGCGCGTGATGCTGGCGCTGACGCAAGCCGGTGTTTCGCGCGAGGATGCGTATCGGCTCGTGCAAAAGAGCGCGATGCAGGTCTGGCAATCACCACCGCCGCGCGCCGAGACGGCTCTCATCGATCGGTTGCGCGCCGATGCGGATGTCACCACTAAGCTCGACGCGAAAACGCTCGATGGCTGCTTTGATGACGCGCACCACTTCTCGCGCGTCGATGAAGTGTTCAAGCGCGTCTTCGGCTAGCTCGCCGCGTCAACGCGGGCCGATACCAGAGCGGCCTGCTGTTGCATGAGCATTTGCGCGCGTTCGACACGGTCTCGCTGACGCTCTACGCGCTCGGGGCGA
Source organism: uncultured Terricaulis sp. (assembly GCA_964478365.1). Classification (GTDB taxonomy): domain Bacteria; phylum Pseudomonadota; class Alphaproteobacteria; order Caulobacterales; family Aquidulcibacteraceae; genus Vitreimonas. The sequence goes on from CAYZIJ010000057.1 coordinate 14,442, forward strand.
CCGTCCGCCATTTGGTGCAGACGCTCGGTTTCCATCACAACGCGGGCCGCCGCTTGTTGCAGCGCCGCGACCTCGTTGCAGGCAACGCGCGTCGCCGTGCGCATGCCCCGCACTTCAGGCCACTGCGTGAAAGCCAATTGGGTGAGCGCCCGTTGCGCGGGCCCATAAAAGTCTGAGGCTTCGACGAAGCCGGCGCTGAACGCCACGAGCACGCTTGCCTCGACGCCGTTGAGCTGATCGCCGCCGGTTGCGGGCCAAGCGACACCATTGGCGTTCATCGCAGCGCCGTAAGCGCGCACAGCGCCGCGCAGCATCGCGCGTCCGTTCGGCGTGCAGACATCTGCCTCGGCCGCGCCCGCGGCGAAGCGCTCAAGCACCTCGCTCGCACGAGCCGCCGGCATGTGCGCAGGCCCAGGCGCGCACGCGCTCACTGCCGCCAGAGCGGCCATAGCGATAACCCGCAGCATTGTTCATCCCGCTCAAACCCGGCGGGATGATCGCCTGCTCTCGTAGACGAAGTGTTCAGAAACGCCGTGAACCGGCGTTAGCCAGCAGATGCTTAGCCGGCCTTCACCGAGGCGCGGGCTTCGGCCAGCGCTTCGTCCATCTTGGCCCGGATTTGGTGGTCCGAGAGCTGGACGGCGTGGAGGTCGAGGTCGCCGCGGATTTTGCGGAAGAGATCCTCGGTGCCGGCTTCTTCGAGGTCGGCGACGACGACTGACTTGGCATAAGCGTCGGCTTCTTCGCCTGAAAGGCCCATCAAACCAGCGGCCCAGAGGCCGACAAACTTGGCCCGGCGCGCTTGCGCCTTGAACTCAAGATCTTGATCCAATTGGAATTTTGCTTCCTGGCCGGCTTTGCGATCGTCAAATTGGCTCATGGCCTGGTGCATCTCCTCAAAGGTCAGCGATTGAATAGGAGCCAAGAGCTTTTGGATCAACCGCAGCTGGATGCGCCAATTGTGGCGCCCCCGCTTCTCCCCTAAGTTCTTAACGAGGCGTAGCGGCGATTCCGTGTCGCCGTTGAGCCTTTTGGCGCGGTTTTGAGCCCCGCGCCCGCCCTCAAGGAGGGAGCACCAGCATGACGTCCCGTCGCAAGAAGATCTACGAAGGCAAGGCCAAGATTCTGTACGAGGGTCCTGAGCCCGGCACGCTGATTCAATACTTCAAAGACGACGCGACCGCCTTCAACGCCCAGAAGAAGGCGATCCTCGAAGGCAAGGGCGTGATCAACAACCAGATCTCCGGGTTCATCATGCAGAACCTGAACGCGATCGGCG
>CAYZIJ010000058.1:0-15520 GCA_964478365.1 uncultured Terricaulis sp.
CGCATTGCTGCCTGGCGCTGAAGCGCGCGGGCCACGACGTCGTGGTTTACGACAACCTCCACAATGGTCACGAGCGGTTCGTGAAATGGGGCCCGTTCGAGCGCGGCGACATTCGCGATAAGGCGCGGCTGACGGAGGTGTTCGCGCGCCATAAGCCGGTGGCGGTGCTGCATTGCGCTGCTTTGATCGAGGTCGGAGAGTCGGTGAAGTTTCCCGAGCGCTTCTATGACGCGAACGTCACCGGTGCGCTGGTGCTTCTGGAAGTGATGCGCGAGGCGGGCGTGAACGCTTTCGTGTTCTCCTCGACCTGCGCCACCTATGGCGACCCGCAGCGTCTGCCTATGGACGAAACCCATCCGCAATGGCCGCTCAGCCCGTATGGCTGGTCGAAGCTGATGATCGAGCGCGCCAGCCGCGACATGGCGACGGCGCATGGTCTGAAGTTTGCGCACCTGCGTTACTTTAATGCGGCGGGCGCTTGCCCGGACGAGGGCGTCGGCGAAAGCCACGAACCGGAATCGCACGCGATCCCGCTGGCGCTGTTCACGCTGTTGGGCCGCCGCGAGGGCTTCAAAATTTTTGGCACGGATTACGAGACGCGCGATGGCTCGTGTCTGCGCGATTATGTGCACACATTGGATCTGGCCGATGCGCACGTGCGCGCGATCGAGCGGCTGATCGGCGGCGGTGAATCGCTTGCGGCTAACCTTGGCACGGGCGACGGCGTCACCGTGCTGGAGTTGCTCGCTTCGATCGAGCGCGTGACGGGCAAGCCGGTGCCTGCAGCACGCGCAGAGCGCCGTCCGGGCGATGCGCCGGCCTTGGTGGCGGATAATTCTTACGCGAAGCGTGAGCTTGGCTGGTCTCCGTCGCGCGGGATCGATGCGGTTATTGGCGATGCTTGGAAATGGCATTCCGAGGTTGAGGCGAAGGTCTTCGGCTAGCGTCCCGTCACAAGCGTTCGCACGATGGGTATTCGCGACGCCACTAGGTGCATCACGATCGGCACGCCGACGCCCGCGGCGAACCCCAGCAGCGCCAATACTGGGATCGAGTTTACGCCGATCGCTTGCAGCACTTCGCGGACGGCGGCGTTCGGCATCGGGTGCCAGAGGTAGATCGTGAACGAGTAGATCGCGATGAGGCTGAGCCAGGGCACGCGGCCGACTATGTTGAGCAAGAAGATGACGACGCCTGCGGTTAGCAGATAGCCGAACCACCAGATGCCCTCATAGACGCCGCGGCCGTTGGTGATGTTGTACGCTTCCAGCCCGAAGATGCAGGCGGTGAGAAACGCCGCCGCTGCCAGCATGCCGCGCGATGAAAAGAGCGCGGAATGACGCTGCATCAGGATGCCCATCGCGAAGAATGGGATGAGTATGGCCGTGTTGTAGAAGTGCAGAACCGGCAGGCGCGGCGCCGCCGGCATCGTGAAGGCGGTCACGAAGAGGATGACCCACCAGACGTACTTCGGCGCCTTGAACACGCTGTCGACGGCGGCGGCGAGCAGCAGGATGATGAGCAGCGAGCCCAAGAACCAAAGGTGCTGATAGCCCCATGTGTAGGCGTGCACGAGATCGTCGAACGCGTCGTTCATCACCCCGCGCATCAGCCAGAACGCGAACGTTGCAAAGGCGAGCGGGATGCCGAGTTGGATGAGTTTGCGCTTACCGAACGATAACCACGTGCCCGGCGCCGGCGCCATCGCGGCGTAGACGAAGCCGGAGATGGTCACGAAAAGCGGCATGCGCAGGAAGTCGAGCGCTACCACGCTTAGGCGCCAAGGATCGCCATCGGGCAGACTTAGGCCTTGATCGACGCCGAAACCGATGACGTGAGCGTAGACGACGAGCAGGCAGGCAAGGCCGCGCACGCTTTCCATCGAAGCGAGCAAATTGTTGCGCGCTTTGGGTTTGCCCGACGAAGGCGCCAGCGCGAGCGCGGAAAGTTCGGCGACGCTGCGGTGCGACCAGTCGCTCGGGAGCGGGTTGATCAGGCGTTCGAGGTCGAGCGCGAGTGAGACGTAAGTGAGCGAGTCCCCGCCTAGCGCGTCGAATGTGCTTTCATCTTCGACCGTGTCGTGCGGGAAGGCGGTTTGGAAGGCGGCGAGCACACTGTCGGCGGGAGCGGAGGCTTCGTCTTGCTTTGGCGCGCGCGCGTTGAGGTTTGCGTAATCGGTCTTGCCGCTGGCGAGGCGGGGTAGTTCGGCGATGTGTTCGACGCTGATCGTGCGCTCGGGCACGCTCAGCCATTCGGCGAGCTTGGCGCGGGTTTTCTCTGTGGCGTTATCGGTGACATAGACGACGAGGTGATCGTCTGTGCCGACTGCCGCACCTGGATGGCCGAGTTCTTCGAGACGGCGTTCGACCGAATCCAAGCTGACTCGCGCGCCAAAGAGTTTGACGAAACGGCTCTTGCGGCCGGTGATGCGGAAGAGACCGTCGGACTCTTGGACGGCGAGATCGCCGGTGACGAGTTTGTCGAGCGAGGGGGGCGCTGCGAGATCGTCGCTCGAAGATGCATAGCCCATCATCACGTTCGGGCCTTGGTAGACGAGTTCGCCTTCAGCGCCGGGCGCGACTGGCGCGCCCTGTTCGTCTTGCACCGAGAGCTTGCCGCCGGGAATGGCTTTGCCGATCACGCCGGGGCGTTCGCGCGTGAGATCGGGCGGCACGTAGGCCATGCGCGCTGTGGCCTCGGTCTGCCCGTACATGACGAAGAAGCGCCAATCGCGTTTGACGGCGATGTCCGCGAAGTGGCTGACGAACTCGGCGCGCAGGCGACCGCCGGCTTGGGTGAAATAGCGCAATGATGCGGGCGCGTGTTGTTCGAGATCAGTGCGGTGCAGCAGTTCGTAGACGTGTGGCACGCCGGCGAAGCTCGTGCCGTTGTGTTTCTTTGCAAAGGCCCAGAACGCGTCTTCGATTACGGACTGATCGGTGAGCAGGATCGTCGCACCCGCATAGAGATGCGAGTGGACGATGGAGAGGCCGTAGGAATAGTGGACGGGCAGGTTCACCAAGCCGCGATGCTCGGGCGTGATCTGAAGATATTGCGCGATCGACTCCGCGTTCGCGGCGACGTTGGCGTGCGAAAGCTTCACGCACTTTGCATCGCCTGTGGAGCCGGAGGTGGAGAGCATGAGCGCGAGATCGGTGTGGATCGGCGCGGTCGCGGCGTTCTCGGCGAGCTCCGGCGCGTAGCCGTTCTCTTCGCGCATTAGCAAAGCGGGTTTGAACTGAGTGCGTAGGCGATCAAGCGCATAAGTGTCACCGCGCGGCGTTAGCAGAACCGGCAAGCCGCGATGCCAGCAGGCGAGGTATGCGTCGAGCCAGCCGAGCGTCGGGCTTGCTTCGATCAGGGCGAGGCCAGAGGCGGGCAGTGACGCGGCGTGTTTTTCGATCTGCGCGCGGAGTTCGCCGTAGCTGAGCTGGCGATCATGTTGATCGATCGCGGCGATCGCGTTGGGATCAGCAAGCGCGAGCCGCGCCAAAAGGCGGCTCGTTGCCTTGTTACCGGCAAGGCTCTGATCTCCGTTCGCAGACATGCGCACCGCTCAAGTGTGAGGCGCGACCATGTCAGCCGCGCTGCACTCTTTCAATCGCACACGCCTGATGGGCAGAGCGTTAAGATTAACGCTTAGGGACGCCCGACGCTGATATAGTCGAAGCCCTTCGCGCGCATTTCGGAGGGGCTGTAGATGTTGCGCAGGTCGATGACGACCGGCGTTTTCAGCGCGTCCTTCATGCGGCCGAGGTCGAGCGCGCGGAATTGGTCCCACTCGGTGATGATCACCACCGCGTCGGCGTTTTGCACGCAATCGTATGGCCCGGTGGCGAAGGTGACGTCCTTCAGCATGTGCTTGGCTTCGGTCATGCCTTCGGGATCGAACGCGCGAACCTTGGCGCCTTCGGCTTGCAATGTCGGCACGATGTCGAGCGCGGGTGCGTCGCGCATGTCATCGGTGTTCGGCTTGAAGGTGAGGCCGAGGATGGCGATGGTTTTGCCGTTCACGCTGCCGCCGAGCGCTTCGATGATCTTTTGCGCCATCTTTTGCTTGCGGGCGCCGTTGACGCGCACGGTGGCTTCGATGAGTTCGATCGGCGCTTGGTTGTCGCGCGCGGTTTTCATCAGCGCGAGCGTGTCTTTCGGGAAGCACGAGCCGCCATAGCCGGGGCCGGCGTTCAGGAATTTGCGACCGATTCGGTTATCCAAGCCGATGCCGCGCGCAACTTCTTGCACGTTGGCGCCGACGGCTTCGCAGAGATCGGCGATCTCGTTGATGAAGGTGATCTTCATCGCGAGGAAGCCGTTGGCGGCATACTTGATCAGCTCGGACGTGCGGCGCTCGGTGAAGAGGATCGGCGTCTCGTTCAGGAAGAGCGGACGATAGAGTTCGCGCATGCGCTCGCGGGCGCGCTCGTCATCGGTGCCGACGACGACGCGGTCCGGGCGCTTGAAGTCGTTGATGGCGGCGCCTTCGCGCAGGAATTCAGGATTGGAAACCACCGCGAATTCAGCGTTCGGATTGGTCTTCTTGATGATGGCTTCGACTTCGTCGCCAGTGCCGACCGGCACCGTCGATTTGGTGACGACGACCGTATAGCCCTGCATCAGGCCGGCGATCTCTTCGGCGGCGGCATAGACGTAGGAGAGATCGGCATGGCCATCGCCGCGGCGTGAGGGCGTGCCCACCGCGATGAAGATGGCGTCGGCGTCGCGGATGGCTTGCGTCGGATCGGTGGTGAAGAAGAGCCGGCCTTGCTCGACATTGTCTTTGACGAGCTCGTCGAGGCCCGGTTCGAAGATCGGAATTTCGCCCTTCTGCAAGCGCGCGATCTTGCTCTCGTCCTTGTCGACGCAGGTGACGACGTGGCCGAAGTCCGCGAAGCACGCGCCGGAAACGAGGCCGACATAGCCGGTGCCGATCATGGTAACGCGCATGGCTCAGATTTCCTGATTGTAGGCGCCGACTTCGGCGAATTTGGCGAGACGTGGTTTAACTTCGTCGCGGAAGAGAGCCCGCATATCGTCGTCGCTGGTCATGCTTTCAACCACGACAACGAGCTCGGGCTTGTTCGATGAGGCGCGGACCAAAACCCAAGCGCCGTCTTCGAGGGTAACGCGCGCGCCGTTGACGGTGTTCACGTCGCGGATCGAGCGGCCCAGGATTTTGCCGCCGTCTGCGGCGAGCTTTTGATAATCGGCCACGACGCGCTCAACGATGCCGTATTTGGTTTCGTCATCACAGTGTGGGCTCATGGTGAGCGAGGTGTAGCTCTTCGGCAGCGCGTCTTTGAGTTGGCTGAGCGTCTTGCCCTGGTTGCGATCGAGCATGGCGAGCACGGCTGCGGCGGCGACAATGCCATCGTCATAGCCGTGGCCGAGCGGCGGGCGGAAGAAAAAGTGCCCGCTCTTTTCGAAACCGGCTAGGGCGCCGAGTTCGGTGGTGCGGCGCTTGATGTAGGAGTGGCCGGTCTTCCAATAATCGACCTTGGCGCCGTTGGATTTCAGCACTGGATCGATGGCGTAAAGGCCGGTCGATTTCACGTCGGCGACAAAGACCGCGTTCTTGAATTCGGCCGAGAGATCGCGTGCGAGCATCAGCCCGACTTTATCGGCGAAGATTTCATCGCCGGTGTTGTCGACAACGCCGCAGCGATCGCCGTCGCCATCGAAGCCGAGCGCCAGATCGGCGCCGTGCGCTTTCACGGCGGCGGCCATGTCGTGCAGCATTTCGCTGTCTTCGGGATTGGCGTTGTAGTTCGGGAAATTCCAATCGAGCGCGGTGTGGAGATCGATTACTTCCGCACCCATGCGGCGGAGCGCTTCCGGTGCGAACGCGCCAGCCGTGCCGTTGCCGCAGGCGGCGATGACTTTGATTGGGCGCGAGAGCTTCACGCGTGAGGAGACGTCAGCAATGTAACGCTCGCGCATGCCTTCGATGCGCTTATAGGCGCCGCCGGCTTTTTCCTTGAACGCGCCGCTGAGCACGATCTCTTTCAGGCGACCCATTTCATCGGGGCCGAAAGTGAGCGGCTTGTTGGCGCCCATTTTCACGCCGGTCCAACCGTTCTCGTTGTGCGAGGCGGTCACCATCGCGACGCACGGAATGTCGAGCGCGAACTGCGCGAAGTAGGCTGTGGGCGAGAGCGCGAGGCCAATGTCGTTGACCTCGATGCCGGCTTGCATGAGGCCGATGGTCAGCGCTTGTTTGATGTTCTGTGAATACGAGCGGTAGTCGTGGCCGACGACGATACGTGGCTCGACGCCATATTCGTGGATCAGAGTGCCAAGGCCGAAGCCCAAAGCTTGGACGCCGAGGATGTTCAGCTCAGGCGCCTTCGGCGAGCTTGGGATGCCGAACCACCAGCGTGCGTCGTACTCGCGGAAGCCCGTCGGCTTCACCAGCGGATAGGTTTCGAAGTCCGCTGAATTGGTCGCAAGGCTCGCGCGCGGGGCGGGCAGCATGGGCATGTTCCGTATGAGAGCCGGGGGAAGGCGCGGGTTTCCCCGAAATCCCCTCAAAGCGCAATCTTTTGTGCTGCCTCAGGCGTTGGGAATGACCCGAATACGCGTGATCTCAACGCCATAGACGCGGTCGACGCCCGGATCGATCGGGCGGAGGCCGATTGCGGTGATGTCGCTCTGCGCCGGAACCTGGATACGCACCGTCGAAGGCTCTGGCGGCGTCGGCGAGGACACCCAATTCGTCGGACCCGCGCCCTGGAGGCTCACGGCCAGACCTTGCGACGTGTTGATCGCCAATGGTCGGTAAGTGACCTCGATCGTCGCGGCGCGGCCGTTGAGGCGGGCGGCGTCGGCCGGTGTCAGGAGGATGCGGACGCCGGTTTCTGCAGGAGTCGGAGCGCCGACCGGCGTGTTGGGCTCAACCCGGATGGCGACGCGTAGGGCTTCCGGCGTCCCCCAGAAATTGCGCACCACGGTGAACGGCCGCGCTGGCGCGTCGATCGGGGTGCTGAAGCTGTCGCCGGCAAAAACGAGCGCGCCGTCGGAAAGCTCGGCTGCTGCCGGGGCCGGGTCGCGCGGCCAGAATTGGGGTCGCAAGCTGATCAGGACGACGGCCACGGCGGCAATCGCCACCAGCGGGTAGAAGATCAGGGGATGGAAGAGCCACGAGCGCATTGCGTCTAGCTCTAGCGGCTCTGCCCCGTTCGGGCAAAGGCGCTTGACGGGCGCTGCGGGGGCTGAAATCAGGCGGCCATGCCTTTCATCGCCCTTCTTCGCCACGGCCAGAGCCAGTGGAATCTGGAAAACCGCTTTACCGGCTGGGTCGACGTCGATCTGACCGCCCAGGGCGAGGCCGAGGCGCGCCAGGCCGGCAAGCTCCTGGCCGAGAGCGGCGTGCCGTTCGACAAGCTTTATACCTCGCTCCAAACCCGTGCGATCCGCACCGGCAATCTGGCGCTGGAAAATGCTGAGCTGGCGTGGCTGCCGATCTCGCGCGACTGGCGGCTGAACGAGCGCCATTACGGCGCGCTGACCGGTCTCGATAAGGCCGAGACCGCGGCTAAGCACGGCGACGACCAAGTTCTGGTCTGGCGCCGTTCCTACGACACGCCGCCGCCGCCGCTGGAAGCGGGCGGTGAGTTCGATCTCTCCAAGGATCGCCGTTATGCGGGCATCGCAGTGCCGGGAACGGAGTCGCTGAAGCTGACTTTGGATCGCGTGCTGCCGTACTGGAACGAGACGATCGCGCCAGATCTGAAAGCGGGCAAAAACCTCATCATCGCCGCGCACGGCAATTCGCTGCGCGCCATTATGAAACATCTTTTCGCTGTGCCGGATGAGGCCATCGTCGATGTCGAGATGCCGACGGGCAATCCGTTGCTGATCGAACTGGATGGTGCGCTGAAGCCGAAGGCTGCGCGCTATCTCAATGCAGAGCGCGCTGTGAAGCTGCCGGCGCTGCCTGCGTGAGCGACGCTGCATTCATGCGGCGCGCGCTGGAGCTTGCGCAATCGGGCGTCGGACAAACGGGCGGCAATCCCTCTGTTGGCTGCGTGATCGTCAAAGATGGCGCCCTTATTGGCGAAGGCGCAACAGGCGACAGCGGGCGGCCGCATGCGGAAGAGGTTGCACTCTCGCAAGCAGGTGATGCGGCGCGTGGCGCCACCGCGTATGTGACGCTTGAGCCGTGTGCGCAGCGAAGCGCTGGCGGCGTGTCGTGCTCTGATTTGCTGTTAGGTGCGGGCATTGCGCGCGTAGTCATCGCTACGCGCGATCCGCATCCGCTCGCGGCTGGGGCGGGCGTCGAACGCATGCGTGCGGCGGGCATCGCGATTGAGTTCGGCGTCCTTGAAGCTGAAGCGCGTGCGCAGAATGCCGCCTTCTTCGCGCTTTGGGACAGGGGATGATGCCGTGGTTCTGCCTTGAGACGCAGGTAGCGTCGTGCGATGCAGACGAGGGTTTCTGGGGAGCGAGATGGACGCCGAATTTCCGCTTCCGCTTGCAATGTTTCTGTCGCTGACGATTTCAGCAGCGCCACTTTTGGTTCTGGCGTGGCGCGAACAGAAACGATGGACGGCCTTACTGTGCACAGCAGTCGGACATCAGGTGGGATATTTTGGCACGGTTACACTGGCCTCGCTGGCCGGCCTAGGCAGCAGCTCTGACCTTGGTTGGCTGTGGACCATTGGCGGTTTTGCTGGCGGGATAGTTGGCTTCGGCATAGGGCGAGCCCTCCTTAGCAAGGGTTCGCGTCCCGTCTCATCGCGGCGCGCGAGCGACTTCGTTCCGGCCGACGTGTTCATATCATATCGACGTGATGAACGAGCTCGTGTCCGAGCGATTGCTCGTGAGTTTGAGGCAATGTCACTGCGGGTGTGGTTCGATGCCGAGCTACGTTCGGGAACGGCGTTTGACACGGAAATCGATCTTCAGGTGAGGGCTGCGAAGTGCGTCCTCGTCTGTTGGTCGCCTTCGGCTGTCCAATCAGACTGGGTGCGAGGCGAAGCAACTATTGGTCGCCAGCGCGGTGTGCTGGCGGCGGCGTTGCTTGAACCGTGCGACTTGCCATCACCGTTCAACTTGACGCACGCTAGTGACTTCACCGACGGCATCGACCTCGAAAGTTCAGAGTGGCTTCGATTGCTTGATCGGGTGGGCGAACTAGTCGGGCGGAAATTACGCTAAACTCTGGTGCGCATCTTCGCGCGTTGGGACAAAGCTTAGCGGCGGTGCTACGTTACGCTCCTGACCGGAGGCGCGCATGCAGGCCCTCATCGCTTCGCGTTGGTATTTGCTCGTCGCCGCCCTGATTTGCGGTGCGATATTTCTGCTGCCGCTGATCCTGCCGTCGTCGCAATATTGGAATGTGCGCCCCGAAGCGTTGATGCTGTTCACATCTTTCCTGCAAGGCGCTGGAACGTATGGCATGAGCCGCGCGCTTGCCGCGCGAGGCGCGAAGGCAAAGCTCTCTGTCGCTTGCGGCTATGTATCGGCGGCGGCGTGGCTCGTTGCGGTTGTTGGCGGCGTGTTGGGTCAGGCCGCTGGGCCTGGCGGCTTGGTGTTTGGATTTTTCCTCGTGCTGCCAGGAATGGCTATCGGATTGATTGCGCAGATCGCAGCTTTGATCGGGTTCATCCGAGCCGAGAAGCCTGCCGCAAATTAAGTCCCAATTACAAGGCTCACGGTCGTCGTCGCCGAGCCGCCAATGTTGAGCGTCTGCACATTGCGCGCGCCTTCGACTTGGTAGTCGCCGGCTTTGCCTGCGGTTTGCTTCCACGCGTCGAGCGCCATGCGCACGCCTGTCGCGCCGACGGGGTGGCCGAGGCCGATGAGCCCGCCAGACGGATTGATCGGTAGCTTGCCTCCCATGGCGATGTCGCCGTTCTCAATCGCTTTCCAACTTTCGCCGGGTGCGCTGAGACCGAGGTGATCGATGGCCATGTATTCGGTGACGGCGAAGCAATCGTGCGTTTCGACGGCGTCGAGTTGATCGATCGAAACGTTTGCACGCGTGCGTGCATCTTCGATCGCGCGGCGGACTTGCGGGAAGACGTACTCGGCTTCGGCGCTGGCTTGCACTTTCTGCGCGTAGCCGATCGGCGCTGAGCGGTGTCCCCAGCCTTTGATGCGCGGGACGCTTTCAAGCGCGATGTTGCGCTGCTTAGCGTATTCCGCCGCGCGCTTCTCTGAGGCGAGAAAGACTACGGCGCTGCCATCGGTGATCTGGCCGCAATCCATCTTGCGCGTGCGGCCGACGATTATCGGATTGGTTTCGTCGTTCTCTGTGAACGCTTCCGGCGTGAACGTGTACTTGCGCGTTTGAGCGTTCGGATTGCGTTTGCCGTTGGCGAAGTTGTTTTCGCTGATCGCCATCAAGTGACGATAGTCCAGCCCGTAGCGTTTCTCGTATTCGTCGGTGAGATCGGAGAAGGCTTTCGGCCACGCGAACGGCGTATCGAGATATTCGTACCCGGCCCACGCGGCCGCGCCCAGATTGCGCGCCGCTTGTTCGCCGCTGACGTTGCGCATCTGCTCGATGCCGACGACGCAGGCGAGATCGTAGCGGCCGGACTCGATGTCTGCCGCTGCTGCCAGGATGGCGACGCTGCCCGATGCACACGCGGCTTCGTGGCGTGCGGTTGGCATGCCGTTGAAGTCGGCGTGGAGCATGCCGAAAAAGCCGCCCATCAAGCCTTGGCCGGCAAACAGCTCACCGGCGAAATTGCCAACATGGCCGACTTCGATGTCGCGCGGCTGCAGGCCGACGGCGGCGAGGCCGCCGCCAACCGTCTCAGCGAACACGCTGGCTGTATCCCAACCTTTGCGGGTCCAGTTCTCGGAGAAGTCGCTCTGCCAGCCGCCGAGAATGTAGGTCATGCGACTTTGCCTTCGCGTAGAAATTCGCGGCTCGCCCAGCACGCGTGTGTGCCGGAGCAAATCTTGTGCGGCAGCGCGATGCGCGCGATCGGGCCGTCAGCAATGCGCTTGGCGTCGAGGATCACGCACTCTGATGTGCCTTTAAGTTCATTGATGGTGAAGCTGACGAGATAGCCGTCGTCTTCCTCCTTGGCGTTGAGGCGCGGTGCGAACGGCGCTTCAGAGCCATAGACGCCATCACCCAGTTCGAAGCTCTCGCTCGTGCCGGTTTCGAGATCGTGCTTCACAAAGCCGGTGAACAGAAACCAGCCTGGCTTCGAGGTGGTAGAATAGGCGTAGCGATATTTGCGGCCGGCATAGCGATTATTGATCGTGCCGAATTCGAGGATGCGCGGATCGAGATCGTGCTCGGTTGTCTCGCCGGTTTTCAGATTGAAGCGCCAGCGATGTAGGCGCGACTGGAACGAGTGCTCGTCCAAATGGCCCATCATGTGCTCGTAGCCTTCCGGTGCGCCGGGGAATTTGCCGGGCTCGGGGTTCGACTGGAAATAGCCGTCGAGGACGATCTCGTCGCCCTCTTCGTAGGCGTTGGTCCAGTGCAGCACGAAAGTGGGCGCTGCCTCGAACCAGCGGATCTCGCCATCACCACGGCGTGGCACGATGGCGAAGCGCGAGGGCAGTGTGTGCATGCGTACGATGTGCGCGTTGCGCTCCAGCAAGTTCGCATCCCAGAAGAGCGGGAAGTCGTTCAGGATCACGAAGTTTTCCGTGAACGCCATGTCGTGCGGCAAGCGCGGGCCGGGCAGCGGCACGGGGCGATAATGCGTGAGCTTGTTCGACGCATCGACGACGCCGTAATGCATATAAGGCGCGTGCTTCGAGTAATTGAAGAAGAGCAGCTCGCCGGTGCGCTCATCGACTTTCGGATGCGCGGAAACGCCATCGAGCGGGCCCCATGGCGCTGAGCCCAAGGTGTCCAGCGTCTCTGCGTCGACCATGTAGGCTTCGCCGCATTGATAGAAGGTCGCGAGCGCTTGGCCGGCATGGACGATGACGTCGGTGGATGCGGAATCCTTCAAGCTGCCGTGCGCGCCGAAGCCTGGCCGCTTCGAAAGCTCCGCGCGCTCCATGAGGCCGGCCCAGAGCGAGCCTTCCGCTTCTTGCTCAGCTTGGAAGCAGCGCGTGCGCACGAAGCGGTTCGAGTAATTGGCTTTGCCACTCTGAAAATCGATCCGGTGCAGCATGCCGTCGCCGTCGAACGGGTGGTAACGGCCGATCGGATCGTGGATCTGATTTTCGGTGTTGCGGAGATAAACGCCGTCAAGATCGGCCGGGATCGCGCCTTCGATCACTTCAAGATCGATCGCATCCACTTCCTCATAGAGCGGCGTCCAGGCGCCGTTGAGATAGGGATGGTTCGACGGCTTAAGCGTCGTGACAATCGGCTTTTGCCGCGTGACCTGCATCGATGTTCCGCCCTCGTTTTGTTTGTCGAAGTGTCGGGCCAATTCGCGGGGACGGCAATGGCTCAACGGTATTGCCGTTAGGTGAATTCAGGTCGTTAGAGCGGCGCAGGTCTGATCATCCGCCGGAAACAGCAATTCGAGGCGCAGGTCGCGGACGGTGACGTCTTCGCTCGTGCCGAAATGCGCGATGCACGACAGGAATTTGAGCTCGCCGGCGGGCGTCTTGATGATTAGCGGCAGAAGCGGCCGGCGTGCTACAGCGGCGCTTGGTGGCGGGAACTGCGCGGACGTTTGCTCCAAGGCGCTGAGCAGACTGGCGAAGACTGGATCATCGCCTGCTTCCAGCGCTTCCATTCGCATGCGCGACTTGAGCTCCGCGATCACCTCGCCGTAATTGCCAACGAGCGCGGCGGCTTGCGGGCTCCGTGTCATCATCCGCACGATGTTGTTTTCACCACCGCCGCCAGACAATGCGTCAAGCAGTTGCCGTGCGCTGTCGTTAGCTTCGAGCACGGTCCAGTGACGATCAACGAGCATTGCGGGATAGGGCGCATGGCGCGCGATCATGTCGTTGAGAATGGCGCGAAACGGCCCGAGCGCGTCGGCGCTGAGTGGCGTTGCTGGAAACACCGCAGCAAAACCGGCCGCCTGAAGTAATGCGTTGCGCGCCTGTAGCGGCAGCAAGAGCGCGGCGCCCAATTGCAAGACCATGTCGCGGCTTGGCTGCGCGCGTCCGGACTCGAGAAATGAAACGTGCCGCGAGGAAACGTCACTGGCGAGCGCCAGATCGAGTTGACTCATCCGGCGTGAGGTGCGGAAGCGTCGTAGTGCTGCCGCGAACGCGGCCGGCTCTGGCTGCTGCGGATCGTTGAGCATGGCGCATCGTCGCCTCGACAGCGACCCTTGTCCATTACCTCAGAGGTAATTGCGGGCCCTACGCCGAGGTGTTGGGATCGCGCCGTTCTTATGGAGGCGATCAATGCACGGTTTGTGGGCGACGTGGATCAGGGTTTGGTGCTGGGGCGTATTGGCATTTGGCGTGGTGCTGGCGACGGTCGCTGTACCGCCGCTAGATGGCTTAGTGCGCGCGCTCTATTCGTTGTTTAGCGGCGGCGGCGAAAACGCGGCGGCCTTCGACACCAATGCAATGCGTTTTGGTTTGGGCCTGCAAGGCGCGCTGACAATGGGTTGGGCGCTCACGTTTCTGGCCGCAATCCGCACCGGTGCGCCGATTTGGCGTGAGCTCACTGCGGCGGTGTTGATCTGGTATGTTGTCGATAGCGCAATTTCCGTTTCGACCGGGTTTGCACTGAACGCTGTTTCCAATACCGTTCTGACGATTGCGTTCTTGGTACCCGTGATGGCGTCGGGCGTGCTCAACCAGCGCGTCGGTCAAGCGGAATAGCGGCAAGGTCGACAACCGGCCTTTGCGTGGCCTGCATCGGTGTGCCGCTCTAGCTCTTGTTAGCGCGGGCACGCTTCGCGCAACGCGCATCCTCCTTCTTGCTAGCGGGAGCGGGATGCGCTTTCGCTGCGTGGTTTGCTAAAGCTGAGCGATCAGCGCAGTTCGCTTGGAGGTGTATTCTTCCTCGTTGATTAAGCCATCGCTCCGAAGTTGTTCCAACGCTTCAAGCCGCGCTCTCACATCCGTCGCAGGTGCAGCGGCCGCAGGTTGAGGAGCAGCGGCCACCGGCGCGGCGCGCATTGCGTCCATCGCATTATTGACTGCGGATCGAAACTCGAGGGGATTGGCGATATTTTGGATCGGCACGCCGCTTCCGCCCGTGCCAGTCACAATGATGGTGCCGTAGTTCAAGATGCGGCCGAGAATGCCCTGATGGACCTGCACGCCCTCGATCTTGTCCAGCCGCTGTTCGATGGTGCGGCGTGAGATAAGGCCCCACTTGCCGACGACGCGCTTGTTGGTGACGCCGAGATCGGTCGAGATCGTGTAAAGCCAAGCGAAGAGCAGAAAAATCAAACCTATTCCGTACACAAAGATCAGTAAGGCTGGCACCACATAGACGACCCAATGGGTCTTTGCCGTGTACTCAATGGTTTCGTCAGCGCCTACGACGCGTTGCAAATAGCTCATGGCCAAGCCTCCCCAAATCCACCCTAGGTCGCAGCTTAGGGGGAGTGGTTACCCGATACCAGTCTAAGCAGTACAAATTACCTGATTGCGCTGAGATCGCCGTTTGCTTCGCGCGCACATCGAACGCGCCGCCTTCTCCTTGAACCAGGAGAAGGGACCGGTTCAGCGCAGCTTCACGATCGTGAGCCCGTCCGCCTTGGCGCGATCCTTCACGGATTCTTCGCTGCGCGTCAGCGCCTTGGCGATGGCTTTCAGCGACATGCTTTTGCCGGCGAGCAGATGCAGCTTTTGAATCTCGTCTTGCCGCCAGGGCTGACGGTGGCGCTCGAACTTGTCGCCGCTCATTCCGCAGCGATCGCGGTTTGCTTGGCGAGCTTATCGAACGCCACGAGATCGCGAACCAGATCTTCGAGCTGATCGAACGGCACCATGTTGGGGCCGTCTGATGGTGCGTTGTCCGGATCGGGGTGAGCTTCGAGGAAAACCGCCGCGACACCGATCGCGACAGCCGCGCGTGCCAGGATCGGCACGAACTGGCGTTCGCCACCGCTCGTGTCGCCCCGGCCGCCCGGTTGCTGCACCGAGTGCGTAGCGTCGAACACGACCGGCGCGCCGAAGCTCTTCATGATCGGCAGCGCGCGCATGTCGGAGACGAGCGTGTTGTAGCCGAACGAGGCGCCGCGCTCGCAGGCCATGACGTTCGGGTTTCCTGAGCCGGTGATCTTGGCGATCACGTTCTTCATGTCCCACGGCGCCAGGAACTGACCCTTCTTCACATTGATCGGTTTGCCGGTTTCGGCGGCGGCGATCAGCAAGTCGGTTTGGCGGCAGAGGAAGGCCGGGATCTGCAGGACGTCGACCACTTCGGCGACTTCGGCGCATTGCTCGGGCAAGTGCACGTCGGTGATGACCGGCACGCCGATCTTCTTGCGGATTTCTTCGAAGATGGGCGCCGCTGTATCGAAGCCCGCGCCGCGCTTGGTCGAGAGACTGGAGCGGTTGGCTTTGTCGAAGCTCGTTTTATAGATGAAGCCGGCGCCGGCGCGCTTGAATACATCGCGCAGGAACTCCGCCGTTTCGAGCGCGTGTTCGCGGCTCTCGAGCTGGCAGG
>CAYZIJ010000059.1:0-14828 GCA_964478365.1 uncultured Terricaulis sp.
ACCAGCGACACGCGGATTTTCAATCCGCTGCTCTACCAACTGAGCTACCCAGGCGAACCGGCCGCCGAGCCCCCGCTTTTTTGGGGTCCGGCGCGGAGCGAGGGTCTATAGCGGGGCGGCCCGGCCCTGTCCACGCCGACCCGGCGCCGACACTGAAATCATCTTTCCGGCCTTGCTTCGGGCGGGCAGCGGCCGAAAATAGCGCCAGGCGTGGCGCCTTGGAGGACGTGTTCATGTGTGATCATCAGGCCGAGGGCGGCGCGCCCAAGCTCGTGGATGTGGCCAAGATGGAGCGCCGCGACGTGCTGCGCGGGCTGGCGACAGGCACGCTCGTATTGGTCGCCGGCTGCGCCACCAATCCGGTCACCGGCCGCGAGCAGTTTATCATCATCGATGAAAGCCAGCTGCAGCAGGCATCGCTGGGAGCATGGGCGCAGATGCGCCAGCAAGTGCCGCAATGGCGTAACGCCTCGGCGCAACGGCGTCTTGAGAGCGTCGGCAATCGGATCGTGCAAGCGGCCGGGCGCGGAGGTCAAAGCTGGGAATTCGTGCTGTTCGATAGTCCTCAGAAGAACGCTTTCGTGCTGCCGGGCGGCCAAGTTGGCTTCTACCGGGGCCTCTACGAGATCAGCGAGCGCGACGACTATATGGCGACGGTGCTCGGCCACGAGGTCGGCCACGTCACCGCCCGTCACGCCGCCGAACGCTACAGCCGCGAAGCGGCGACGCAGACGGCGCTGCAAGTGGCAGGCACGCAAATCAACAGCCAGCTCGCGATGGCCGCGCTCGGTCTCGGCGCCCAAGTTGGCGTCAGTTTGCCGTTCTCGCGCCAACAAGAGGCGGAAGCCGACATCGTCGGTCTGCAATACATGCAGCGCGCTGGCTACGACCCGAAGCTCTCGATCCCGTTCTGGCAGCGCATGCAGGAAAGCGGTGGTTCGCGTCCGCCGGAATTCCTGTCGACCCACCCGGATCCGGACAATCGCATCCAGCGGCTGCGGGACTACATCAACCAGCAAGGCTGGGGGCCGGTTTAAGCTCTTGAGTCCCATTTTAAGTCACTGAGGATAGGGCGCTTTACGCGCCTTGCTTCGGGCAAAGTGCGGCGCTAGGTTCCGCGCCCTTGAGAGTTCGCGTCCAGGCGCGGACGAGCACAGAAATGTGCCGCCTTAGCTCAGTTGGTAGAGCACCGGCTTGTGGAGCCGGCTGTCGTTGGTTCGAGCCCAACAGGCGGTACCATTTTCTTGATGACCTGGTTTTGCTGGGCCCTGGTTTCGCTGGGTGATTGCAGTTGGCTTTCTCAGGCATGCCCGGAGATCACCTTAAGAGTGCGCACGCGCGCTATGCGGCGCGCGCAGCTTTGGCGTGCGGTTACACTTTCCGATCGCTCGACGGTGATGATGGCTACCTTTTCGAAGTGCGCGACGGCGAATGCCGCGCCGTATTCGCAGCAGGCGCCGGCACACCCTACGCTTTGAACGATGCGCGCGCGGCCTCGATCGCGCGTGACAAAGCATTTTGCGCTGACGTGCTCCGTGAAGCTGGCGTGCCGGTGTTGCCCGGCGTCAAGTTCTTCGTCACCGATCGCTGGGTCGATATGCGGTCGCCAGGACGCGAACGCGCGGATGCAATCGCCTACGCCGCAACCGCGCACTATCCGATCTTCTGCAAACCGCTTTCCGCATCCAACGGCCTTTTCGCTGAGGTGATCGATAGCGCCGACGAGTTTAACGACTATCTCGATCGGCTCCCCACCGAGCATTTTGCGATCCTGATGCAGCCTTATGTGCGCGCGCCAGAGTATCGTGTCTTCGTGCTCAATGGGCGGTTTCTTTTCTCGTACAGCAAGACGTTGCCGAGCGTGCTGGGCGATGGTGAGCGAACGCTGGCAGACTTGGTCGCCGCCAAGCAGCGTGAGCCAGATGCAGCGCCGCTAAAGCCGCGCGGGCGCGATCAGCGAGGCCTGCGTGTAGCGGCTGGCGATATTCCGCCAAAGAACGAGTGTGTTACGCTCGAAGGACCAGCTAATCGTGCGGCAGGCGGTGGTGCGGGTGATGTGACAGACGGCGCTCCGCTCGCGCTTGGCAAGATCGCATTGGATGCGACGGTCGCGGTTGGATTGTCGCTCGCGGCAGTTGATCTGTTCGATGCTGAGGGCGGTCCCATCGTTATCGAAGTGAACTCCAACCCGATGATCGCCACGCTGGAAGATCATCAGCGCTGGAATTTGATCATTGAAATTTGGCGCGCGAACTTCGCCGCCGCGCTCAAATGAGAATTTGGCGCGTTCCGTATCCCAAGTTCGGCAAAGGGCCCGGATTGGAGCGGGTTTCCGCAGTCGCTGAAACGCTTGGCATTGATCTCGCCGCCTTCGGCGCGGAGGGCGCTGTCATCGTTGGCAGCAATGGCAAAGGCTCGACGGCTGCGATGACTGCGGCGCTTCTGACACAACAAGACGGACCTGTCGGGCTCTTCACTTCGCCACATCTTCTCGCGCTGAACGAACGCTTTCGCATTGATGACCAAGACATCAGCGATGAAGAACTGGAGACGCATTGGGATCGCGTTTTCGCTGCGATCGAAGCCAGCAGACTTACCGATACGATGGGTGGCTTTGAGTTTCTCTTCTTGATCGCCGCAGATTGGTTCGTCGCGCGGGGCTGCAAGCACGCGGTTTGGGAAGCGGGCATTGGCGGGCGGCTGGATCCGGTCGCATTGATACGCGCTAAGCGCTTGGCGCTGACATCGCTCGATCTCGAACACACTGAGTTGCTCGGCAACACACTCTCCGAAATCGCACGCGAAAAACTCGGCGCCGCGCCTGCGGGGGCCTCGGTCTATGTATCGCAGAGTTGTGAAACGGAGCGCGAGACGATCGAGCAGTACGCTTCAGAGCATGATCTGACTGTGCAGTTCGTCTCGCCGCTTGCCGATGCGCCTCTGCCTGGCTTGCATCAGCGCGAGAATGCGGCGCTTGCGTTCGCCTTGGTAAATGATCTTGCGCCGATCAGTGACGCGGATGTGGCCGCAAGGTACGCAAATCTTCGCTGGCCCGGACGGCTTGAGGCGATCAATGATGAGCCGTTGATTGTGATCGATGTTGGTCACACGCCAGCTGGCGTGCGCGCAGCATTGGAAGGGTTTCGCGCCATCGCGGGCCAGCGTGACGCAGTTCTCGTTTGTGGCGCCTCGTTGGACAAGGACCAACACGCCATCATCCGAGAACTGGCGCTTCAGTTCTCCACGATCATTTGCGCGGCCGCACGTCACAAGGGCGCTCCGGCTGCCTTGATCGCCTCTATCGCGGCGCATGTGCACCCGGAGGCGGAAATCAGCACGGCTGAGGATGTCGTGGACGCCTGCCGCATGGCGCTCGCACACGGCCCAAGCGCGGCAATCTACGTCGCCGGCGGGCTTTTTCTCGCCGCCGAGTTTAAAGCCGTTCATTTAGGCCGCGACCCGGCGCTCTTGGCCTTCTTTTGAGCCTCGCCCGACGCTAAGACTAGGGGCATTAGGGGACCGATGCCCAAGTCTTTGTTCGAGCACCTCTCGCCCGACACCGGCGCCAAGCGCGTCTTGGCGCTCGATGGCGGCGGCGTGAAAGGCATTTTCACACTCGGCATGTTGAAAGTGCTGGAGGACGAACTGCGTCGCCGCTCGGGCGCGGGAGATGGGTTCCGTCTCTCGGATTATTACGATCTGATCGGCGGCACTTCGACTGGCGCGATCATCGCGACGGCGCTGGCGCTTGGCTTGAGCGTCGACGAGATCATCACACTCTATCTGCGCCTCGGTCCCGACGTGTTCGGACGCACCGCAGGCGATGGCGTGTTTCTGCAGAGCAAGTTCGAGTCGAAGAAGCTTCGCCGTGCGCTCTATTCGGTGCTGACGACGAAGACGCTCGGCTCGCAGGATTTGCGTACCGGCTTGGCGGTTCACGCTAAGCGTATCGATACGGGTTCAGCCTGGGTGGTGACCAATCATCCGCTTGGCGTGTTCTACGATCCGGCCGACGACACCGGCGTCTATCCAAATAAACGCTACCGGCTGATCGATCTGGTGCTCGCGAGCGCTGCCGCGCCGACCTTCTTTGACGAGATCGTCATCGACATTGCGTACGATGAAAAGCGCCGCCCTATTCAGAAGGGCTCGTTTGTCGATGGCGCGGTGAGCGCCAACAACAATCCGAGCATGCAGCTTTTCATGTTGGCGCTGGAGCCTTCCTACAAGTTCGGATGGAAGACGGGCGCTGATCAATTGATGATGACGTCCTGCGGCACCGGTTCACGCCGCCCGACGATCGACGGCAACGCGTTTAAGGGGTTGCCGCCGGGTCTACGCGGCGTCCATGCGCTGCGTGCGATGGTGTACGACACGCAAATGCAGGGCGTCATGATGATGCAGGCGTTCTCGAACCCGAAGAAGCCTTGGCGTATCAATTCCGAGATTGGCGATATGAACGGCGTCTGCGTTAGCGGCGTCCCGCTGTTGGATTATCAGCGCATGGACATTGTGCTGGACACTAAGCCGAAGCGTAAGCGCGCGAGCGACCCGATTCCGCCGATGACGCCGATCGAACGTCTTCTTGGACGCGAACTTGACGCCGATGCGATGAATGCGCTCGATCTTATGGATAACGGCAAGAAAGATAATATGGAGCTGTTGCTCGAGATCGGGATGGCCACCGGCCGCACCTACGTCGACGCGACATACCCCGATCCAAAATTCGATCTGCCAGAATGGCGATCGGCTTAAGAGATTTTGCTTTTTCCTAAAGAGTCTTTGGTAGGGTGTCAGAATGGCAGCTCGAAGAAAGAAGAAGGCGAAAGCCGACAAACTCATGGAAAAGACGGCCGACTATTTCGCCGGACGCTCGCATGATTCTTGGCGCCAGACTTTCCGCAAGACCAATCCCGCCGAGAAAGATAAGCCGCGCATGCGTATGCGCGGTGGCGAAATGGTTGACGTCAATCAACCATGGTCGAAGCTTCCCGAGGCCGCCAAGCAAGACAATCTCCGCGCGGCGCGCGATGCCTATGCGGCAGTGAAGAAATTCCCGAAGGACCGTGAAGCCGCTTCCGATCTCGTCCACCAGACTTGGATCAAGGCCAATAAAGACGATCCGAACCAGCCCAAGGACTTGTTCAAGCCGTACGCGAAGCTGCCCGAAGTCGAGAAGGACAAAGATCGCGCGCACGTCGACGCGATGAAGAAGGCGATTGCGGCAGTCACGAAGGCCGCATCGAAGAAAACCGAGAAGACGCCGAAGACCAAAGCCAAAGCCAAGGCTAAGTCGGTTGGCAAGATTGACGCTAAGGCCTGGGGCCGTCTGGAAGCCGCAGCGAAAGACTTGTCGAAGGCGCTTGGGCGTAAGGTCTCTGCGGAAACGCTGGCCGTGGCCGGCATGGACGCGATGGCTAGCCTCGCCAAGTCACTGGCTGCCGAGGCGCGCACCAAGCGAGGCTGAGGCAAAGCGCTGCGCTCGTGCGCCTTGCACACGACACGATTTACGACGACATGAGCCGCCATGACATCCGTCGTCATCGTTGGCGGAGGCGTAGTTGGCCTCTTTTGCGCAGTGCGTTTGGCGAGAGCCGGCGCGCGCGTGACGGTGCTTGAAGCGGAAGGTGAGCACGCCGACGTGTTCGGGCCTGGCGCGTCGATCGCCGCGGCCGGCATGCTTGCGCCTATGGACGAAGCGATCTCCGCGCACACGCCGATCGCATTCGAATCTTATGACCTCTGGCGCACATCACACGCAGGCACGCCTTGGGCTGACGGTGTGCGCTTCGATGGCGGCATCGTCATCGCAAAGGACGAGATCGACGCCTACGGCTTTGAACGTGCGGCTGGCGCCTTGGGGCGTCGCGCGCAAACGCTCAATGCAAGCGGTTTCAAAAAGCGCACCGGCATGCGCGCGAAGATCGACGGCGCGGTGTGGCTCGAAAACGAGGGCGTCGCGGATCCTGATCGCGTGCTGAGCGGACTGGCGATGCAGGCGCGCGCGCTGGGCGTCATCATCGACTATCATCAAGACGTCGCCAACGTCACTGCAACTGCCGCGCTCACGCAAGATGATCTTGTCTATGAGGCCGACAAGATCGTGATCGCGCCCGGCGCTTGGGCGACGGAGAAATTAAAGGCCGCTGCGCCCGCACTTGCGCACATCACGCCAGCCAAGGGGCATCTCGTTTCCGTCACGCTTGAGAGCGAGTTGAAGCCAAACCTCCACGGCGCTGGCTTCTACATCGCTCAACGCCGTGAGGACGTCGTCATCGGCGCGACGATGGAGCCGGGGCGTTTCGATCGGCGGGTCGAGAAAGAGAGGGTCGCGCAACTCGTCGCCGCCGCCGAGGCCGCATTGCCGGGTGAGATCGGTGAGGTGGGCCGCGCCTGGTGTGGCATCCGCCCGATGTCGCCCGATGGCTGGCCGATCATTGGCCGTTCCGGCGAAGTGCTGGTCGCGGCGGGCCATTCGCGCAATGGTTGGCTCTTGGCGCCGGTGACGGCGGAGATCATTACGGCGTATGTGTTCGGCGCTGAGATACCCGAGCGCTGGGCGGCGTTGTCGCCCGAGAGATTCAACGAGAAGCCGAAGAGCCCATGACGTTCGCAATCGAACTCACAGAAGAACAATCAGCCATCAAGCACGCGATCGAAGAGATCTGCGCGAAGTATGACGACCATTACTGGCTGAACATCGACAACACCGGCAATTTTCCCGACGCCTTCGTCAACGATATTGCAGAGGGTGGCTGGCTTGGTGTCGCGATGCCGGAGAGCGTCGGCGGTGCGGGACTTGGGCTCACTGAAGCTGCGCTGATGATGCAAACGGTGGCGCAGTCCGGCGCGGGCTTTTCAGGCGCCAGCGCGATCCATCTGAACATCTTCGGCCTGATGCCGATCGTAAAGTTCGGCACGCCGGAACAGCAACAACGTTTCTTGCCGCCTGCCATGGATGGACGTGACAAGGCATGTTTTGCCGTCACCGAACCAAACTCCGGCCTCGACACCTCAAGCTTGGAGACGCGCGCCGAGCGCACCAATAGCGGCTATCGCATCAACGGTCGAAAAATTTGGACGACGAATGCGCAGCGCGCGAACAAGATTTTGTTGATCGCACGCACGACGCCGAAGGATCAGGTCAAGCGCCCGACGGAAGGCCTCTCGCTCTTCTATGCTGATTTTGATCGCAGCAAGATTGAAGCGCAACCGATCCCGAAAATGGGCCGCAAGGCGGTGGAGTGTAACACGCTCTTCATTGAGGATCTCGACGTCTCCAACGCCGAACTGATCGGTGAAGAGGGCGCTGGCTTCAAGATTTTGCTTTCGGGCCTCAACCCTGAACGCGTGCTCTTTGCTGCGGAAGCCATTGGCCTAGGACGCGCGGCGCTTAAGCGCGCAGCGCAATATGCCAAGGAGCGCGTCGTGTTCGGCCGCCCCATCGGCCAGAACCAGGGCATCCAGCATCCGCTCGCGAAATCGTGGGCCGAACTCGAAGCCGCGAACTTGATGGCGTTCAAGGCCGCCGCTCTTTACGACGCGGGCAAGGATTGTGGCGCGGAAGCCAACGCTTCGAAATATCTCGGCGCCGAAGCTGGCTTCACGGCATGCGAAGCGTCAGTGCTTGCGCATGGCGGCATGGGTTACGCGAAAGAGTATTTCGTCGAACGCTATTTCCGCGAAGCGATGATTGCGCGTATCGCACCAGTCAGCCGCGAGATGATCTTAAACTTCATCGCCGAGCGCGTGTTGGGTCTGCCTAAGAGCTATTGAGGCCATGCGGCGCTTGATGCGGCACATGAAGCTCGCATTATGGATTGGCGCGACCACGAAAACTTCAACACCGGCCTCTTGATCGTCAGCTCGCTTACGGCGCTGATCGTCATTCTCGCCGGGTTCATTCTGTTTCCGTATCGGTTGCGCTTGCGGACCAATCGCGTGAGTTAATTTCGCGTTTACCAAATCCGTAGAGCCCGAAAGCATGAGCGATCCGATCGCGCCTGTCGGCCCCGATGCCGTTCGCGCCGCGATCCGCAGAGCTGCGGATGCGACAGGCGTAGACTTCTCCCTGCTGCTGGAAACAGCGCGTCGCGAAAGTGCGCTCAATCCGCAAGCGCGGGCGGGCACGTCGAGTGCTACGGGGCTTTTCCAGTTTATCGACAGCACCTGGCTCGACATGGTGCGACGCCACGGCGCCGACCATGGTCTGGGCGAGCAAGCAAGCGCGCTGCAGCAGGGCGCCGACCCCGCAACGCGCCGTGAAATTCTGGCGCTGCGAAATGATCCTGAGCTTTCCGCGCGTATGGCGGCGGAGCTTGCGCGCGAGAACGCACAAACACTGCAATCGCGTCTCGGGCGCGCGCCGAACGCTGGCGAACTTTACGCAGCGCATGTGATGGGGTCGGGTGGCGCGATCCGTTTGATCGAAGCGGCGCAATCGGGCGCGCCGAGCGCTGCGGCGATCTTCCCGCGCGAAGCTGCGGCTAATCGCGGGCTGTTCTACGTCAACGGCGCGCCGCGTTCAGCGGAAGCGCTGCTGCAACGTCTGAACCTCGATGCGAGCGCCACCATGGGGGCGGCTGCGCCGCAAGCGCCACATCGGGTGGATCAAGGCGGCGAGAGCACGCCGATGTCTCCAGCCCTGGCGCAAGCGCTGTTCGCGATGGCGCTGTTGCCGCTGTTGCGGAGCGGGGAAGACGAGACGCAAGCGCGACGCGATCCGATGCAAGTGCTCAACGCTTACGCGCGCAATCGCGACGCTTAAGCTGCCGCGCCACTGGCGTAGATCGCGTCAATCTCCGCATCCGAATAGCCAAGCTGCGCCAGCACCGCGCGTGTGTGCTCGCCGAGTTTTGGCGCAGGGCCCTTTGGCCCATCATCGGCCCCGGGAAAGCGGATCGGCGAGCCGGGCGCATTGATTGGCGGACCATCGTGTTGCGGCGTTTGCACGACACAACCCGCAGCGATCGCCTGCGGGTCTGCGATGGCTTCGGCTGCGGTCAGCACAGGCGACCAGATCATCTCCTCCGCGTCGAGGCGCTTCGTCAGCTCCTCCAGCGTGAACGCCGCGTAGGCTTCATCCAAGAGTGCGACGAGTTCTGGACCATTGGTGCGGCGCGCTTTGGCGCGCGCGTAGCGCTCATCTTCAATCAGATGTTCGATCTTCAATGCGCGGCAAAGCGGCGGCCAATCTTTTTCGCCTTGGCGCGTGAGCAGCGTGATCCAGTGACCGTCCTTGGTTTTGAAGTAATTGATCAGTGGATTGGCGCTGTCTTTGCGCGGGCGGTTGGACGCGGTGCGCCCATAGCTGTGCTGGATCGCGAAATCTGAGCCGCCGACATAGTGCGCAGCGCGCAACAACGATGCTTCGACCAAGCGGCCTTTGCCGGTAGCCTGACGTTCGTAGATCGCCGCCAGCACGCCGCCGACAATCGCAAGTGATGCAACGTGATCGCCCAAAGCCGTTCGCAGCGCGATAGGTTCGCCGCCCTTCGGACGAAACAGCGCCGCCAATCCCGAGCGCGCCCAGAACGCAGCGGAGTCCATGCCCGGACGATCCGCGTCTGGACCATCCAACCCATAGCCAGTCAAAGTCGCGTAGATGAGGCGCGGATTACGCTTCAGCAGGGCGTCGTGATCTAGTCCCGCGCGCTTCAAGCCGCCGGGGCGAACGTTGGTGAGAAACACATCGGCGCCGTCGATCAGTCTGAGCAGCGCATCGCGGCCTGCATCCTGTGTGGTGTCGAGCACGATGCCGCGCTTGCCGCGATTGTCGAACTCGAACACCGGGTTCACCGCGACGCCCTCAATGCCCACCGAGGCGAAGAACATGCGGATCGGGTCGCCGCCAGGCGGTTCGACCTTGATCACCTCGGCCCCCCAATCGGCCATCACAGCGCCCGCGCCGGGGGCGGCGACGTAGGTGGCGTATTCGACGACTTTCAGGCCTTCGAGCATCAGCTTTGTTTCCTGTTCGCAATATTCGCAATCAAGGCTTCGTTAAGGCTCAAGCGCAAGTGTCGGGAGATGCGGTGCGACGAAGGAGTCGCCGCCGCCCATGAAACGTGAGCGTCCCAATGTCGATCGTCACCATGCGCGCCAATCTGACGGATAGCGATATCCGGACCTTGATCAAAGGCCCAACGCTAGAGGATCGCGCGCAGGCCGCGCACAAGATTTGCCGCTGTATTGATGAGGCGGAGCTTTCCCCAGAGGAACGCGCCCACGCGCAGGGCATCATGCAAGTGATGGCCGCCGATGCTGCCATCCTCGTGCGCCGCGCACTCGCCGTGGCGCTAAAGAATTCGCCCAAGTTGCCGCGCGAGGTCGCCAATCAGCTCGCGCGCGATGTCGACACGATCGCGCTGCCGATCGTGCTGAACTCACCGTCGCTCACCGATGCGGACTTGATCGAGATCGTACGCGCATGCCCGCCGAACAAACAGATCGCCGTCGCAAGCCGTGACTCGCTGAGCACGACGGTGACGGGCGCGATCGCGCAGTTCGCTGTGCAAGAGGCAGTCGGCCGTGCGCTCGCTAATGATAACGCGACGTTCGATGAAGATGGCCTGGAAACGACGCTGACGCGCTTCGCTGGCGTCTCGACCATCACCGCCACCATGGTTCATCGCAACGAACTGCCGCTGGCGATCACTGAGAAGCTCGTCTCGCTCGTCGCGGGCGAGGCGTTCGACTATCTCGTCAACAATCACGAACTGCCGCCGCAAGTGGCGATCGATCTCGCCATGGGCGCGCGCGAACGTGTCACAATCGATATTGTGGAGCAGGCGGCGCGCCAGAATGATGTTGGACGCTTCGTCCAGCAGCTTAATCTCAACGGCCGGCTCAATCCGTCGCTTCTCATGCGCGGCTTGTGTCTTGGTCATATCGAGTTCGTCGAACACGCGATGGCTGAGCTTGCCGGCATGCCGCATCAGCGCATGTGGCTCTTGATCCATGATAGTGGACCGTTGGGCCTGAAGGCTGGCTTTGATCGCGCAGGCCTGCCGCCGCGCCTGTTTCCGTCATTCCGCGCGGCGGTGGACGTTTATCATTCGATCGAACGCGAGGGTTCCTCGCTCGACCGCATCACCTTCCGTAAGCGAATGTTGGAGCGCACGTTGACGCTTTTCCAATCGGTCCCGAAGGACGATCTCGACTATTTGTTCGAGAAGCTCGACGCGTCGGGCTTGCAGGGCCTGCGCTCAAGCGCCGCGCACGTTTAGCGCAAACCGGCTTCAGCGAACGGCCCGCCGCCGCGATCGAAACCGGCGATAGCGAGCGTGCGCGCTTGCGATGCGGAGCGTACGCTGTCCGCAGTGATGACGAGGCCAGCGCCCTTGGCGGCGAGAAGGCGGCGCCCCAACGGGCTGCGGTCTCCGTCTTCCAATGCAAAGAACGGATCCGCACTTTCTGGCGCGTTGAGGACGAGCTCAGAGTACAGCGTGCGCGCGCGGGCGCCGAACGGAAGCGGGCATTCAGGGTCGGCGCGCAGCACGACGCCCCAGCCACGTGCGCGAAGTTCTTCGGCGAGGACGGGGCCGTCCGCAACGATGCGGCGTTCGCAGAGTTCAAAGCTCAAAGCGCGGCGCGTGCAGCCAGCTTCTATCGCGGCTTCGCTTAGCGCATCGGCTTCCAAATCACTCTGCACGTCGCTTGGCAGCGCTAGCGTCAGCGGCGCGTGGATGCCGCGTTCGCGCCACGCCATGCGTGCGCCGCGCAGCAGACGCGCGAGATTTGAGAAGGCGAACGCCTCTTGTGGTTCGCCGCGCGGGCGCACCACGCCTGCCGCCAACGCGCCGACGCGCAGATCCACGCGTGCGCCAATGGCGAACGCGAGCGGTTCTTGCTCGGGACGGGAGCGGAAAGGGATGACGTTCATAAGCTGCCGATCGTGGACGGCGCTTATCTCACGGACGCGGTTAAATTCAGGGCGAACGAATGCGGTGAACGCTGCGTTCAGAGAGCTTGCCGAAAACTTACTCCGGCGCGACGCCAAGCTCGGCGACTTCCGCTTCGAGCGCGGTAATCAAGGCGTGACCGATTGGATGCTCAGCGGTGGCGATGCGGTCGCGTGCTGCCGCGCGGAGGGCGTCTACGTGCGCCATGACGAGGCCGGGCTTGGCGCGTGCGGCCGCTTTTCCGGCGTCGGTTTCGATCAGGCGGCACAACGAGGCCGCGATTTGCGTGATGAGCGGAAAGCCATAAGCGCCGCCCATGCCCTTCAAATCGTGTGCGACACCGAATAGTCCGTCCAAGGCGCCGTCGCTCCAGCGTTCATTCTGAGCGGTGATACGCGCGATTTGGAGCCTACGAATATCATCGTCGAGCCATTGCTCGAACGAGCCGCCCATCGCCTTCATCGCGTCGTCGGCACGCTTCAGGGCCGACATATCGAAGAGCGGCCGCAGGAGCATTTTGCGCCCGGTGGTGCGCGGATCGATGAACTGGGCTTTGGATTTCGTCATGAGCCGGCAAGTCTGGACGGCTGGTGTGAAAAGAGCGTTGACGGGCTGTTAAACCGCGAACTGCTCCCGCAGCACCCGCTCGTCCAAGGCGTGGCCTTGATCGAACAAGAGCGTCAGGCCGTCGCCGGAGTCCTCGGCGATATCGACGGCCACGACGTCGCGCGTTTCCAGATTGTCGGCCGCTGCGCTGACGCCGCGATGTTCAGCGTCGATCACTTCAATGCGGACCTTGGCCCGGTAAGGTAGCAACGCACCGCGCCAGCGGCGTGGCCGGAAGGCGCTGATCGGCGTTAGCGCCAGGAGGCGGGAGTCGATCGGCAGGATCGGGCCGTGGGCGGAGAAGTTGTAGGCGGTTGACCCTGCAGGCGTAGCGACCATCAGGCCGTCGCACAAAAGCTCAGCCAGCCGCTCTTCGCCATCAACGATGACACGCAGCTTGGCCGATTGCGCCGTCTGGCGCAGCAGCGAGACTTCGTTGAACGCGCGCTCTTCGACGATTGCGCCGCTCGCAGTCTGGCAGCGCGCCACGAGCGGCCGGATGCGAATTTCCTCAGCGGTCGCCAAGCGTTCGGGCAGGCCGTCCTCGTTATAGTCGTTCATCATGAAACCGACGGTGCCGCGGTTCATGCCATAGACCGGCTTCTTGTCCTTCAGCCGCTTACGCAGCGCTTCCAGCATGTGGCCGTCGCCGCCGAGCGCCACGATGACGTCGGCGTCGGCCTCGCCGCTTTCGCCATAGACATGCCGTAGCCGGCGCAGGGCTTCCTGCGCTTCCGGACGGGCGCTGGCGGTAAAAGCGAGTTTCATGGGAGGTTAGAGCGCTCTTTGCTTATGCTCTCAGCGGGATTACAAGTTCTGTAGCACAAGCTTGGACGGAGCGCGAACGATGGCCGACGATGCCGGGACATCCCTCAAAGGGCGAGTGAGCGCCGAGGAATGGCAGGCGCGCGTGGATTGCGCCGCGCTCTATCGTTTGGTCGCGCTGCACGGCTGGGACGACATGATCTTCACGCACATTTCGATGCGCGTGCCCGGCCCGGACCACCATTTTCTGATCAACCCGTACGGAATGTTCTTCGAGGAGATCACCGCGTCGTCGCTGGTGAAGGTCGATCTCGACGGCAACATCGTCTCGCCGACGCCGTACTACATCAATCCGGCGGGCTTCACGATTCACTCGGCCATCCATGCTGCGCGCGAAGACGCACTGTGCGTGATCCATCTCCACACCGATGCGGGCGTTGGCGTTTCTGCGCAGAAGGACGGCCTGTTGCCGCTGACCCAGAACGCTCTGCTGATGCTGCCGAACCTTGCCTATCACGGCTATGAGGGTGTGGCGCTCAATCTCGATGAGCGCGAGCGTCTGGTGAACGACATCGGCGACAAGAAACTCATGCTTCTGCGCAATCATGGAACGCTGGCTGTCGGTGCGTCTGCGGCGGAAGCGTTCATCGGAATCTTTTTTTTGGAGCGCGCGTGCGCTCAGCAGGTGGCCGCTCTTAGCGTGGGCCGCGAGAATGTGTTGATTGCGCCAGAAGAAGCGCAAGAAGAAACGCGGAACGGTCCCGCGAAAGGACTGGGCATGGTATCGGGGCTGGCGTGGCCGGGGCTAAAGCGCAAACTCGATCGTCATCTGCCGGGCTACGATTCCTAAGCCTGCTCGCAGCATTGACGCCCGCACCGGCTCTCGCCGGAGCCTGGGTCGCGCCTGAACGCCAGCAAATCGTCACGTCCTTCATCGGTGAATCAGAAGAGCAGGCCTTTTATGAGAGCTCACTCTATTTAGAGCAGCCGATTGAAGAGAGCCGCGCGCTGGTCGGCGCCGCTTGGCTGACGCAAGACTACACCGTCACCAGCGGTGTTCGCGGCGAGGCCACGTTCGGCTTGAAACAGAGCCTCTATCGTGACGAGCGCTGGATCGTGGCCGCGCAGGGCGCGGCGCTCTGGAACTCAGAGCCGACGGGCGAGTGCGAGGAGGCAGGCGGAGAGCTTCGGCTCCTCGCGGGCCGGACCCTAGGCAACGGCTGGTTCATCAATGCTGAAACGGCTTACCGGGGCCTGGGTGGCGGCTGCGGCGGACCACGCTTAGACCTCACGGCAGGCTTCCGCGGGGGTGAGAACTGGATGGCCCTAGGGCAGGTCTTCTACGACGCCCCCCATGAGGGCGACGAAGTGGTCCGCGCCCAAGTGACGCTGGTTGGGACCATCGGAGGGGGCCGGCAGGTCCAATTAGGGCTCAGAAGCCGTATAGATGACGGGGCACAGGAGCTGGCTCTTGTGGTAGGTGTGTGGCGCGGGCCCGGCGATTGATCGACGGGGATTGGACTTCACGACAGTCCGGACACAAATCCGCAAAAC
>CAYZIJ010000060.1:0-14612 GCA_964478365.1 uncultured Terricaulis sp.
CCCGGCGCGAACATGTAGCTCTGGTGGAACGCGCCTTCGAGCGGGGCCAAGTCCGGATCGTTGATGATGCCGTAATGGTCCTGCGCTTCGATCGCCATGTTGGCGATGTCCATCATCTGATTGGCATTGATGACTTTGCCGATCGAGCTTTCCGGCCCCGGCGTTTGGCCTTTCGACAGCGCCGTCATGGTGCGGAATTTCGCGAGCTTGTAGCCCTCGGCGCGCACGATCCAATCGGCGAGCTTTTGGCGGAAGGACTCGTCTTGAATGAGCGAGCCTTCGCCGCTCGGCGAATTGATCGACTTGGCGAACTCGAAAATCTCTTTGTAGTCGGGACCGTAAGAGCCGCCGACCGCGAGGCGTTCGTTCATCAACGTCACCAGCGCCACGTTCCAGCCCATGCCGGGCTCGCCGAGGCGCGATGAATCCGGGATGCGGACGTCGGTAAAGTAGACTTCGTTGAAGTCGCGGCCGCCCGACGCTTGGTGGATTGGACGCACATCAACGCCGGCCTGCTTCATGTCCACGATGAACATGGTGAGGCCCTTGTGCTTCTCCACGTCCGGATTGGTGCGCACGAGCAAGATGCCGAAATCGGAGAACTGCGCGCCGGTGGTCCAGACTTTCTGGCCGTTGATGATCCAATCATCGCCATCGCGCACGGCTTTGGTCTTCGACGCAGCGACGTCAGAACCCGCGCCCGGCTCTGAGAAGAGCTGGCACCAGATTTCTTCGCCACGCAGCGCTTTGGCGACGTAACGATCCTTCATCGCCTCATCGGAGAACGCGATGACGGTCGGCACGCACATGCCGAGACCGATCGAGAATGGCGCGGCCGGTGCGTCGAACTTTGCTTCTTCGGAATTGAAGATGACGGCGTAGATCGGCGGCAGAGCGCGGCCACCCTGCTCTTTCGCCCAAGTGATGCCGGCGAAACCGGCTTCGGCTTTCTTGCGCTGATAGACTTTTGCCGCGGCGAGGTACGCAGGCGGCGTCAGCTTGCGCTGCAAACGCTCTTTGTCCGAGCTCTTCGGCGTGAGGTTGGCTTCGAGGAAGGCGCGCGCTTCGGCGCGGAACTTGGCTTCTTCGGCGGTATCGTTGAAATCCATTGTTCTGATCCCTCAGGCCGCGTTGCGTTGTTCGAGGCGCTTCACGAGTTTCTCTTTCCACGATGCGGGGCTGCCGGCTTGCACAGCGAGCAGCTTGGCGCGGCGGAAAAAGAGGTGGCAGTCGACGTCCCAGGTGAATCCCATGCCGCCGTGCGTCTGAATGTTTTCTTTGGCGCAGAAATAATAGGCGTCACTCGCAGCGGCGCGTGCAGCGGCAGCGGCGAACGGCAGCTCAGCCGCTTCCGTCGAGAGCGCCCAGGCGCCGTAATAGGCGTTCGAGCGTGCGACTTCGATGTTGACGTACATATCAGCGAGCTTGTGCTTGATCGCTTGGAACGAACCGATCGGGCGCGAGAACGCGACACGGTTCTTGGCGTAATCGATCGCCATCTCCATGCAGACTTGGCTGCCGCCGATTTGTTCGAACGCAAGCAACACTGCAGCGCGATCGAGCACAGCTTCCGCCAGCTCCCAGCCTTGGCCCGCAGCGCCGATGCGCTCAGCCTTCGCGCCCTTAAACTCAAGCTTCGCGTGGCCGCGCGTTGGATCGAGCGTCTTGAGCGTCGCGCGCGTCACGCCTGACTGATTGAGTTCGACCAGAACCAGCGAAACGCCAGAGCCTTCCTTCGCGACGACAACGGCGTGCGTAGCGCAATCGCCGTCCGTGACGGGGATTTTCACTCCGGTCAGCGTCGAGCCATCGAACTTGGCTTGGATCGCAGATGCCGTTGGCGTGCCCGGACCTTCGCTCACGGCAAAGCATCCAATCACTTCACCAGCGGCGACCCTCGGCAGCAGCGCCTTTCTCTGCGCTTCGCTGCCGGCGAGCATCAAAGCTTCAGCGAAGAAATAGACGGTCGACGAAAAAGGGATCGGCGCCACGGCGCGGCCCAGCTCTTCGGCGAGCACGCACAGCTCCAACCGGCCAAGTCCTAAGCCGCCATGTTCTTCCGGGATCGCAGCGCCCAGCCAGCCCATCTCGGCGACAGCGCGCCACAAGCCTTCATCGTAAGAGACGTTAGCGTCGTCCAATACGCGGCGCGTGACCTTGGCGCCTGCCTTATCGGTCAGAAACCGGCGCGCATCGTCCTTGAGACTCTTTTGGTCGTCGGAAAAGTCAAAGTTCACCCATTCCTCCCGGGCTTTATGGTTGCCGACACCCTAACGCCCGCGCAGGCGAACGCGAAAGAGTGTCTTGGCGTCAAGCACTGTTCACGAAGGTTCAACGCCGCTGCGTTATGGTCGCTGCTCCAGTTTCGGGGCGAGTAACCAATGGCGAAGGCTGTATTTCACAAGGGCCAGCGCGTCTACGTAAAGCCGGTGGCGACGTGGGCGGTGATCGAGAACGTCCACCCGCAATGGGTCAAGGGCGTCGAGGAGCCGCTGCGCGTAACCTATGACGCCGGCCTTGGCCGCGATTTCCATGCGCATGAACTGGCCGCCGAAGAGCGCGGTCCGGAAATGCCCGACCTAATCGAGACGGAAAATTGGCGCGTGCTTCGCGCGGTGAACCGCCTCTCCGCCGACGGCCGCGATCCGCGCCATCCCTTCCCCGGCACCTATCCGGTTGTCGTCACCGACGAAAAGGATTGGGGCGGCTGGCGCGTGCCGATGGCTGAGTACGACCGTGACCCGATGCGCATCGAGCATCAATCGCGCCTCATCACCAACGCGCTGCGCCTCATGCGCGTCGCGCGTGAATTGACTGAGTTCGCGCAAGATTTCCCGCAAGAAACGCCGGGCCAATTGCAGGACCTGGCCAAGCAAGCGGAAATGCTGCTCGCCGCCATCTATCACGACCCGGCGCCGAAGATGGATTCCGCTGTAGCGGCCGAATAAGGCGCATTGATTTTCGCAGGTTGACGGCTCATCTCAGGGGCTCCCTAGGAGAGCTCCATGCGCGACGCTGAGACCGCGACTGTTCGTCTGTCTGAATACCGGCCACCGGCCTATTTGATCGACGAAATCGCGCTCGTCTTCGTGCTGGAACCGAACGCGACCATTGTCGCCGCCAGCAATCATGTGCGTTGCGTTTCCGCGGAAGCGCAACCGCTCGTGCTCGTCGGCGAACGGCTTGAGCTGCAGAGCATCAGCATCGATGGCCAACCACTGACGACGGATCATTACGCGCTCGAACCGGGCAAGCTGATCATCCACAACCCGCCTCCGCACTTCCGCCTCGACATCGTCACCCGCATCGATCCGGCGGGCAACACGCACCTCGAGGGCCTCTACATGTCCGGCGGTCGCTTCTGCACGCAGTGTGAAGCGGAAGGCTTCCGCGCCATCACTTACGCGCTTGATCGCCCCGACGTGTTAGCGCGCTACGCTGTGCGCATCGAAGCCGACAAAGCCGACTACCCCACGCTGCTCTCAAACGGCAACCTGACCGAGCGCGGCGATCTGGAAGGCGGGCGTCACTACGCAGTGTGGGTCGATCCGCATCCGAAGCCCTCTTATCTCTTCGCGCTCTGCGCCGGCAGCTACGAGTCCATTCACGACAGCTTCACGACGAAGAGCGGCCGCAAAGTCGATCTCGGCATCTATGTCGACCAAGGCGATTCCGACCGCGCGCTCTACGCCATGGATGCGCTGAAGCGTTCGATGAAGTGGGATGAGGACGTTTTCCAACGCGAGTACGATCTCGATCTCTTCAACATCGTCGCCGTCCGCGACTTCAATTTCGGCGCGATGGAGAACAAGGGTCTGAACGTCTTCAACTCGTCTCTGATTTTAGCTGACGCTGAAACCGCAACGGACGCCGACTTTGAAGCCATTGAGGCCGTCGTCGGCCATGAGTACTTTCACAACTGGACCGGCAATCGCATCACCTGCCGTGACTGGTTCCAACTCTGCTTGAAAGAAGGTCTCACGGTCTATCGTGAGCAAGAGTTCTCGGCTGACCAGCGTTCGCGCCCCGTGCAGCGCATCAAGGACGTGAAGCGTTTGCGCGCGCGTCAGTTCGGCGAAGACGCTGGGCCGCTCGCGCACCCGGTACGGCCGTCGAGCTATCAGAAGATCGACAACTTCTACACCGCGACCGTCTACGAGAAGGGCGGCGAAGTCATCCGCATGCTGAAGCGGATCATCGGCAAAGATGCGTTCGAAAGCGGCATGCAGCTCTATTTCGAGCGCCGCGATGGCACTGCTTCCACCATTGAGGATTTCATCGCATGCTTTGAGGAAGCGTCAGGGCAAAGTTTGGCGGGCTTCATGGGCTGGTATGAGCAAGCCGGCACGCCAGCGCTCTCGGTGCGCGGCCGCTATGATGCTACAGCGAAAACCTACGACCTCACCGTCACGCAACGCACGGCGCCGACGCCTGGCCAACCAGTGAAGAAGGCGCTGCCGATCCCGTTGCAGATCGGTTTCATCGCCAAGG
Source organism: uncultured Terricaulis sp. (assembly GCA_964478365.1). Lineage (GTDB taxonomy): Bacteria > Pseudomonadota > Alphaproteobacteria > Caulobacterales > Aquidulcibacteraceae > Vitreimonas. Next base: position 4,492 of record CAYZIJ010000060.1, read on the forward strand.
ACGGCGCTATCATCGCCGGCAAGCGTGAAGGCGAAGAGATCGCGCGCGTTGAACATCATGCCGTGCTCACCGAAGCCGAACACACATTCCGCTTCAGTGGCATGCTCGAAGCGCCAATCCCGACGGCATTGCGCGGTTTCTCCGCGCCGGTGACGCTCGACACCGATCTGACCCTCGAAGATCGCTTGGCGCAGATCGCACACGATCCGGACCCGTTCACACGCTGGGAAGCTGGCCAAGCCATCGCCCGCGCCGTGCTGCTCGGCGAAGCGCCAGACGCAGCGTCGGCGCTCGCGCAAGCGCTTGGCCGCGAACTGGATCGCGCGCAGGAAGATCCGGCTTTCGCTGCGCTTGCACTGCGCCTGCCCGATCTCAATGAACTCATCCTCGCCTCGACGACGCCCGATCCGGAGAAGCTTCACGCTGCACGCGAGAGCCTCCGCCGCGAAATCGCGACCACTTTGCGCCGTCGCCTTGAACCGATCGCCACAGCGCCCAGCGAAACGCCGTTCTCGCCCAGCGCGGACGCCGCGGGGCGCCGGTCACTCAAGGCCGCAGCACTCGATCTTCTCGCTGCGCTCGGCCCAGACCTTGGCGATCGCTTCCTTACGGTGTTCAACGAAGCGCGCAGCATGACGGAGAGCGCTGCAGCACTTGAAGCGCTTGCAGCGTCCAACAGCCCCGCTTTCGACGATGCCCTCTCACGCTTTTACGAACGCTGGGCCGCCAACCCGCTGGTGATCGACAAGTGGTTTGCGATCCAGGCCTCCGCGCCACGCGCAGACGCCATCGAGCGTGTGACACGACTACGCGACCACGCTGAATTCAACACGCGCAACCCAAACCGCGTGCGCGCGCTCGCTGCAGCCTTCGCGATGCGCAACCCGCGCGCTTTCCACAGCGCTGATGGTTCCGGCTATCGCTTCCTCGCGGACCTAGCTGCGGCCATTGATCCCAACAACCCCGCCCTCGCCGCGCGGTTACTCACACCGTTCGAGTCTTGGCGTCGATTTGATTCGGCGAGGCAACAACATGCCCGCGCAGCGCTGGAAGGCTTGGCCGTGCTCACAAACCTCTCGAAAAACACCCGCGAGATGGTTGAACGCACCCTGACGTGAGTCCTTGCGGCTACATTAACTTTTGCATTTGGACATAGTCCGGCGCCGCCCTCGACATGGCGTTTACGTCTCCCTTACGATTACAAATCTTGAGGATTCCGAACGGCGATTCGGGGCGGCCGGGGAATACTGTGTCGAAGAAAACAAATACCGACGCTGCGGCGGGCGTTCAGCCCGATAAGACTGCACGTCCATTCATCTGGTTGGTGCTCTTGTTCGTCACGGCGTTCGCCGCAGCGATGAGCGCGCAGGTCAAAGCACAGCGCGACAACGCAGCGCAAACCATCATCGCCGCGCAAGCATCGGCGGCGGGTTTGATCGCCGAACGCGTCAACGCCAACTTCGCCATCGCCGTGGGCGCAACCGCAGGCGTCGCTGATCTCGCCCGCCAGAGCAACACCGGCGCGCAAAGCCTCGTCTCGAGCGCATCGAGCGCGCCACAAGTCGCCGCCGCCGCCGTCATCGCTGCTGACGGGGCCATCGAAGCCACCACCGATCCGACCCGCACGAACTTAATCCGCGCGGCCGTCAACGCCGCCGGCGATCAGCCGACGTGGACGGGCGCGCCGGACATGGGTGAGATCGCATCGGCGCCAACGATCGTGCGCCAGATCGGCGAACGCACTTTGGTGGTCGTCATCGACCCCGCGCGTCTCCTGCCAGACCTTGAAGCCAGCACACGCGTGATGATTGCATCGCAAGACGGCGCCGTGCTCTACGCATCACCCGCGCTGCAGCAGGCGGGCGCGCGGGCGCAACAACAAGTGCTTTCGGCCACGCGCGACCGCGAGAGCGGCGCGACCTTGCTCAGCGACGGCGGTGGCGCCACGTGGGTCGCTGCGGAAGCACAGTCTCAGATCGGCGACCTTCGTGTCATGGCCGCAGCGCCAGCGCCGAACGACATGGCGCTCTGGCTCGCCGCCCTGCTCCGCTTTGCACTCGCCACCGCAGCGCCACTCGCCGCGATCGGCGTGCTTTACTTATTGATGCGTCAGAACGCACAACGCGCGCGCTTCGCCGAGGCTGAAGTCGTGCGCGCGGAAACCCATTTCCGCATCGCCGCCGATGGCGCCAAGGTCGGCGTCATCGAGTGGAGCGCCACCGGCGACGAGATACAGCTCTCCGAACAAGCCGCACGTTTGCTCGGCACGCCGCGTGATACGCTACGGTTGCGCGAGTTTCTCGAACTCATGCTCACCGATGATCGCTTCACGGTTGAAGAAGAGTTTCGCCGCGCGCGCCAAACCGGCCTTCTCGACGCACGCTTCCGCGTCGCGCGCGGCAATGGCATGGCCTGGATCGAGACCCGCGGCACCGCAGTCGAGGATGGCAGCGGCCGGCTTGAGACACGCGTGTTCGGCACGGTCGTCGACGTCACGCAGCGCTATGAAGCCGAAGCGCGCGTGTCGCGGCTTGAGCAACAGCTGCGCGCCGCGATCGAGAACTTCTCTGGCCCGTTCGCACTCTGGGACGCGCGCCGCCGCCTCTTGCTCTGGAACCAGAGCTTTGCCGATGCCTTCAAGCTCGGCCCGGAGCTGCTGCGCCAGCGCGTCTCGTACGAAGCGGTCGCGGCAGCAGCGGCCGCGAACATCCGCCGTGAAAGACACGACACGACCAATCCGGACGTGCGCGTGATCGAACTCTCCAACGGTGAGTGGTTGCACATCGTCGAACGCCGCGCCGCCGATGGCGGCATCATCACTGTGGGCGTCGACATCACGCCATTGAAGCGCAAAGAAGAAGAGCTGGCTAAGAATGAGCGTCGCCTCTCCGACGCGCTCGCCCGCGCCGAGAGCCAAGAATATCGCATCAAGGCGCTCGCACGCGAGGCGCACGAAGAACGTCAGCGCGCCGAAGAAGCAAGTCGCGCCAAGAGCACGTTCCTGGCGAACATGAGCCACGAGCTGCGTACGCCGCTCAACGCGGTGATCGGCTTCTCCGAGATCATGGCCAAAGAACTGTTCGGTCCGATCGGCAATCCGCAGTACAAGCAATACTCGACCGACATCTTCGACAGCGGCAACCATCTGCTCGACCTGATCAACGACATCCTCGACATGGCGAAGATTGAAGCCGGCAAGTTGACGCTCCAGCCCCGCCCGCTCGATCCAAGCGTCGCAATCGAGCAGGCCGTGCGCTTGACCAAGCGCAAGGCCGAAGAGAAGGGCTTATCAATCGTCGTCGACGCGGAAAATCTGGGCGAGATCGAAGCCGATCATCGCGCCGTCAAACAGATCCTGCTGAACCTGTTGTCGAACGCAGTGAAGTTCACCGACCAAGGCGCGATCATGGTGCATGCGCGCGGCAGCGCTAGCGGCATGACGCTGCGTGTCGTCGATACTGGCTGCGGCATCCCGCCCGAGCACTTGCCGCGTCTCGCGCGTCCGTTTGAGCAAGTCGAGCAAGAACTCACGCGCGTCAACGCCGGCACTGGCTTGGGCCTCGCACTCACCAAGTCGCTCGCGGAAATGCACGGCGGCAAGCTCGCCATCCAGAGCGAAGTCGGCCGCGGCACGATCGTCACGATCACGCTGCCGCGCACGTTCGGCGGCCAGCGCGAAGCGGAAGCGACAGCAGCAGAGTAAGGATCGCTACCGCCCGCCGCCCTGCTGGCGGCGTTCGCGCCGCTCCTGACGGCGCTCTCGAATACGATCGCGCGCAGTCTCGCGCTCTTCCGGCGACAACACCCGATCACCCGGCGCGGCTGCCTCGCCGTCAATCGCCGGCGCCAAACCTTGTCGCGCCGCTGGCGGCGCACGGCGCAAGCGTTCGAGCACATCACGGCGCTGCGCCGGCGTTAGTTCGCTCAAGAAGGCTGTCATGTTCTCGTGGAAGATGCCGACCACGGCCTGATCGGCGGCGCGCATATCAGCAAACGCCAAACGCACTCGCTCAGCGTCATAGGGCTCCGCCTCAACCGCGGCGAAGGACGCGCGCCGCGCATCGAGGGCCGCACGGCGCAGATCGCGTGTCTCGCGCCAGCTTTCCCCCAATTGTTGGCGCAGCTGCGGCCGCGCTTCCGGCGGCACAGCGGCGATGAATGCACGCACCCCGGGGATGCGTTCAACCACCGCCGCATCTGGTTCCTCGCGTTGCAGTCGCGCGCCGGCGCCCAGCGCCCCGCCGATGCCGCCGAGCACCAACAAATTCAATGCGAGCGAGACGAAGAAAAGCGTGCGCCAAGGAAAGCCGCTCATCCCTCCTCTCCCTCGTCCAACTCCGCGAACGGCGCTTCGAACGCCGTTGCGAAATAGGCGGCGTCGTCATCCGCCACCGGCGCCATGAGGCCGCCGCCATAGCCAATCAGCACGCCGAACACCGCGCATGCTGCAAGCGCTGTGACCGCCCGCCAGTCGAAGGCGCGCTGGCGCTTGTGCGCGGCGAGGATGCGCGCCGTGAGGAGTTCGGGTGCGGCCACGTGCGACGTGCGCTGCGTGTCAAGCAACGCATCGAGCGCGCGTTCGCCCCCGCGCGACACCGCCACCTCGTCTGCATGCGCCGCCGCGTAGGCCTCGCCCGCTTGACGCTCCTCAGCCGGCCAGCGCGCGAAATCGGCGCCGTAAGCTTCAAGCAGATGTTCGAACCGCTGCCGGTCCATGGCTCGTTCCTTCCTCGTCACAGCCTTGAGACGCCATCGACGTCTCCCATCAAATCCTGCGCCACGTCAGCCAAAGCCGCTTTCAGCGCGCGCCGCCCGCGCGCTAGAAGCGACTCCAATGCTTCAACGCTGATCTCCAACGTTTCCGCCGCAGCAATGTTGGTGAGTTCCTGAAAATGCACCAGCTCGATCGCCGAGCGCTGGCGCTCCGGCAGCTGAGCGAGCGCCGCGCCGACCTTGGCGGCCCGTTGTTGCGCCAGCCACAGATCGCTCGCAAGGGGAGCTGCGTCGGGCACATTCGCTCCAGCATCGGGATCGGTTTTTTCGCGGCGCCGGCGCAAGCGATCGTAGCACTGGTTCAGCGCCACGCGATGCATCCAAGTCTCGAACTTGGCGCCGCCGGGCTTCCAGCGCGGCGCTTCGCGCCAGACTCGCAAGAACACCTCCTGGCCCACGTCCTCGGCTTCGGCGGCGTCGTTCAACATGCGCCGCGCCAATGCGATCATGCGGGGCAGATGTTTGCGCACTAATGCAGACGCGGCCTGGGCGTCTCCTGCCCCCGCGTCCCGGACGAGTTCAGCGTCCGGGTCGATCATGCGCAGCGCATCTCCTTACGTGGCAAGCAATATCCTATCGCTGGCCCATCAGCCCTCGTACAGCCTCGATCTCGCTGGAGGAGATCGAACCGTCGCCATTGGAATCGAGGCGATCAAAGCCGCGATAGGGCGCCGCAATCGCTTCGGCGCGGCTGATGCGGCCATCGCCATCACCGTCGGCGCGCGCCAACGCCTGAGTGGCGCGTCCGCCCGCACTGCGTTCGGCGTCGCTCAAATAGCCGTCACCATCAGCGTCGAGGCGGTCAAACTGCACCGTGCGGCCGCGTTGCGCCTCGGCCCGAGATATGGCGCCATCGCGGTTGAAATCCATCCGCATGAGCTGATCGAGCGCGCCGGCGCCCCGCTGCGCCCAGGCGGGGGTGGCGATCAGTATAAAAGCGATGGCTAAGGCTGCGCCAAAACGCATGGATATGCTCCTCTTTGCTTGTCTAACGGGCCGACGTGGGGTTTCCGTCGCCTAGCGCCCCGACGATGTGCAGAAAATCCTGCCGGACGGCGGTTTGCAGGGCGCGCAACCGCTCCTCGGTCTCGTCCGGACTATTTGCACCAACGATGGCCGCAAGCCTTGCGAGCAAGGGCGGTGGCGCGCCTTCTGGCGAAAAATCTCCATCAGCCGCGATCCGTAGCACTTGCTGCAAGTCACTCAACACCCGCCAGCCGCCCAGCAGATGCGTGGCCGCCTCTGCCGAAAGCGCGCCATGCGCAGCCAAGCGCTCAATGGCGTCACCCGTGTTAGCGGCGAGCACATCGGGCGCATGCGCGGCATACGTAAGCTGCAGCGCTTGAGCAATGAACTCGATGTCGACGAACCCGCCGGGTGCAAGCTTCAAATCCCAGGCGCCGCGCCCGCGCCGTTCGCGTTCCATACGCGCACGCATGTCGGCAACCTCCGCCAATACCTTGGCGCCGTCACGCGGGCGCGCGAGCGTGTCGCGCACGACGCCTGAAACACGCAAGCCCAGCGCTGCATCGCCCGCGACGGGACGCGCGCGCGTTAGCGCTTGCAGCTCCCACGTCCAAGCTTCCTCGGCGTAGTAGCGCTCGAACGAGGAAAGCCGCACCGCTACCGGCCCCTTCGAACCAGACGGACGAAGCTGTGTGTCAATCTCGTAGAGCGAACCTTCCTCGGTCGGCGAAGAGAGCGCGCTAATGAGCCGCTGCGTGAGGCGCGTGTAGAAGTCGCCAGCTGCACTCGCATCAGCGGCCGCATCGTAGACGAGCATCACATCAAGATCCGAGCGCTCCGCCAATTCGCGGCCGCCGAACTTGCCGAGCGCGAGCACTACGAACGCGCCAGGTTGTGCACCGTATTGACGCTCTGTCTCAGTAAGCGCCGCTTGCGCCATCGCCGCCACGCAAGCTTCGGCCAGATCGGAGTGAGCCGCGCCCGCTTCTGATGCGCTCGCGGCGCCCTCAAGCACCTGCACGCCGATGCGGAAAGCTTCCTCGCGATGGAAACGCCGCGCGGCATTGAGTTTTTCTTCAAAACTCGCCGCATCCGCCATCAGCGCTTCGATATCCAGTCGACGCCGGCCCATCGGGTCTTGCGCTAACGGCAGGCTGAAACGCGGCTCGAACAGCGCATCGAGCAAAGCCGGCCGGCGCGCGAGCGCGTCGGCCAAGCGCGGCGCGAGGGTCAACAAGCGAGCGAGCAGATCAAGCAGTGCCGAGCGCGCGTCGAGCAGTGCCAGCACTTGTACGCCGGCTGAGAGCCCACCAAAGAACGATGCGAAACGTGCGAAGGCTTGGTCTGGCTCGCCCGCGCCCGCGAACGCCCGGAGCAAACGCGGCGTCAGACGCGTCAGCAATTCCCGCGCACGTTCGGAGCGCATGGCGCGGATGCGCCCGTGATGCCAGCCGCGAATGGTCTGGCTGACGTAAGCGGGATTCGCGAAGCCAAGCTTGCCGATCGTCTCCAACGTCTCGGCGCGATCCTCAACGCCGGTGAATATGAGGCTGCCGAGCGGATCGGCGAGGCTATCGCCACGCCCGAACAATTGGTGGTCGATGTCCGAGACGATTTTGCGCTGACGGATGAGCGCTGCGTCGAACGCGGCCAAGTCCGCGAAACCTGCCAGCGTCGCCACATGGGCGCGCGTCTCAGCATCACGTGGGAGGTGATGGGTTTGTGCGTCTTCGAGCATCTGGATGCGATGCTCTGCGTCACGAAAGAAAACGTACGCCTCGCTCAACGCTGCGCGCGCGGACTCAGCGATCGCGCCGGCTTCGGTCAACGCCGCCAGCGCCGCCAACGTGCCATTGGCGCGCAGCTTCTTGTTTCGCCCGCCTAGAATGAGCTGCTGGGTTTGCGCGAACAATTCTATGTCGCGGATGCCGCCACGTCCGAGCTTTACATCGAACACAGGGTCCGCAAGTTCGGCGCTCTTATGCGACGAGAGAATCTGTCGCTTGATCGAGTGCACATCCTCGACGGCGGCGAAATCGAGATGCTTGCGCCAAATGAACGGTTCGAGCGACGTCAGAAAGTCGCGTCCGCATGTGCGATCGCCGGCTGCGGCACGCGCTTTGATGAATGCTGCGCGTTCCCAGTTCTGACCAAGCGTCTGGTAGTAGTGTTCGGCTGCGGCAATCGAGACTGCAACCGGCGTCGAACCCGGATCGGGGCGCAGACGCAGATCGGTGCGGAAAACATAGCCATCCGGCGTCACCTCTTCGAGCGCACGCACGAGCGGAGCGACCAAGCGCACGGCAGCGACACGCGGCTCACGCGCTTCGGTTATTGCCAGCGTCTGCGCATCGAAGAACACCGAGAAATCTATATCGCTCGAATAATTGAGCTCACCTGCACCCATCTTGCCCATGGCGATGAGCGCAAATCCTGGAACGCGACCATCATCGCCAGCGTGCAAAATGAGATCGCCGGCCGCCGCGCGTTCCCGCGCCGCAAGCGCCAGCGCCGCGCGCAGAGCAGCGTCGGCGAACGCGGTGATCGCGCCGGTGACGCGATCAAGCGGCCAGGCGCGCGCGATGTCGGCAATCGCGGTCGCAAGATGCACTGCGTCCTTGGCGCGGCGCAGAATGCGCATGCCCTCTTCCAGAGACGGCGGATCGGCGGCGATGGCGTCTGCATCCGCAATCGCTTGCGCGAGCAAACGCTCCGCCCACGCGGCGTCTGCGTCTTCCAAGAGATCGGGACGACGCAGGCTGATGCGTTTCAGGTATGGCGCATGCTCGAATGCCGTCAGCGCCGCATCGGCCCATGGCCCGCCAGCGAAAGCGCCGTTCACGCGGCGGCCGGCAGTACGAGTGCTACGGTCAGACCTTTGCCGCCTTTTGCGTTGTCCAGCCCATCGCGCAAATGCAAGCCACCGCGATGCAGGCGCGCTACCGCAGCGACCAAGCTCAATCCCAAACCGACGCCGTGCGTAGAGCGCGCCGATTCAAGCCGCACAAAGCGTTCCTGCACGCGATCGCGATCCTCGACCGGCACGCCTGGGCCGTTATCGATGACGGCGATCTCAACACGCGCATCCGGGCGGCGTATCGCGCGGACCTCAACCCGTCCGCCCTCCGGCGTATATTTGAGAGCGTTCTCGATCAGGTTGGAGACGGCCTGTGTGAAGAGCCCGTGGTCGCCCTGCAGTACAAGATTGTCCTGCACCTCGCCAGCAAAGCTCAAGCCCTGCTCCTCGGCAGCAGGTTCGTAGAACTCCAACAGCTCGCGCAAAATCTCAGTCACGTCGACGCGCGTCAGACGCCAATTGCTAGCCTCCTCCACACGCGAAAGCTTCAACACGGCGGCGAACATGTTGAAGAGGCGATCCGCCTCCTCAAGCGCCTTGCGCAAGGCTTCTCGGTCAGCGTCGGAATCCGCGGGCTTATCGAGCGCCGATTCCAGCTTTTGACGGAAGCGCGTGAGCGGTGAACGCAGATCGTGGGCAATGGCGTCGCCTGCAGTGCGCGTGGTGTGCATGAGCTGCTCGATGCGGTCGAGCATGGCGTTGATCGCTTGCGCCAGTTCGTCGAACTCATCGCCCGCACCACGAACCGGTGCGCGGCGTGTCAAATCGCCGGCCATGACTTCGCGCGCCGTCGTCGAGAGCGCCTCGGCCCGTCGCGATGCTTGAGTGGCCGCGAGCAAGCCGCTCGCGATGGAAACAACGATCCCGATGATCGCGACGGTCCACAGCACGCGCGTGATCCGCCCGGCGATGACGGCGCTATCGCCCAGATCGCGCGCAACCAAGAGGATTGGTCCGTTAATGAGACGCCCGACGCGCCCGCTCGCTCGGCCGCGAATGGCGCCGCCTGTGCTGGGGTCTGGGCGCTCGAAGCTGAAATCGACACGCTGCGGCGCCTCGGTGGGCGCTACGGGTAATTGCTGGAAGTCGCCAGTGACGACCGCGCCGTTGCTTTCGGCGAGCACATAGAGGAACGGCCCCTGCCGCGCAGCGCGCTCAACCACTTCCTGATTAAGCCGGCGCATGCCGCCTTCGGCATAAGCGCGTTCGAGGGTGGCGTATTCCTGGTCGGCGAGCGCGTCAGAGTCGCGGATCAGTTGGCCGACAGTTGAGAAATAGACGTAAGCCAGCATGACGCCGACAAACAGCAACACCACTCCGGCTTGCACCAAGGCAAGCCGGAATGTTGTTGTCCGAAGGAGCGCGTCGAGGCGTGGCCTCATCCGTCCAGTCGATAGCCCGAGCCTCGCACCGTGTGCAAAAGAGTTTGGCCGAAATCGCGATCAATCTTCGAGCGAAGCCGCGAAATATGGACGTCGATGACGTTCGTCTGAGGATCGAAATGATAATCCCAGACGTTTTCGAG
>CAYZIJ010000061.1:0-14484 GCA_964478365.1 uncultured Terricaulis sp.
GCCCTTCGGTGGCGTAGCTCATCTGGTTAGAGCGTGGGATTCATAACCCCAAGGTAGGTGGTTCAAGTCCACCCGCCACCACCATACCTCCTCCCTGCATAACGCAAAGACACGGATTGGCGCTGCCTCGCTTTCGTGTGATTTGAGCGCGCATGGACGAGAGCAGAGTCCCTGTCATTGTCGGTGTTGGCCAGATCAACGACCGCGACGATCGGCTGAACGCGATCGAACTCATGGCCGCGTCGTTGCGCAACGCAGACGCGGACGCCGGCGGCGGCTGGCTCTGTCGCGCCGATGCGCTGGACGTGGTGGCGCAGCTTTCGTTTCCGGAATTTGCCGACGCCTCGGCGCCTCTCGCGCAGATGCTGGCGATCGCGCCGCGCCATTGCGCGCAGACGCGCTATCCGATGGGCGACAGCCCGGTAGCACTTCTCGACGCTGCCGCGCACCGGATCGTCTCCGGCCAAGCGGAGATCTGCGCTGTTGCTGGCGGCGAAGCGCTGCGTACCGCCGTTAAGCGCGCCGCTGGTAAGCGCGACGCGGTGCGCGAGTCCGCGACGCAGGCGACACGCGCGACGCGTCCCGGACGCGAACGCTACGGAGTGGTAGCGCCTACCGATGTCTATCCACTCTACGAAAACGCCTGCCGCGCCGCATGGGGACAAAGCCTGACGGAAGCGCAACATGAGAGCGCGGCGATCTGGTCGCGCTTTTCCGCTGTCGCCGCACACAACGAAGGCGCGTGGCTGCGCCAGGAGCGTACGGCCAAAGAGATACTCACGGTGACACCGAGCAATCGCGCGATTACTTTCCCGTACACCAAATACATGGTCGCCAATGCGTCGGTGAACCAAGGCGCTGGCTTCATCGTGACCAGTCTAGCAAAAGCCAAGCAAATGGGCGTCGCCGAGACGCATTTGATTTATGTCGGGCGCAGCGCCGCAGGGCGCGAACCCGGCGACGTGTTCGCGCGCGACGAACTCAATCGTTCGCCATCGTTAGAGCGCACGCTGCGCAGCGCACTCGGCGACAACGGCCTCACCACCGCCGATCTCGATTATGTCGAGTTCTATTCCTGCTTTCCGTGCGTGCCGAAAATGGCGCGGCGCGCGATTGACTGGCCGCTCGACAAACCGATGAGCGTGTTCGGCGGGCTCACCTTTGGCGGCGGCCCAGTCGGCAATTATATGAGCCACGCGATTGCAGCGATGACGCAAAGCTTACGCGCTAGCGGGCGCCACGGCTTGCTCTTCGGCAATGGCGGCTTGGCTACGACCAGCCACGCCATCATCGTCTCGCGCGATCCGGCAATCGCCATGCAAGATGCTGCTGAGCCAACCAACAGAGAACCACAACGCGCGCGGACGGCCTTGCTCGAGAGCTATGAAGGCGACGCGGGCATCGAGACCTACACTGTGTTTTACGATCGCGCTGGCGATGCTGCTTCTGGCGTCATTGTCGCGCGCGCCGCAGATGGCGCACGCTTCCTGGCGCGCGTCGATAGCGACGACAAAGCGTTGATCGCGTTCCTGACCTCAGGCGAACGCGAACCCGTTGGGGCGCGCGGCGTAGCATCACTTGGCGCTGACGGCTTGGTGCGCTGGCGCATGCGCTAAACGCCAAAGCAAAACAGGCGGCCCTTCGGCCGCCTGTTCAGTCTTATGTTTTTAAGTCAGCGTTATTGCGAGCCGGGCTGAACGCCGGGGCCGATGTGTTCGTTGAAGAACGCCAACGACTCCACCATCACCGTCCGCCACGCAGCACCCTGGTCCGGCGTAAAGTAGTGGTCAGTGTCATCGAGGCGGATGAAGCGCACCGGCTTGCCGGCGCGGCGCATTGCCCGCTCCATGATCTCGCTTTGCGACACCGGCACAGTGCGGTCGCGGTCGCCGTGGATAATCAGCAGCGGAATGCCGACGCGCTCTGCGTTACGCGCTGCCGAATAGCGGATGAGCATGTCGCGGTCGCGGCTCGGATCACCGATGGCTTCGGTCCAATAGCGATAAGAGACGCTCTGAATGCCGCCGCCGCCACCGATGATTTCATCGTCGTCGCCGAAGCGCACCCAGTCGAGCATTTCAAGCAAATCAGAAACGCCCGCGCCCGCCATAGAACACTTGAAGAGGTCGGCGTTTTCGATCGTGGCCGTGAAGGCGACGTAACCGCCATAGGACCAACCGGCGATGCAGATCCGGTTCGGATCGGCGATGCCAGCCTGGATCAGCGAGCGTGTGCCGTCAGCGACGTCCTGCTGCATGCGCTGACCCCACTGACGGTGACCTGCCTCGACGAACGCGCGGCCAGAGCCGCCACCGCCGCGGAAGTTCGGCTGAAACACCGCATAGCCTTGCGATGCGAATGAGCTGGCGAACGGATCGAAGCCCCACACGTCACGCCCTTCCGGGCCGCCGTGCGGCACAACGATCATCGGCAAGTTGCGCGCATCGGTGACGCCGGGCGGCAGCCACAAATACCCCCACAAACGCTGACCGTCGCTGGCGGTGAATTCCACCACTCGCTCTGTCGGCAATTGCGCGGCCTGGATCTGCGGACGCGTCTGCACAAGCCGGCTGATCGAGTTCGCCGTGAGATCATAGAGGTGGAAGCTGCCGAGGTCTTGGGGACCATCGGTTTCGATCAGCCAAAGCGAATTATCGTCACGCGCGCGCGAAATGAGACGCACATTGACTTGATCGCCGAGGACTTCCTGCAGACCTTCCCATCGCGCGCCGAATTCGTCGTCCTGCGCGTCGCAGGTCCAGCGATAGGCGTTGTAGCAAGCCGCCAGGATGCGGTTGTTGTCCGTATCGCGAATGGCGTTGGAAATGTCGAACTGCGGGTTGGTGGCTACGGTCTCAACATACTGGCCGGTGCTCGTGTCGTAGACATAGAGACCGCTCGTGTCCTGGCCTTCGCGGCGCGCGAGCACGAATACTTGGCCTGGTTGCAGCGCAGGCCCGACGCCTTCGAACGTCGGACCGGAGTTGGCGCCGGAAGCGCCGCGGAAGCGGATGATTTCCGTCCATTCGGTTTGTCCGGGGCCGCGGCGCGACCAAGCAAAGCCGCGTCCGCTGGCGATCGAATCCTGGCGCAGCACCGGCGTACCGGTGTTGTCGACCACGAAGCCAATCGTGCTGCTGGCGCCCGTTTCGACCACCGTGTGTTCGCCGGTGACGACGTTGACGCGCCAGACTTCAGCAAACGGCGTCAGGATCAGCACATGCTGCGCATCGTTCGGCAACAGGCTGACGAGGCCGGCCGTAATGTAGCGCGGTATATTCTGCGAGGCGGGATCATAGAGCATGATCCGCGAGCTGCCGTCGATGGCGGTGGAGAGCACATGCGAGACGCGGATGAACGTGTCTTCGACGCGGCCCGTCGTGCGGCGCGCGGAGCCAGACTGTTGAGTCACCGGAACGCGGTAGGAATAGCTGAACAAGATGCGTTCGTCGGATTTGAACTCGACGAAATCGATCTGCATGCCGTTCTGTGCGCCGGCGGCTTGGATCGGGCGAAGCTGGCGCGTCTCGCGGTCGAGCACGACCAGCACATCGCCGGAGGCCTCGCGGCGAACAAGCGCGATGTAGCGCCCGCTCGGTGAAATGCGCAGGCCGCGCGCGGCGTCGTATCCAACAAGCGCATCAGGCGCGATGCGCGATTGCTGCGCCACGGCCGGCGTTGATTGCATCGTACCAAGCGCGACAAACGCGCCCACGAGCGCCAAAACGGCGTTCCGGATCATTCGGAGATCTCCCCACAAACCAGCCCGCATTTTCAGGCTTTAAGACCGCAAGGTCAACGCGTGGGTTCAGCGTAGACCGCCCGAACGTGGCCGTCCGTATAGCCCAGGATGCGCCGCTCGCCCCCTGGCCAGGTGATCAGGTCGATAACGAAGCGCAGGCCGTTATGGACGTCGTCCAGGACAGCCTCGGGTTCCATACGCACCCAGGCAAGCGGGGCCGTGGCGGCCGCTTTCGCCCCGGCCTCGGTGATCGCGGCGACGATGGCCTCACGCGCCGCCTTCGGCGGGTACTGCAAGAATACCGAATGATAGACCAAGGTCGCGGCATCGGGCGCACGGGCGGCGAGTTTCCGCACCAGCCATTCCGCCGCATCGGCGCGCTCCACCTGAACGCCGGTCTCAAGCGCAAGCGCGACCGCAGCGTCAAAGCGCGCGAGACGATCTGGCTGATCCGGCCAGACGTAGGATTTTAGCCGCAGCCGCTGGGCCTCGTCACTAATGTCGAGCGGGTTTAGATCGCACGCGGCGCGGTGGCGAACATTCGGATGCGCGCTGACTGGCGGCGGCGGCCCATGCCAATCAGTATTGATGCGCACCGCACCCTCGCCCCAGGACCAAGATTGAGTTTGGTAGGCGAAGCGATCCCAATTGAGATTGAGGCCGGCGCTGGCGCCAATTTCCAGCGTATCGATCGGGCCGCTCCAGTTTTCCGCGAACGCGAGGAAAGCGGAGAGCAGTGCAATTGATCGGCGCGTTTCGTTCGTCTGCGGCGGCGACTTGATGAAAGCGCGAACCCAATCGCGTTCGCGCTCAAGAAATGCGCGCGCCACCGGCCATGCTTTATCGACGCTGTATGCGGGATCGCGCGCCGGATAGAGCGCAGCGAGCGCCGGATCGCGGCCGGTGAGCACTGCATCATGCAGCGCGCCGGCCAACCGCAGAGACAACGCATCAGCGGCTGGATTGGTGGTCCAGTCGCCAACAAGCGCCGCAACCGGGCCACCCGCTTCCAGATCGACCGCCATCGCTTCGATCAGCGCGCCAGTGAATGGCGAACCATACTCCGTGCAGAATCCGGCCTGCTGGCGGAAATGCGCGAGGATGCGCTCGATCACGCCCGCTCCACGGCGAGCGCAATGCCTTCGCCGCCGCCAATGCAGAGCGAAGCGACACCGCGCTTTAGGTTTTGTGCTTCCATCGCCGCCAGCAGCGTCACTAGAAGCCGCGCGCCAGAAGCGCCGATCGGGTGACCGAGCGCGCAAGCGCCGCCGTTCACATTGATGATGTCATGGCTTATGCCGAGTTCTTTCATCGCGATCATCGGCACGATGGCGAAGGCTTCGTTGATCTCCCAGAGATCGACGTCCTTGGTTTTCCACTCAGCGCGCGCGAGTGCCTTTTGGATCGCTGGCACCGGCGCTGAGGTAAACTTCGACGGCTCTTGAGCATGCGAGCTTTGCGCAACGATTGTCGCGATGATTTTGCGCCCCTGCTTCTCCGCATCACCGCGGCGCATCAGGACGAGCGCCGCCGCGCCATCAGAAATGGCCGAAGCGTTTGCGGCGGTGACGGTGCCGTCTTGCGTGAACGCCGGCTTCAGCGACGGGATCTTATCCGGACGCGCTTTGCGTGGCAGTTCGTCAGTATCGAGCGCGCCGGTCTTCGTTTCGATCGCCGCGATCTCGCGCTTGAAGCGGCCTTCGGTGGTGGCGTTTTGTGCACGCTTCAAAGTTTCCAGCGCATAAGCGTCCTGCGACTCACGCGAGAACTGGTAATCCTTGGCGGCTTGGTCGGCATAGACGCCCATCGCCAAGCCTTCATACGCATCCTCCAAGCCGTCCAACGCCATGTGGTCGAACAGCTTGTCGTGACCGTACTTCTGACCGGCGCGGTGCTTCGACATCAGAAACGGCGCGCGCGTCATGCTTTCCATGCCGCCTGCGATCACCGTGTCGCTCTCACCTGACAGCAAAGCCTGGCGCGCCATCGCCACTGCTTGCAGGCCCGAGCCACACATCTTGTTCAGCGTCACCGCTTGCGTGCCTTTGTCCAAGCCCGCCTTCAGCGCAGCTTGACGCGCCGGCGCTTGGCCAAGACCTGCGCTCAACACATTGCCCATGAAGATCGTGTCAGCGCCCGCGACGCCCGCCTCCTTCACCGCCGCTTTCACCGCGACTGCGCCGAGTTCCGGCGCGGAGAGCGCGGCGAGTTCGCCCAGCAAACCGCCCATAGGCGTGCGGGCCATGCCGACGATGACGATGTCTTCTTGGCTCATTGTTCGGTTTTCCCTGATTGGGTGCGATCTTGGCGGAGCACAATAAGCGTCGACGTGCCGTGCGCCAACAGGCGCCCGCGCGAATCCGTAATCTTGCCCTCAGCCGTGATGATGGTGCGGCCACGCGCCACCACGACGCCCTCGGCGCGCACCTGTCCGGTAGCCGGCGTCATGGCGCGCACGAAGTTCACTTTCGTCTCGACCGTCGTGTAGCTCACGCCCGCCGCTAAAGTCGTATGTGCCGCACAGCCAGTGCAGCTGTCGATCAAAGTCAGCGCATAGCCGCCATGCACGATGCCGAGCGGATTGAGGATGCGATCGCTGGGCTCACCGATAAACAACGCACGACCTTCACTCACCTCCGCGAGATAAAAGCCGAGCGTCGTTGAGATCGAAGGTGGCGGATGATTGCCGGCCATCATCAGGCGCAGCGCCTCAAGCCCGCTCATGCCCATCAAATGCTTAGCGGCGGCTTCCGCGTCAAAACTCTCGCTCTCGGACATCGGGACTTGCCTTAGTTGTATATACAAGTATCTAGGAATTAGAAGCCAGAACCAAAGCCGTCAAGATGCCGAAACGTAAGCCTGACCCCGATCTGCCGCCGCTCATCGCCACCGATGCAGCGCCGCCGTGCTTGTATCTGCGCTTGCGCCTAGCCTCCCGGCGATTGCTCTCAACGTACGAAGCGCATTTAGCGCCGAGCGGCGTGAGCATGGCGCAATTCGGCCTGCTCGCCGGCATCGCCGAAGAGCCGGATCTGACCATGTCGCGCCTAGCCGAAAAGCGCGAGCTATCGCCCTCCACGCTGACGCGCACCCTGAAGCCGATGGAAGAGTCGGGCTGGATCGAGATGCGTGTCGATCAGGACAACAAACGTATCCGCCGCGTGACACTGACCAAGGAAGGCCGCGCCCGCTTGCGAACCGCCTATGCGGGCTGGACGACGGCGCAGGCCGAAGCCACGGCAATCGTGCCGCCGCGCGCGGTTGAGCAGGTCTTGCGCGCCACAGAACGCCTTCCGCGCTAAGCGGCGCCAAAATCACGATTGTCTCTCGCATTAAAGTTGAGCTAGTTTTCCCGCGCGAGGGTTGGAGGGAGAATGGCCATGCGGTCGTTTTTTTTGGCGCTGCTCATTGCGGCGGCTAGTTTCGCGCCGCAAACGGCGCAGGCGCAGCGCCGCTCAGATTATTACGAGATCGAAGTTTGCAACAATACGAATGCCGACGTGTACTTCGCCATCGGCTATGTGCCGCTCGGTCAAAACGAGTTGCGCAGCGAGGGCTGGCGGACAATTCGCGCGCGCACCTGTTCGATCCAAGGTGAAACCACCAACCGGTTTTTCTACGGTTACGCCGAAGAAGTCACCGGTGACGGCACATGGGGCGGCAATTTCGCCCACTGCGTGCTCCGGCCAGGCCCGTTCGACTATCCGATGCGCGGCATGTGCAGCAGAGCCGGCGCGACCGAAGTGCAAATGATGGAGCTGGAAAGCGACAGCTTCGGCGGCCGCTTCACCTGGAATCTGAACTACTGAGTTCTGGCGATCCAGCCGCCGCCGAGTACGCGCGTGGTGGCTGGATCGTAGAACACAGCGGCTTGACCCGGCGCCACGCCCTCTTCGGCCACGTCGAGATCGACATGCCAGCCCGCGCCGATGCTCAATTTACCCGGCACTGGCGGCCGCGTTGAGCGTACGCGGACCAGCACGGCGCGGCCATTGAGCTCATCTTCGCTGGCGACAGTTTCACCGATCCAGTTCACGTCCTTCAGCGCGATACGCGTCACACCAAGCGCTTCGCGCGGGCCAACGATCACGCGCTTGGCAGCAGCATCGAGTTTCACCACAAAGAGCGGCTCACCTGTCGCGACGCCCAGCCCGCGGCGTTGGCCGACAGTGAAATTGATGACCCCATTGTGCTCGCCCATGACACGCCCATCGACATGCACAATCTCGCCCGGCTCAATCGCGCCAGGGCGCAGCTTCTCAACTACGGCTTGATACTTGCCGTTCGGCACAAAACAGATGTCTTGGCTATCCGGCTTCTCCGCCACGCGAAGCCCAAGTTCCATCGCCAACTCGCGCACTTGGGACTTCGGCAAACCACCAAGCGGAAAGCGCAGATAATCGAGCTGCGCGCGCGTCGTCGCGAACAGGAAATACGTTTGATCACGGCTCGCATCGGCAGCGCGATGCAGCTCCGGCCCCGCTTCACCGTCGATGCGTTGCACGTAATGGCCAGTCGCCAAGCAATCCGCGCCGAGATCTTCCGCAACGCGCTTCAGATCCGCAAACTTCACGGTTTGATTACAGCGCACGCACGGGATCGGTGTGGCGCCTGAAAGATAGGTGTCGGCGAAATCTTCCATCACCGCGTTACGGAAGCGGCTTTCGTAATCGAGCACGTAATGCGGAATGCCGGCGCTGTCGGCGACGCGACGCGCATCGTGGATGTCCTGCCCCGCGCAACACGCGCCCGGCTTGTTCACAGCCGCGCCATGATCATAGAGCTGCAGCGTCACGCCGATGACGTCAAAGCCCTCGCGCTTCAGCAGCGCTGCGACGACAGAGCTATCGACGCCGCCAGACATCGCGGCGACCACACGTGTCTCGTGCGGCGGCTTTGCAAAGCCCAAAGAATTGATGGCGCGCGCGCCAAAATTTTCGCCGGGCGGCGCTGCGGTCAAAGTAGTCATCTTACTCTCTCCCTCCGGGTTCAAGGCCCGGAGCGATTGGAAACGCTACCTCAGATAATTGAGCAGGCTCAGATTGGAAAGGTCTGAAAAGGTTTTAGCCGCAGCTTCGTACTGCACCAGCAGCGAATTCAACTGGATGGTGATCTCGCCAATATCGGCATCGGCCTCTTCACCGATCTCTTTGACCAGCAAATTCGAGCGCTCGGTCAGGCGGATGCGCTCCTGCTCGAACCGCGTCGCCAACTGGCCGGAACGGCCCTCTTCGGTGGTGAACTTCTCGGCCTCTGAGCCAAGTTGCGCCGCCAAGTTCTGCAGAATGTCGCGATCCGTATTGCTGATCGGCTGACCGATCGTCCCGCCGTTTCCGTCAATAAGGTTCGCCAGCGCGCGCAAGGTATTGAACAGACCTTGCGACAGATCCGACGCCTTGGCGGAAATCGCGGCCGGTTCGCCTGCACTCAGCTCGATGGTTTGAGGGCGCGACGATTCATCGAACATGTCCTCTGGCTGGGTCAGCGTCTGCAACTGATCCAACGTGTTGAACTTGATCGTTTTGACATTCTGGCGCTCGCCTGAGAACAATGGCTGACCATTCCAAGTCTCATTGAGCGCCGAAACAATGCTGGAAAAGCTCAGATCAAGCTCGGTGCTAATGCCGCGTCCATCATTGGCGCTGATCGCATCGAGAATGGATTGCTGCAGCATGCGCGTCGATTCCGAGACTTGCCCGAGCGCTGCGCCCTGCACACCAAAGCGCGCTTGCAACTGACCCAGCACCGAGCCGCGCGCATCCGACGCCGCGACCATGCCTTGCGCGTTCAACAACCGGCTTGAAGCGCCGCCGAAGCCTTGCAGATCGCGCGCGCGTGCGCCCGATGCGATCTGCGCCTGCAAGTCGGACAACTGATTTGTGATACGCCGCACATCATGCTGCGCCTGCGTTGAAAATCGCAATGACAATGCGCCCGTCATGGCCGCTACTCCTTACCGCGCGCCGATGGACATCAGAATATCAAGCATGTCGGTCGCCGCCTGGATCACGCGTGCGGCCGCTGCATACGAATTCTGGTACATCGTCATCTTCATCAATTCATCGTCGAGGCTGACGCCTTCAATCTGTGCGCGCCGATCAGCGGCCGCGGTCGCAACCGCTTGCGAACCGAGCTGCGCGCGCTCCGCATCGGAAGCCAAACGCCCCGCTTCGCCGCCTAGGCGCGCAGCGTATACAGCGAGCGTCGTCGCTTGCGCCGTCATCACGCCAGCAGCGCCGAAGCTCCGCACGCTATCGCGTGCCGCGACGAGCGCTGCGGCGCCGCGATTGTCACCGGCTTCGATCACACGCTGACCAAGCGCTACAGAGAGGTTCGGACGCCCAACGGCGAGCCTGCCGGGATCGGCGGCAATCTCCGCATCAATGCCAACTTCGAACGCGCGGCCAGCCGTCGCCGCAGCGGACAAACCATGCATTGCAGTGAACGACACACCCGTCGATCCGCGCGAAGTCGAGTCACCGACAAGCGCAATGTTGACGCCGGCATTCGGCGCAAACGTGATCTGACCGGAGCTCGGATTAAGCGAGAATTGCCCGTATTCGCCAAGCCCAGTGCCCGGTGCATTCAGTGTATCGAGCAGATCTTGCCAATCCGACGTCCCGCTCGCGAGCGGTCCGGAGATCGAGATCGTGCGCGACGCAACATTCCGGCCAAGCGAGTCGGTGACTTGATAACTGATGGCGCCGCTGGTGAAGCCGTGCGGATCAGCTGCATCAACGCCGCTCTCGAAGAACATAGGCGTGGGGCGCGAGACGAGATCATTCAGGCCAAAGAAATGTGAGAAGCCGCGCCCGGCGCGCGCCGCCGGATCGTCTGCATCTTGTTGCACCACCACGCCGCCATTGCCGCTCACATTGAGCGAGAGCACGCCGTTGATGAAGCTGGCGGAGGCAGCGGGCGTGCTGCTGCCGAGCGCTGTATTGAGCGCGTTTGTGAAGTCAGTAATTGTGGCGCCAAAATTGATCGTCGCTGCGGGCGCTTCAGTCGTGATGGTGCCAGCATCGAAGTCGATGCTGAGCCGCTGCGCGAGATTGCCGCTCGAATTGGTGATCGCGATCGTCGCTTCACCGGTAAAGCCGATACCATCCGTGCCAAGCAGACCGGTTTGACGGCCGATCAATTGGCTACTTGGTGGTGATGACGCGTTTTCGTTGTGAACTTGGTTCAGCGCATCGCCGAGCGCGCCTGCGAAACCACCTAGAGCTTCGGCGAGGCCGGCGAGATCCTCGTCGCGTACTTTCAACAAGCCCGCGATTTCGCCGCCTTGAATGTACGGCTCGAGATTAGATTGCAGGCCGCCTGTGGTGATGCGGATGGTGCCGTAGCTGGCATAGGGCGTCGCATTCGGCGTGTAGCTGATCGTCGCCGCTTCGACGCCGACGAGCAGAGCGCCGCCACTCGTGCGCACATGGACGCCGCCGTCCGATTGCGCTGAGACGCGCACATCAAGCAATGTCGAAAGCTGATCCACCAGCGCCGATTGCGCGTTCTCCGCGCTGCTTGCATCGGCGCCGGAGCTTTTAGTGAGGCGGATCTCGTTGTTCAGCTGCGCGATGCGGTTCATCAGGCTCTGCGCATCGTTGACAGAGTCGGCGATCCGCTGGTCCGCTTCGGCGGTGAGACTTTGCAGGCCCTCGGAGATGCGACGCACTTCCGAATACATCGTCTGCAGCGCACTCACCGCATCAGTGCGGCGCAGCGTCGAGGATGGATCGACGCCAAGCTCGGTCATCGCTGTCCAGAAATCGTCGAGCATCGCAAACATCGACGAACTGCCGGCGGGATCACCAAAACTCGCTTGCGCGCGTGAGAGAATGTCGGAGCGCGCCGCAGCTGAGCCGCGCGCCGCTTCAGCGATGTAGCTTGCGGTGGCGAGGAATTGGTCGGCGGCGCGCTTGATGCCGCTGACTTCAACGCCGCCGCCAGGTCCAAGCTGCGTACGCGGCGCCAGCACGACGTCGGTGCGGACGTAGCCGGGCGTGTTGGCGTTGGAGATATTCTGCGAAATCACGCTCATCGCCGTCTGCGACGCGCGCAGACCCGAGAGACCTGAATAAAGGACGCTGGAAATGCTCATGGCTGCAGCCCCGGCAGAAGGCGCCTAGCGCTCGGCGATTTTTGCCGGGCGCGCGCGTACCCGAGGCGCGTCGCGCCAACGGTCGCAAGTACCTGATAAAACGCCATTTTATTCCCTCTCCCGCGCGCTCCGGAGGACGCGCGTCAGGCTCGTTCACCATCTCCCTCGCAAAGTCGGGGCCACATGGTGAATGCCCGGCAGCTTCTGCCGGGGGACCGGCGATAATTGCCGCAAAGCGCGCCAGTCGCGATCCAAAGGCCATTGTTTTCATTGATTTTTACTTGGTTACCGGCGTGGCCCGGGCCTTGCGAGGGCCTCCTGCCCGCACGTGCGGGCTTGGGGGATGTATGGACTTCGCGGCCAACGCCGTTGCCGATCTGCTCGGAGGACCGCCAACGCGGACGCCGAACGCGCGACCCGCACCTGCGGATCGCGGCGCGCGAAGCTTTGAAGAGCATCTCGACCGCGCAGCGCCGCCAGAGGCCGCCGAGCCGCCACAGCGCGCCGAAGCAGCGCCCGCAAGCGAGCCAACGTCAGAGACCAAAGATACTATAGAGAGCGCCGAAGCAGCGCCGGTCGAAGCCGCGCCAACCAACGACACGCCGCCAACCGAGCTTCCAGCGCCGGTCTTTGTTGTACAAATCGTGCAACCGCCCCAGCCGCAACCGAGCACACAAGACGCGACGCCAGCGCCGGAGCTCGCAGCCGCCGCACCAGTCGCGCCGCCCGCGCCCATCACTCCCGACGGAACGGACGCAGCACAAAGCGCAGACACCGCGCGCAGCGAAATCGCGCCGCAAACCCAAGGCGCCAAGTCCGACACGAACGCGAACGACGAGAAGGCCGCGCCGCCTGCTCCCGCGCCGATGCCCGCGAACGCGCCCGTTCAAAATCAAGCCGCGCCGCCAAGCGTGCAACCAACGCCGCCACCCGCAGCGCCAACCACACCGCCGCCGGACATCGCCGCCGCCGCCAGCGCCGCAACGCAAGCACCCGCGCCCGTCACCAACGAAGCACAACAAGCGCGCGCGCCACGCACCGAACCGCAAAACGGCAAGGCCGACGCCAAAGCCGAAACCGAAGCCAGCGCAGCAGAAGCCGCGCAGTCGAAGAACGCACCGGTAAACTCCGCCAAGTCAGCGCCCAGCGAAGGCGGCGAGCAAAAATCCACCGTCTCGCCGGTCCCGCTCGCGCCAGCGCCGGCCACTGACACGACAAGCGCCCAATCAAACGCGCTCCTCTCCGCGTCAGCGCCAACCACCGCCGCACACGCCTCCAGCGCCGTCGAACACGCCGCCGCAACGCGACACGCGCCTGCGACAGCACAAGTCGCGCGCGAGATCGTTCGCCAGTTCGACGGCGAGAACACGCGCTTCTCCATGCGGCTTGATCCGCCTGAGCTTGGCCGCATCGATATTCGTCTCGAAGTGTCGCGCGATCACAAAGTCACGGCGACAGTGACAGCCGATAATCCGCAAGCACTGGCGGACCTTGCGCGTCACGGACGCGATCTAGAACAAATGCTGCAATCGTCAGGGCTTGAGCTCAGCGATAGCGGCCTCTCCTTCGATCTGCGCCAAGGCGGCGATTCCGATGCAGAGGCCGGCGACGGCAGAAGCAACAACGCACGCAACGGCGGCGCCGCCGAACCCGAACCACCACCTGCGCAAGCTTCCGCGCGCCCGCTCGGCTTAGAGCGATGGCGCGGCGTGCGCGTCGACATCCTGGCTTGAGGACTGAACTATGCCCGTTTCACCCATCGCCAACACGACGTCGCAAGGGATCACCGATCGATCCGCGCTGTCCGACAATTACGACACGTTCCTCGTCTTGCTCACTGCGCAATTGCAGAATCAAGACCCGCTTTCGCCCATGGATTCTACAGCCTTCACGGAACAGCTCGTGCAATATAGCCAAGTCGAACAACAGATCCGCACCAACGACCAACTCGAAGGTCTGGCGTTGCAGTATCAAGCCGCGAGCGCAGGTGCGGCGCTCTCCTATCTCGGCAAAGATGCGATCA
Source organism: uncultured Terricaulis sp. (assembly GCA_964478365.1). GTDB lineage: Bacteria > Pseudomonadota > Alphaproteobacteria > Caulobacterales > Aquidulcibacteraceae > Vitreimonas. The sequence continues at coordinate 13,864 of CAYZIJ010000061.1, forward strand.
TCGAAGCCGATGAGACCTATCTCGCGGGCGGCGCCGCCAATTGGGCGTACAATCTTCCCGGCACAGCCGACACGATGACCATCCAAGTCCGCGATGCGAGCGGCCGGCTTGTCTACACCGACGAGACGCAAGCGCGCACAGCAGGCGAACATCTCTTCAGTTGGGATGGCACGAAAACCGACGGATCGACCGCAACAGACGGCGTCTATTCGATTTCGATCACTGCGCGCACTGCATCGGGCGCTGCAATCACACCGACCATTAATGTGCGCGAGACTATCATGGGCGTCGACTTCTCGGGTTCTACGCCACTCGTTATCACGCCTTCCGGCACACGTGAGTTGAGTACGATCCGCTCAGTGTTGGACGTGAACTAAAGTTTGACTTCGGCGCCTGCAGTATGCGGGCGCAACACCTGACGCGCAGAAGCGCTCCTCAAAAACAATTTGATGCCGCGTGCAGGGACGCAATGCGGCGATGGAGCTGGGACAGCCATGTCTATCTATACCGCATTGCGCGCGGGCGTTTCGGGCCTCACCGCCAATTCGAGCGCGCTCGCCGTCATTTCCGACAACATCGCCAACGTGAACACGGTTGGTTACAAGCGCTCGGGCGTGGATT
>CAYZIJ010000062.1:0-14000 GCA_964478365.1 uncultured Terricaulis sp.
GTTATCTTTTACATTATGTCGCACTGAATTTACATAATGATGGGGTGTCCGCATGTCGTTTCGTGAGAAAAGCGCCTGGATCGCGCTGCTGGCCTATGGCGGCGTCTTCGGCGCCTACTTCTTTTATATCTGGCAGGCCTGGTCGCTGGACGAGCACTTCGGCGGCGGCATCACCGTCCCGCTGCTGATCGGCGCGGTCGTCGCCTTCGTCATCGTGGTGACGGCGCTGACCATCGTCGCAGCACTCCTCAATCCGAAAGCCGCCAACGCACCGGCGGACGAGCGCGAGACCTTGATCGAACTCAAGGCCGAACGCGCTGCCTCCTACACCCTCTCCTTCGGCGTGGTGATGCTGATCGGCGCGCTGCTCCTGGGTTGGAATGGCTTCCTCGTCGCCAACCTGCTGCTCGCCAGCATGGTTGTGGCCGAGCTGGTGAAAGCTGGCTGGCAGATCGTCTCGTTCCGCGGAGTGGTGCAATGAGCCGCCCCGGGTCCTTCCGAGAGCGCGTCGCTTGGAGCGCGCTTTCGACTTACGTCATGGTGTTCTTCCTCTTTTTCGGAACGCTACCGATAGGCGAGAGCGCGACGAAGAGCTTGTTCGCCCTCGGCGCATTCGTTCTGGTCGTGGGCGCGCAATGGCTTGGCGCGCGCTTGGAAGCGCCGCGTCGCGAGCAGATTCCAGATGAACGCGAACAATTGATTGCACTCAAGGCGGACCGCGTCGGCGGTATCGTCACGATGCTCGGCGCCGCTAGCGTCACCGCAGCGTCGCTCGCCCTAGGCTACAACAGCATCTTCCTCGCCAATCTGGTTCTCGCCGTCTTGCTGGTTGGCCAGATCGCCAAGACGATCACGCAGCTCTATCACTTCAAGGCGGGGGGCGCCTGATGCCGATCGACAACGAGATCCGGCGCTTGCGCTTTGAGAATGGCGAGATGACGCAAGCCGCACTCGCCGAGAAAGTCGGCGTCACCCGCCAAACCATCATCGCCATCGAGCAAAACAAATACGCCCCTTCTCTCGAAGCCGCCTTCAAGATCGCCGACGCGTTCAGCGTCCCGCTCGAAAGCGTCTTTCACTGGAAGAAGGGCTGATTGCCACCTTGAGGCTATCCCAGCAAAGTACGCCAATGACTCATCCGTTCTCTGGGATTCGCGCGAAGCTAGATCGCGCTCAAGAAACGGCCAACGAACTTGATCAGCATACGCGCGCATTCTTCGCACTCGATCCGCAACCATTTCGCATCGAAATGCGCAAGGACGCGGACGGGTGCGTGTTCACTTGGCGCGTATACGAAACGCATTCGCCGCCATTGAAGCTAGCTGTTTTGGCCGGTGAGTGTATCCATCACCTCCGCACCACCCTTGATCATATCGTTTGCGCGCTCGTCGCCGCACGCGGCAATTCAGTTCAGTCGCGGCACAAATTTCCAATGTGCTACGACAAATCAAAGTTCGATGAAGCCGTTAAGGGAAGATCGCTTGAGGGCATTTCGGGACACGCAGTATCACTTGTCGAAGCGTCGCAGCCGTTCGCCGATTTCGAGAAGAACGCAATCCTCGGCGCCATCCATGACTACGACAATATCGACAAGCATCGCCTCCTGCCATTGATGCAAAGCGCCGTCGCCTTCGAGGAAATCGCGATGCACTTTAGAGGGCTCGACCCGACTGTTCCTGAGGGTGCGGAGATTCAGTTCGCAACGTCCGTTGAAGTGCGTCCGCTATGCCGACTTACGGCAGATGGGGAGGATGTGCTCAGTCTAACCACGGGACGCCATCATCCCAACCTCTATCCGGAGGCGGAATTCGCGAACTTCCTGGCGTTCGAGAAAGTGGGCCTCTTCAAACGAGAACCTGTGGGCCTGTTTCTCGCCGCCGCCATCGCGCGAGTCAGTCAAGTTGCAGATGCTTTCGAGGTCGAGTTGACGTAACTCAGCGCACCTCGCGCCAAGAGAGATGCGTCACCATTAGCACCAGCGCGATGAACCCGCCTGCCCCGCCGATGGCGAGCGCTGTTTCCGCGCGCCAGGCTTCGTTGGTCAGCATGTTCACCGGCATCTGCCACGGCATGAACACGCCCGCGCGCGCTGAGGTCGCAACCACCGCGAAGAACGTGCCGCCAATGCCAAGCGCTAGCCCCGGCACGAAGCTCTGAAAACGCAACGCCATCCAAAGCTGAACCGCGATCAACAGCAACGCCGCCGCCAGCATTTTCACTAACGTCCAAGCATGCGTCGCGAGGTTCAGCTCGCCAGTCGGCGCAATCGCCGGCTTTACCAAAGCCACAATTTCAACGGCCGCCAACGTCATCAGCAATGTCAGCGCCGACATCAACGCCACCACCGCGATCACACTCACAGTCTTCGCCGCATAAATCCGCCAACGCGGCAACGGCAGCGCACGCAAATGATCCCAGGACTTCGGCCCATGCTCCATGTTCGCGACGAGCGCGGTCAGCGCCGTCACGCTCATCGGCAGCATAAAGAACGCCCAGATCGCCGAGCCGGTCATGATCCACGTATCGTACGTGTCAGGCTGCGAGCCGCGCAGCATATTAAAGAACGTGAAGATCGCGATCAAAGCAGGCGCGACGACAGCGAGCAACAGCGCCAGCGATCGATTGAGTTTGCGAAACTCGACACTCAGTGCAGCAAACATGATCAAGCCCCCGCCTTCGCCGCGTCGCGATATATACCTTCCAGCGAGCGCGCCCTATGCGCGATCGAAAACACCGCCACGCCCGCCTCAACGAGCGCGCGATTGAGTGCGGCCGCCGCCACACGCGCATCATCACGCGGCGCCAACCGCGCGATCAAAGCGTCCGGTGTCCGTTGCACAGAAAACCCACGCGCCTGCGCCAATGCGCCCGCACGATCGAAATCATCGACATCGATCGCCAACTCCGGCGCCAAGCCCGCCTTCAACTGCGCCAGCGATCCTTCAACCACCAAGCGGCCTTCGTGCAGAATACCGACATGCGTCGCCGTCTGCTCGATCTCGCCAAGCAAATGGCTCGAGACCAAAACCGTCGCTCCCGTGCGCTCCGGCAACGCGCTCAGAAACAAGCGCATGTCCGCGATGCCGTCTGGATCGAGTCCATTGGTCGGCTCATCCAGCACCAGCAAGGGCGGCGCGCCGATCATGGCGCGCGCAATGCCCAGGCGCTGACGCATACCGAGTGAGTAGTCCGACACACGTCGGCTCGCATTGGCCTGCATCTCTACGACCTCAAGCACGCGATCCAATTCGCTGCGCGGCGCGCCGAGCAGAGTGCGCGTGAGATCTAAATTCTCGCGACCGGAGAGATTGCCGTAAAAGCCGTGCGCCTCCATCAGCGCGCCGACTTTGCGCGACGCGCGCAAGCGATCCTTGCCGATATCGACGCCGAACAAAGCCGCCTGCCCGCTCGTCGCCTTCAACAGACCGAGCAGCATCTTCAGCGTCGTCGTCTTCCCCGCGCCGTTGCGGCCGAGGAAGCCGTAAACGCTCTGCGCCGGCACGCTCATCGAGACGCCGGCCACTGCCGCGCGCGGCCCAAAGCGGCGTGTCAGCGCCCTTGTCTCCACCGCCAAAGCGGCCATCCCACCCTCCAAACGTCATTTAAGTTAGACTTAAACCTTGCGCGACGACCGTCTTTAAGTCAAGCTTAAAGAACAATCCGCCAGTTTCGAACCGCAGAGCCGCCCATGTCCGCCAAACCAACCCGCACCCTCCGCGCTCGTAGCGCGCGCTATCGCAGCCTCATCACCTGGGTAGTGGCGGGCGTCGTCGTGCTGCAGCTGCTTCAATATTTCGGCGCCTACCTCGTGCGCCCCGTCGATTGGGACCAAGTGCGCGTCGCACTCATCCTGATCGTGCCGCAGGCTTGCTATCTCTACGGCGTCTGGTCGCTCCGCCCCGCGTTCAACGAGATCGCCGAAGGCCGCATGTTCGGCGCAGCACAAGCGCGCGCGCTCACAACGCTCGGCTGGTCACTCATCGCCGGCGGCGCGTTCAGCGTTTTGCTGCTGCACTATCTGATGCGCCTCTCCGGCGTCGTGCAGGCAGGATTTCTGAACTTCGATCTCTCCGACATCGTGCTCGCCGTCGTCGGCGGCGCGTTGGTGCTGCTCTCCCACCTGATGGCGAAAGCACACGCGATGAAGAGCGAACTGGACGACATCATCTGATGCCGATCCGAATTACTCTCGACGAACTGATCACCCGCCGCGGTCTAAAAGCGAAAGACCTCGCTGCCGAGGTCGGCATCTCCGAAACGCAACTCTCGCTTTTCCGCTCCGGAAAAGTGCGCGGCATTCGTTTTTCCACGCTGGCGCGGCTTTGCGCAGCGCTCAAATGCAAGCCAGCGCAGCTTCTGGATTACGATTTCGATGAAGCCGATCTCGTCGTGCCAGATCGCGACGAAGACGACTAAGCCGCCGTCAGGATCACAGCACCACTCTTGGTCGCAACCAGCGTATGCTCGAACTGCACCGTGGGCCGCGCCGTATCCGCGCGCAGCGTCCACTCATCGTCGCCATCGACAGCCCATTCCGAGCCCATCGAGAGAAACGGTTCGATCGTGAACACGAGGCCTTCCGGAATGCGGCGGCGATCACCCGGATTGCGCCACGTCGCGATTTCCTTCGGCTCTTCGTGCAGTCCCCGGCCAACGCCGTGGCTCGCGAGATTGCGGATCAGCGTATAGCGCTCACGCTCCGCGAACGTTTCGATCGCCTCGCCGATGTCTGAGATCTTCGCGCCCGCGCGCACTGCATTGATGCCCGACCACATGGCGCGCTTGCCATCACGCGCCAGACGCTCAAGCTTTGGCGCTTTCGGCGACATTACGAAGCTCGAACCCGTATCGCCGTAATAACCATTCAGCTCCGCCGAGACGTCGATGTTGACCAGATCGCCCGCCTTCAGCACGCGATCACCCGGAATGCCGTGCGCAATATCGGGGAACACCGAAATGCAGGTCGCGCCCGGAAAATTGTACTCAAGCTCCGGCGCCGACCGCGCGCCCTCGACCTCAAGCAGCTGTCGCCCGATATCATCGAGTTCACGCGTGGTCATGCCCGGCTCGAGCGCCTTGCCCATCGCCTGCAAAGTCCGCGCGACGATGCCGCCGATCTTTTTCAGGCCCTCAAGGTCGTTGTCGTTATCGATCGTCATAGCTAGCTAGATAGCGCATCAACCCGCTCAAAAACAGGAGCTCACATGACCACGATTCAGGACATTCCCCTCAAACGCATCGACGGCAGCGCCGATACGCTGGCCGCGCACAAGGGCAAGGTGCTGCTGATCGTGAACGTCGCCTCCAAGTGCGGGCTGACGCCGCAATATGAAGGCTTGGAGAAACTGTTCGAGGCCAAGCGCGCGGCGGGCCTCGAAGTGCTGGGCTTCCCGGCCAACAATTTCCGCGAACAAGAACCGGGCAGCGACGCTGAGATCGCCGATTTCTGCAGCACGACCTACAACGTGCAATTCCCGCTTTATTCGAAACTCTCCGTCGCCGGCGTCGATCAACATCCGCTCTATGCCGAACTCACCAAAGCGCAGCCGAACGCCACCGGCGAAGGCCCGCACCGCGCGCGCCTCGAAGGCTTCAAGATCGCGACGAACCCAGCACCGAACGTACTCTGGAATTTCGAGAAGTTTGTTATCGGCCGTAACGGCGAAGTCGTCGCGCGCTTCGCGCCGGACGTGACCGCGGATGATCCGCGCCTCACCAGCGTGCTCGAAGCCGAACTTGCGAAGAGCGCCTAAACGCGAACGCAGCCTCCGTTCGCGTGAACGGAGGCTGCTTGCTGTTCGTTAGAGCGTCGCCATGTCGATGACGAAGCGATAGCGAATGTCGCCTTTGAGCAAACGCTCATAAGCGCCGTTAATGCCGTCCGGCGTGATGATCTCGATCTCCGGCGCGACATTCTTCTCGGCGCAGAAGTCCAACATCTCTTGCGTCTCGCGAATGCCGCCAATCGGCGAACCCGCGACCGAACGCCGGCCCATCAGCATCGTGAACACTTGCGGCCAGTCATGGCTATCCGTGACCGGCGGCGCGCCGAGCAAGCAGAGCGTGCCATTGCGGCGGAGCAGCACGGTGTAGGCTTCAAGATCGTGCGCGGCCGAGACTGCGTTGACGATCAGATGAAAGCTGTTCGTGTGCGCCTTCATCTGCGCCGCATCTTTCGAGAGCACGACTTCATCGGCGCTCAACGCCTTCGCGTCAGCGACTTTGCCCGGCGATGTCGTGAACACGACAACATGCGCGCCCATCGCTTTCGCCAGCTTCACAGCCATGTGGCCGAGGCCACCAAGACCAACAACGCCAACCTTCTGCCCCTTCTCCACTTTCCAGTGGCGCAGCGGCGAATAGGTCGTGATGCCGGCGCAAAGCAACGGCGCGGCGTGCTCGGACTTCAGCCCATCCGGAACGTGCAACACGAAATCCTGCGTGACGACGATGGCTTTGGAATAGCCGCCATAAGTCGGCAGACCGGTTTGCTTTTCGACGCCCATATAGGTGCCGATCTGCTTGGAGCAGAATTGCTCTTCGCCCTCTTGGCACGCATCGCACTGACGGCACGAATCCACCATGCAGCCGACGCCGACGCGATCGCCGACCTTATGCTTCGTCACGTTCGCGCCAATTGCGCGCACAACGCCGACAATCTCGTGACCCGGCACAGCCGGCGAAGGCTGCTCGCCCCACTCGCCGCGCGCATAGTGCAGATCGGAATGGCAAATGCCGCAATGGGTGATGTCGATCGCAACGTCATCGGGCCCGAGTTCGCGGCGCTCGATGGTGACGGCTTGCATCGGCGCGTCAGGGCGCACCGCGCCATAGGCGGATACCTGGCTCATGTTGGAAATCCCTCGAAATGGAAACGCCGCGACCATCCCAGCAGCGCGGCGCGATCTGCATGTAGGCATCGCGCCGCGCGAATTCTACCGCCATCGCTGCGGCATCTGTTCCTGAGTGCGGAACCAACGGTTCCGCACGCCGTTATGCAGGCCAAAGGAGACGAACCATGGACAAAGAACACATCAAAGGCGCGGTCGATAAAGCTTCGGGCGAAGTCAAAGACGCCATCGGCAAAGCCACCGGCAACGACAAGCTCCGTGTCGAAGGCGCGATCGATAAAGCCAAGGGCGAAGTCCACGAAAAGCTGGGCGACGCCAAGGACGCGATCAAGAAAGCCGACGTCGACGCTCAACGCGACCGCGAAGCCGACCGCACGTAAGTGGCGAGTAACGCGAACACACAAAAACGCCCCGGCTCACACCGGGGCGTTTTCCTTATGGGCCCACAAATATTGAGGTAATAGTTGGCGCAGACGCTGCAAATCATCGAGGAGATGCATGGATTGGCCCCTGCTTGAGGTTGCTATCGAGCCCCACTCGCCGCTCACACGCGCCGAACTCGTGCACGCTGCGGAGCGCGCGAAAGCAGCGGATGTGACGCTTCACATACACGTCGACGACGAGAGCAGTGCAGTGCTTTTGGGCGGATCAAGCGAAGAGCAGCTCGACTCCTGGATCACGCGCCTGCGCGACACGGCGGGCGGCGAATTTAATGTTGGCGCACTGCAGATTGCCTATCGCGAAAAGCTCGGCCGCGCGGCGACGATCGACTACACGCATAAGAAACAGACAGGCGGGTCCGGTGAATTCGCGCGCGTCACGATTGTTTTCGAGCCTGCGGACCCGCACTCAGGCTTAGTGTTCGAGAACGGGATCACCGATGGCGTGGTCCCGCACAAATACGTGTCTAGTATCGAATCTGCTCTGCGCGAGGCCGCACAGAACGGCTTGACCGCAGGCTTCCCCACCGACGTTACGGCGCGCCTTATCGGCGGCGCCTGCCATGATCTAGATTCAAACGAAGCCGCGTTTCGCATCGCCGCGCTGCGGGCGTTCCACGAACTAAAAGAGGAAGGCGACCCGCGCCTGCTCCACCCCGTGATAACGATCGAGGTCACGAGCCCAGAAGAATACGTCGGTGTGATTATCGGCGATCTGAACGCACGCCGCGCCGTGATCCGAGGCCAACAAAAGCGCGGCGATGCTACGATCGTCACTGCGACGGCCCCGCTAGCGAATGTGTTCGGATACCCCAACACGCTGCGTGCGATGTCCGAAGGTCGCGCCTCATCCACGATGGCGTTCTCGCACTACGAAGAAGTCACGCCGCCCACCGACGACCCAGGCTTCCGCCCCGCCGCAGCGCTGCGCGCATAAACAAAAACGCCCCGGCTTACACCGGGGCGTTTTCATTTTTTGCTTTCGCGTGAAGCTTAGCCAGCGGCCAGAGCGTTCGACGGGTCGACGCGAACGCCGGGGCCCATCGTGGTCGACAGCGCGACCTTCTTCACGAACGTGCCCTTGGCGCCCGACGGCTTTGCCTTCGAGACCGCATCCACGAACGCTTTCACGTTCTGCAGGATTTGCTCTTCGGTGAAGCTCGCTTTGCCAACGCCGGCGTGAACGATGCCCGCCTTCTCGACGCGGAATTCGACAGCGCCGCCTTTAGCGTCGGCGATGGCCTTCTTCACGTCCATGGTGACGGTGCCGACCTTCGGGTTCGGCATCATGCCGCGCGGGCCGAGAACCTTACCGAGACGACCAACGAGAGCCATCATGTCCGGCGTGGCGATCAGGCGATCGAAGTCGATCTTGCCGCCATTGATGATCTCGAAGAGATCGTCAGCGCCGACGATGTCGGCGCCGGCCGCTTTGGCTTCTTCAGCCTTCGGGCCTTTAGCGAACACGGCTACGCGCGCGGTGCGGCCAGTGCCGTTCGGCAGCGAGACAACGCCGCGCACTTGTTGGTCCGGATATTTCGGGTCAACGCCGAGGTTCATCGAGACTTCAACCGTCTCGTCGAACTTCGCGCTGGCGCGCGACTTCACCATCTTCACCGCTTCGGGAAGCGTGTGCAGCTTGCGGCTATCAATGTCAGCGTGGCTCTTGGCCATGCGCTTGGTGACGCCAGGCGTCTTCTTTTTTGCTTCGGCCATGGTCTTACTCCACCACCTGCACGCCCATCGAGCGCGCAGTACCAGCGACCATCTTCGCGGCCTGATCGAGATCGGCGGCGTTCAGATCTTTTTGCTTCGCCTTCGCGATGTCCTTGCACTGGGCCATCGTGATCTTGCCGACGAAATCGATGCCCGGCTTCTTCGAGCCGGAGCCCGGCTTCTTCGCCGTGGCCATCTTCGCGGCCTTCTTGATCAGGAACGACGCAGGCGGCGTCTTGATCTCGAAGGTGAAGGACTTGTCCTGGTAGTAGGTGATGACGACCGGGCACGGATCGCCCTTGTTCATGTCCTGCGTACGGGCGTTAAAGCCTTTGCAGAATTCCATGATGTTCAGACCGCGCTGACCGAGCGCAGGACCAATTGGTGGTGACGGATTGGCAGCGCCAGCCGGCACCTGGAGCTTGATCTGCCCCATGACCTTCTTAGCCATGATGTACCTCTCGCTTAGCGCCGGGAGATCGTTAAACCGCCCGGCCTGAGTGGATGCGCGGTAGGGGCGGCCAATGGCTAATTGGGTTGCCCTCCCGCGCGGGAAGCGGGGCGTATAACGGACGGAGTGCGGATTGGGAAGGCGCCAACCGCCAAAAAAGCCCGACAATTGGCGCACAGGCGGTCAATACAGCCGCGCTACCTGGGACGCGCGAGCACCGCCCGCAGCGCGCTTCGATAGCGCCGTGATTGGCGCAAACGTACGCCGCTCTGCATCACGACAGTGGCGTCGCCGCTGGGCAGCGCTTCCACCGCGCTGATTTTGTTCCTCGCAACAATATGGCCGCGGTGGATTCGTACGAATTGGTCAGGGTCAAGCATAGCCTCAAGCCCCTCAGACGTGCCGCGATAGAGGTGTACCCCGTCGTCGGCGTGGATGGCTTGGTAATTTCCCTGCGCTTCGACCCACTCAACCGTCCTCAGATTGACGATTTTCAGGTGGCCTCGCTCACCCAGGGTCAGCTGTTCTGCCCACCTCACCTCACGCGCTTGGCCCTGCAATCTGGGTGCAATCTGCATGGCGCCCAACAACAAGCCATTGCACAGGACGAGCAACAGCGTGTCGGCCAAGAGCTGTTCGAACACCACCGTCGGCGATGGCCACAACTGGCCCCAGATCACCCACGCCACGAGGAAACACGAGACTACAATGAGCACGACCGAAAGCGCGACGATCGCCGCGCCCTGCAAAGCGAGATTGCGTCGCGCCGGCTTACCCGCCACCGGCGCCTTCTCCGCCAACCACAGCAGAAGCGGCGTAACCGATGCGCCGAGCGCCGCTGCCGCGCACAGACGGATGGCCTCACGCAGAAAATCGGGTGCAACACCCGCGTCGAGCGCATTGCTGATGTTGCCGGGCGTGAGTGCGCCCATGAACACCAACCAATAGAGGAAGGACAGGCCGGTCCATTCGAGCATCGAGAGACGCGCGTGGCCGAGACGGGCGGCGGTTTGGGTCATGCGTCCGATCTCAAACCCCGGCGCATGGTCTTGTCCATACCCCGCTGGGGCCACGCGCACCGCGAATGTGACCGCTGGCGCCGTGGGGGTGACAAACCGATATCGCCCACCGCGCTGCGACGCGCCTAGTTTGGCTCCGTTGGACGACGTGGAAAAATGACGAATGCTGGCAAGACTAATCGCGGCTCTGGCAACATATTTGTTACTCGCGGCGTCGCCTGCGGCCGCCCAAATCGCGCGCACGACAGAGGGGCGCGTCGCCGGGACCAACGCCAACGGCGTCAGCGCCTGGCTCGGAATTCCATACGCAGCGGCGCCCGTCGGCGATCTCCGCTGGCGACCGCCGCTTCGCGCACCAGCATGGCGCGGCGTTCGGAGCGCCCAGACATTCGCGCCGGCATGCATGCAAGCAGGCGTGTCGATGCCCGGCGAGCCACCGCCCGAAACCGCTGAAGACTGTCTCTACCTCAATGTGTGGGCGCCCCGCGCATCAACACGCGGGCGCGCTCGGCTTCCAGTCATGGTTTGGATCCACGGTGGAGGTTACACCAACGGCGCCACCGCACTGCCGCTTTATTGGGGCGATCGCCTCGCGCGCCGCGACGTGGTGGTGGTGACCTTGAGCTATAGGCTCGGCGCGCTCGGCTTTCTGGCGCATCCGGAACTCAGTGCAGAATCTGGCGCCGCAACATCGGGCAATTATGGACTCATGGACCAGATCGCGGCGCTTGAATGGGTCAACCGCAACATCAGCGCTTTTGGCGGCGATCCCGACAACGTCACGCTCTTTGGCCAGTCTGCAGGCGCCATGTCGATCAGCCTCTTGGTGGCTTCGCCACGCGCGCACGGCCTCTTTGATCGCGCCATCGCGCAGAGCGGCGGCGTGTTCGAGCCAATCGAAATCGCGCCGAACTATCTGCTGGTGAACGCCGAACGCGACGGCGTCGCTTTCGCCGAAGCGCTGGGCGCAATGTCGCTTGCAGACCTGCGCGCCCTCCCCGCCGAACATTTGCTTTGGAGAGCGGAGCGCGTCAGCCATCCGGTGATTGAGCCAGCAGTTCTGCCGCGCACGCCATACGACGCTTATGTATCTGGCGCCTTCAATGACGTCCCGCTGATTGTCGGATCGAACGCCGAGGAGGCGCGCTCGCTCATCGATGTGCGCGCCGTAACTGCGGAGAGCTTTAACAGTGACATCCAGCGTGCTTGGGGTTCACTGCCACCGCCTCTGCTCGCCGCCTACCCGTTCACGGCGGACGCCGAAGCGCGTCAAGCTCGTCTGATGTTCGATCGTGATTTGCGCTTCGGCTGGGACATGTGGGCGTGGGCGCGCCTTCACGCGCGGATGAGTTCGCATTCGGTGTTTTACTATCGCTTCTCACAGCGCCCGCCATTTCCGACAGGTGACGTACGCGAAGAATGGGGCGCGGCGCACTTTGCCGAACTTTGGTACATGTTCGACCACCTCGACCAAGAGGACTGGTCATGGAGCACAGGCGACCGACGCCTTGCCGACACGATGGCGCGCTATTGGGTCAATTTCGCAAGCAGCGGCAATCCGAACGCCCCGGCTCTTCCAGATTGGCCAGCATTTCAGATTAACGAAGCGAACATCTTGGACTTGAACGACGAGGCGACCATCATCACCGCGCCAGCCGATCCACAATTGCCCGTCTTCGATGCCGTTTATGACGCCGTACGCGGCGCCAGCTTCGGGACTACCGAGCGTTAGTCCTCGCTCGACTTGAGTTCAATCCCGCGGCCAGCCTAGCCGCCGAACATGCCGATAATGGCGCCTATCACCGACACCCAAAGCTCTCCGACGAATCTCCCCGCCCCTGCCGCAATCGCGGCGGGGGCAAAGATCAGCGCCAACACCGCAGCAAGCGCCACGATCATCGCGATGCGGATGGGAGTCAGGCGACGTGCAGGAGCGGTCATCAACGCACCGTACAGCAAACGCGTGCAAAGCAATGCTCGCCGTCATGCTGGGGCGACTAGAGTCAGCTCATGGCTCGAGGGCGGACATTCGATTTGTAACGGGCATCAGGCTGGAATTCGCCGAAAGCGGTCGCTCACCTAAGCAGAAGCGCGCGGCGAAGTGATTGACGCAGAAACAAAAGAGGCACGCCATTTCCGGATTGGTTCATCGCCCCAACCGGGGAAACCGATGATTGAGATGGCGCGGCGCCGGCGCGGATTGTATCACTGACGCGCTTCGCCATGATCACGATTGCCGCCCTCCGCGAGCGCGCCCGCGCCGGCGACCCTCAAGCCCAACTGACGCTCGCCCAGGCGGCTATTCTAAGCCTGCGAGACGCGCCGCCGGTTGAAGAAGCCGAAGCGCTTCTTGTCGCTTCGTGCGCGCAGAACTTCCCGCCCGCGCTCCTGTTCAAATCGGTGCTAATGGCGAGGGGCCTTGGGCGGGCGAAAAGCGTGAGCGGCGCGCACACGCTGGTGAAGCGGGCCGCGGCGCTCGGCAGCGGCGAAGCCCAAGCGATACTGCGCATCCTGGGCGTTGATGCGCTGGATATGACGCCGTGGCGCAAGACCATTGAACTCGAGCCGCTGGCCGACGCTCCGCGCATGTTCTCGGTCAAGGGATTTTTGCCCGCGCCTGTGTGCGATTGGTTGATCAAGACGGCTAAGTCGAGACTCACGCGGGCTGTCGTGAACATTCCTGACGGCGCCACGACGGTTTCTAAGGGCCGCACCAACTCATCGGCCGGTTTCGCGCACCTCGAAGGCGATCTGGTGATGCAACTGGTCTGCGGTCGCATTGCGCGTGCGACCGGAACCGAACTCAGCCACCACGAGCCCGTGAACATCCTCCACTACGGTCCGGGCGAGGAATACCGGCCCCACTACGACGTTATGACGCCTTGGGGTCCAGACGGGCATGCTTTTGCGAGCGAAGCGCAGACCCGCGGACTGCGGATGGCGACCGTGCTTGTGTATCTCAATGAGGGCTATGAAGGCGGCGAAACCGCCTTTCCGCGCCTGAACCTGCAGTACAAGGGCGAGCGCGGCGATGCGCTGATTTTCTGGAGTGTGTCGGGAAGCGGCGCGCCCGAGCGCGACTCGCTTCACGCTGGCAAGCCGGTGCTACGTGGCGAAAAATGGCTGTTGTCCCAGTGGATTCGGGAAAGGCCGGTGCGCCTGACCTGACCACGCCAGGGGCGCGAGGCATAAGCGAATTGCCTTGGCGGCGAGGCAGTGGAAGGAAGCGCCGCGCAGGCCTGAAGCCTCGTAAAACAGCGCTCCCTGCATCACCTGCTGTAGGCCAAGCATCGTCGCCTCTATCCGCTCCAATGATGGAATCAGCATGTGTCCTAACGGCCAGTCACGGAGCGTTTTTCAACACGATCGCCCCATTGCGGGCCAGGTCGAAAGTCCGCTTCAGGCCAATCATTGCCGCTAGACAAATTCTTACCCGCAGCAGGGTCGAGTCAATTTCGGCCCATTGTGCTGATCCCGCTATCGGCGAAGACCGACGCTGAAATCCGTGGATAGAGCACGCCTC
>CAYZIJ010000063.1:0-13957 GCA_964478365.1 uncultured Terricaulis sp.
CCTACCCGGGGAGCCATTCTCCTTTTCTCGTGTCTTCTTGTGTTGGATTAATTCTCGCCCCGCGCCTCAGAGGCCGCGGGGCTTTTGTTTGCGCGCTTGCTCGGCCATGACGGCCTGGGGAGCAGATCGCATTGCACGACGTCATCATCATCGGCGGGGGCCATAACGGGCTGACGTGCGCGGCTTACTTGGCCGAGGCAGGCCTGAAGGTTTTGGTGCTGGAGCGGCGCGATGTCGTCGGCGGCGCGGCGGTGACTGAGGAGTTTTATCCGGGCTTCAGCAATTCTGTCGCTAGCTACACGGTCTCGCTACTGAACCCGAAAGTGATCGCTGACCTCGAACTGCACCGGCACGGGCTGAAGATTGTCGAGCGCAAAGTCTCTAACTTCTTGCCGTTGCCGGACGGCGACTACTTTATGTCAGCGCCGGGCATCACGCAGGAGCAAGTCGCGCGCTTCTCCAATCATGACGCGATCAAGCTGCCCGAGTACGAGCGACGACTTGAAGTCATCGCTGATGTCGTGCGCGCGCTATTGCTACAGCAACCTCCGAACCTCACCGAGCGCGGTATAGTCGGCGCGATTGAGGAAGGCCTGCGCGCCGCGCAATTGGCCGGGCGCCTCAACAAGCTTGATCTCACAGCCAAGCGCGATCTGCTCGATCTTTTCACCAAGTCGGCCGGCCAATGGCTCGATGTGTGGTTCGAGAGCGCTCCGGTGAAGGCGCTCTTCGGCTTCGACTCCGTCGTCGGCAATTTCGCCAGCCCCTACACGCCAGGCTCGGCTTACGTTTTGCTGCACCATGTCTTCGGCGAGGTGAACGGCAAGAAAGGGCTGTGGGGCCACGCCATCGGCGGCATGGGCGCGATCACGCAAGCCATGGCCGCGTGCTGCCGCGAGCGCGGTGTTGAGATCCGCACCGGCGTCAACGTGAAAGAATTGATCGTCGAGCGCGAACCGCGACGCGCAGGCGGCGTCATCATGGACGAAGCGCCGGTCGCACGCGGCGTGTTGACCGAGAGCGGCGAAACGCTCCGCGCCAAGACGATCATCTCCAATCTCAACCCGAAGCTCCTCTTCGGCCGCATCACGCCGCAAGACGCCCTGCCCGACGATTTCCGCGAGCGCGTCACGCGCTACAAAGTCGGCTCCGGCACGTTCCGCATGAACGTAGCACTTTCTGAGTTGCCGCGCTTTAGGTGCAAGCCCGAACCCGGCGATCACCTCACCGCCGGCATCATCATCGCACCATCGCTGCAATACATGGAGCGCGCTTACGACGATGCGCGCCAATATGGTTGGTCGCGCGAGCCGATCGTGGAGATGCTCATCCCTTCCATGCTCGACGACACATTGGCGCCGCCGGGCAAGCACGTCGCATCGCTGTTTTGTCAGCACGTGCAGCCAGAACTCTCCGGCGGACGCTCATGGGACGATCACAAAGACGAAGTCGCGGATCTTATGATCGCAACGGTCGAGAAGCACGCGCCAGGGTTCGCGGCGAGCGTGCTCGGACGCCAGGTGCTTTCGCCGTTGGACCTTGAGCGCACGTTTGGTCTCACCAGCGGTGACATCATGCACGGCGCGCTTTCGCTTGACCAATTGTTCAGCGCGCGACCAGTCTTGGGTCATGGCGATTATCGAACGCCGATCGCGGGGCTTTATATGTGCGGCTCGGGCACACATCCAGGCGGCGGCGTAACCGGCGCGCCAGGACACAATGCGGCGCAAGTCGTGAAAAAGGATTTGGGACGATGATGCGTAGCGTAGTCGGACTTTTGTTGGTGGCGATGCTGGCAGGTTGCGCCACGTCTGGTGGCGGCGACCAGGCGCCGGCAGGACCGCCTTCACTCGCGGTCGCACCAGGCCAACCAGCGCCAACACAAGCTCGCTTCTACGCCGACTGCATCGTTCAATCCGTGAGCTCCCCCGGCTACGACCGCGAAGGCAACGTCATCCGCTTCCATTGCAACGGCGATGTCGCGCGACGCTTCTTTGACGGACTTGAAGCCTGGAGCGCCGAAGGCGGGCAGCAGATCGTAGATGGCAATCGCACATGGCGCTTTACCACGCCGATCCGCGAGAACCCGTCCTTCGTGGATTTCTGCACACGCGCGGGTACGCAATACGAGTGCACTGTTGTGCTGAATGTCGGCGAGTTCTTGGCGGAATAGCTATTCCGCCGCGACCTTCGGCTCTTCCGCCTGACGCTTCCAGAGATCGGCATAAAGCCCATCTTGAGCGATCAGCGCGCTGTGGGTCCCGCGCTCAACGATGCGGCCGTCCTCAAGCACCACGATCTGATCGGCATTGGCGATCGTCGACAGCCTGTGTGCGACGACAATAGTAGTGCGGCCGCGCGACGCTTCTTCTAAAGCGCTCTGCACCTCATCTTCGGTCACACTATCGAGCGAGGACGTTGCTTCGTCCAAGATAAGGATCGCCGGATCCTTCAACACCACGCGCGCGATACCGACACGCTGCTTTTCGCCGCCGCTCAGCTTCAGGCCGCGCTCACCCACGCGCGTGTCCCAGCCTTGCGGCAGCGCTTCAATGAAATGCAGCAACTGCGCGCGCGCGGCGGCTTGATCGAGCTCAGCTTGAGTCGCGTCCGGCTTGCCGTAGGCGATGTTGTAACGGATCGTGTCGTTGAAGAGCACAACATCCTGCGGCACCAAGCCAAGCGCCGACCGCAAGCTGGCTTGCGTGACCTTGCGCAAATCCTGCCCGTCGATCGTTACGCGTCCCGCCACTGGATCGTAGAACCGGAACAGCAGCTTCAACACAGTCGACTTCCCCGCGCCGGAAGGGCCGACGATCGCCGTCGTCTGTCCGGCCCCCGCAGTAAAGGAAACCGCATCCAGCCCCATATCGCGCCCCTCATGCGCGAAGCCTACGTTCTCGAACACCACCTCGCCGCGCTTTGCGTGCAGTGCAACCGCGCCCGGCGCATCGGCCACGTCCGGCGCTTCGTCGAGCAGGCCGAACATCTTCTCCATATCGATCGAGGTTTGTTTGATCTCGCGATACGCGAAGCCGAGAATGTTCAGCGGCGCATAAAGATTGGTCATGATCAGAATGACGGCGGTGATGTCGCCCGGCCCCATCGGTCCGCTGGCCACCAGATAGCCCGCCGCGATCACCATGCCGACCAAGCCGATATTCATGATCAGCGTCTGCAGCACGTTCAACAGCACAAGCGACGTGTTCGATTTCACCGCTGCATCGGCATAAGACGCCAACGCCCGATCGTAGCGTTCACTCTCACGCGTCTCGGCCGCGAAACTTTTCACCGTCTCAAAGTTGAGCAGCGAGTCCACCGCGCGGCCCGCCGCCTCGCTATCGGCCTCGTTCATCTCGCGGCGGTGTTTCAATCGCCATTCAGTCACGCCGAACGTGATCCAGGCATAGATGAACACAGTCGCGCCCGCGATTAGTGCGAATTGCCAGCCATAGCGCGCGCCGAGAACGACGGCCGCGAGTAACAGTTCGATGACAGTCGGTGCGATGTTGAAGGCGAGAAAGCGCAACAAGAAGTCGATGGCGCGCACGCCACGCTCGATGATGCGATAGACGCTGCCGGTGCGCTTGGACTGGTGGAAGCGCACCGAGAGATTGTGAACGTGAGAAAACACGTTCGTGCCGGCGCGCCGCTGCGCCTCTTCGCTGATCGGCTGGAAGATCGCGTCGCGGATTTGTGGGCCCGCAGTCGAAGCGAAACGAAGCGCTGCCCAAAACCCGGCGAGACCTAGAAACAGCGGCAACGCGCCTGACGCATCGCCCGCGCTCAACGCATTGATGCCGTCCGCCAGCACAAGCGGCGAAAACACCGCCAACACCTTGCCGAGCAACGTCAAAACGAACGCGCCGACCAAGCGCAGCCGATAGCCGGGGCCACGCAAGCCGCCGATCAGACTCATCAGCCGGCCGATCGTACGCACCATGGGCGGCGATAGATCGACGGCTGGTTCCGCCGCCGACACTGTCCTGCCTTCACCGCGCGCCATTTGGAACAATCCTTGAAGGCAGCACTTAGGCGCGAGGAAATTTCCCCGCAATGGCGCCTCAGGCGCTAAGGTTGATCTTGCCCATGGCTGATTCCAGTCCCCTCCCGCCGGTTGTTCGCAGCGTTTGCGTTTATTGCGGCTCGTCGGAGTCGACTCTGCCCGCCTATCACGACTTGGCGACGCGCTTCGGTGAGGCCTTGGCCAAGAACGGCTTGCGCATGGTTTATGGCGGCGGCTCGATCGGACTGATGGGCCGCAGCGCCAAAGCCGCGCACGCTGCCGGCGGCGAAGTTTTGGGCGTCATGCCGCGCTTCCTGGAGCGTCGTGAGATCATCCTCGACAGCGTGCCGCACCGCATGGTCGACACCATGCACGAGCGCAAAATGATCATGTTCGAGGAAAGCGACGCGTTCGTCGTGCTCCCCGGCGGCATCGGCACGCTTGAGGAAGCGGTCGAAACGCTCTCCTGGCGCCGGCTCGATTTGCACAAGAAGCCCGTCGTGTTTCTGTCCGAGGACGATTTCTGGGCGCCCTTCCTCACGCTCATTCAGCACACGATCGACGCCAAACTGACCCCCGCTTCGTTCAGCGATAGCGTCCAAAACACGAATTCGATCGAAGAATGCCTCGCCGCTTTGGGCGTCAAAGTTCCGGTCTGAACCAGAAGTTAACGACACCGGCCTAGCTTGGACGCCGAATCGTCCGGGGGCCATATGAGCTTCGGTAAACGCCCATCGAGCGCTGCCGCCCAAGCGCCGACGCCGCCCAGCACCGATCCGCATGGTCGGCGAAAGGTCCTTCCTGACGAAGTCTGGGACGGTCAAAGCGGGGCAATGCTGCGCGACTTGGGGTTCAATCCCAATGACGAGATGAACCTCGTCCCAAACGGCGCGTCCATCCATGCACGGCTCGAGCAAGGCAAACGCACACTCGATGAGCGCACCGCAATGGCGCAAGCGAACGCGCAATCGCTTCTACCCAGCGCGCAATTGCGGCCGTTCTTTCTGATCCCCGATCCGTGCTGGAATAGCGACGCGGGCACGTTTCTGATGACCACGCTCGATCTCTACCCCTACGACGACTGGAACGTCGTCTTCCTCGCCGCCGATCAACGCACTGCCGTCGTCATGGATATTGCGCTTCACCCCGACGGCAACGTCCCTGCCTTCGTGACAGCGGCGGAAAAGTTCATGACCGATGCGCAAGCGCAAATGAAAAAAGCGACGGAAGAAGCTGAACTGACAGCCGACTTTGCGGCGTTCAACGACACCCGCGAGGACGTCCAACTCCGTGTCAAAGGGCTCGCCTTGTCCTTCGCTCGCGCCTTGATCGAGGCCTGGGACAAGCAGAAAGCCGGCTAAGCCCTCGTAAGAAAACGCAGCGCCGCTAGACTATAGCGCTCATGAGGGACAATCCCGACCAAGACGCACGCTATCTCGACGCTGCCGCTGCGTTCGGCACGGCGATGCAGCGCTTAGCGCGGGCCAGTGAGGCGAACGCCGAACGCCGCCGCGACTTGCTGCAAGACATGCACGTTGCGCTCTGGCGGAGCTTGGCTTCGTTCGACGGCCGCTGCTCCATGCGCACCTGGGTCTATCGCGTCGCACACAATGTCGCCGCCTCCTACATTGACCGCGAGCGCCGCGGCCGCGCGGGAAGTGTCAGCGTCGATGAGATCGAGCACCTGCCGGAGACGCGCAGTCTGAGCGCCGACATCGAACAGAGCGACGCGATCGAGAAGCTCAACGCCCTCATCCGCAAACTCGCAGCACCAGATCGCCAAGTGCTCACGCTTTATCTCGAAGACCTCGACGCCGCCGCCATCGCCGAAATCACCGGCTTCACAACCGGCGCCATCGCCACCCGCATTTCGCGCCTCAAGGCGCAGCTCGCCAAAGCTTTCCATGAGCACGCCAATGTCTGACCGCGATCCCCTTCAGTCGCTCTGGACCAATCAAACCCAGGAGCCCTTCACCATGTCGCTCGCCGAAATCCGTACGCGCGCCGATCGTTTTCAAACGCGCATCCGTTGGCGCAACTGGATCGAGTATGCGGCGGCGGCGTTCATCGTTGTCGCGTTCGGCCGCATCGCGGTGACGGCGCCTGCGCCGGCGATCCAAGCGGGCGCGGTGCTGATCATCGCGGGCGCACTTTATGTGTGCTGGAAGCTCTACGCGCTTGGCCGCGCCGCAACGAACGCAGAGCGTGACAACACCGCGAGCCTCACCGATTTCCATCGCGCTGAACTCGTGCGGCAACGCGCAGCGCTCGCGACGGTGTGGCGCTGGTATCTTGCGCCGTTCGCGCCAGGCATGACGGTGTTTCTCGCAGGCGTCGCGTTCGTGCCCGAACTTGAAGCGCCGCTCATCGCACGGATCGCCGTGTTCGCGCTGGGCGCCGCCCTAGTCGGGCTCATGTTCGGCTTTGTAGCCTGGATCAACGCGCTTGCGGTGAAGAAGCTCGACGCGGAGATCGCCGCGTTGGACCGAACGGCTTAAGCCGCCTCACCCAACAGACGCTTGCGCGCGCGCTCTTCGCCGATCAACGGGAAGAGCGCCGCCATTTCCGGGCCGTGATCCATGCCGGTGAGCGCTTGGCGGAGCGGCATGAAGAGCGCTTTGCCTTTCGCACCGGTCTTTTCCTTCACGGCATTGGTGAAGGCCTGCCATGATGTTGCGTCGTAAGCGCCCGTTGGCAAAAGCTCAGCGGCGGCGGCAGCGAAACCGGCGTCGGCGATCACTGGCGTGATCGGCCCATCGACGATCTGCGCGTAGTCTTTCACTTCCGGCAGCAGCGTGAGATTGGCGCGCACAGCGAGCCAGAACGCTTCGCCCTTATCAGCGCCAAGCTTGGCAAGGCGATCTTTGACGGCGGCATAATCGAGCTGGTGAACCACTGACGCATTGACGCGCTTCAGTTCTTCCGGATCGAAGCGCGCCGGTGCGCGACCGATCTTCTCGAACGCAAACTCATCCGCGAGCGCCGCAATCGTCAAACGCGCTTCAACTGGATCGGAGGTGCCGATCTTAGCCAGATGCGACAGCAGCGCCATCGGCTCATAGCCTTCGTCACCCAACTCACCCACGCCAAGCGAGCCAATGCGCTTCGACAATGCTGCGCCATCAGCGCCAACCAGCAATGGGAAGTGGCCGAACGTCGGCACGGCGCCACCGAGTGCTTCGAAGATTTCAATCTGCACGCCGGAGTTCGTGACGTGATCTTCGCCGCGCACGATATGCGTGATCTTGAAGTCGATATCATCGACGACGCTGGGCAGCGTGTAGAGGAACGCGCCGTCTTCGCGGATCAGCACCGGATCGCTGAGCGAAGCGGTGTCGATCGATTGCGGCCCGCGCACCAGATCGACCCAATCCTTGCGCCCGCCTGAGAGCTTAAAGCGCCAATGCGCCTTGCGTCCTTCGGCTTCGAGTTTAGCGCGGTCATCGTCGGTCAGTTTCAGCGCCGCGCGATCATAGACCGGCGGCTTACCGGTCGCTTGCGCGATTTTGCGCTTACGATCGAGCTCGTCCTCGGTCTCGTAGGCCGGATAGAGCAGCCCGGCATCTTTCAGCTTCTGCGCCGCCTTCTCATAGACACCGAAGCGCGCCGACTGATTGGCGCGATCGTCCCACGGCAGGCCCAGCCAACGCAGATCATTCTCGATCGCTTGCTCGTACTCTCTGGTCGAGCGGGCGATGTCGGTGTCATCGATGCGCAGCAGCACCTGGCCACCCTGACGCAACGCGAACAGCCAGTTCATGAGCGCAGTGCGCACATTGCCGACATGGATGCGGCCCGTCGGTGACGGCGCGAAGCGGAGGCGGATGGACATAAGGTTAGATTCTTCTGTTGGAAGGGCCGGGTTATGGAGCGCCCTGGGCGGGGCTGTCCAGCGCCGCGGGTGCAAAGCAGGCAGGCGGGAAACCTTTCCCCGCCAGCGTTTTTCGCTATGGTCGCGCCCAATCACGATCAGGAGCGATCACCCATGCCCATCACGGCGCGCGAAGTCCGTTTGAAGAGCCGCCCGGTGGGCATGCCCGAAGCCTCGAACTTCGAGGTGGCGACGGTGCAAATTCCTGACCCCGGCCCTGGCGAAGTGCTGGTGCGCAATTCGTGGATGTCAGTCGATCCCTACATGCGCGGACGCATGTACGACCGCCCGAGCTACGTGCCGCCATTCGCACTCGGCGAAGCGCTGCAGGGTGGCGCCATCGGCACGGTGGTGAAATCCAACGATCCAAAATTCGCACCCGGCGATTTGGTCGACAGCATGAACGGCTGGCGCGAAGCGTTCGTGGCGCCGGCCGCTGGGTTGAACAAGCTGCCGCAGACCGGCGTCCCTGCTCAGGCCTATCTCGGCGTACTCGGCATGCCGGGCATGACCGCGTATTCGAGCTTCCATCGCATCGGTGAGCCAAAAGCCGGCGATGTCGTTCTCGTCTCGGCTGCCGGCGGCGCAGTTGGCGCGACCGTCTGCCAGATCGCCAAGATCCGCGGTTGCACAGTTGTTGCGATGGCGGGATCGGACGCCAAGCTTGATTGGCTCAGAACACGCGGCGTCGACGCGGGCATCAACTACAAGGCCGGCAATCTGCTGGAGAACGTCCGCGCCGCAGCGCCGCGCGGCATCGACATCTATTTCGATAATGTCGGCGGCGAACACCTGGAAGTGGCGCTTGAGGCGGCACGTCCGTTCGCGCGCTTCATCGAATGCGGCATGATCTCGATCTACAACGCAAAGGAGCCGCCGGCTGCGCCGCGCAACCTCGCTTACGTCGTCGGCAAGCGGATCAAGATGCAGGGCTTCATCGTCGTCGACTTCATCGACATGCGCGACCAATTCATCGCCGAGATGGGTCAGTGGGTGAAAGAAGGCAAGATCAAGTGGGAAGAGACGATCGAAAACGGCATCGAGCGTGCGCCCCAAGCGTTCCTCCACCTCTTCACCGGCGCCAATGCCGGTAAGATGCTGGTTAAACTGGACTGAGATTTCTTCGTGCTCTGCCGCGTCTTCGTGGTGAACCACGGAGACGCCCAGCACATCATCAAGAACACGAAGAACAATGCAGCAGAAACTGTTCCAAGCTTACGTCATGGTGGACTGGAGCGCCGCGTCGAAGCCGACGACTGGTGCGGATTCCATATGGATTGGCGTCTTCAAGCGCAACGTGCGCTTCCAGATGGCGTTCGAAGCGCACAATCCGCCAACGCGCGCGGCTGCCGAACAGCAACTGCAAGCCATCCTCGATAATCTGAAACTGAAACGCGAGCGGGTACTGGTTGGCTTTGACTTCCCGCTGAGCTTTCCACGCGGCACAGCCGCTGCGCTGCAGCTCAAAGGCGAGCCGTGGCGGGCGCTGCTCGACTTCGTCGCGAAGGAAATCAAAGACAAGCCGGACAACACCAACAACCGCTTCCAAGTCGGCGCGAAGATGAACCGGTTGATGACCGGCGAGGCGTTTCCATTCTGGGGAGCGCCAGCGCGCGATGAGCAGACCATGCTCTCAGCCAAGCGCGTGCGCGATCATGCGCCGAGCGATTTGCCTGAGTTTCGTTTGAGCGAGGAAGCGATCAAAGGTCCCTCCTCGATCTGGAAGCTCTACTATCAAGGCTCCGTTGGCGGTCAGGCGCTCACCGGCCTGCCGATCATCAAGCGTTTGCGCGATGAGCGCGCAGCGAAGCTGTGGCCATTTGAGACCGGTTGGAAGCCGCTCGCGCCTGCTGACCTTGACGGCGTCGACGCCATATTCGCGGAAATCTATCCGAGCCTCTTCGCCACCAAACCCAATGCCGGCGAGATCAAAGATCAAGCGCAAGTGCGCGGCGCATGCGAGCGTTTCGCGGCGCTCGATGAAAAGGCTCAGCTCGGCGCGCTCTTTGGCCCGGCGAAGGAAGACGCGCGACGCGACGCCGTCGAGCACCAGGAAGGCTGGATTCTGGGTGTGAACGCCTAAGCGGCTTCCACCGGCTTAGGCAGCTTCCGCGCCAGCGCCCACCATCGCAGCAACAACACAAGAGCACTCACGATACTCGACCAGAAGATCGCCAGAACGAGCCCGGCGACCCCCATCTCACGTGTCTCCGCCAGCCAAAAGCCCAAGACCGGCATCACGATCGCATAAGCCAGAATGTGGCTGAAGGTCGGAAACCAATTGTCGCCGCGCGCGCGCAACGCTGAAGAGGCGACAACTTGCGCGCCATCCGGATGCAGCACCAACGCCGCCACCCACATCAGCGACGCCACCAAAGCCGCAATCGACGCATCCGCAGTGTAGCCGCGCCCGATCGGCTCGGCGAACACGAGCAACACGATAGCGGCAATGATCATGCCGATGGCGTTGAGACCGATACCAGTCCATCCCGCGCGCGAAGCGTCTTGCGGCGCGTTCCGGCCGATCGCTTCGGACACCAAAACGGCACTCGCCGCGCCAACGCCGAGCGCCACCATGAACACCAGCGCCATAATGTTGAGGATGATCTGATACGCAGAGACAAACTCCGCACCCAGGCGCCCTGCGATCACTGTCATCGCGGAGAACGCGCCAGCTTCCACAGCTTGGCTCACCGCCGCAGCAATACCCACCGCGAGCAGCGCTCCATAGGTCGGGCCGACGGCCTTCTTCACGCCGACGCCAAAGTGCTTGCGATCGCGCAGAATGAAATAGATCCAGATCAGGATCAGGCCAGCGAGAAATACGCGCGCGCCAACAGTCGCCCAGGCCGAGCCAATGGCGCCATGCTCAGGCACCCACAATAAATTCAGCGCGAGGTTGACGACATTCGCGCCCCACATGATCGCGGTGCTGATGCCCGGCTTCTTGATCGCTTCGAGAAAGAATGTGCCCGCCACATAAAGCAAATGCAGCGGGATAGAGAGCGCGAGCACCGCCATCACCGGCGTTGACGGCCCAGCGAGATCCTCACCGATGCCGAAGGTCGTGAACAGACGCTCGCCGCCGAGCCACATGAGACCAGCGGAACTCACGCCAGCGAGCAGCCCAAGCACCAGCCCGCGCCGAAGTGCTACGCCCGCGCCTTGCGGATTATTTTCGCCCACCGAACGCGCAGCCAGCACCTGCACGCCCTGCAACAAGCCGATCGCTGCGACGAGAAACACCGCCGTCGGCGCCCAGCCGAGCGCTTGATACGGCAATTCGTCAGGCGCCAATTGGCCAACGACGATAACGTCAACAAGGCCCATGCCAATGATCCCCAGTCGCGCAAGAGCGACGGGTCCGGCGAGGCGCAAAACATCGCGCACATATGGGCGTGAAGCGGTCATGGGGACGCGCCTCTTAGCGACTCAACGCGAGTCGGTCGAGCCTCGGGCGACAGGCGGCACATCAGCAGGCTTCAAAGCGCGGTAGAGATTGGCCGAAAGCCCCGCTTCCAGTGCGGAAAAGATCGAAAGCTGGAAGAAGATCGCGCTCGCATAGAAAAGCGCAAAGCCAACGCGATTGGTCTGCCCGTATGCGAGCAAACTCGCCGGATCACTCGGCGCACCCAGCAACATCGCCGCCAAGGACTGCAGCGCGCCCACCAAAATCAGCGCCGGCCCCAGCAGCACGATGCGCGATATCAGAATGCGGACGAACGATCCACGCGTCATTCGCCAGCTATCGAACACAGTCACGCGCCGCCGATCGATCGTCGCAGGCGCGGCGAAGTAGAAGCGCGTGGTCAGCACGAACAGCAGGACCATGCCGGCTGTCAGGCTAAACAAGAAGACATTGGGTTGCGCCGCCAAGGCGCGTTCCATAATGGCGCGCACCGCCGCTTCGTTCTCTCCAGCAGCGGCGATCTCGGCGCTGTACGGCGCGATCAGCACATACATTGCGACGAAGATCACCATCAGCATGACGATGAACGCGAAGACTCCGATCATCCCCATGCCGAGGATGAGACGCCCGACATGCCCGCCGAGACCTTGTCGCGGATCGGCGGCGCCCAGGGCCGCATTCACATAGAGCGCATATGTGGCGGCAAAGCCGACGATCAGCACCGCCATCCAAACCAGAGACGGCCCCGTCAACAACATCGCCGCCGCCTGCGCTAGCGCGACGGCGCCCGCCGCAATCGCGACCATCTGCCAATGGTTGCGCACAAAATTCAGCGCAGCGCCGATGCTCTCGCGGGCCGGAGCCGGTGTCACTGCCGGTGTCTGGGGTGATGAAGCCATGCGCCCCTATCGCACACTCACCCCACCGCGCGCGAGACTTGAAGCGTCGCCTCGGGCGCGGCATGTGATCGCTTATGAAACCAGTTCATGTGGTCGGCGGCGGTTTGGCCGGATCGGAAGCGGCGTGGGCGTTGGCCAATGCCGGCGTGCCTGTTGTGCTGCACGAAATGCGGCCAGTGGTGAAAACCGACGCGCACCACACCGAGAAGTTCGCCGAGCTTGTGTGCTCAAACTCGTTCCGTTCGGACGATTGGCGCGGCAATGCCGTGGGCCTGCTGCACGAAGAAATGCGTCGCCTCGGTTCGCTGGTCATGGCGAGCGCCGAACCCGCGCAAGTGCCCGCGGGAAGCGCTTTGGCGGTGGATCGCGACGTGTTCAGCGATGCGGTGACGGAAGCATTGACGGCGCACGCGCTGGTCGAAGTCCGACGCGAGGAAGTGAAGACGCTCGATGCCCTGCTTGCTGATGCAGACGACAAAGTCATCTTCTCCACCGGCCCGCTGACCTCGCCTTCGCTTGCAGACTCTATTCGCTCGCTCACCGGCGTAGACAGCCTCGCCTTCTTCGACGCCATCGCGCCAATTGTTCACGCGGACTCGATCAACTTCGAGATCGCCTGGAAGCAATCGCGTTACGACAAAGAAGGTCCCGGCGGCGACAAAGCTGCGTACGTCAATTGCCCAATGGACGAGGCGCAATACACGGCGTTCATCAACGCGCTGAACAGCGGTGCGAAGACCGAGTTCAAGGATTGGGAAAAGAACACGCCCTATTTCGAAGGCTGCCTGCCGATCGAAGTGATGGCCGAGCGTGGACCGGAGACGTTGCGCTTTGGACCAATGAAGCCTGTTGGCTTGATGGACCCGCGCGTCGGCAAGCGCGCGCACGCTGTTGTGCAGCTCCGCCAAGACAACAAGCTCGGCACGTTGTTCAACATTGTCGGCTTTCAGACAAAACTGAAATACGGCGCGCAGGAAGAAATCTTCCGTATGATCCCCGGTCTCGAGAACGCGCGCTTCGCACGTCTCGGCGGTATCCATCGCAACACGTTCCTCAACTCACCGAAATTGCTCGATGCAACGCTGCGCCTCAAATCCGAGCCCCGCGTGCGCTTTGCAGGCCAAGTGACGGGCGTCGAAGGCTACGTCGAGAGCGCCGCCATGGGCATGATGGCCGGGCGTTTCGCTGCGGCCGAGCGCTTGGGCCGTCCATTTGAGCCGCCGCCACACACGACAGCCTTCGGCGCACTCCTTGCCCACGTCACGGGCGGCCACATCGGTGATGGCAAAGCCTCATTCCAACCGATGAACGTGAACTTCGGCCTCTTCCCACAAATCGCTGCGCCAACGCACGGCGCAGACGGCAAGAAGCTCAAAGGCGAAGAACGCGGACGCGCAAAGAAGCTCGCTATGGCGGAGCGCGCGTTGGGTGATTTGGCGGGCTGGTTGGGCACGAACCAGCACTAGCGCACAGGTTGCGTATGCGTCTAAGCTCCAAGAGGTTAATTACCGGGGGCGAAAATGGAAATGAACAAGCGTCCCATGGCGCGACGGTCTGCCGCATGAAAGCGCGGATCGACGCTACACCGGACTATCAGCGTCCGCCGGTTTGGACACGGAAGCAGAAACAGCTTCTCATGGACACCATTCTACGAACTTACGACATTCCAAAGTTTTATTGGCGTCAGGTGAAACGGGCTGACGCCGTTGAATACGAAGTTTGAGCTGCTGCCGGTTTCGTGGACGCCATCCTAAGCTAACGCCTGCTGTTCT
>CAYZIJ010000064.1:0-13588 GCA_964478365.1 uncultured Terricaulis sp.
GCTGTGGCACACTCGGCAACCGCCGCATCTGGACCGCCGGCGCCCTCGCCGGCAAAGACTGGTTCAGCGACAACACCGCTTGCCGGCGAGGGCGCCGGCGGTCCAGATGCGATGCCGGCTTTCGCACGAACGTCGCTAGCAAGCGGCGATACCATTAACGGCCCCGCGCTCATCATCGAAGATGGCGCCACAACCTACGTCGCGCCCGACTGGCGCGCGGCAATGAGCGAACATGGCGACTTCATCCTAACGCGCGCACGCGCACGCGCCGCGCGAACCGCTATCGGCACGCGCGCCGATCCGATTTTGCTCGAAGTGTTCAACAACCGCTTCATGGGCGTCGCCGAAGAGATGGGCTTGGCGCTGCAGACGACCGCGTCCTCCGTTAACATCAAAGAGCGCCTAGATTTCTCCTGCGCCGTGTTCGACGAGACCGGTGGCCTCGTCGCCAACGCGCCGCACATTCCGGTGCACCTCGGCTCGATGAGCGACAGCGTGCGCGAGATCATCAGCCAGCGCGGCGCGACGATGCGCGCGGGCGATATCTACATGCTGAACGCCCCGCACGCCGGCGGCACGCACCTGCCCGACATCACCGTCATCGCGCCAATCATCCTCGATGGCAACACCGCGCCAGCCTTCTTCACCGCCGCACGCGGCCATCACGCCGACATTGGCGGCATCACGCCGGGCTCGATGCCGCCCGATAGCCGCACGATCGAAGACGAGGGCGTGCTGATCGAGAACTTCCTGCTCGTCCGCGATGGCGTGTTGCTTGAAACAGAAACACGCGCGCTGTTCGCGAGCGGCCTGCATCCCGCGCGCGCGATCGATCGCAACATCGCCGATCTCCGCGCCCAAATCGCCGCCTGTGTGCGCGGCGCTGAGGAACTGAAGCGGCTCGTCTCGCACGACGGTCGGGAAGGCGTCGCGGCGTACATGCGCCATGTGCAAGACAACGCCGAAGAGCAGATCAAGCGTGTGATCGATACGCTCCAGCCCGGCGCGATCGAAATTCCGCTGGATATCGGCGCGCACATCCGCGTCACGATCACGCCCGATCACGCCAAGCGCACGGTCAAAGTCGATTTCACCGGCACAAGCGCGCAGGACACCGGCAATTTCAATGCGCCGCTCGCCATCACGCGTGCCGCGACACTCTACGTATTCCGCACGCTCGTGGACGATAGCATTCCGCTCAACGAAGGCTGCCTGAAGCCGATCGAGATCATCGTGCCCGGTGGCTCTCTGCTGAACCCGAAGCGCGGCGCAGCGGTTGTCGCAGGCAATGTCGAGACCAGCCAAGTCGTCGTCGATGCGCTCTATGGAGCGCTCGGGGCGCTTGCCGCGAGCCAAGGCACGATGAACAACTTCACCTTCGGCGATGAGCGGCGGCAGTATTACGAAACTATCTGCGGTGGCGCTGGCGCGGGCCTCGGCTTTGATGGCGCGGCCGTCGTCCAAACACACATGACCAATTCGCGCCTCACTGATCCGGAGGTGTTGGAGACGCGCTTCCCCGTCATCGTTGAAACCTTCAACGTCCGGCGCGGGTCCGGCGGCGACGGCGCGCACAGAGGTGGCGACGGCGCAGTGCGCCGCGTGCACTTCCGCGAGCCGATGATGGCGGCGATCTTGTCGAACCGGCGTGCAACGCGTCCGCACGGGCTAAGCGGCGGCGGCGAAGGCAAGGCCGGGATCAATCGCATTGAGCGCGCCGATGGAAGCGTTGAAGAATTGCCGGCTAGCGGCAAAACCGAAATGGGCGCGGGCGACGTGTTTGTAATCGAAACGCCCGGCGGCGGCGGATTTGGCGCGCCCTAAGACGCGTGAACGGGGGGAGCTGATGTTGGTTTTGCTTGGCATCGGTGTAGTCGTGTTCGGCTTCATCGTCCGCGCCAATCCACTACTCGTGGTTATGGCGGCGGCATTGACGACGGGGCTCGCAGCGGCGTGGACACCGGCGGCGGACATCGCAGTGATGACGAATGCCGCACGCGATACGCTCGCGACCTTCGGCAAGGCGTTCAACGATTCACGTTACATCAGCCTCACTTGGGTGCTGCTCGTGGCCATCGGCTTGCTTGAGCGCGCCGGCCTGCAAGAACGCGCGCGCATCACGATCGCCAACGTAAAAGCCGCGACTGTCGGGCGCTTGCTGTGGGTCTACCTCGTCATCCGCCAGAGTACGTCAGCGCTCGGCCTCACTTCGCTCGGCGGACATCCGCAAATGGTGCGCCCACTTGTGGCGCCGATGGCGGAAGGCGCGGCGGAAGCGAAGTTCGGCGCGCTGCCGGATCGCGAACGCTATCTCATCCGCTCGCACGCGGCGGCGGCAGACAATATCGGGCTCTTTTTCGGCGAAGACATTTTCATCGCCATCGCTTCAATCCTGCTGATCAAAGGTTTCCTCGAAGGCTACGACATCATCGTCGAGCCGTTCGAGCTCTCAGTATGGGCGATCCCAACCGCGATCGCGGCGCTTGGCATTCATAGCCTGCGCCTCTGGCTGCTCGACCGGCACTTAAAGCGCACGCTTACGAAAGCCTCGGCGGCGGAGGTCGCGCAATGATCACGCTTGCTTACGCCTACATCATCGTCGGTTTCTTCTTCGCGTCGATCTCGATCCTGACGTTGCTCGATCGCGCCAACGCGCGCCGCTTCCGCACCGCATTGTTCTGGGCGCTGCTCGCAACGAGCTTCTGGGCCGGGCAATATCTCGGCGATCTCGGCAACGGCCTTCTCGCGCTTGCGCTGGTAGCGCTCGCGGCGATCGGCCTGGGGCAAGGCAAGCCGCCGACAACTACGCCGGAGCAACGCCGCGAAAGCGCGGAGAGACGCGGCAATCTGCTGTTCTTGCCAGCGCTCATCATCCCAGCCGTCGCACTCGGCGGCACGCTGGCTGTGCAGTACACCGATTGGGGTCCGCTGATCATTCAGGAGCAACACAAGACGCTCGTGTCGCTGGTGATCGGCGTGTTGATCGCTGTCACCGTGTTGATGCTCTGGCTGCGACCGCCTTTGCTTGCGCCGCTGCAAGAAGGCCGGCGCTTGATGGACTCGGTTGGCTGGGCGGCGTTGCTGCCGCAAATGCTGGCCTCGCTCGGCGCCGTGTTTCTCGCTGCGGGCGTTGGCGACCAGGTTGGGCGCATCTTCGCCGAATATATTCCGATGCTCGACACGAAAACGGTTGCGGTCGCCGCCTATTGCATCGGCATGGCGCTCTTCACGATCATCATGGGCAACGCCTTCGCGGCCTTCCCGGTGATGACAGCGGCAGTCGGTCTGCCCTTCGTGATCATTGCATGCGGCGGCGATCCGGCGCGCGTTTGCGCCATCGGCATGCTCGCGGGCTTCTGCGGCACGCTGATGACGCCGATGGCGGCGAACTTCAACGTCGTGCCGGCGAACCTGCTTGAGTTGCCCGATCGCAAAGCAGCGCTCAACGGCGTCATCCGTGCGCAAATCCCAACGGCGCTGCCGCTGCTCATCGCAAACATCGTCCTCATGCGCTTGCTGGCTTTCCCATGACCACACTGACCAAAGACATAGCCGAAAAGTTCGCAGCACTGGCGCTGGCGCACGTGGGTCGCGAGTATCCGAACAAGCTCGATCACGTCATGGCGGATGCGAGTGAGGTCCAAGGCCCGCGCGCGCTGCATCCAATTTTCTTCGGAAGCTACGATTGGCACTCGTGCGTGCACGGCTATTGGCTGCTGGCGCGTGTGCTGCGGCGCTATCCGGATCTGAAACAAGTGCGCGAGATCGCGGCGCTGTTTGATGAACGGATCACGCAGACGAATGTCGCAGTCGAGTGCGCATATCTCGAACGCCCAACCTCGCGCGGGTTCGAACGTCCATATGGCTGGGGTTGGCTACTCGCGCTGCAGGCTGAGCTTGAGCAGCACAAGGAAGGCGCGGGCGCGCGCGCATCAAGCACGTTGCGGCCGTTGGCGGAAATGTTCGCAGAACGCTTTCGCGCGTTTCTCCCGCTTTGTGATTATCCGATCCGCACCGGTGTGCACTCATCGATGGCGTTCGCGCTGCGCCTTGCGGCCGACTATGCTGAGCCCAACGATGGCCAACTGTTTGCGTTAATGCGCGACAAGGTGTTCGCGTGGTTCGGCGCCGATCGCGGTGCGCAAGCCTGGGAGCCGAGCCAAGACGACTTTCTCTCGCCGACGCTCATGGAAGCAGAATGCATGCGCCGCTTCATGGCGCCGGCTGCGTTCCGCACCTGGTTCGCGGATTTCCTGCCGAACGCAAGCGACAACGCACCCGCCTCACTCTTCACACCAGCGCGCGTCAGCGATCGCACCGACGGCAAGATCGCGCATCTCGACGGCCTGAACTTCTCGCGCGCGTGGTGCTGGCGCGCCATTGCGGGCGCATTGGATGAGCGTGACCCGACAAGCGCGCGCGCCCGCGCAGCGGCGGAGACGCACATCGCCACCAGCCTCGCCCATGTCGCCGGTGACTACATGGGCGAGCACTGGCTCGCGACGTTCGCGCTTCTAGCGCTTGAAGCCTAGTTGGCCTGACGCGGCTCCTCGCGCAGCGCCTGGAAGTGGCGCGCGCTGAAGCGCGTTTGCGGCGCGGCCATCGCTTGCGTAGCGTTGGTCACGTTAATCGCGTAGCGGCCCGAGCCGTTGCAAACGCCCGGCTCCGACGGCACCGCGCGGTTGAACACCATCAAGGTTGCGTTTTCGAAGCCTGAGCTATCGAACACGCCGCCGCGACCCAATCGGATCACTTGCACTTCGCCGTTGCGAACACCGAGGCCGACAATCTCTAGATTGTCATTACCCGAGAGCGAAACGGCGTAGCGGCCACGCAGGCCGAACCCGAGATAGTTAGCGCCAAGCTCTTGCGGGCCATCCTTGGTAGAGAACTCGCCGTCGCGTTCGATCACCGCAGTCTGGCGCACTGCACGTGGGAAGACCGGCGCCAGGTCGTAGTCACGCGCGAAGTTCTGCGCGCGCCAACGCTGCGCGACGTCCGGAATGTTGGCGCCGACGCTCGCAAGCGTGCGCGACATCACCTCGAAGCCGTCATACGCGACCGCGTTTTCCCAGAGTCGAACGATGGTGCGCTCGCCGTGAACGTCGGCGATGGATTGCAGCAACGTCCACTGCGAGTAATCGAAGCCGGATTCCGACGTCGTCCAGCACAATTGCGGCGAGGCGAAATCTGTCTCGGTGTAGTCCGTCGCGTCCTGATCCGAGCCCACTGTGGTCGTTTCCGTCCACGAGGCGGTCGCCTCATAGAGCCAGTTCAGCGGCTCTTCGCCGTCATAGCCGAACTGGATGACGTGGTTGAATTCGTGCGTCACCGTCGCGCGCATCAGGCTTTCGGGCGGCGCTTCTTTGTTCATGCCGGCGAAATCGTTATCGATGACGAACACCGTGCGCACAGCCGCGCGTTCGCGGACACCGCCAGTGTTCGGATTGTCGAACACCATTTGCACACCGCGCGTATAGCCCATCGAACCCAAAGCATCGGCGACGTAAGCGCGATAGCGGCCGTCCGGATCGCGGATCGGCTCAGCCCAACCAATGCGGCGAACTTGCGCCTCGAACATTTCTTGCAGCGCATTGGCGGTGAGCTGCGCATATTCTTGCGTGACCGCGTCCCCGCCTTCGAGCGTGTAGTGCAAGCGGAAGTCACGCGTTTCGATCGTGAGTTCCGGACCACTCAGCGAAACTGAGTCTTCGGCCAGCGCCTGGATCGTATCGACGACCGAGCGATCAACCGATGACAACGCCAGCACGTATTCGCCGCTCGTGTCGGAACGGCGATAACGCTCGATGGTCAGTGTGTAGGTTGCTGCCGCAGGCGCCGTGAAGGCAAACGCGGAGTTGAGCGAACCGTCGCCGCGATCGTCATTGGAGGCGACCGGGTTGCCGTCGGCATCGCTCAAGCGAATGACCGGATCGAGATCGCCGCTGGTTACATCAGCCAAGGCCAGCAAAGTTTGGCCTGCAGCAAGACGCACAGAATAATCCCGCGACGCGTTCTGGGCGTTGAGCGTGCCTTCGTGGCGCGCAATCGACGTTCCAGCGAGCGCAGCAAAGTCGAACGGCGGCTCGGCTTCCGGGTCGATCGCCAACGACACGATCATCTCGCCAATGCCGGCGCCGTCATAGGTGCTGACGACGACCTGATAGCGGCCAGCGTTCGTGGCTTGATAGATGATCTGCGAGTTGAGCGTGCCGTCGCCGCGATCGTCATTCTGCGCAACGGTCTCGCCGCGCGGGTCGAGCAAGACGAGTGTGGAATCGGTGGTGTCAGCGAGCGCGAACGTCGAGCCGACGAAAATGTCACCCGCCGCGAGTTGAACAGGCAAGCGCACTTCGCGACGGCGCGCCGTTAGTGAAACACGCTCCTCGCTCAGCGTGCGCGCCGATGACGAGAGGCCGAAATCCAAGCCGGTGACGTTCAGCTGGAACGCGCCCGTATTGCCGCCGAAGCCGGTGACGACTGCGGTGTAACGTCCACTGGTCTGCGGCACGAAGACGATGCGCGACGAGAGATCGCCTTCCGCACGATCGTCATTCTCCGCGACAGCGCGGCCATCGGGGCCGTTCAGCGTGAGCACGGTGTCGAAGTTCGCAACCGGCGCGGTGGTCAGCGTGACGGGTTGGCCAGCCGTGAGTTGCAGAAGAAAGCTGACGCGCGGTTGCGCGGCGGTCACTTCGCCCGAGAGCGGCTGGTCGCTGGTTTGCGCCGACGCAGACATACTCGCAGCCAGAGCCGCCAAAGCGATAAGAGCAATGCGCACAGAAAATCCCCGCAATTCGGGCCGGTCCGAATCCCCGCCAGCCGTGTGGCTGGAGCTATAGCGCCAGATTGCGGCGCTGCGATAGCAGGAGGATGTGGAATTTGGCGCGAAAACAGAGGCCAGAAGCCGCTTCCGGCTCATAGCGACGCGAAGTCGATTTCCGAATTCTTATCCAATTTGCGGTCGGCCGCAGGCAGCGGATATTTCAGCCCGCTCGCGCAATTGAACAGAACCACTTCGTCGTCGCGGTCGACTAGCCCGTCGCGCACGGCAACCCGCCACGCGGCCAAGGTCGCAGCCCCTTCCGGGCAAAGCAACAGACCATCTTGGCGCGCACACGCATCCAAAGCGCCATTGATATCCGTATCATCAACAGCCATCGCCCTACCGCCACTTTCGCGAACAGCGCGCAAGATCAGAAAGTCGCCAACCGCCTTCGGCACGCGAATGCCGGACGCAATCGTGTGCGCACCTTCCCAGCGCTCCGCGTGCTCTACGCCATCATCGAATGCCTTGACGATCGGCGCGCAGCCGCTGGCTTGCACGGCGAACATTTTCGGCCGTTCAGCGCCGATCCAGCCCATCTCTTCGAGTTCGGCGAACGCCTTCCACATGCCGATCAGACCAGTGCCGCCGCCGGTGGGATAAAAAATCGCCTTCGGCAAACGCCAACCGAATTGTGCAGCCAGCTCCAACCCCATCGTTTTCTTGCCTTCGATGCGATAGGGCTCTTTCAGCGTCGAGAAATCCATCCAATGGCCAGCGGCCGCGCCACGCCCGACGATCGCACCGCATTCGTCGATCAAGCCGTTGACGCGCCAAACGCTAGCGCCCTGTGCTGCGATCTCGCGCACATTGATCTCCGGCGTATCGTCCGGGCAAAGCACGACGGCCTCGATGCCGGCGCGCACGGCATAAGCAGCGAGTGCGGCGCCCGCATTGCCATTGGTCGGCATCGCGATGCGCTTGACGCCAAGCTCCTTCGCCATCGCCACCGCCATGACGAGACCACGCGCTTTGAACGATCCAGTCGGCAGCCGGCCTTCGTCTTTCACCAACACGCGCGGACCCGCAACATTCGGGATTGGGATAAGCGGCGTTTCGATCTCGCCGAGCGAGACGATGTTCTCAGAACGTCGAATCGGCAGCATTTCGCGCCAGCGCCACATATCCGCGCCACGCGCTTCGAGCGCGCTTTTGCTCAGCGCAGCCGCCGCAGCTTTCAAATCGTAGCGCACCAATAAAGGCCGCCCTGCTTCAGAAAGACCGTGCAACACATCGGCATCACAGCGTTTACCCGTCAGCGAGCATTCGAGATGCGTGACGAAAGTCGAGCGGTTGCTGGTAATGTTCTCGAACATGAGGCGCCCTATTGCAGCACCGAAAACCGGAGCGCGCTCAAACCTTCTACGCCACAGACAATCGCGTCACCACGTTGCAGCGCGCTAACGCCCGCAGGTGAACCGGTGAACACCAGATCGCCAGGTTGTAATGTCCAAGCGCGCGAGAGTGCGGCGATGATGGCGGGCGTTTTCCAAATCATTTGCTCAGTGTTCGCATCCTGGCGCGTCTCGCCATTGACGCTGAGCCAGATGCGCGCTGCACTTGGGTGGCCGCTAGCACCCACCTGCGTCAGCGCACTGATCGGCGCGGAAAAATCACCACCCTTGGCGACATCCCACGGCTTGCCGCCCTTCTTCGCGTCGGCTTGGCGATCGCGCAAAGTGAGGTCGACGCCAACACCGTAGCCCCACACATGATCGAGCGCCGCCGCTGCATCGATGTTCGCCCCGCCTTTACCGATGGCGATGACAAGCTCGACCTCGTGATGCCAATCCGACGTGTTCGCCGGATACGGAATCGCAGCGCCGCTCGCCACCACCGCATCCGCGGGCTTGGTGAAAAAGATCGGCTGCTCATTCGGGTCATTCCCCATTTCGCGGACGTGCTCGGCATAATTTCGCCCGACGCAGAAAATCCGGCGAACCGGAAAACGCGCGTCGCTACCGGCGATAGCGACACTTGGCTGGGATGGCGGCTCAAACACATAGGTCATGTTCGCGTTTGAGCACGCGCGCGGACGGGGTGCAAACTCTCTTGGCTGGGGAAGCGCACCCTCGCGGTCGAAGCAAAAGCTTGCGCGCGCGCGTTAGGCGGTCGAGCTTCACCGCCCATCCGCGAGGGGCGGACGCGTATATGGAATGGCTGCTCATTGTCGGCCTCGGCGTTTGGGTGTTTCTGCAATCGCAGAGCATCGCAACGCTGAAGCGCAGGCTTGCGACGCTTGAGCGGCGCATGGGCGAACTCGCGCCTGCGCCACCGCCGCCTGCTTCCACGCCTTTGCCAGAATTGCTGCTGACAAACCGGCCGCCGCCTGAGCCGGCGCCAGCAACACCGCCATCAGCTCCGCCAGAAAACGTAGAACCGTTGCTCCTCGATCGGCCGCTGCCGCCAGACGATCGCGAGCCCTTGCTGCTCGACACGCCGCTGCCTGCGGCGTCCAACGATGAAGACGACGCGCCGAAGCCGCTGCCGCCGATCCCGGCAGCCGCGCGGCCAGCGCCGTTCCCGAAGGCGAAGGCGCAGTCCGATCGGCGCTTCGAACAATGGCTGGCGGAAAACGGACTCGCTTGGTTAGCCGGCGGCGCCTTTGCGCTGGGCGCCATCTTCTTGGTTTCGTTCGCGGCGCAGCAAGCGTGGTTCACGACGCAAGTACAGCTCATGTGCGCCGTGGCGCTAGGCATTGCACTAATCGGCGCCAGCGAATGGGCGCGCCGCGCCTCGATCACAAGTCCGCCAGGTCATCCGCTCGTTGCGGCGATGCTCGCCGGCGCCGGCGTTGTTGCACTCTACGCGACTTCTTGGGCCGCGCACGGTCTCTACAATTACGCCGACGCCACTACAGCGCTCGTGCTGCTGGCGGTGTGCGCCGCAATCTTCATTGGCCTCTCGTTCCTGCACGGCCAAGCAATTGGCATTCTTGCGGTCATCGCAGCACTGCTTGCCCCGGCAATCGCCGTTCCCGGGCCATGGCCGACTTGGGCGCTGACCTTCTTCATTTGCGTGATGGCGATCACTGGCTTCGGTCTCGCTTATCTGCGCCGCTGGCCTTGGGTCGCGGCGATGACATTGCTCGGGCTCTACTTCTGGTTCGCCTCAGCTATCGGCGAAGATGAGACGCGCCGCGCGCTTGCGATGCTCAGCACGGCGAGCTTGGGCGCGGCATTGATCGCCGTGCGCCCGCCACTCGCGTCTACACCTGAGGCGCGCTTCGGTTGGGATCAGCTCCGTGCTTACGGGCCGAGTGCGGCGATCGCGATAAGCAGCGTGCTTCTACTTTGTCTCTGGGTCAAAGCCGTGCCGTTGGCTTCTGGTCGCGTCGCCGGCCCCGCTCTGATCGCGGCGTTCCATGTGGCGCTCGCGTCCTGGGCCGTTCGTGCACGGCTGGCGAATTTTTGGGCGCTCGCCGTGGCGATCGGCGCGGCGGTGTTTGGCTTTGCAGTTTATCTGCAAGCACGCTTCCAGTTCGGCCCGCTTGGCGCTGACTTCTACCCGACGATCCTCGCCACCTCGTTCGCCATCACCCTCTGCGCACTCACAGCGCGCCCGCACCGCGACGGTCGCGCAATTGTCGCCGGCTTTGGCGCCTTTGGCGCAGCCCTTCTCACCGTGCTTGCTGCGACGTCGCGCGCTGATTGGCACGCTCTCGTCGCCTGGGCGCCGCTCTTCACGGGCACTGCACTCTTGTTCGCTGCCGCGTGGCGAACAGAGCAAGACGCACAAAACGCTCGCGCCGACACCGCCACTGATCTCTGGGCCGCTGGTGGTGTCGCGCTCATTCTGCTCGGTATCGAATCCGCCGTGCCCGCCGCCGCACGATCAGCCGCGCATGCAGGTGCGGCATTGATGTTGGCGGTTGGATATTCGTGGCGTGGCTGGCGGATTCTGCGACCCGTCACGCTGACAGCGGCGGCGATCGCCGTTGCGCATACGCTTTCGCCATCGCTCGCGGGCGCGGCCTTGAGTGGCGACATTCCAATCTGGGGCGCGCTCGTCATTATCGGTGCGGCTTCGGCCTTGTTGTTTGCCGCCGCTTATTTCCTGGCGGAGGACGAAGAACAGTCACAATGGAGCGAAGCGCTCACATCAGCAGCGGTCATTGCGATCATCGTCGCTGCATTCTTGTTGTTGCGCTGGATCGCGGCGGGCGGCGCAGGCGCTGGGCTTGACCAACTGAGCGAAACCGCATTGCGCGCCGTAGCTTTGATGGCGGCCGGGCACGTGCTGCTACGGCGCGCGGGGCAAACACTCGGCGTCATCAGCCGCTGGCGCGGACACGCGTTTATGGCCGCAGGCTATCTTTATGCGCTGTTGCTGGCCGGCCTCGTGCTCAATCCATGGTGGGGCGCGGGCCAGCCCGTAATCGGCCCGCCGCTGCTCGATACGATCACGCTTGCTTTCGCGGCGCCCGCAGCGCTTGCATTCACCGCATCATACCGCCTTTATGACCGCGACCGCTTGATGGCGCGCATCTATGCCGGCGCCGGCGCGTTGATGGCGTTCCTCTGGGCGACATTGCAGATCCGACGCGCCTTCCACGGCGCCGACATGTATTTCGGCACGGTCGGACTGCTCGAGGGCGCTTGCTACGGACTGCTCTTCCTTGCCGCCGCACTCGCGGTCGCCGCAGTTGCGCGCTGGCGCGCCGCAAAGAACAGCGAAGGCCCGCTCGCACTCGATCTCTCGCGCAGCATGCGCATCGCGGCTTGGGTCGGCGTCGTCGCCGGCGGCATGATCTTGTTGCTGACCAATCATCCGATCTGGGGCTTGCACGACGTAGAAGCGACGAACGCCCTCGAAACAGGTTTGGCGACGTTAACGCAAGCGCTCGCCATGGTTATCGCGCTTTTCCTCGGGCGCATGCTCTCGATCTCACGCGAACTGATTCCAGCGCGCTTTGCGGCAGCGTCAACGGCGGCTTTGTTTGCGTGGAGCTTCGGACACGCCGCGATCCGCTGGATCGCGCAGCAAGACGATATGGACAACGCGCTGCCAATGGTTGGCCTCGAAGGCTTCGCGCACACGCTCTGGCCGCTCGCTCTAGCAATCGGCGCCGCCGAAATTGCTGCGCGCGCACCGGGGCGCGATAGCGTGCGCGCTTATCTCAACGATCTGCAGGCGATTTGGGCGACCGCCATCTGGCCAGCTTTGCTCTACGCGGCGTTCGGCCTCTGGCTTTACTTCAATCCGTGGTGGGGCGCAGAAGCGCCCGCGATCACCGGCCTTCTCATTCTTGCAATCACGCTTGTTACGTTCGTCGCGGCAGCGGCTCTGAGTCTCGCCGCGATGCGCGTGCCGCATGCGCGTTGGGCCGATAGATTCGAACGCGTCGCGATCATCGCTGCTCTTGGCCATGTGCTCGTCGGCGCGACGATACTGGTGCGTTGGTTGTTCCACGGCGAGGCAATGGCGAGCGCGCCCGCGATCGACACCGAGATGTGGTCCTACTCCGCAACATGGGCGATCCTTGGCGCGGCGATCTTCGGCCTCGGCATGCAACGCAGCGACGCTCTGCTGCGCTGGAGCGGCCTCGCCGTACTGCTCGCAACCACCGTGTTCGTGTTCTATCTGACGCTCACGCGGCTCACCGGCATTGCGCAGTTCGGCTCGATGCTGGGCTTGGCCGTCGTGCTCATGGGCGTGGCGTGGCTGGCGCGCACCTATCGGCCGAAGAGCGATCCCGGCGATCTTTTGACCATCAAGCCAAGCGCGCGGCGTGAAAGGCGACGTGGTCGGCGACAAAGGTCGCCATAAAATAATACGAGTGATCGTAGCCGGGCTGACGGCGCATAGTAAGCTTCTGCCCAGCCTTCGCCGCCGCTGCTTCGAGCAGCTCTGGCTTCAATTGGCCCTCCAAGAACTGATCGCCCAAACCTTGATCGACGAGTATGTCGTCGAACGGCTTGGCTTTGCCCGCTTCGATCAAGAGCGCCGCATCGTGCGTCTCCCAGGCTTCGCGATCGCCGCCGAGATAAGCGCTGAACGCTTTCTCGCCCCACGGGCACCGCGTCGGCGAAGAGATCGGCGCAAAGGCCGATACACTCTTGAACAAGTGCGGATGCTTCATCGCCAGCGTCAGCGCGCCGTGACCGCCCATCGAATGGCCGAAGATCGAGCGTTTGGCCTGTAACGGGAAAGCGCCTTCGACTGCCGCGATCAAATCGCGCGTGATGTAGCTTTCCATTTTGAAGTGCGGCGCCCACGGCGCCTGCGTCGCGTCGATGTAGAAACCCGCGCCTTGACCCAGATCATACGACGGATCGTCCGCGACACCCTCGCCGCGCGGAGACGTATCAGGCGCAACGATTGCGACGCGATGCTTCGCCGCTGCGCCATAAGCGCCGGCTTTGGTGGTGAAATTGTCTTCGGTGCATGTGAGGCCCGAGAGCCAGATCAGATATGGAAACGGTCCATCGCCGGTCGGCGTGAACACGGAAAAGCGCATCGCCGTGCCGGTAGCCGCGCTTTGGTGTTGAGCGTAATTGAGTGTGCCGCTGAATAGACGGTGCGTGACGCGCGTTTCGATCATGGGGTCCACATAAAGTCTCGCGCTGCGCTTTGCAAAGCGCGCGCGTCATCGTCATGCGCCTTCGTGGTGAAGACACGGAACTTCGTTCTGCTCCGCTTGGGAGCCGGGGCGCGCGATCCGCGCTGAGTAGTCTCTGTTAGGTGCGCTGATCGTCTCCAACCAACGCTGCGCGCTTCGCGCGCCCCGTTTTCCGATCGTTTTTCCCGGCCTGGGACGCG
>CAYZIJ010000065.1:0-13511 GCA_964478365.1 uncultured Terricaulis sp.
ATGGCTACACGAAGGAAGAGTGGAAGATGATGGTCGAGACCAAGAAGATCTTGGACGCTTCGATCAAGCTCACCGCCACCTGCGTGCGCGTGCCGGTGTTCGTCGGCCACTCGGAAGCCGTGAACATCGAGTTTGAAAACCCGATCAGCGCTGAAGAGGCGCAGGAAATTCTGCGCGAAGCGCCCGGCATCATGCTGGTCGATCGCCGCGAGGATGGTGGCTATATCACGCCGGTCGAATCCGTTGGTGAGTTCGCCACGTTCGTCAGCCGCGTGCGTACCGATTCCACCGTCGATAACGGTCTTTCGCTCTGGTGCGTCAGCGACAATCTCCGCAAGGGAGCGGCATTGAATGCCGTGCAAATTGCTGAGCTAATGCTCAACAAGGGTTTGTTTAAGCGTTTGCGGGCGGCTTGAGTATGAGCACACCAGTTCAACACTTGCGCGATCGCGCCCGGCAAAGTCTGGAGCGCCTGACCGACGCCGCCAACGGCCGCGAGCTCCAGATTCTGACGCCGCAATGGGTTCATCCCAACAAAGCGACTGAGCCCCTTACCCAGCAAGAGCGTGAGCTTGTGCTGCGCTGGCAGTTTCTCAGCACGTGCGTCGATGCAATCGATGGCATTGGTGTCAAGGCCTCGGCTGCCGCTAACGAAGCGTTTGCGGCAGCCTATCTGCGCGCCGATGATGAGATTGGTCCTGTGCTCATCCTTGTGGGCCCGGAGAGAAACAATGTCGTGTTCGGCGAAGGCGGCGATCGCAAGCTGAAGCCGAACGAGCAGGCGGCTGTCGATCGCTTTCTCGACGCGTTCGAAGCCTACCGCATTCACCTCCGTCAAACGGTGAACTGACGCGGCCAGCGCTGACATAAGCTGTTGCAATATGTGTGCGGCATTCGTCGTGCGCAGCGTAGCGACGACTGACGCGCGCCCCTATTTACCCGCTAGGGGAAATCGTCTTGCCGCACATCACGATCAAACAGCCGTCACCAACGGACATTGATACGATCCACGCATTGCTGTGCGAATCCTATTGGTCGCCTGGCATCCCGCGCCAAACAGTCGAACGCGCCGCACGCCATTCGCTCTGCGCCATCGCGCGCGATGATCAAGGCGCTTTGATCGGGTTCGCCCGTGTCGTCAGCGACCGCGCCACCTTCGCCTGGCTCTGTGATGTCGTAGTGCTTCCATCGCACCAACGGCAGGGCATCGCACGCGATCTGGTGCGCGCGCTGCAAGCCCATCCCGAACTCCAAGGTCTTCGCCGTTGGCTGCTCGGCACCAAGGATGCGCACGGCGTCTATGCGCCGCTTGGTTTTACGCCGCTCGA
The DNA here is from genome assembly GCA_964478365.1 of uncultured Terricaulis sp. GTDB lineage: Bacteria > Pseudomonadota > Alphaproteobacteria > Caulobacterales > Aquidulcibacteraceae > Vitreimonas. The sequence continues at coordinate 1,329 of CAYZIJ010000065.1, forward strand.
TGCGCCGGAGCGCCTTATGCACATCCGCAATCCCGCTCCCTACGGCGCCCTAACCACATGAGCGAAGCCGCGCCGATCACGGCGGCGCCCTCCGAAGCAGAGCGCCGCACCGGGTTTCTGGTGGCCGCTTCCGCTTACGTGATGTGGGGCTTTATGCCCCTTTATCTAAAACTGCTTTCCGCCTTCGACGTGCGTGAAGTGCTCTCGCAGCGCATCCTCTGGGCGGCGCCTTCCGCACTGATCGCCGTTTTGCTCATGGGTGGCCTTAAGCTCGGGCTGCGTGACATCGCCTCGGCGTTGAGGCCGCGCATGCTCGCGACGCTGACGGCCTCGGCGCTGTTCATTTTCATGAACTGGGGCATCTATGTTTACTTGGTGCTCAATGCGCGTGTAATCGAATCCTCGCTCGCATATTTCCTCGCGCCGCTGGTTAGTGTTGCTGTTGGCGTGCTGTTCTTCCGCGAGAAGATCGGCACGCCGCAAATCATCGCGCTCAGCTTGGCGCTGGTCGGTGTCGTCGTGCAGGGCTTTGCGCTTGGTGCGCCGCCTTGGATGGCGCTGGCGCTCTGCGCGACGTGGTCAGCTTATGCGGTCATTCGCAAGCGCGCCCCTGTGCCTGCGGCGGTTGGCTTGTTGATCGAGAGCTTGGCGCTTGCGCCATTGGCGATCGGCTTGCTCCTATGGGCCGCACACGATGCGCCGCTGGGCTTTGGTAGCGACATCTCCGCGACCGCCTTGCTTGTGCTTGCCGGTCCTGTGACAGCAATCCCGCTTGTGGCTTTTGCATTCGGCGCGCGACGTGTGTCGTTTACCACATTGGGTCTGTTGCAATTTTTGGCGCCGACGCTGCAATTCACCACCGGTATTGCATATGGCGAAGAGTTCACGCTGCTGCGTGGCGTGAGTTTCATGTTGATCTGGGTGGGCTTGGCGTTCTTCTCGTGGGATACGTTGCGCCGTGCAAGAACGGCATGAGTGAGATCGTCTATTACGCCATCGGCGACGTCCACGGTGAGATCGAAAAGCTCGATCAACTGTTGGAGTATGTCCGCGAAGACGCGCACCTTGGTGGTGGCGTGTACAAAATTGTTTTCCTTGGCGACTTGATCGATCGCGGTCCCGATAGCCGTGGCGTCGTCGAGCGCGCTCTGCGTGCGACCGAGGCGGGTGAGGCGATCACTGTGCGCGGCAACCACGAAGAGCTGATGCTCAACGCATTTCGAAATTGGGATTCTACCGGCGTCTATTTCTGGGCCGAGAATGGCGGCGATGAAACCATCGCATCATACAAACAGGCCAATGGCGATTGTGACGATTGGCGCGATGCCATCGATGACGACCATATCGCTTGGCTCGACAAGCTGCCGGTGACGTTTCAAGACGAACCGCGCGGCCTAGTCTTTGTGCACGGCGGCATCGACCCAGCGAAGTTTCCGCTCTGCAGCGACGAAGTCCGCATGTGGACGCGTTCGCCAAAATTCTTCGACGCGAAACGGTGGCCGAGGCGTGCGGAGACCGAGAACATTCTCGTCGTTCATGGTCACACGCCGACGCCGACGCTTGAGCCGCATTTGAGTCCGCGCCGCATCAATGTCGACACTGGCGCTTGCTTTGGCGGTCCGCTCACGGCTGCGGTGCTGACTCCTGGCGAGAAGCCGCGCTTTCTGCACGCGCGCTAGCGGCGATCAGCACCAACCATCCCGCGACGGTGCAATAAGGCAGCGTCAGCACGTAGCTCAGCGGTAATGAAAGCCCGGCGCTCCACGCCGCGATCGTCGCCGCCATATCTAGACGCGTGCGCGGCGCTCCGAGCAATGCTGCGCCCACGGCGAGTAACGTGAAGTCGTAAAAGAACACGTATGGCAGCGTGATGAGTGTCGCTGCGCACAAGGCGGCGCCTCCTGCCACCCGATCGCCACGCAAAAAAATGCGGCACGCAAGGTTTAGCGCAGCGATCGCGCTCACCGCATGCACGCCGATAGCAAAAGCCGGCGGCGCGCCGAGTTGAAGCGCGCTCGCATAGAGGCTCGCATAGGCCGGCGTTGTGATCAGCCGGCTGGTCACTAAGTTTTGCGTGTCGCGCAGGTTTTCGAAAAAGCGCACATAGGCGTCAAAGCCGAACACCAGCCCGGCAAGCGCAACGAATGCAAGCGTGCTGAGCGCCGCCGCGGCAAAGGCGCGCCAGCGTCCCGATAGGGCGAGCATGACCGGCCATAACAGCGCCAAATGCGGCTTGATCGCGAGCAGGCCAACAAGCGCGCCCGCCGCACGCGGCCGCTTGTCGAGCCAAGCAAGCGCGAGGCCGGAGACGCCGGCCACGACGAGCCCAGTCTGCACCGTGCCAAGATGGTAGAGCGCCGCCGGAAGGGTCAGCGCAAAGATGAGCGCGCGTGCATTCGGCAGCAATGCGCGTGCGGCGGCGATATAGAGAGCGCCACCCAGCGCTAAAAAAACAAACGCCGCCGCCGGATATGGCAGCAGCGCCAAGGCCGATGCGATCAGCAGAAAGGTCGGCGGTGAATTCCATGGCGCTATGAAAGTGACGCCGGGCGCGGCTTGTTGATGATACTGCGCAATCAGCTCACGCGAATGAACTTCGGCAATGTGTCCTTCGAGCGCCGCGCGCCCGCCGCTCCAAAACGCGATGAAATCGCCAAACACTGGCTGGCCATTGGCGAGCACCATGCCGTGAGCTTGCGAAAGCAGGAATGCAAACGTTGCGAGCAGGGAGAGCGCAACACCAATCGCGCCGATTTCAAGCGTGCGACGGCTCACAAACATGAATAGAGCGCATCGATCAGCGCCAGCGAGCGTGGATCGCCCATGATGTGATGTGATTGCTTGTTCATCACATAGCCAACGGAAACGCCGGTCACTGGATCGCCGAAACCGCAAGAGCCGCCGGCGCCGGAATGGCCGAGTGCTTCGGCGTTCGGGCCGTAGAAGCGAAACGCATTGCCTATAATTCCGGCACGCCAATCGACATGGAAGGGGAGCACCAGATCGTCGCCGATCCAAACGCGGCGCGTGAAGGTGTCGAAGCCTTCCTGGCTCAGCACGCGCGCGCCGTTAATGATGCCGCCCGTCGCATAGGTCTCAAACAAGCGCGCAACGCCAAGCGCGGTACCGTGGCCGTTGGCGGACGGAATTTCGATCTTGCGCCACTGCGTTGAGCCGCGCACTGGCGCTGCCCATTTGCTAAAGAAGGCGGCCTTGCGCGGCGGCGTGATCTCGCCAAACTCACCCGCGCGCGAGGGCTTTCGCATTTCGGCGCAGCGCGCGTGCTCGCTTTCCGGCGTGCCGATGCGGAAATCGATACCCAGCGGTTCGCAGATATCCTCGCGCAGGATCGTGCCGAGTGATCGCCCCGCCGCGCGCTGTGCGATCTCGCCAACGATGTAACCCCAGGTGAGCGGATGATAGCCGCTCGCACTCGCCGGCGGCCAAAGTGGCGCAAGCGCTGCGATGGCTTCCGCGCATGCGGGCGGGTCGAGCCATAGGTCTGGATCGATCGGATCGAGAAAGCCGGGAACTCCCGCCTGATGCGCGAGCGTTTGCCGGATGGTGACTTTATCTTTGCCGTTGACGCCAAACGCCGGCCAGAGCGACGCCGTTACAGCGTCATAGTCGAGCAAGCCTTGATCGGCGAGCATGGCGATGATCAGGGCGCTGACGCCTTTGGTGGTCGAATAGACCGGGACGATAGTGTCCTTTTCCCAGGCGCGCGTGTGCTCGCGGTTGAACCAGCCGCCCCAAATGTCGACCACGACTTCGCCGTCGCGCACCGCTGCAAAGCCTGCGCCCAGCTCTTCGCCAAGCCCCGCAGCGAACGCTTCGCGTACGCGCTCGAAGCCCGGCGCAATGTAACCTTCCGCCATCAGGTGAGCTCCAACGAGCGCGCGCGGGGCCATGTCACCGGGTCAGCGATCACATCTTGCGCGGACGGCAGCAGCAAATCCTCGCTCTCCGCCGCAAGTGACCGCACGATTACGTCATAGACGGCGCCCGTCGCGCCTTCGAGCGCGATGGCCGGTGCATCGCCGCGCACCCGGCGTCCCACATAAACCGCCGACAACAGATCGCCTGCGCCTTTCGGTGCACGCGGCAGGCGCGGCGTTTCGCAAAACCACTCGCTTTGCGGCGCACACAAGAGATTGCCCAAGCCGATGGCTGTGCGAATCGATGAGACGAGCACAGGCTTGCCGATCCGCCGCGCCGCTTTACGCGCGGCATCGAGCCCGTCGATGCTCGTGTTTGTGACTAATCCTAATTCATAAGCGTTCGGCGTCAGCCAGTCGGCCTGCGGTACGAGCGTGTTCATCACCGCATCCGCAATGCCGTCGCTGACGAAGAGCTTGCCTTCGTCACCCAACACCGGGTCGCAAATAAACAGCGCCTTGGAATTTGCGGCTTTGATCCGCGCGACCGCATCCAAAATTACGGGCGCTTGATCGGCTTGGCCCAGATACCCCGTCAGCACCGCGTCGATCTCGGCGAACAAGCCGTCATTGGCGAGGCCGTCGAGAATTGACGCCAAAGTTTCCGCCGGGAGAGCGCCGCCGCCGGGCGCGCCATGATCGGGGCGGCGGCCAAGAATCGTGGTCGGCAGTTGAAACACGCGCACGCCGAGGCGCTCCATCGCGAACGCCGCGACCGAATTGCCGACGCGCGCGCCGGCCACTTGGCTTTGGATCGACAGGACAGTCTTCACGCGGCTAGAAACCTCGAAACGGCGCGGCCGAATCTCGCCTGCCTCGCGCCGCCAAGCAAGAGATACCAAGTCCATGACCGCACGTCCGCGCCGCTCCTGCCTCTATATGCCGGGCGCCAACGCGAAAGCGCTTGAGAGGGCCAAGACGCTCGCCGCCGACGTGCTGTTGTTGGACCTCGAAGATTCCGTCGCGCCCGAGGCGAAGGCCGAAGCACGCGCGCAAGTCGCCGCGGCGGTGAAAGCCGGCGGCTATGGCAAGCGCGAGGTGATCATTCGTTGCAACGCGCTGTCAACGCCGTGGGGCAGGGACGACATCGCTGCCGCCGCTCCGGCTGGGCCCGATGGTCTGCTCGCGCCGAAGGTTGAAAGCGCCGAGGAAGTGCGCGCGCTCGATGCGGCGATGAGCGCGGCGGGTTTTCCGACGCACGCGACGCTTTGGATAATGATCGAAACGCCGCGCGCGATTTTGAACTTGGCCGAGATCGCCGCCGCCGCGAAGGGCACGCGGCTTGCGGCTTTCGTCCTCGGCCTCAACGATCTCGCCAAGGAAACCCGCGCCCGCGCTGGCGCCAACCGCGCCGCCTTCTTCGCACCGCTCTCCCTCGCCGTCACCGCCGCGCGCGCCGAGGGCCTGACCGTGATCGACGGCGTTTATAACGACATCGCCGACGCCGCAGGCTTCGAAGCCGAATGCCGCCAAGGCTTGGAGTTCGGCTTTGATGGCAAGACACTCATCCATCCCAGCCAGATCGAAATGTGCAACGCAGTCTTTGCGTCGACGGCGGAAGAAGTGGCGCGCGCCCGCGCCGTGATCGACGCGTTCGCGCTGCAGGAGAATGCGGGGAAGGGCGTGATCAAGGTCGATGGCAAGATGACGGAGTTGCTGCACTTGGAAGAGGCGAAGCGTCTTGTGAGCGTCGCCGAAGCGATTGAGAGCTTGGCGCAATGACCAAATCCAATCCCGGCAATTTTCTCGAAGACTTCCGCCAAGGCGACGTGATCGCGCACGCGACGCCGCGGACGCTTTCTGAAGCGGATGCAGCGATGAACATCGCGCTGACAGGCGCGCGGCATGCGCTATTTTCCGCTGATAGCTTCGCGCAGTCGTGTGGGTTGCCCGGCGCGCCGATCGATCCGCTGCTCGTGTTTCACACCGTGTTCGGCAAAACTGTCCCGGACATTTCGCTGAACGCCGTCGCCAATCTTGGTTATGCGGAGGGACTGTTTCTCGCGCCGGTTTATCCAGGCGACACGCTGAACGCCATCTCCGAAGTGCTTGGCGTCAAGCAGAACTCCAACGGCAAGACTGGTGTCGTTACGGTACGCACGACCGGCTTCAACCAAGTCGGCGAAGCGGTGCTCTCATATGTGCGCTGGGTGATGGTCAATAAGCGCGACGCCGAAGCGCCGGTGACGGATGCGCCGCCGAAGACGCCTGCATCGCTCGTACCTTCAAGAGATTTGGTTCTGCCGCCGGCGCTTGATTTCAGCGAGTACGACGATGCGCTTGCCGGTTCGCCTTATCGCTACGAGGATTACGAGATCGGTGAGAAGATCGATCACGTCGATGGCATGACCGTGGAAGAGGCCGAGCATCAGATCGCGACGCGGCTTTATCAGAACACGGCCAAGGTGCACTTCGATGCGTTCGGCCAGCAGAGCTCGCGCTTCGGCAAGCGTCTCATCTATGGCGGCGTGACGATCTCGATCGCGCGGGCGCTTTCGTTCAACGGTTTGGCCAACGCGCAGCTCATGCTTGCGATTAATGGCGGCCGTCACGTCAATCCGCTGTTCGCGGGCGACACGCTCTATGCGTGGTCCGAAGTGTTGGACAAGGACGACCTCGGCGAAGCCGGCGCGCTGCGTTTGCGGTTAGTTGCGCTGAAGAACAAGCTGGCGAGCGACTTCACGTTCAAGGGCGAGGACGGAAACTACGACGAAAATGTCGTGCTCGATTTCGACTATTGGGCCGCGATCCCGAAGCGGTGATCGACCTCGATTTAAGTGCAGCAGATTACTGCGTCATTCCGGGGCGATCACGCGTAGCGTGAGCGAACCCGGAACCCAGGGGCCACTAGCTGAGCGTTTGCCCCTGGGTTCCGGGTTCATCCGCCTTCGCTCTGCGAGCTTCGGCGGATGCCCCGGAATGACGGGCTAAGTCGGCGCAGTCTCATCCGGCTTACGCATCGCAGCACCACCAGCCCCAACCAGCACAATCAAAGCCAACACACCACCAACACCCGCGCCGCCAACCGTTACCCAAAAGCCTTCCTGCTTCTCGATCCGGATGGCGTTGGCGACGGCGCGGGCCATGTCGTCTTCTTGCTCGCTGGCTTCACGCGTGAGCTCGGTGCGCAGCGACTCAAGGCTGTAATACGAAAGCCCAATCGTCAGCACCGCGCCGGCTAATATCGCGCCCGCCGCTTGTTTGCCCTTCAACACAAAACTCAAGCCCAATCCAAGCGCCGCCGCGGCACACGCCAGGATGACGCCGATGGCGGGCTCTGGATCGTCCATCGCGCTGCGGTCGGCGCCTTCGAGCATGCCTGCTGGTTGCGGATCGCCCGTCATCAACTGCAGGCCCGTCGCCTCCAGGATCACATTGCCGGAGCACGACACCGTCACCCATGGCAGGAAGAAGCCGAGTAGCGCGACGAGTTTGCCGAGGCGGGCGATCTGGTTGAAGTCGATAAACATCAGTTCGCCACCTCTTGTTGACGCCCCACCCAATTGCGCATGCGCGTTTCCAGGACATCCAATGGCACAGCGCCGGCGCTCAATAACTCATCATGGAACGCGCGAATGTCGAAGCGGTCGCCCAAAGTATCTGTCGCCTCACGGCGCAGACGCTGCATGGTGAGTTCGCCAATCTTGTAGGCGAGCGCTTGGCCGGGCGTAGCGATATAGCGCTCCAGCTCAGTCTGGATGTTGTGCGGTGAGAGCGCGGAATTATCCGTAAAACATTGCCGCGCTTGCTCGATGTCCCAGCCCATCCAGTGAATGCCGGTGTCGGCGACAAGTCGGCACGCGCGCCACATCTCGTAACTCAAGCGCCCGAAGCGCTCATAGTGCGTGCGGTACATGCCCATGTCTTCGCCGAGTGACTCCGCGTAGAGACCCCAGCCTTCAACGAACGCTGTCTCGAACGCGTTGCGACGGAAATAGGGGAGATCGCCCAATTCTTGCGCGCGCGCGATCTGCAAGTGATGCCCCGGCATGGCTTCATGCAAAGTCAGCGACGGCAGTTCGTAGAGCGGGCGTTGATCGAGACGCGTTGTGTTGACCCAATACGTGCCCGATTGGCCAAGCGCTGCACTGCCTTGCGTGTAGTAGGCGGTGGTCGATCCTTCGGCTTGCTCAGCCGGGATGACGCGGATGCCGTACGAGAGGCGCGGCAGTGTGCCGAACAGGCGCGGTAATTCTCCGTCCGCGCGTTTGGCGATCTCCGACGCGTAGCGCACCAGGTCGTCCGGCGTGCGCGCATAGAATTGCCGGTCTGTGCGTAAGAAGCGTTGAAACGCGGCGAAGTTGCCACGGAAACCACTGGCGCGGATCTCGACTTCCATCGCTGCGCGGATGCGGGCGACTTCGCTGAGGCCCAGCGCGTGGATTTCCTCCGGCGTCATGTCCGTCGTGGTGTATGAGCGTACCAGATAGCGATAGAGATTTTCGCCGCCTGGTACTGAGCGTAGCCCAAGCCCCGCGCGCGCCGCGGGTAAATACTCGCTCTCTATAAATGCCACGGCCTCTTGATGCGCAGGCAAGATGCGTTCGCGAACAATCGCGCGCGCACGTTCGCGGTATTGTTCCTGTTGCGCTTCGGCGATGGAGCTTGGCATGGAGGCGAGCGGCGTCAGCAGTGTCGCTTCGAGCGTTGCGGTCGACGCGCGCGCCACGGCTAAGCCGCGCTCGACGACGATGCGGGGCTGGGTGTAACCCGTCTCGATCCCGCGCCGCGCATTGGCGATGCCCTGAGCGTAATAGGTTGGCATCGCTTCCATTCGCGCGAGCCAAGCTTCGGCGTCGTCACCAGACTGGATCGGTGTCGTGTAGGCGAGGTAGCTGCCGACCGAGGTAAAGCCGCCGCCATTGCCGAACGAGGCCCGGCCAAAGTCGAGATCGACGTTCTCGATGGCTTGATCGATCACGCGGAGCAGATACGAGCGATTGAGCGCGTCGTCCTCGTTCAGACCACGCTCCGGCACGCGCGCAACGCGTACACGAAGCGCCGCCAGGTCGGCGCGGTACGCGAGTTCAGCTTCGCGCGACGCATCGGGCAGACGCCGCAGCGCTTCACGATCGCCTTCGCTCGACGAGGTGAGGGGATCATAGCGCCGCGCAATCTGCTCGTAGGCTGTGACCACTGTCGCCAAGGCGCGATTGCCGCGCTGCTGGCCCATGGCCGGCGTGCTGGCCGCCGTCGCCAAAATGGCGGCGCAAATTGCGAAAGCGCGGATCATCAACGTCCCCCTCGAAAGCCCGGCGAGGCTAGCACTAGATGCGAGTGATGCGCAGGTGAATCGACCGGCCGCAGCGTCAATTCGTTTGATTGACTTGGAGGCGACCGAGCCTATGTTCCCGCCTCAGAATCCATACCCAAATCAAGACCAAGAGGCCCTGATGGCCGGCGCGCCCAGTCCGCAAAATCGTCCCATCGCACCGCACGTCAGCATCTGGCGCTGGCACGTCACCATGGCGAGTTCGATCTTCCATCGCGCGACAGGCGTCGCGCTGTATGGCGCAGCACTCGTCTTTGCGCTCTGGCTGATGGCCGCCGCTGCGGGCCCTGAAATGTACGAGCCGCTGATGGCGTTGCTCGTCTCGCCGCTTGGTCAACTTGCGCTCTATTTGGTTGTCGCGGCGCTCGCTTATCACCTCGCCAACGGCATCCGTCACGTCGTGTTCGATACTGGCGCGGGCCTCAACCCGGCAGACGCTGACCTCACCGCCTGGTTCGCCATTCTTTTTGCGATCGCCGTGCCGATCGGCCTGTGGGCCTTGCTCACGTTCGGGGGCCTCTCATGAGCGAACCGAAAAATTCCATGCGCACGGCGCTCGGCCGCGTGCGCCATCACGGCGCCGCAGGCGAGGGCACTGGCCACTTCATCGCTTCGCGCTGGACCGGCATCGCGCTCGCCGTGCTGGCGCCGTGGTTCGTCGTCAACGCGGCGCTCACCATTGGCGGGCCGTCTTACTCGGCGGCGATCGATTTTCTGACTGATCCTGTGAACGCCGTTGGCGTCATCTTGCTCGTCGTCGTGTCATTCTATCACATGGCGCTCGGCATGCAGGAAGTGATCGTCGATTACATCCTGAAGCCCTTCACCAAAATCACGCTGATGCTGCTCAACGGCTTTGGCCTGACTGTCCTTGCTGCCGGCGCCGTGTTCGCTGTGTTGCTCGTTAATTTCGGAGCCTAACGCCTTGGCCGCTTACACTTGGGTCGATCATACGTTTGACGTCGTCGTTGTCGGCGCTGGCGGTTCGGGTTTGCGTGCAGCGCTTGGCGCCGCACAAGAAGGCTTGAAGACGGCTTGCGTCACCAAGGTTTTCCCAACCCGCTCACACACCGTCGCCGCGCAAGGCGGCATCTCGGCAGCACTCGGCAATATGGGCGAGGACAAGTGGCAGTGGCACATGTTCGACACCGTGAAGGGTTCGGATTGGCTGGGTGACCAAGACGCGATCGAATATCTCACGCGCAACGCTCCGGCCGCTGTGTACGAGCTTGAACATTGGGGCGTGCCGTTCTCACGCACCGAAGAAGGCAAGATCTATCAACGCGCCTTCGGCGGCATGACCAAGAATTTTGGCGAAGCCCCGATCCAGCGCACGTGCGCCGCAGCCGACCGCACCGGTCACGCCATGCTGCACACCATGTACGGCCAATCGCTGCGCCACAGCGTCGATTTCTTCATCGAGTACTTCGCGCTCGATCTGATCATGGAAGATGGCGTCTGCCGTGGCGTGACTGCGTGGAAACTCGATGACGGCACGCTGCATCGCTTCCGCGCGCAAACCGTCGTGCTCGCCACTGGCGGCTATGGCCGCGCTTATCTCTCTTGCACGTCAGCACACACCTGCACCGGCGATGGCGGCGCCATGGTATTGCGCGCTGGTTTGCCATTGCAGGACATGGAATTCGTCCAATTCCACCCGACCGGCATTTTCCCGGCAGGCTGCCTCATCACTGAAGGCGCGCGCGGCGAGGGCGGCTATCTCACCAACTCAAACGGCGAGCGCTTCATGGAGCGTTATGCGCCAACCGTGAAAGATCTTGCACCACGCGACATGGTCTCGCGCGCGATGACGATGGAGATCCGCGATGGCCGCGGCGTCGGTCCCAACAAGGACCACATCAATCTCCACCTCGATCACCTCGATCCGAAGGTGCTGCACGAGCGCCTGCCTGGCATTTCCGAGAGCGCGAAGATTTTCGCGGGCGTCGATCTCACGCGCCAGCCGATCCCGGTGCTGCCGACCGTCCACTACAATATGGGCGGCATACCCACGAACTATCACGGCGAAGTACTGACGAAGGTTGGCGCTGATCCCGATAGCGTCGTGCCGGGTTTGATGGCTGTCGGCGAAGCCGCGTGCGTTTCGGTGCACGGCGCCAATCGCTTGGGCTCAAATTCGCTGATCGATTTGGTCGTGTTCGGCCGCGCTGTCGGCTTGCGCTGCGGCGAGAAGCTCACCGCCAACGCTTCGCAACCAACATTGCCAGCGGGCGCCGGCGACGAGCACCTCGCGCGCTTCGATCGCTTCCGCAACGCCAAAGGCGGCACGCCAACCGCAAAGCTTCGCGATAAGATGCAGCGCACGATGCAGGAAACTTGCGCCGTCTATCGCACCGGCCCCGTTCTCGCCGAAGGCGTAGAGCGCATGAGGAAGGTGTGGGCTGAAGCGCCGGATGTGGGCGTCACTGATCGCTCGATGATCTGGAACACCGATCTTGTCGAGACGCTCGAGTTCGACAATCTGCTCGGCCAAGCCGTCGTCACCGTCGCCGGCGGCTTGAACCGCACAGAGTCACGCGGCGCCCATGCGCGCGAAGACTTCCCAGAGCGCGACGACGTGAACTGGATGAAGCACACGCTCGCTTGGCTCGATCTCAAAACCGGCGAAGCCAAGATCGACTATCGCCCGGTCCACTCGAACACGATGACCAACGAAGTCGAACCGATCCCGCCGAAGAAGCGGGTGTATTGAGTGAATAGGGGGATAGCGAAGGCGTCTATCCCACACCTACGCACAATTGCCTACAGGCTGGAGCGCGGGCCTCCGGCCCGCATTGGCTCTACATTTCAAGCATTAGCGCAAAGATGCGGGCCGGAGGCCCGCGCTCCAACTTGGCCGCCAGAAGAAATCTATCCGACCGGGTTCACACTGCGCCTATCATCGCCTCGTCCGCACACGGGAGATTTCGAAGAGCTCCGAAACTTTGGAATGTGTGGACACGATCGGTGGGA
>CAYZIJ010000066.1:0-12790 GCA_964478365.1 uncultured Terricaulis sp.
GAGCTTGCCTTCGGTGAGGGCGTTGTCGCGATAGAATTTGCGCAGATAGAAGAGATGCAGCGCCTTTGGCATGCGCGTTTGATCGGCGTTCCAATAGAGCAGATCGAACGGCGGCGGTTGTTTGCCGATGTAATAGTTATCGACGACGTAATTCCAGATGAGATCGTTGGAGCGTAGTGAGTTGAACGTGTCGGCCATGACTTGCGCATCGAGCACGCCGCCGGCCTGATCCATCTTGTCTTCGAGAAATTTGATGCCTGCATCGTCGGAGAAGACGAGCAGATCGCCTGCAAATTTGAAATCGGATTGGCTGGCGAAGAACGTCGCGCTCTGGATGCGCTCATCGCCCTTCTTGGCCATGTGCGCGAGCGTCGCTGCGAGCAGCGTGCCGCCGACGCAATAGCCGACAGTGTTCATCCGATCGACGCCAGCGGCTTGTGTCACAGCTTCGACGGCGGCGTAGATGCCTTCGCGCGCATAGTCCTCGAACGTGACTTCGCCCATGTCCTCCGCGGGATTGACCCATGAAACGAGAAACACAGTGTGGCCCTGGTCTGTCAGCCACTTAATCATCGAGTTCTTCGGCTGAAGGTCGAGGATGTAGAATTTGTTGATCCAGGGCGGGAAGATCAGCAGCGGGACTTCGTGCACCTTCTCCGTCGTCGGTGCGTACTGCAGCAGCTCGAACACGCGATTGCGGAAGACGACCTTGCCCGGCGTCGTCGCGACATTGACGCCGACTTTGTAAGCTTCGAGATCGGTCTGCGAGATGGCGAGCATGCCTTCGCCGCGCTTCAAGTCCTTGGCTAGATTTTCCACGCCCTTGACCAAGCTCTCGCCGCCGGTCTGGAAAAGAGCGCGCAGCGCGGCCGGATTGGTCATCAGGAAATTTGAAGGCGATGCTGCATCGACGGCTTGTTTGATGAAGAACGTCGCTTTGCGCTTCGTCGCTTCGTCAACGCCTTCGGTCTTCTCGATCAGGTCGGTGATGAATTCCGATGTTGCGAGGTAAGACTCGCGCAGCATCGAGAAGCCGGGATTGGAGCGCCATTCGGGATCGCGGAAGCGCTTGTCCCGAACTGGACCTTCATCAGGCTTTTGGCCCGTCATCATATACGCTGTGTGGCGTTGCCAGATGTCGGCGTAGCGCTCCCAGAGTTTCGCGTGCGCGTCGCGCAGCGTCTCGGGCTGAGTGGCGAGACGCGACCACACATCGTTCAGCGCAACCTGCATGCCGAGCGGATCGGGCTTCCAGGTAGCAGCGTCTTTGGTCTGATCGATGAAGGCGGTTGAGAACACCTGATTGGCGCGCGTCATCGCCTGAGTGAGATTGGCGGAAAGCGCCGACAGGCTCTCAGCCGTCTGCTCCATCATGACTTCGTTGAGCGGGCGCGGTGTTTCAGGCGCTGGTGGTCGGGGCGGGGGCGCCGCGGCTACCGGTTCGGGCGCCGGTTCGGCAGACGCTTCGACCTCGGCCTCGACCTTTGGCTTGGCGGCGCGGCGGCGGGCGCGTTTGGGCGCCGTCTTCGGGGCGTCCTCCGGGCGCGGCGTTCCGCCGTCAGCTTCGGTCATGTCCTTCTCCCTATTGGGGATAGTGTAGAGCCGCTTCGCACGGTGGCGCAAAGCCTGGCTCTGGTATAGGAGCGTTGGAGGGGTGATTTTTGGCCCCAAGCCGACCCCAAGGGACTCGTGTCATGCGCGGAACGATGGCTCTCGCGATCCTGTTTGCCGGCAGCGGCTTGGCCGGCTGTGCGAGCGCGCGCAGCGAAGTTCCGGAATGGTTCGAGCAGCGCAGCGTCGAGCAAGATTCTTCTTATCCGAGCCTGCGCGATGTGCCGCGCGGTTCGACCGCGAACGTCAACGCCGCACACTGGGCGCGCGTTGGCGCCGAGACGGTCGCTGCAGGCCAAGCGATGCAATCCAATCCGCGCTCGCAACCGGCGACCAACACCGAGAACCCGACTGAGTTTCTCGAAGAGGCGCGCGAGGATCTCGAAGAGACGCGCGCTTCGCACGAACCCTATTAAGGCGCACGCACAGGCGTCATGAGCTCCGCCGACTTCCACAAAATTCGCCGTCTGCCTCCGTATGTCTTCGAGGAGGTGAACAAGCTTAAAGCGCGCCTGCGCGCTAAGGGCGTAGACATCATCGACTTTGGCATGGGCAATCCGGATCTGCCGGTGCCGCAGCACATCGTCGACAAGCTCTGCGAGACGGCAGCAAAGCCGCGCACCAATCGCTATTCAGCATCGCGCGGCATTCCCGGTTTGCGCAAAGCGATGGCCGGCTATTACGACCGCCGCTTCGGCGTGAAGCTCAATCCCGACACGCAAATCGTTTCGACGCTTGGCTCGAAAGAAGGCTTCGCCAATCTCGCGCAAGCGATCACGGCGCCCGGCGATGTAATTATCTCGCCGAACCCGTCGTACCCGATCCATGCTTTCGGTTTCATCATGGCGGGCGGCGTTATTCGCTCGATCGAAGCGCATTCGCCGGAGCAATATTTGCGCGGCATTGATCGCGCCGTGCGCCACTCCGTGCCGCCGCCGATTGCGATGGTGGTGTGTTATCCGGCGAACCCGACTGCGCAGACGGCCGATCTCGATTTCTACAAAGACGCCGTCGCGATGGCGAAAAAGTACGACATGTTCCTGCTCTCGGACATGGCGTATTCGGAGATCTACTTTGAGGGCGATCCACCGCCATCCGTACTGCAAGTGAATGGCGCGACCGATGTGGCCGTCGAAGTGAACACGCTTTCGAAGACCTATTCGATGGCGGGCTTTCGCGTTGGTTTTGCGCTCGGCAATGAGCGCCTGATCGCAGCGCTCGCGCGGGTGAAATCCTATCTCGACTATGGCGCCTACACGCCGGTTCAAGTCGCGGCCGCTGCTGCGTTGAACGGGCCGCAGGATTGCGTCGAAGAGATGCGCAACACCTATAAGGCACGCCGCGACGTGCTCTTGGATAGTTTCGCGAAGGCGGGCTGGACGCTGCCGAAGCCGAGCGCGTCGATGTTTATCTGGGCGCCGTTGCCAGAGAAGTTCGCCCATCTGGGCTCTGTGGAATTTGCCAAGCGTCTCATGGAGGGCGCCGAAATCGCGGTCGCGCCAGGGGCGGGCTTTGGCGAGTATGGCGATGGCTTTGTGCGTATCGCTTTGGTTGAAAACGAGCAGCGTATTCGCCAAGCGGCGCGCAATCTTAAGCGTTTTCTCTCCTCCAACGCGGGCCCAACCGCGACAGAGTAATCCTCTTCCTGTTCTTGCTTGACGTGGGGCGAACCAGCGTCAAAAGCATCCGCGAATTCCGGAGCCTTCCAATGCACAACATGACCGACGATCTCGCCTTCTCGGCGGCGCGCGTACCGATCGCCGCAGCGATCGCAGCAGCGAAGCTCGTGGGCCGTGGCGACGAGAAGGCCGCCGACCAAGCTGCCGTCGACGCCATGCGTACGATGCTGAACCAAATGCCGATGAAGGGCCGCATCGTCATCGGCGAAGGCGAGCGTGACGAAGCGCCGATGCTCTATATCGGCGAAGAAGTCGGCACCGGCAAAGGCGCTGAACTCGACATCGCGCTCGATCCGCTCGAAGGCACCACGCTGACCGCCAAAGCGATGGCCAATGCTTGCGCGGTCATCGCGTTTGCGCCGCGCGGTGGCCTGCTGCACGCGCCGGATAC
The DNA here is from genome assembly GCA_964478365.1 of uncultured Terricaulis sp. GTDB lineage: Bacteria > Pseudomonadota > Alphaproteobacteria > Caulobacterales > Aquidulcibacteraceae > Vitreimonas. The sequence continues at coordinate 3,682 of CAYZIJ010000066.1, forward strand.
CTACATGGACAAGCTCGCCTGCGGGCCGGGTTTCCAAGACGGCATTATCGACATCGACAAGCCGGCTGACGAAAATGCGCGCGCACTGGCGAAGGCCAAGGGCTGCCGCATTGAAGACATCGGCGTTTGCGTGCTGGATCGTCCGCGCCATGCCGAGATCATCTCGGCGCTGCGCAAAGCGGGTTGTCGCGTGTTCCTGATCACGGACGGCGACGTTGCCGGCGTCATCAACTGCACCAAGCCGGAAACCGGCATCGACATGTATGTCGGCCAAGGCGGCGCGCCGGAGGGCGTGTTGGCTGCTGCTGCGCTGAAGTGCGTCGGCGGCCAATTCCAGGGTCGTCTGGTGTTCCGCAATGACGATGAACGCGCGCGTGCTGAGCGCACCGGCGTCACCGATTTCAAGCGTCGCTACACGCTGAACGAACTCGTCTCTGACGATGCGCTCTTCTTGGCGACGGGCGTTACGCAGGGCCAGTTGCTCGACGGCGTTCGCGTCGTTGACGGCATCGCGCATACGCATACTTTGGTGCTGAACTCGTACACGCGCACAGTGAGTGAGCTACGGGTGAAGCAGCCGGTTTAGGTGTGCGAATCACGCTACGACGGCTCCATGAGCGCGGCGCGTAAGCTGGACACAGGAGCTGCTTTTCTCGGCGTCGAGCGTTCGCTGACGGGGCGGCGCTGGCGTACGCGTGACGCAGACCTCGCGCTCACCGACGCCTTCCGCCGTCGCTTCAGTTTGCCGGAGATCGCCGCGCGCCTGATGGCGGCGCGTGGCGTGACGCTTGAAGGCGGCGAGGGCTTTCTCAATCCGACGCTGAAGACGTATTTCCCCGACCCATCATCTTTCATGGACATGGATGAAGCGGCGCGTGTCATCGAAGACGCGATCGTCAGCGGCCGTAAGTGCGCGGTGCTCGCGGACTATGACGTCGATGGCGGCTCGTCAGGCGCGCAACTCGTTCGCTACTTCCGCGCGCGCGGGCGCGAGCTGATGATTTACGTGCCCGACCGGATGAAGGAAGGGTACGGGCCGAGCGTTGTCGCGTTCGAGCGGTTGAAGGAAGCGGGCGTTGAACTCGTCATCACCGTTGATTGCGGCGCAGCTGCTGAAGGCCCGCTCAATGCTGCTGCTGCACTCGGTGTCGATGTTGTCGTGCTCGATCACCATTTGATGTCCGGACCGCCGCCGAAGGCGCGCGCGGTTGTGAATCCGAATCGGCAAGATGATCGCTCTGGGCAGGGCGATCTAACAGCTGCCGGCGTCGTGCTTGTGACGATGGCGGCTGTGAATCGCGAAGCGCGGCGGCGTGGTTCGATCGGCTCGAACAATCTGCCGGATCTGATGCAGATGCTTGATCTCGCAGCGATCGGCACGGTCTGCGATGTCGCGCCGTTGACCGGGTTCAATCGCGCTATTGTTTCGCAAGGGCTCAAGGTTCTGCGTAACGGCAAGAATATCGGCATGGTCGCGCTTGCTGAAAACGCAGGCCGCAAAGGCAGCGCTACAGTCTACGATTTCGGTTTCATTCTCGGGCCACGCATCAATGCTGGCGGACGTGTCGGTGACGCGTCGTTGGCGACGCGTCTGCTTTCAACCGAGGACGAAGAAGAAGCGCGCGAACTGGCCTCGACGCTGGAGGCGTTGAACCAAGAACGGCGCGCGCGCGAAGCGGAGATGCTTGCTGAAGCGGAGACGGCGGCGTTGGCGGAAGCCCAGAAGCGCGCGGTCGTCATTGTCGGTTCGCATCGCTGGCATCCGGGCGTTATCGGCATCGCTGCAGGGCGGCTGAAGGATCGGCTGATGAAGCCGACCATCGTTCTCGGCGGCGTCACCGAACACGAGCCGGCGAAGGGATCAGGGCGGTCGACGCCTGGCGTCAATCTTGGTGCTGCGGTCGCGGCGGCAAAGGAAGCAGGCTTGCTAATCAATGGCGGCGGACACGCGGCGGCGGCGGGGCTCACTGTTGAGTGGGATCGAGTCGAGGCGTTGAAGGATTTTCTTTCGGAGAAGCTCGAGCCGGAGATGGCCGCAGCTGCCGGTGAGGCGCGCGCGCTGACTGTCGATGCGGCAGGCGCGATCGGCGCGATGGATTTGAGCCTCATCGAAGCGCTCGATCGCATTGGACCGTACGGGCAGGGCCATCCCGAGCCGGTGTTTGCGCTGCCGGACGTGCGTGTGTGCTTCGCCAAGCTGGTGAAGGAAGAGCACGTGCGCTTCACGCTGGAAGACGCGCGCGGTGCGCGGATCAGTGGCATTGCGTTCCGCGCGATGAAGTCGCCGCTTGGCGAGGCGCTAATGAAGCGCGACCAAGTCTATCATGCTGCAGTGCGCATAAAGCGTAATGAGTGGAACGGCAGCGTGAAGGTCGAGGCCGAGATTGTTGATCTAGCGCTCGCGGGTTGAGCGCTAAGCCTCTGCGTGCTTGATTTGCACGCATGAGCACAGACTTCCCTGAACACGGCACGACTTGGCCGCAACTCGAAGCGCGCATGCGAGAGCTCGGTGCGGGCGATGTGAAATGGCGCGACGGCAAAACCGCGATCTACGTGTTCAATGCCGGCGAGGATGTCGCACAGGTGAAGAAGGCGGCCTACGCCATGTTCTCGGAAGAGAATGGCTTGGGGCCAGCGGCGTTTCCGTCATTGGCGCGCATGGAGCGCGAGGTGGTCGCGTTTGGCTTGCGTATCTTGAACGCGCCCGCTGGTGCCGCCGGCGCAATGACGAGCGGCGGCACAGATTCCATCTTCATGGCGCTGAAGGCGGCGCGCGACTACGCGCGCTCGAAAGGCAAGACCGGCCCATTCAACATGGTGACGCCGTACTCGGCGCATCCGGCGTTTCATAAAGCCGGCATCGTGATGGACGTCGAAGTTCGACGCGCGCCGCTCAAAGATTATCTCGCCGATCCGGCCGCGATCGAAGCGGCGGTGGACGAAAATACGATCATGATCGTTGGCTCGGCGCCGTGTTTTCCGTTCGGTTTGATCGATCCGATCGAAGCACTTGGTGAATTAGCGCTGCGTAAAAATTTGTGGCTGCACGTTGATGCGTGTGTGGGCGGCTATATCGCGCCGTTCGTGCGCATGAATGGTGCGGATCTCGCGCCATTCGATTTTGCTGTGCCGGGCGTTTCTTCGATCTCTGCCGATCTGCACAAATACGGTTACGCCTCGAAGGGCGCGTCCACCGTCTTCTTCCGAAGCGAGGCGCTAAAAGAGTTCATGCCATTCGACGCCGGCCCTTGGCCGCTCGGACGCATGATGACGCCGACGCTTTCCGGCACGCGCCCAGGTGGGGCGATCGCCGCGGCATGGGCGGTGATCCAGTTCCTCGGCGTCGACGGCTATCGCAAGAAGCAGGCGATGGTGACGCAAGCGCGCGAGAAGATCGAAGCCGGCGTGATGCGCTTAGGCTTCGAAGTGCTCGGCGCGCCACCACTGGGCGTCGTGTCGTTCACGCATCCCAAAGCCGACGTGTTTGCGCTCCTGGGCAAGTTGCAACAACGCGGCTGGATCACGGCTGCGAACCTCGAACCTAAGGCGCTGCATCTCATGCTCTCGCCGGTCCATCTCGAAGCGAGCGACGTCTATATCGCCGATCTTGAGGCCGCGCTCAATGAAGTTGGAGATAGCGCAGCGGCGGCGCGGCCGGGTTACGCGAGCTAGCGCGGAGGCGCGAGGTCGTCGTCGCGCTTGGCGAGCGAGCGCACAGACCAGGCGATGAGTGCAATGCCGGCGAGCGTGCTGAAGGCTAGCATCGGAACGGAAATGGCGATTCCCGCGAACGGCGCCATCCACCCCATGTAGGGCAGGCCGAGCCTCAGCCAGAACACGACGAGGATCGGCGTCAACAAGATCCAGCCGGTCAGAAGGCCAAGTATGCCAAGCATCGAAACCCCCGCTTGCCAGCCCCGCCGAGCCCCTCTATATCGCGGCCTCCCCGCGTTCCAAGCGGTTCGTGGGCCCTTCGTCTATCGGTTAGGACGCCTGGTTTTCAACCAGGAAAGAGGGGTTCGACTCCCCTAGGGCCTGCCACTTTCCCGCCCACGCTGTCGTGCTAGATACCGTCCCTCTCAAGAGGGATTGGTGATGGCGATAAATTGGCTCAACGTTTTACGTGGCTCGGCGTGCGCGCTCATCTTGGCGACGGCAGCGGCTTGCGCCGAGCAGACCGTGACGCCTGGCCCGAGCGGGGCCAGTGTCGGCCCCGAGGCGCCGACCGAGGTGCTCACGATCGACACCGCCAACGGGCCGGTTCGATTTAATGTCGAGATCGCCGATGATGAGAACGAGCGCAATCATGGTCTGATGTACCGCGATCCTTTGCCGGACGATCGCGGTATGCTGTTCGAATTCCAGGAGCCTGAGCATGCGAGCTTCTGGATGCGCAACACGCCGTCTTCGCTCGATATCATCTTCATCGGCATAGATGGCCGCATCCTGAACGTAGCGGAACGGACGACGCCGTACTCCGAAGCGCCGGTGCCAGCGGTCGGATTGACGCGGGGCGTGCTCGAAATTCGCGCCGGACGAGCGCGCGAGCTGGGAATTACGGCAGGTAACCGCGTTCGCCACCGTATCTTCCCCAGTTAGCGCGTTGCAGTTCGCGCCAGTGCGTGGCAACAGACGCGCGCAGTCGGGGTGTAGCTCAGCCTGGTAGAGCATTAGCTTTGGGAGCTAAGGGTCGAGAGTTCGAATCCCTCCGCCCCGACCAATAGACATGAAAACGCCGCGCCTCCGAGAGAGACGCGGCGTTTCTGTTTTCAGCTACTCAGCTGATCACGGATAGGGTTCGCCGTTCTCGTAGAAATAGCGGCCCGATTGTTGGTCGTAAAAGTAGTAGCGGCCCGTGCGGTCATCGCGGCGCTCGCGACGATTATCGACGTTGCCGCAACGGCCTTCTTGGCGGCAGCCGAGATACCAGCCGGCCGCGGCGCCAACCGCTGCACCCGCCAAAGCAGCTTCGTCATCGCCAAGCACTGCGCCAGCGACGCCGCCGATCGCTGCGCCGCTGAGTGCGCCTTGCTCGCTTTGTGTGAGACCCGTGCACGCGCCTAAGCCGAGGGCGGCGGCGGTAATGATTGATGTGAGCGCTAGGCGCATGGTTCGGTTCCTTTTGGTGATGTGTGGGCCGTGAACGCTTTCGCGAGCGCATGCGTTCCGGCGGCCACGAGGGAACCGCTGTTGAATCAAGGCTAAAGCTAAAGGGTGTTGCTCTCGCGCAAGCGGCGAAGTTCCGCTTCATCGAGTCCGAGCACTTCACTCAAAACGCGATCCGTATCCTGACCCAGCGTAGGCGGCGCCAGGCGTGCATCCGGCGGCGTTTGGCTCATGCGAATGGGATTGGCTGTGAGTCTGAGTTCAGCGCCGTCGTCCCGCTTTATCGATTGAACAGCGCCCCGCGTATTGACGTGCGGATCGGAGAATACTTGCGGCAGCGTGTTGATCGGTCCGCAAGGGACGCCAGCCTCTTCGAGCACTCCGATCCAATGCGCACTCGTCCGCTCGCCCATGGCTAGCGCTATGGCGCTCGTCAGCTCGATGCGATTGACGATGCGGGCCGGATTGGCGGCGAAAAGCGGGTCGTCCGCGAGCTTCAAGTTGGCGGCGGTGCAGAAATCGCGGAATTGCCCGTCATTGCCGATAGCGAGAACGACGTGACCGTCAGCCGTCGCAAACACTTGATACGGCGCGATCGCGGCGTGGGCGTTGCCGAAGCGCTTGGGCTCCTCGCCCGAGAGCAAATAGCTTGAGCCAAGATTGGCGAGCATCGCGACTTGGCAATCGAGCAGTGAGATATCGAGGTGCTGACCTTCGCCGGTACGTTCTGCGTGGCGTAAAGCAGCAAGGATGGCGGTGACGGCGTACATGCCGGTGAAGAGATCAGCGACGGCGACGGCTGACTTCATCGGCTCGCCGGCCGGTTCGCCGGTGACGCTCATCAAGCCGCCCATGGCTTGGATCATATAATCGTAGCCGGCCCGTTTTGAGTAAGGTCCATCTTGGCCGAAGCCGGTGATCGAACAATAGACGAGCGCGGGATTGATCGCTTGCAGGCTCGCGAAGTCGAGGCCGTACTTCTTCAATGCGCCAGTCTTAAAGTTCTCGACGACGATCTGACAGTGTGGCGCAAGCTTGCGCACCAACTCCGCGCCGTCCGGTTTTGCGAGGTCGATCGCCACTGAACGTTTGTTGCGATTGGCTGCGAGGTAGTAGGCGGCGTCACCTTGTGATCCGTCGGCTTGCGTTGTGAAAGGCGGCCCCCAAGAGCGCGTGTCGTCGCCGGCGCCGGGTTTTTCCAGTTTGATGACATCGGCGCCTAGATCGCCCAGGATTTGGGTCGCCCACGGACCCGCGAGCACGCGAGAAAGATCGAGCACGCGTACGCCGGCGAGGCTGGCCTTGGGGACGGGCGTGTCTGTCATCAAATCACCTGCGATTGTCTTGCTCTGGCTCTGCACGCTGGGTAGAGCGGCGCCATGAGCGAAGTCAAAAGTCCTGTCGCCACAGGCGGGTGCCAATGCGGCGCCGTGCGCTATGCGCTCTATGTCCCGCCGCAGAACTCCCACGTCTGCCATTGCCGCATGTGCCAGCGGGCGACGGGCGGGGTGTTTGCTGCTCTGGCCGGCGCGCCGAAGAGCGACTTTGCGTGGACGGCGGGCGAACCGGCGTTCTTCACCAGTTCGAACCTCGCCAAGCGCGCCTACTGCCGCGATTGCGGCACGCCGCTTTCGTTCAGCTACGACATGCCAGAGGCGCGTTTCTACGTGACCATCGGCTCACTGGATGAACCAGGGGCGGCGCCGATCATCATGCAGTATGGCGTCGAAAGTAAAGTCGACTGGGTCAAGTTCTGCGAAGATGTCGCGAGCGAGACTACGGGTACCGATCCGAAGGCCGCAGAGTTCTTCGCTAAGATGAAGAGCAACCAAGGGTGAGCGAACATCCACTCCGCTCGCGCGTCCGGCGGCTCTATTTCGGTCACACGCAGAGCGCGATCCGTTTTCAGGGCGTGCTGCTCTTCCTCGATGTGCTGATCATTGGCTTTTTCATCGGCAGCCAATTCATTGCGGAGCAAAGCTGGTTCTGGATTGTCGATGCCGCGATCGCAGTGTTTTTGGCGCTGGATCTTTTCGCGCGGCTCTTCGCATTCGGGACGCTTCGGCGCTGGCTAAAGTTTCCGACGACATGGATCGATCTCGTCGTGCTCGCGACATTGCTTTTCCCAGCAGTGGTGCAAAATTGGGGTTTCCTCCGTATTTTGCGGCTGTGGACGCTGGTCAACAGCGAACGCTTTTGGAACGTGCTGGCGCGCGGGCGCTATGATGACACTTACGTCGAAGATCTAAGCAAAGCGGTTACGACGCTGTTCGTATTCATCTTCATGGCGGCCGGCTTTGCGCTCGCCGTGTTCGGTGGCCAGCATCACAAGCTGAACAATTTTCTCGACGCGACGTACTTCGTCGTCACCTCACTAACGACGACCGGCTATGGCGACATCACCATCGACACAGCAGCGGGCAGAGCGTTCTCGGTGGTGTTGATGATCACCGGCATCAGCTTGTTCTTCTCGATTGCGCAGAAAGCCTTCAGCCCGCATCGGCGCATTGTGGATTGCGCCGCGTGCGGTGTCGATCGTCACGAACCGGACGCGCGCTTTTGCCGGGGGTGCGGCGAAGCGTTACCCTTGCGCGCGGCAGCGCGCCGCGCGAAAGCGTCGGACAACGTGGGCGGTTAGCTCAGCGGTAGAGCGTCTCCTTTACACGGAGAGGGTCGGGGGTTCGATCCCCTCACCGCCCACCATCCTACGCTCGCGCAGCGCGCGTAGGATGTCCTCCGAAGCCTTGGCGAAGGAGGACTGAGCCTCCCACGCGCGAGCTACGGATGGCTTACGCCTCTGAGATTAGTCCGCCGCTGTTACCCCACCACGATTACGTGTGCGGTAGAGCGAATAAAGGATCGCGCCGCCCAAAAGTGTCAGTGTTCCGAACAGTGACCAATGCGGTTCGAGATACGGCAGCCAGCCAAGCTCCTTCGACAAGCCGAAGTTCCAGATGATCTTGCCGCCGATCAGCACGAGCACGAGGGAAAGGCCGTACTTCAGGTACGTGAAGCGCTCTACCGCCGCCGCCAGCATGAAGTACATCGAGCGCAAGCCGAGGATGGCGAAGATGTTCGACGTGTAGACGATGAACGGGTCGCGCGTGACGGCGAAAATCGCGGGCACGGAGTCCACCGCGAAGATGATGTCCGCCGCCTCCACCATGATCAGCGCCAGGAACAGTGGCGTTGCGAATAGCGCCATGTTGCCGGTTTTCTGATGCGCTTCGCGGACGAAGAAGTTGTGGTTGGTGATGCGCTCCGTGACTGGCACGACGTGGCGCACAAACTTGAGCAGGGGATTGTCTTCGAGTTTGATCTCGTGTGCGCCGCCGCTGCTCGTCAGCATTCGCCAGCCTGTCCAGATCAGGAAAGCGGCGAAGAAATAGAGCACCCAGGTGAACGAGTTCACGATCGCTGCACCCGCGCCGATAAAGGCCGCGCGGAAAACGATGGCGCCGATAATGCCCCAGAAGAGCACGCGGTGCTGATACTGACGCGGCACGGCGAAATACGTGAAGATCAGCGAGATGACGAAGATGTTGTCGAACGCCAGCGCCGTCTCGAGCAGATAGCCCGTGTAATACTGGATCAGCGCTTGTTCGTTCAGATTATCGGGCGTGTTGTAGAAGCGCGGATCGGGCTCGTACAAAAACCAGATGTAGGCGCCGAACGCGATGGCGAGCAAGGCGAAGCCCGCCCACATGATCGCGCTCTTCTTCGGTGAGATGACTTCGTCGTGCGTGTTGATGACGCCGAGGTCGAGCCAGAGCAGGCCGATGATGATCGCAAGAAACGCCAGCCACAGCCAAATCGGCTGACCAGCAAACTGATCTAGAAAGAAGTCCATTCGCTTTCTCCCTCAAGGGTCGAACAAAGCGAATTGCGGTTGGAGGCCGTCCGGGCTCGGGCTCGGGACGGGGGCTGGAGCGTTGGGACGCCTTCACCCGCAATCCTCCAGTCCGACATCACGGTTCTTGCGAACCGCCAGAGGGGCCCGGCC
>CAYZIJ010000067.1:0-12691 GCA_964478365.1 uncultured Terricaulis sp.
GCGCTGGTCGCCCCTGGGTTCCGGGCTCATCGCTACGCGCTGCCCCGGAATGACGGATCTTTGAAAGCCGACCACACGCCGACTATTCCGGTCAATCAGCGCTCGGTATCGCGACAGCGTTTTCTGACGCATCATTACTTTCGTCCTCGGCGCGGTAGCGCAAGCGGACGGCGGGGATCACGCCGACGTCGATCTCGATGTGCGCGCATTCAAACCCCGGCGCGCGGATGACGCGGTGCATGTCGCCGGCGCGGCGGAGAACGCTTAGCATGGATGATCCGATCGTGTTGCCCTTCAGCGCTTCACCGCCGGATGCTACGTCCGCCTCAGTCACCGCCACCGGCACGAAGTGCGCGATGACTTTCGGCGTGATGCCAAGCTCGATCTCGAACTCGCGCAGATGATAACCGGCGCGTCGTAAAGCCGGCAGCGCGCCGAGGAAGGCGGCCATGGTGTCTTGAAGTTTTTCGGCGCCGTAGGCTTTCAGCTCGGCGAGCTTTTCGCCAGGGAGTGCCGCGAATCCCTTCGCGTGGTCTATGAAACTCTTCTTGGCGCCAGGATCGTCGTTGGACATCACTTGCCCTGCTTCATCATTTCGCGCGCGATGATGATGCGTTGGATTTCGCTGGTGCCTTCGTAGAGGCGGAAGATGCGGACGTCGCGGTAGAAGCGCTCGATGCCGTGATCGGCGACATAGCCGGAACCGCCGAAGATTTGCACCGCACGATCCGCAACACGGCCGACCATTTCTGACGCAAAAAGCTTAGCGGCGGCGGCGTCCATGACGACGTCTTCGCCACGATCGCGTTTGCGCGCGGCCTCCAGCACCATGGCGCGCGCCGCGTTGGTCTCGGCGCGGCAATCGGCAAGCATGGCTTGGATCATCTGGAAGTTGGCGATCGGCTGGCCGAACTGTTTGCGCTCAGCCGCGTAGCGCACGCTCTCTTCGATCAGACGCTCAGCAACGCCGACGCAAACCGATGAGATGTGCAAGCGACCGCGATCGAGCACCTGCATGGCGACGCGAAAGCCTTGGCCCTCTTCGCCCAGACGGTTCTCTGCCGGCACGCGGACATTGTCGAAATTCACGTCATGAATGTGGGCGCCCTGCTGGCCCATTTTCTTTTCTGCTTTGCCGACCGAGACGCCGGGCAGATCGCTCGGCACCAGGAACGCGGAAACGCCGGCGCCGCCTTTGGCTTCGGGATTGGTGCGCGCCATCACGGTGAAGAGCGAGGCGCGGGCGGCGTTGGTGATGTAGCGCTTGGAGCCGTTGAGCACATAGTCATTGCCGTCGCGTTCGGCGCGTGTGCGCACGGCGCCGGAATCCGAACCCGCTTCCGGTTCTGTCAGCGCAAACGAGGTGACGACTTCGCCGGATGCAACGCCGGGCAGCCATTTTTGCTTCTGCGCCTCGGTCCCGAACATGACGAGGCCTTGGCTGCCGATGCCGACATTGGTGCCGAACGCCGATCGAAACGCAGGCGAGCAGCGGCAGAATTCGAACATCGTCCGGCACTCTTCCTCCATCGTGAGGCCAAGGCCGCCATATTCTTCAGGGATCGAGATGCCGAAGAGGCCAAGCGCGCGCATCTCCGCCAGTGCATCGGCGGGGATCGCGTCGTCTTCAGAGACTTTCGCTTCAAGCGGGATCAGGCGTTCGTTGACGAAGCGGCGCACCGCGTCGAGCAATTGGTTGATGCTCTCATTGTCCATTGCTTGTTCTTGTCCTTGGCGGCTCAGCAGACGCGTCTTTGGGTTATTGAGCTGATGCGGCGGGGTGCGCAGGTCACGCTACGTGTTTCCGTTTGGCGCGGGCGCACGTCGCCGACGACGAGATCTTCGCTGGCCAGCACGGCGCGGAGATCGCTCTCCTCGAGCCGGTACGGCCGCGCAATGGCGCGCATCTCTACGATGTTGGCTTCCCAAATGCCGAGATAGATGGCCTCGCCCGGGCGCACATTGAACGCGGGACGATCAGGGCCTTCGATGATCCCGTCGGCGGCGTAGTTGACATTGCGGTCGCGGATGATGCCGTAGACGCCGTCGAGCGCGTATGTGCCGGGGTCAATTTCATAGACGTAGAACTCACCTGGAACGCCGCGCACCCGGATCGAGCCGCGCGTGTTGGTTTCCGGCGAGAAGGCGCGGTCATCGTCAAGTTCGGTGAACTGGCCGCCCGTATCGAGCTGCCGCCAGAGCATCGTGTAGCGGGCCGACGTGTTGTCGCTCCCTTCCGCGAAACCGATAATGACGAGCGAGCGGGCAGCTTGGCCGACATAGAAGCGATCATCGTCCGGCGTGACGCAACTCGCCGCCAGCACCACACTCAGAATTGCGAACAATAACCGCATAGTCCCTGCCCTTGCTCCCATGCTCATACCATGTCAGCACGCCCGCCCGACAAGCGGAAAAGCCCAGAGGAGCAAGCCCATGAGCGCCGACGGCGCGACCCCGACGGGGCCTAGTGTTATCGCCGACGGCCCGTTCGCCGGCTGGACCACCTGGAGCAACGGCGCCGATCCCTATGAGAGCGTCATCGGGCCGTTTTGTTTCAAAGTCGAAGACGGCCGCGCACGCAGCGCGTTCGAGCCAAAACCACACCACTTGAATGGCGGCGGCACGGTCCATGGCGGCGCGCTTATGAGCTTTGCGGACTTCGCGCTTTTCGCCATTGCCCACAACGCGTTGAACGGAAATGTGAAGGCTGTCACACTCACCTGTAACAGCGAGTTCATCGGCGCGGGCAATCTCAATGACGGCCTGATTGAGGCGCATGGCGAGGTCTTACGCGACACGCGCTCGCTCATTTTCGTGCGCGGACTAATTACACAAGCTTCACGCCCGCTGCTTGCTTTTTCCGGCACGCTCAAGAAGATCGGCGCTTGAGGGGTTAGATAAAGCATGCGTTCGCCGGGACCGGCATTTGATCTGCGCGCAGCATTGTCGCGCGAACTGCGCGCTGCGGCGGACGCACTTGATGGCGGCGAAAAACCGAAAGCGATCCACCAGGCGCGCGTACGGCTGAAGAGAGCACGGGCGCTTGCGCGGGTTGGCCATGCATGCGCGCCGGGTCTCTCCAATGTCTTCAACGATTCTGCGCGCGCAGTGATGCGCACGCTGGCGGAGGTCCGCGATCTCGCTGCCTTGGCGGAGTCCGCGCGCAAGACCGCGACGCATGTGCGCAAACGCGAAGCGCGGGCGCTCGAAGCGGTTGCAACGGAGCTTGATGCAGAACGCGCCGCAACCGGCGCACCGGATCTCGGCGCCGTCCGCGCGGGGTTGCGTGATTTGGCGGCGCTGGCGCAGGTCTGGCCGGAGTGCTCAGCGCGCCAGACAATACGCGGCGCTAACAGGATCGCGCGTCGCGCCAAGCAAACGCGCCGGCGTGCTGATGGCGCACTCGATCTCGATCAGCGGCATGAGTGGCGCAAACGCGAGAAGGATCGCCTGTTTGCAGCCATGCTGCTCGGTGATGCTTGGCCTAAGCGCCGCCGCCGCAAGCTGGGGGCGAAGTTGGGAGATATACTCGGCGATGAACGCGACGCGCTGCTGCTGATCGAGCATATGCGCGCAACACCGGCGTCCGCTGACGACAAAGCCGCCAAGCACGCGCTCAAAGCTTTGGAGCGACGCCGCCGCGTGCTCGCCGCACGCGCTGATGAACTGGGTGCGCGCTTGCACGCACGCGGCGACTAAGCCGCGACTTGCCCCGCAGCGCGCGCGGAGAACGCGTCACGCCAGCGTCTCAGATGCGGCAAATCTTCACCCGGACGCCAGCGCATCATCTTGGCGAAATCCATGCCGCAGGCGGCGGTGATATCGGCAATGGTGAAACGATCGCCGGCGATCCAGGCGCGGTTTGCCAGTTCAGTGTTGAGCCAAGTGGCCATGCGCATCGCCTGGCCCTGATTGTAAGATGCGACTTCGGCGTTCTGATTGCGCTCAACCGCGCCTAGCACCGGATTGCCGTGACGCACCCACATCATCAGCGGCATCGAGAACAAAAGCTCCATGCGCCGATCCCACATTTCGACGAAGGCGCGCTCGAACGCGTCGCGGCCCATCAGGTTCGGCTCGGGCTGCAAGGCTTCGAGATAGGAACAGATGGCGCGGCTTTCGGTCAGCGTGCGGCCGTCATCAAGTTCGAGTGTTGGAATTTGGCTGAGCGGGCTTTTGGCTCGGAACTCATCGGTGCGATGCTCGCCCTCCTGCAGATTGAGCGTGACAATCTCGATGTTGGTGATGTCTTTCTCGGCCAAGAACATCACCACCCGGCGCGGATTGGGCGCATAAGGCGCGACATAGAGCTTCATCGTGCATCTCCCCATCGCTCGGCTACAAAGAGCGCCTCACCTTAATACGGAAAGCCATCATGTCCGACATTCGCTTCGACGGCCAAGTCGTCATCGTCACCGGCGCGGGCGGCGGTCTTGGCCGCAACCATGCGCTCGAGTTCGCCCGCCGCGGCGCGAAGGTGATCGTCAACGATCTGGGCGGCTCGATGGACGGCACGGGTGGCTCGTCGGCGGCGGCTGACGCTGTCGTTGCGGAAATCAAAGCCGCGGGCGGCGAAGCCCTGGCCGATGGCGCATCCGTCACCGACGACAAAGGCGTCGCCAACTTGGTGGCGCGCGCGATGGACGCGTGGGGTCGCATCGACGTGCTGGTCGCCAATGCCGGCATCCTGCGCGACAAGAGCTTCGCCAAGATGGAGATCGCGGACTTCACCGCCGTGCTCGACGTGCACGTGATGGGCACGATGAAGCCGGTGAAGGCGATGTGGGAGATTATGCGCACCCAGAATTACGGGCGCATCGTTGTCACTACCTCTTCGTCAGGTCTCTACGGAAATTTCGGCCAAGCGAACTACGGCGCAGCGAAACTTGGGCTCGTTGGCTTGATGAACACGCTGAAGATCGAAGGCGGCAAGAACAACATTCGCGTCAACGCCATCTCACCGGTCGCGGCGACGCGGATGACCGACACCATCATGCCGCCGGAAATGCTCGAGCGTTTCGCGCTGGAGCATGTGACGCCGGGCGTTGTCTATCTCGCCTCACAAGACGCACCGACCGGCGCGATCTTGACGGCGGGCGCTGGCGTGTTCGCGCTGGCGCAAATCATGGAAACCGAAGGCGCGTTTCTCGGCGCGGGCGCGAGTGCTGAAAGCGTGCGCGATGCGTGGAGCACGATCACTGATCCGGCAGGCGCGGAAGCGTATCAAGGCGGCGGCGGGCAGACGCAAAAGTTTTTGCGTAAATCGTCCTAGAACAACCACACCGGCAGCGCTGCGACGATCGCGGCGGTCATCAATGTCGCCATGAAGCCCGGCAGCAACGCGTTGCCTGCGAGCGCGTAGATTTCGCTGCGCCGCTCAGGCATGAGCACGGTCATGCCGCCGGTCATGATGCCGATGGAGGCGACATTGGCGAAGCCGCAAATGGCGTAGGTCATGATCATGCGGCTGCGTTCGCTCATCGCGTCGGCGGGAATTGCGCCGAGATCGATGAAGGCGATGAATTCGGTGAGGAAGAGCTTCGTGCCGAGGATTGCGCCGCCAGCTTGCGCTTCGGACCATGGCAGACCGATGCCGTAAGCCACCGGCGCGAAGATGTAACCGAAGATGCGCTGCAGCGTCAGCGGCGCGCCATCGACATCGGGAAACGCGCCAAGGACGTTGTTCACGATCCACACGAACGCGACGAACACGATGAGGAACGCCGCGACGTTCACCGCAACCATGACGCCGTCCTGCACGCCGCGCGTGACGGCATCCATTGAGCTTTCATACTTAAGCGCAGCGGCGTAGTCGTAGGGCTCGCCGGCTTTGTGCTCCTCGGGGATCATGATGCGCGCGAGCAAAATGCCAGCTGGCGCAGAAATGATCGAGGCCACCAAGACGTGTCCCGCCGCGTTCGGCAGCACTTCGCTGAGGATCGCTGCATAAGCGACCATGGTGGAGCCCGCGACGGTGGCGAGGCCCACCACCATCATCAAGAAAAGCTCAGAGCGCGAAAGCTTGTCGAGATAAGCGCGGATGACGATTGGGCTTTCGACCATGCCCATGAAGATATTCGCCGCCACTGCGAGCGCCGAGGCGCCACCTAGGTTCATGGTCTTTTCGAAGACGAAGCCGAAGCCGCGCGTGATCCACCGCAAGATGCCCCAGTGCCACAGCAAAGCTGAAAGCGCCGAGATCACCAAGATTAGCGGCAACACGCGAAAGCCGAAGATGAAGGGCACTTCGGCGACCGTGTCGCCGCTCGAATAGGGCGCGGCGCCGCCGCTGAGATAACCGAACACAAATTGCGCGCCACGGTCGGCGGCGTCGGCCAAGCCGTCGACCGCCATGGTGACGCCGTCGAGTGCGGCCTGCGCGTTCGGCAGCGCAAACAGCGCCAAGACGAACGCCACCTGAACACCGAGCGCGCCAATGGTGAGAAAGAACGGGAAGCGGCGCTTATTTTCGGAGAGCAGCCAGCAGAGCAGAATGATGACGAAGACCGCGATCAGGCTGCGCGCGTTCTCAAACGAATAGACCAAGGCGCACCCCCAAAAAGCTAGCAACAGCTAATGAAGCGCGCGTGACGCAACAACCGCGCCTTTGTGACAATTGCGCGCCGCGCCAAGCACGCGGGGAACAGGCGGATTGCGCCCGCGTTGGGTTGCTGGCGTATCGCGCCGGTCATTCGCCCTCAGTGAAAATCGTTGCAAATCATACGCGTACCCTACCCGCATGGCTTCCCCGCTGATTTGCGCATGCGTTTGCGCGCGCCTTCCCCTATGAAGCGCCGCTGACGATGAGCCCAATTCTCATCCTCCTGGCCCTGCATGCCGTCCTCAGCGCCGCCGGTTTCACCTGGCTCTGGCGCAAGATTGAGCGGCAACGTGCAGAGATCGCCCGCTTAAACGAGCTGCTCACAGCGCGCGCTACACCTGTGCGTGCTGTGCGCACCGCTGAAGGCGGCGTCGTGTCCATCGCCGACCTCGCAGCGCCGCACACACGCTATCGGCCGAAGACGGCTTACACGCACTCGGGCCGCCAGCGCCGCCGCAGCGCGCAGACGCTCTCGCCTGAAACCGCGCGCACATTGGTATTGTCACTGATGGCGGTGACGCCTGCTTTGGGTTTGTTCTTTGCGGGCGCGGAAGCTGCGGTTGTGGCGTCCGGCCTCGCCATCGCCGCGGCGATGACGGTGGTGGCGCTGCGTCCGGTTTGGAGCGTTGCGGCGTGGGCGGCCGTGTTTACGGCAGGCGCATGGGCTGGTGTCGGTGTTGCACTTGGAACGCCCGCTGCCGAGCCGATCAGCTTTTCGCTTGGTCTCGCGCTCGCGGGCGTGTGCGGCCTCATCCACGCTTATCTGCGCCGCGCAGCGCCTGGCGCCAGCATGGCGTTGATCATGGCGGGCGTCGCGTTAGCGCTCGCAAGTCAAACCAGCCTCTTCAGCACACCGGGCGCGGCTTACGCCATCCTCGTCGCCGCAGCGGCGATCATCGGCGCGCTCAGCTTGCGGCTCGATGCACTGCATCTCGTGGCGTTCGGCGCCGCAGTCGTCGGGCTCTTCGTGCTCAGTGGTCAGGATAGCGCCGCGATCTGGTTCACACCGGCCGCTGCCTGGACTGGGGCACTCTTTCTCGCGATCGCCGTCGTGCGCGTGCCCCAGCTTGGACCGCGCGGTGTGGCGCTCGCGGGCACTGGAGCTTTTGCACCGCTCGGCGCGATCACAGCGCTTCACGATGCGCGCCACGGTTTGGCGGATCCGATTGCTGCCGCAATGGCGCTCGTGTCGCTCGGGCTCATGCTCGCAGGCGTGCTGGCGCTTTCGGCCGCGCGCCGTCAGGGCGGATTGGCGGCGCTGCGTTATACGCGCTGGGTCTTGGCGCTTGGCGCGTTTATCGCGTTTGCGGCCGCCGCAACGCTGACACTGCCAGCGCAACTCGCGGCGCCCGCCTTTGCCGTGATGGCGCTTGGCCTCGCTGCACTCAACGCACGCTTTTCTGATTTACCTTGGCGTATGTTTGCCGTGATCGCCGTTCTGTTCGCGATCGTCTTTGGTTTCATCGCTGCGCGCAACGTACTGGCGGAAAGCACGGGCTGGCCGCCGCTGCTCGCCATGCTCACGGGCCTTGCCGCGCCGGCTTTGGCTGCTGGCGGCGGCGCATATCTTTTCGATCGCAATGCTGCGCCGCGTATTGCTGGCTTCTTCGAGACTGCAACGCTCGTTCTAGCACTGACGGCTGCTCATCTGCTGATCCGCTTCGCGTTCGCGGGCGGCGCGACATTGCTGCAGCCGGTCAGCTTCGTCGAAGCCGCAAGCCATTGTTCGCTATGGCTGGCGGCTTCGCTTGTGATCGCCGCGCGCATGGCGCATGGCGCGACCAGCGTGCGCGAAGCGGCGGCGCGCAATCTGGCGACGCTGGCCTTGGCCGGGCTCATTGTCAGCGGCGTGCTGTGGCTCGCTTCGGCGTGGCCGCGCGCGCCGGACGATGCTTGGTTTGGACACGAGCCACTCGCGTTCGTGATCCCGTCGGTGCTGCTTTGGGCGCACTGGGCGTTTTGGCGCCGACGCAAAGCCGACAAGCGCACGCGCGTAGCGTTCGCCGCTGCGGCAGCGTCGCTTTCAGTGTTTGGACTGTTGGAGATCATGGCGTTGCCGATGCCGCTCTGGGGCAAGATCATCGCCGCGATGTTCTTTGCAGCGGCGGCGGTCAGCGTGAACTTCCTGCCCGGCGTCACCTGCAGCGGCGAACCGCTCAAACTTCGAGAAAAATCTCCATCGCCAGAGGCGCCGCAAGCAGCGCACTAAGGCGCGGCATCAATTTGGCCATGTGCTGCGTGTCGGCATGCGCTTCGAACGCCTGCCAATCATCGAACCGCGTGTGAATGGCGAAATGCCGTGGCGAGCCCATCGCACGCGTCACCACGTAAGACTGGCAACCCGGCTCTTCGTTGCGGACATGGAAAGCGAGATCGCTGACCAGAAGCGCAAAGTCTTCGTCGGCGCCCGGTTTGGTTTCAGCTTTCAACACGGCGCAGACACCGCTCAGTTGCGGCGCGAGCGCCAAGCGCTGCCTCGGTTCAGGTAATCCCATCATGCACGTACACCGCCCCCCGGCGGCGTCCTCAGCCCATGACTAGGATGTTAGGCACCAGTTTTCAGCGCGCGCAACCCTGGCGCACAGGCCGAGCTGCGCAAGGCGCGCTCAGCTACCCCAGCACGCGTAAGCGACTTCACGCATTTTCGCCGGACCGCCGTCTTCGTAGGTGTGCGTTGTTCCGTTGATGGTCACGGAGAGACGATCGGTTGGTTGCACTGCAGCAAGGATTGGCGGGCGCTGCGGGAGATTGACGACCACGCGCGCGCGGCTGCCGCGGCCTTCAACGGATGCGGGCACTTGCACGAGCATTGCGCCAATGCGCACGCCGGCGCTGGACACATTGCGCGCGGCGCGGCCAAAGGTGTGATCGGTGATGACGATATCGCCAGTCGGCGGGCGGCAGGTCAGCGTGACGACGACATCGCCGTCATCATCGCGTTGGGTCGCTGTGGCGACGCCGTCGACGTAGGCGTAGGTCCACGCGCCATTCTGCGCAGTCGCAGAACCGGTGACGCCCATAGCGCCTGCAATCAAACATGCCGCCAATAGCTTCCGCATCCCGCCTACTCCTCGAACATCCCTGAGCCGGGCTCTTAGCACGCCCTCAGCGCCATGGGCGATGCCCGAAGACTGTTGAGGATTGGTAATTGTCAGCGGACTAGGGCTTGGCCTTGTTCCAAATCCAGCAGCCATTGCTTGCGCTCGATGCCGCCGCCATAGCCGGTCAGCGTCCCGTTGGCCCCAATTACGCGATGGCATGGGATAACGATCGAGATTGGGTTGCGCCCATTGGCCAAACCCACCGCGCGCACCGCAGCGGGATTGCCGATCGCCTTGGCTTGCTCGCCATAGGAGCGCGTGACGCCATAGGGGATGCTTTGCAGCGCTTGCCAGACGCTCTGCTGGAATGGTGTGCCTTGCGGCGCGAGCGGCAGCTCGAATGTTTTCAGCTTGCCGGCGAAATACTGATCGAGCTGACGGCGCGTGGAGGTGATGATCTTGTCATCGCCGCGCGGTTGTTCGGGCAACGCATAGCGCGGGTTCTCGAACAGGATGGCGGTCAATGCTGCGCCATTCGACATGAGCGTCAATTTTCCAACGGGACTTTCGTGCACAGCGCTTATCATGAGCGCACTCCTTTCTTCGCGGCGCGCCGCCAGAGCCGGATCGCGGCATAGCCGCGCCAAGGTTTCAGTTGCTCGAGCGTCTCGCCCTTGCGGCCGAGCGCGTTGATGAGGGCGATGTCCGTTGCGGGATATGCGTCTGGGTCACCGAGAGCGCGCAGCGCGACGTACTCGATTGTCCACGGGCCGATGCCAGGAATATCTGCGAGCGCTGCGCGCCCGGACGCGATCGCGCCACGGGAGAGAGCGAGCTTTCCTTCCGTCGCCGCTACAGCGAGATGATGCAAAGTCTCGGCGCGTTTCTTTGGCAGACCGATCTTGGCGATCGCAGCTGCGCCCGCGTTCGCTAATTGCACCGCATCAGGAAAGAGACGCGTTAGACCCCCAGGGCCGCGTTCAAGATCAACGCCGAATTGCGCGACCAAACGCTCCGTCAGCGTACGTGCGCCCACCACGGTCACCTGCTGGCCAAGCACGGCGCGGAGCGCGGTTTCAAAGCCATCCAGCGCACCCGGGATACGGACGCCCGGCTCGCGCTTCACATCGGGCTTCAACTCGGCGTGGCTCGCGAGATGCGCATCCACCGCCGTCATTTCCGCATCGAGATCGAACGCGCCGCGCACATTGGCGACCAGCGGACGCAAATGCGGCGCGAGGTTTTCCGAGAGCGTCAGCACCAAACCTTTCGGGCTCATGCCGATCTCAAGCCAACCCGCAGTGTCGCCGACCTTCAACGTGCGCGCATAACCAGCGGCGCTCCCGCGCTCCACACCCGGCAGCGCGCGCAAGCGCAGAAAGCCTGCGATGGGCGCGATGTCGTAGTCACCGCGCGGCGACAGCGTCACGCTGAAAGTCTGGCCGCGTACGATCGCCTTGCGACCGCGCATCTTCGAGGGCGGCGCGCCGTAGCGGTCTTTCATCGTCGCATTGAAGCGGCGTAGCGAGCGGAAGCCGGAGGCAAACGCGATCTCCGTCACCGACAGCGCGGTTTCGTTGAGCAAGCGCCGCGCAGCGAGCAAGCGGCCAGTCTGAGCGATATCGATCGGGCTTGCGCCGAACTGAGCGTTCATCACGCGCCGCAAATGACGCGAGGTGACGCCAAGCTCATCGGCCAGCGATTCCAAACCCTGTTCTTCCAGCGCACCCGCTTCGATCCGCGCGTATGCGGCAGCGGCGAGCCGCGCGGGCGCGTCGATCGGCGCCAAACCCGGCGCACGTTCAGGGCGACACAACAAACAAGGCCGGAATCCCGCCGCCTCCGCCGCCGCAGCCGATGGCCAGAACGTCCGGTTCTGACGCTTCGGCAAACGGGCGGGACAAATGCAGCGGCAGTAGATGCCCGTCGACGTCACGCCGACAAAGAAACGCCCATCGAACCGGCGGTCCTTCGCGTCGCAAGCGGCGTGGCAGATGTCTGCGTCGAACATGGGCGCAATATGGGGGAAACCGCGCGCTCCGTCTCGCCGGATTCGGACATCTATATACAAGCGGTGGACGCCCACTCTCTGCATCGCTACCTAGCGCCCATGCTCGACCGCCGTTTCAGCGTTGCGCCGATGATGGATTGGACCGACCGGCATTGCCGGGCGTTCCACCGCGCGCTGACGCGCCGCGCGCTGCTTTATAGCGAGATGCTGACGGCGGATGCGATCATCCATGGCGATCGCGAGCGCTTGCTGGGTTTCGATGCGCTTGAACAGCCGGTAGCGCTGCAGCTTGGCGGGAGCGATCCGAAGAAGATGGCCGATGCGGCGCGCATTGGCGCGGCGTTCGGATATGTCGAGATCAATCTCAATATCGGTTGCCCGTCGGATCGCGTGCAGGCGGGACGCTTCGGCGCTTGCTTGATGCGCGAGCCGGAGCTGGTCGCGTCGATTTGGAGTGCCGCGCAAGAAGCGGCAGGCGATGTGCCGGTGACGATCAAGTCGCGCATTGGCGTCGACGATCAAGAACCGCGCGACGCGCTCTACGCGCTGGTCGATCTGAGCGCGCGCGCGGGATGCCGTTCCTTCACAGTGCATGCACGCAAAGCATGGCTCGACGGTCTGTCGCCGAAGGAAAACCGCGACGTGCCGCCGCTCGATTATGAGTTGGTGCGCCAGCTGAAGCGTGATCGGCCGGAACTCGAGATCATCCTCAATGGCGGGCTGCGCGATCTCGATCATGGATTGGACGAGATACACGGGCTTGATGGCGTGATGCTCGGGCGTGCCGCGTATCAGCAGCCGGCTTTGCTGTTGGAGGTGGATGCGCGTGTGTTTGGCGTCGCGGGGCCAAGCGATAGCCGCGAAGCGGCGATTGAAGCGCACATCCCATATCTCGAAGCAACACTGGCGCAGGGCGTGGCGCTGCACTCAATGACCCGCCACATGCTGGGCCTCTTCAATGCGCAGCCCGGCGGGCGTTTGTGGCGGCGCGTGCTGAGCGAACGCGGCGTGCGGGCGGGCGCTGGCGTTGAAGTTGTG
>CAYZIJ010000068.1:0-12454 GCA_964478365.1 uncultured Terricaulis sp.
GGTGCGCTGTTCATCTCTGAACCGCGCCGCGCGCTTCGCACGCCCCGTCGCGGCATAGTTTTACCCGGATTGGCGCAAGGGCGTTGTTGGCCGCCAAGCGACTGAGCCGCCAGGCGTCTTAGCGCCGTAGCCACGAGCCGGTTCTGTGCGCGGGAAACCTGCCGAGTTTCCCGGACCCCGCGTTTTCCACGGGCAGATTGATCATCGTTCGTTTCGTCTCGCTGCTGCGTGGACGCGGCGTACCCTCACGGGCCTTCTCGACGTCCTGCGCTTTGAGACTTGCTCAAGCGTTCCGATTTCCCAGCACACCTTCAATGATCACCGCACCTCATGCCGGTCCAACACATTCCAAAGTTTCGGAGCTCTTCGAAATCTCCCGTGTGCGGACGAGGCAAATATATGCGCGTGTGAGCCCGGTCGGATAGATTTTCGCTGTTGGCCAAGTTGGAGCGCGGGGCTCCGCCCCGCATCTTTGCGCTAACGCTTGCAATGTTGAGCTAATGCGAGGCGGAGCCCCGCGCTCCAACCTGTAAACATCTGTGCTTTGGTGCAGGATAGACGCCTTCGCTATCCCCCTATTCGTCAGGGGCAAACGCACTGCCGCCCGCCCCTGGGTTACGGGTTCATCGCTACGCGATGCCCCGGAATGACGGAGTCTCCTACCGAAGGTCGCTTTGCTTTTTCGCTACCCGCCATCGCAGCTAGTAACTGCGGAGGCCGGAAAACCTGTTGGCTGATAAGACGCCAGTAGCTCAACGCGCATCGCACTGCGCACGTTGTATGGGACCAAGTGGAGCCGCAAATCTGGCTCTAACTGGACGCGCACGTGAAGCGGGCCGGGTTGCAGCCCCTCCTGGTGAGGGCCAAAGTTCTGAAAGGCATCTGGCACCAGATACTCGAGCGTGCAGTCGCGTGTTCTCAGTTGGACATACCAAGACTCGCCATTGTAGCTGGCGATCTCACGTGCTTCGCCGTTTTCAATCAAAAAGCGCCAAGTCCAAGGGAACGACCAGGTCTTGTTTCCGCGCGGGATACCGCCGGGATTCCCAAGATCGGGTGCGCTAACGATCTCGACAGCTGACCCGGAATTATTGTGGAGCACCAGGAAGGATGCCCGCGAGCAGGACAGCAGAAGCAGTGCGATGCCAAGTGCAACAACTAACCGGAGCATAGTGCTAGGTCCAACGCGCTAGCGCCGCTTCAAGCATAGCAACGGCGCTAATCTCCGCAATTGGCGAAACGCGCCGGCTACAGCAAATCCTTAGCCGCCTCGACCTGCGCTTCGGCCGTAATGCCAAAGTGCGCGTACGCATCTTTCGTCGGCGCGTGTTCTGGATATGTCGAACGTCGCAGGCACAGCGATCCTTCCCCCTTGCGGGGAAGGTGTCGCGCGGATGCGCGACGGATGGGGGTACTGGCGGCAGCTCATCCGGAAAGAACACCGCCGCTACCCCCACCCCCAACCCCGCCCCGCAGGGGCGGGGAGTCGCCAGTACGGCGGACCAAATCAGAGCAAATCCTTAGCCGCCTCGACCAGGGCTTCCGCAGTAATGCCAAAATGCGCGTACGCGTCTTTCGCGGGCGCGCTTGTGCCGAACGTGCTCATGCCGACGAAGGCGTCCAGTCCAAACGCTTCAAACCAGCCCTGCCCGATCGCGGCTTCGCAGCCGAGTTTGACTTCGTCGTCGTCGCCGCAGACGGCGTCTTGGTAGGCGTCGTCTTGCAATTCGAAGAGCTCGAAGCACGGCGCGGAGATGACGCGGGTCGGCACGCCTTCAGCTTGCAGCAGCTCGCGCGCTTTCACGGCGAGTGCTACTTCCGTGCCGGTGGCGAAGATCGCGACTCGCGATGCGCCGCCTTCGGCTGACAGCAATTCATACGCGCCGCGCACGGAAAGGTTTTCACTCGCATCGTCGCGCAGCGCAGGCGTTGCCTGACGTGAGAGTGCCAGAATGCTCGGGCCGTCTTCGTTCAGCAATGCTGCTTGCCAGCACTCCGCGGCTTCCACTGCGTCGGCAGGACGGAAGACCATCAGGTTCGGGATCGCGCGCAGTGAAGCGAGGTGCTCGACCGGTTGGTGCGTCGGGCCGTCTTCGCCGAGGCCGATGGAATCGTGCGTCATCACGTGGATGGCGCGCACGCCCATGAGCGCCGCTAAGCGGATCGACGGGCGGCAATAATCGGCGAAGCACAGGAACGTGCCGCTATAGGGAATGACGCCGCCATGCAGCGCCATGCCGTTCATCGCGGCGGCCATGCCGTGTTCGCGGATGCCGTAGCGCACATAGCGGCCGAGACGGTTCTCCGGAGAGAAATCGGGGGTGCCTTTTACGTACGTATTGTTCGAGCCGGTGAGGTCGGCCGAGCCGCCGAGCAATTCTGGGCAAACGTCGAACATCGAGTCGATCGCGAAGCCTGACGAAGCGCGCGTCGCGAGCGACGGCTTTTCGCCCGCCATCTTCGCTGCGTGGAAGCCGAGCGCGGCCACCGCTGCATCCACATTGGCGCCGCTGATCGCTGCCGCGAACGCGTCTTTGTGTTGCGAGCGCTTCAAGCCCGACGCCCACGCCTCGCGCTTAGCAGCGCCGCGCGCGCCGACCTTGCGCCAGGCGTTGATGATCGTGTCCGGAATTTCGAACGCGCCGTACTTCCAGCCGAGCTTTTCTTTCGTCGCCACGATCTCTTCGGCGCCGAGCGCTTCACCGTGCGCCTTCGCGGTGCCGGCTTTCTTCGGCGAGCCGAAGCCGATGATGGTTTTGCACGCGATCAGCACCGGCAAGTTCGACTCGGTCGCGGCTTTGAACGCGCGCTCAGTGTCGGCCATGTCGTGGCCGTTGCATTCGAGGACGTTCCAGCCGCTCGCCGCGAAGCGCGCTTTTTGATCGGTCGTGTCGGAGAGCGACACAGCGCCATCGATCGAGATCGAGTTATCGTCCCAGATCACGATCAGCTTGTTGAGCTTCTGGCGACCGGCGAGCGCCAGCGCTTCTTGGCTGACGCCTTCCATCAGGCAGCCGTCGCCAGCGATCACCCAGGTGCGGTGATTGACGAGATCGTCGCCAAAGCGCGCGTTGAGATGCGCTTCCGCCATCGCCATGCCGACAGCATTGGCCAAGCCTTGGCCAAGCGGACCGGTCGTGGTCTCGATGCCGGCAGCGAGGAAATTTTCCGGGTGGCCTGCGGTTTTCGAACCGAGTTGGCGGAAGTTCTTGATCTCATCGAGCGTGATGTCGCTGTAGCCGGTGAGATAGAGCAGCGAATAGATCAGCATCGAGCCGTGACCGGCCGAGAGCACGAAACGATCGCGGTCAGCCCAGTTCGGTTCGCTCGGATCGTATTTCAGGAATTTCGAGAACAGCACCGTCGCCGCGTCGGCCATGCCCATCGGCATGCCGGGGTGGCCGGACTTGGCCTTCTCCACAGCATCCATCGCGAGGGCGCGGATGGCGTTGGCGAGGTCTTGCGCCGGAACGCCTTCGATCTGTTCGCTGTTGCTCATGGCTTATCCTTGTTCAGGCTCATTTGCGCCGATTCGGGCGCTTTGCCTGAGATGCGGTGTCCGGTATCAGCGCAGAACGGCTGCGGGAATGCGGCAGCGGAGCATTTGATGCAGATTTTCATCGATAGCGCAGACGCCAAGGAACTGGCTGCCCTCGCACAAACCGGTCTCGTGGATGGCGTGACGACGAATCCATCTTTGGTCGCCAAATCCGGCGGCGATTTCTTCGAGACGCTCAAAGCAATCTGCGCCGCCGTGCCTGGTCCGGTGAGCGCCGAGGTCGTCGCGCAGGATTCCGAGACGATGCTGAAGGAAGGCCGCAAGCTCCGTGAGCTGGCCCCGAATATCGTCGTGAAACTGCCGTTGACGGTCGAGGGGCTGAAGGCCTGCAAGACGCTCGAGGACGAAGGCACGCCTTGCAACGTCACGCTTTGCTTTTCGGCTGTGCAAGCCCTGCTCGCGGCGAAAGCGGGCGCAACCTACATCTCGCCCTTCCTTGGCCGGCTCGACGACAATGGCCAGGACGGCATGGAGCTGATCCGCGAGATCCGCGCCATCTACGACAATTACGCCTACACAACGCAGATTCTGGCCGCCTCGATCCGCTCGGCCGGCCACGTGCGGGACGCGGCGATCGCCGGCGCGGATTGCGCGACGATCCCGCCGGCCGTGTTCAAGAGCCTCTATAAGCACGTGCTGACGGATGCGGGGCTGGAGGCGTTTTTGAAGGATTGGAAGTCGACTGGGCAGTCGATCCTCTGAGCACAAACGAAAAAGGCGCGGAGCTCGGCTCCGCGCCTTTTTCCTTGAAACTTGTGATTTCCGCTTAGCGGGACAGGCGCTCAAGCATGGCCATCTCGTCGTCCGTGGAGGCGCGCATGGCTTCCATAGCGCGGTCGGCATCGGCGAGGCGGGCTTCGATCGCTTCCACGTCGAGCGGCTGGATAACCGGCTGGCTCTGTTCGAGGGTCGAGGCGAAAGCATCGCGAACGGTCAAACCGCTCTGCAAAGCCACCGGCGCAATGAGGCCAAAGAACACCACTGCGCTGACGCCGGCAGCGAAACTGCCCACGATCGTGCGACGCATGGTTTTTTCTTGAGGCGACATTTTCTGGAAACTCCCCGGACCGGAAGCGCGGTCTGTTAACAAAAGGTTGCCGTAATGGCAAACACTACTTTGCGGCGCCGAAGAGAATTCGTCCGTGACGACAGTCACTACTCCGGACACCCCATCCACCGTCTTGCGCGGCTTCACTCAGATCGTAACCGATAATCCTGAATTCAAGCCGAATCCGGCGCTCACTTGCTGTTGCGAGAGGCGCCTGCTTCCGCTCTAAGCAGACCCAGGAAACCTCGTGCTGCGGCGCGGCAAAAGGGAACACAATGGCTAGCGTTCCAGGCTCTCACCGACCCCTACGGAAAGCGGTACTCCCGGTTGCGGGATTCGGTACGCGGGTACTCCCCGCGACCAAAGTTATCCCCAAAGAGCTGCTGCCCGTGTTCGATAAGCCAGCGCTTCAGTACGTCGTCGACGAAGCAATCGCTGCCGGCATCGAACATATTGTCTTCGTCACGGGACGAAATAAGGGCGCGATTGAGGACTATTTCGACCGTGCTTATGAACTTGAATTAACGCTTCGTGAAAAAAACAAGACCGAGCAACTTAAAGAAGTTGCAATGCCGGTCCGCGCGCCGGGCTCGATGAGCTTCGTGCGTCAGCAATCGGCGCAAGGTCTTGGTCACGCTGTCTGGTGCGCGCGCGACATTATCGGCGACGAGCCGTTCGCTGTGATGCTGCCGGACATGCTGATGATGGCGCAGCCCTCGTGCCTGAAGCAGATGGTCGATGCGTATAATCGCGTCGGCGGCAACGTAATCGCAGTTGAACCAACGAACACGCCTGAACGCTACGGCGTCATTGCGCCGGAAAGCCGCGATGGGCGTTTGATCAAAATGAAGGGCATGGTCGAGAAGCCGAAGCGCGAAGAAGCGCCGTCGAACCTCTTCATTAGCGGCCGCTACATCCTGCAGCCGGAGATCTTCGGTTTGCTGGCCAGCCAAGGCCCCGGCGCCGGCAACGAAATCCAGCTCACGGATTCGATGGCGCGGCTGATGGAAGTTCAAGCCTTCCACGCCTATGAATACGAGGGCCGCACCTACGATTGCGGCGATAAAATCGGCTATTTGCAAGCGTTCGCGGCCTATGCGCTGGCCAATGAAGAGCACGGCGCCAAGGCGGCTGAGACGCTGAAAGCGCTGCTGGCCGACAAGGACTGATGCTGAACCTCAAAGAATTCGCCACGCGCGAAGCGTTGATGGAAGCGGCCGGCGAGCGCATCGCCGATATCCTGATCAACGCAATCGATGAGCATGGCGCTGGATGCATCGCCCTCTCAGGCGGATCGACGCCGGCGCCAGCTTATCGTGCGTTCGCGCTTACTCAGTCTGATTGGAGCTTGATCACGCTCGCGCTCGTCGACGAGCGGTTCGTGCCGCCCGCGGATCCCGCGTCCAACCAGCGCATGATCGAGGATACGCTAAACTGGCCGCTCCGCCGCGGCGCCAAGCTCGCGCCGATGTTCAGCGCGACCGAGAATGTCGAGCAAGCCGCTTTGCGCGCGGATGCGCTCTACCAAACACTTCGCATCGATGTGGCGCTGATGGGCATGGGCGAAGACGGTCACACAGCGTCGTGGTTTCCCGATGCGCGCGGTCTCGACGTTGCGCTCGACGCAAACACGAAACGCAGCGTCATCGCGATCAGCGCGCCACAAGCGCAAGGCAGCGCTGAACGTCTTACGCTCACGCGCGCTGCATTGAAGCGCGCCCACACGCTCGTGCTCGTCATCACGGGCGACGCGAAACGCGCCCGGCTCGAGCAGGCGATCGCGGCCCAAGACGCCCCGGTCGCTGCCCTCTTCGGCGCGGACATGCCCCCCATCGAAGTGCTCTGGGCTAGCTGACACGCCTCAGCAGCGTCCACGGTTTGCAAATGACACCGGTGTCTGTTAGGCATCCCAGACGAGACCGGCGCAAAGCTGGCGGGGAGGCAGAGTGGCGGGCGACACCCAACAAACCCGAGCGATTGCAGGCGCTTTCGTCGCCGCGCGCCAGGCCGCGCGCGCGCTCGACGGGTTTCCCGGCGTCCAGCCCGCAGCCCTCGCGGACAGCTACAAGATTCAAGACGAAGCCATCGCGCTTTGGCCAACCGAGATCGCCGGCTGGAAGATCGGCCGCGTGCAGCCGCATCAGGTTGCCGAACTCGGTGCTGAACGCCTCGCCGGCCCGATCTTCAAAGAGAATGTCTGGATCGCGAACGGCGCTGCGGTGAATTTCCCGGTATTCGATCAGGGCTTCGCCGCGGTTGAAGCCGAGTACGTTTTCCGCATCGGCAAGGACGCGCCCGCCGACAAAACGCAATGGACTGCAACCGAAGCGGCTGAACTCATCGGCGCGATGCATGTTGGCGTCGAGACGGCAGGCAGCCCGCTGGCGACCATCAACGATCTCGGCGCCACCGTCGTCGTTGCCGACTTCGGCAACAATCATGGCCTTATCCTCGGCCCCGAAGTGGCCGATTGGCGCGCGAAGCTCGCCAAGGGCGTTACTTGCGAGACGTTTATCGAAGGCCAATCCGTTGGCGTTGGCAGCGCCAGCGATGCGCCTGATGGGCCGCTCGATGCGCTGGCGTTTCTCGCCGGCCACCTCGCACAACGCGGCAAACCGCTGAAAGCTGGCCAGCTCGTTACAACCGGCGCCGTCACAGGCGTTCACGACATCCGCATTGGTCAAAATTCGCGCGTGAGCTTCAACGGATCCGGCGATATTCTGTGCACGGCGGTGAAAGCTGTCGGCAACGGGCGAGGCTTTTCATGATCACGCGACGCGCGTTGGCGGTCACCGGCGGTTTGGCGATTGCTGGTGCGGGCGCCGCATTCGCGCAGCATAGCGCCGGCGCTGCTATCACCGCCGTCGATGTGCACCCGCGCGATTATCCAACTGTCGAAGCCGTGCGCTGGATGGGCGACGAGATCGAGCGCGAGACCAACGGGCGCATCACTTTCCGCATATATCCATCAGGCCAACTCGGCAGCGAGACCGACACCGTTAATCTCGCGCGCTTCCAAGTGCTCGACATCGCACGCGTCTATCTCGGCGCCGTCAACAACATGTTTCCGGCGACGCAACCGCTCGCACTGCCCTACACGTTCCGCGACGAAGCGCACATGCGCGCTGTCTGCGACGGCGAGATCGGTCAGGAAATCCTGCACACGTTCGCGCGCCGTGGCCTCGTCGGCCTCGCCTTCTACGACTCGGGCTTCCGCTCGATGTACAATGCGCGCCACCCGATCCACGAACCGAGCGATATGCGCGATCTCAAGGTCCGCGTGCCGCGCGCCGACATTTTCATCCGCACGCTCGAAGCGATGGGCGCGAACCCAACGCCGATCCCGTTCGGCGAAGTGTTCACCGGTCTGCAGACGCATCTGATCGACGCCGCGGAAAACAACTGGGCTACATTTCAGTCCACGCGCCAATACGAAGTCGCGCAATATTTCTCGCAGACCGATCACTGCGCAGCGCCCGAAGCGCTGCTAATGTCGAAAGCGCGGTTCGATTCACTGCCACGCGCCGATCAAAATCTCATCCGCACCAAAGCGCGTGAGTCCGTGCCGGTGATGCGCGTACTTTGGGATGCGAAGCAAGCGGCGGCGCGTCAGACCGTGCTCGACGCAGGCGTGCACTACAATCAGGCCAACATCGAAGGCTTCCGCCGCGCGGTTGAGCCGATGCGGCGCCATTATCTGCAAGACCAAGCGATTGCAGCGACCGTCCGACGGATCGACGCGCTCGCCTAAACACGAACGCCGCACCAAGACGGCGTCTGGGGAGGGACTACATGGCCGCGCTCAAAAGCGCCTTCGCCGCACTCGCGCGGCTGACTGTGATCATCGCCGCCGTATCGCTGTGCGTGCTGGTGATCGTGTTGGCGTGGCAAGTCTTCGGACGTTACGTGCTCAACCGCTCGCCGAGCTGGACCGAGCCGGTGGCGCTGACGCTCATGGGCATCGCCGCACTCTTCGGCGCAGCGCTCGCTGTACGGGCGGAGTCACACTTCTCCTTCCCGACGCTGGTGGAAAGTGCACCGCCACCCATCCGCGCACTACTTAAAATTCTTTCGCGCCTCATCGCACTCGCGTTCGGCATCGCACTCGCGGGCTTCGGCGGGTTTCTGATGATCGACAGCTGGAACGTGCCGATGGCTGGCGCGCCCTTCCCCGAAGGCGTCGGCCATATTGGCCTCACCGGCGGCGGCGCGTTGATCGCGATCTTTGCATTCGAGCGGCTCATCTTCGGCGATCCGCCTAACCCGCACGGCGCCAAGCCGGTGGAGGCGTAACTTTCATGGAAATCGCGCTCCTCTTCGGCGTCTTCGCCATCCTGCTCGTGCTCGGCGTACCAATTGCGTTCGCACTCACCGCCGCGACGCTGGCCAGCGTGCTCTCGCTCGGCTTGCCGCCGATCGTGGTGGTGCAGCAGGTGTCGTCGGGCTTCAACAAAGTCTCGCTGCTCGCCATCCCGCTCTTCATCTTCACCGGCGAGTTGATGCTGCGCGGTGGCATATCTGATCGACTGATTGCGCTCGCCTCTTCACTCGTCGGCCATTTGCGCGGCGGTTTGGGACAAGTGAGCGTCGTTGCATCGACTTTGTTCGGCGGTGTTTCGGGCTCAGCGCTTGCCGACGTCTCGGCTATCGGCCCGACAATGATTCCGCAAATGGCCAAGCGCGGCTTCAGCAAGGATTACGCGGTCGACGTCACCGTCTCAGCCTCGCTTGTCGCGTTGCTGCTGCCGCCGTCGCACAATCTCATTCTTTTCTCAGCAGTTGCAGGCGGCGGCGTTTCGATCGCTGACTTGTTCGCGGCTGGTATCGTGCCTGCTTTGATGCTGGCGCTTGGTGTCATGGGCGCTGCGTATTGGCTGGCGAAAGTGCGTGGCTATCCGGTGGAGACTTTCCCCGGTTGGGGCGCAATCCTGTCGCGCTTGGTCGCGGCGATCCCCGGCTTGCTGATGATCTTTGTGATCTTCGGCGGCATCCGGGCCGGCGTGTTCACTGCGGTCGAGAGCTCGGCCATCGCCGTGCTCTATGCACTCGCGGTGACGCTCATTGTCTATCGCAGCCTGAAATGGAGCGAGTTTGCCGGCGCCGTCGCGCACGCCGCGCGCGCTTCGGCGACTGTGCTTTTCGTCATCGGCGCGGCTGGCGCTTTCGGTTGGCTCATCGCCTATCTCGAAATCCCCGGCTTCATGGTCGAGACGCTGAACAACCTCACCGACGATCGCAATGTCGCCCTGCTGCTCATGCTGCTCGCGCTCTTGATCATGGGCACGTTCCTCGATCTCGCGCCGAAGATCATTATCGTGACGCCGATCTTCCTGCCGGTCGCGCGCGCTTACGGCGTCGATCCGATGCACTTCGGCGTCATCATGGTGCTCGCAGGCGGCATTGGTCTGATGATGCCGCCGATCGGCTCGGTGCTGTTCGTCGGTTCGGCCATCGGCGGGATTTCGGTCGCGCAGGCGATGAAGTCGATCTGGCCATTTTTCTTCGCCGCACTGGCAGTGCTGCTGCTGGTGACGTTCATTCCGGCGCTGTCGCTGACGCTGCCGGCGCTCTGGCGCTAACTCATTGCGTGATCGGCAGCGGGGCCAGCAACTCCGCGCCGACCAAGCCAGCAGCGGCAATGGCGCCGAGAATCCATGACACGCGGTCACGCACGGCCCAGACGAGCGGGTCATCGTGCACCAGGCCGCGCGATGTCAGCAGCCAGACGCGGCAGAACCAGTACATCACGCTCGCCGGCAACAGCCACAACAGTAGCGGCCAACTATAAGCGCGCGCTGTGGTGATGTCGTATTGGATGTAAAGCGCGAGCACGAGACACGACATGAAGCCCGCCGCGACGCCCATGGCGGTCAGCACTGCGCCGTCGGTCACTTTATAGCCGCGACGGCTCAAGCCCACGCCGCCGCCGGCAGCGGCCGTATCCACTTCCGTGACCCGCTTGCACAGCGCGAGGCTGAAAAAGAAAAAGCCGCAGAAGGCAAGCAGCCACGACGAAGCCAGAAAGCCCGTGGCCAAACCGCCGAGCACGACGCGAATGATGTAGAGGCCAGTGAGCGCGAACACGTCGGCGATCTGCTTGGTCTTGAGCCAGAACGTGTAGAACGCGTTCATCACCAGATAGACGGCGACCGCGAAGAACGGCAGCACGCCGAGCACCGCGCCAAGAGATAGGCCCGCAGCCGCCAGCAACACCGAAACCGGCAAGCCGACCAGCGGCGAGAGAGCGCCGCTCGCGAACGGGCGCGTGCGCTTGCGGTGGTGGCGGCGGTCAGCGTCGATGTCGCTGGCGTCGTTGATGAGGTAGATGCTCGATGCCGCGAAGCTCATCGCGAAGAAGGCGATGAAGCCCTGCAGCCAGGTCGCTGGATCGAACCAGCCCTGGCCGACAATCATCGGCACGAAGACGAGGACGTTTTTCGCCCATTGCTGCGGCCGGATCGCCTTGATCAGGCCGCGCAGTGCGTCGCCTCGGGCGGGCGCGCTGTGCTCTACTTCGAACTCGCGTGCGGCGCGCTTGGCGAGGCCGGGCGACGCATTCACCACGACAGCCGCCGACGCCGCGCGCCAGACTTTCAGATCCGCCGTCTCATTCCCGGCATAGACGAACCCAGCCGGGTACGCCTTCTGAAGCGCTTCGGCTTTGCGGGTCGATTTCAGGTTGATCTCTTCGTCCGACGCGAACACGCCATCGAACACGTCGACATGATCGGCGATACGCTTGGCTTCGCGCTCATTCGAAGCGGTCGCCAGCACCACAGTGCGGCCGCTGGCGCGTTCAGCGCGGAGCCAGTCCACAAAAGCTTCATCGTACGGCAGGATGCCCGGATCGCAGGGCGCCGCCTCGGCCAAGCGCGCTTTGGCGTAAGCGCGGCCGCGCATCAGCCAGCTGATCAAGGTAAACACGCGCAGCGGCTTGGCGGTCACGAAGCGCAGCATTGCTTCGACAAAAACGTCGCCACGGAACAGCGTTCCGTCGAGATCGACGGCAAGCGGAAGCTTCGCGCTACCGCCGCGCGGGATTTCTGCCATGGCCATGACGCCGGATTTATCCGCGCGCGCGACGTGCTTCAACGCCTAACGCCGCTGACGCGTGCGTAAGAGCAAATATGGTAAAGTTATCTGGTTAGCGCGCGCGACATGAACCTTAGGCGCGATCGCATTGGCTAAGCAGCGCTTCGAACGTGAAGCCAAGCGAGTTTAGGCATTCTTCCTTGGCAGCAGTGGGCTCTTTGCCGAGTCTGACAAGCCAGCCGTCGAGCAAGACGCTGACAAGGCTGACACGCAAGTCAAGGCTTGCGTCTGCGCGGCCACGGCCGCGAATGAACACGTCGCGCACATGAGCGTGAAAGCCTAATTCGACGCGATGCATCTCGGCGCCGACGCGTGGATTGCGCGCGGCTTCCGCGAGAAACTCGAGCACATGGCGACATCCATGCCCTGTTCAAGCTTGCCGACATGGTAGCGCGCGAGCGCCATCATCGCTTGAACCGGCTACTTACCCGCGAGGAATGGGAAAACGAGAAGCGCGAGGCTTGGCGACGAGCGGCGGCGGACAAATCCATGAGCGACATTCCAAGCCCGATACTTGAAGCGATGGCGCGCGCTGCAATTGCGGCCTGCAGCGCGTCATATCTGGATGAAAAAGACCCTATCGAATGCGTCACCGTTGACGGCAACGTCGATTTTCCAGCCATGGTTCAAGCCGCACTTAGCGCCGCCAATGACCTCGGCTATCGCCTTGAAAGCTTCCGGCAGTCTGACGGTCGAGTCTGACGATTACCCCGAATGCCTTGAAAACAAAGGGTGGTAATGGTGGACCCTAGCGG
>CAYZIJ010000069.1:0-12155 GCA_964478365.1 uncultured Terricaulis sp.
GGGAGAGGCCGTCATCGATCTTATGCCCAGTTACGAAACGCACCAGCGCTTTTGCGTCAGCGACCGCACCAGGTGCCGCAGCGAGCGCAAGCTCGGACAAATGTTCCATCATTCCGCGCAATTCGTCCTGTGTGTCGACCGAATATTGCACCAGGCCGATCTTCTCCGCGTACTCGCCGTCGAAGCCCTCGCCCGAAGCGAACAAAGCTACGGCCATGCGCGGACCGATGGCTTCGACCACGAACGGCGCGATGGTCGCCGGCGTGATGCCTAGGCGCACTTCAGAGAAGCGTATCTTGGTGTTCTTCACTGCGACCGTAACATCGCACGCGGCGAGCAGGCCTGCGCCGCCGCCCATCGCTGCACCATGGGCAAGCGCGACGGTGAGCTGCGGCAACTCATGGAGATGGCGCAGCATGCGAGCGAGCGCCAATGCGTCGGCCTCGTTGTCGCTCTGCGAGCGCTCGCCGCCACGGCGCATCCAGTCGATGTCTGCGCCGGCGCAAAACGCTTCGCCCGCGCCGCGGATGAACACTGCGCGGACGTGTTCAGCGCCTTTCAAAGTCTCGAAGTGCTCGGCCAGATTGGCGATCATCAGCTCGTCGAACGCATTGCGCTTGTCGGGTCGATTGAGCGTAACGACGGCGATGCCCTCCGGCGACACGTCGAGGAGTGCAGGATCGGGTGCGAGGGACATGGCTAGGTTCCTAAGGCTTGTGCGAGCACTTGCGGGCGCTCCGCTTCGGGCGTCTCGAACAGTTTCAACATCTGCACGCCTGCGAAGAAATACTCGAAATCCTCGGGCGGATCTGCTTGTTCGATAAACACCGGCACGAGCCGCTTCTGGTAGCGGTCAGCGAGATAAATCTCGCGCTTAACGTGATCGCTCTCGAAGGCGGCCTGCGAGCACATGACGACGACACGAGGCGAAGCTTTGATCGCGCGTACGATTTCGCCAGCCCATCCCTCGCCTGCGGCGATGCCTTGCTGATCAAGCCAGAAGCGCTTGCCGAGCCGCTTCACCGCATTGATCACAGGCAACACGACGCCTTGGTTGGCGCGGGCGTAGGAGACAAACACGGCGTCGCCCACGGCAACGGGCCTTTCAGCGCGCGGCGTCTGCGCCTTCGTTGCGCCTTTGCCGATGCCGCGCACGAGACGACCAATGAACAGACCGAGGATCGCAAACGTCGCGACGATCGAGATCAGGAAAAACCACTCAGTGACGCCGCTTGGAATGCCATAGCGCGTACCGAAGCCGTCGATGCCCGCGCGCAATTCCGGCAGGCCGCCGGGCGTGGGGCCGATGCGATTGGCGAGCCAGATCGAAGCGCTGGCGGCTAGCGCGAGCAGACCCGGCAAGACGAGCACGGGCAGCAAGATCGCGCCGAGCACGGATCCGCCGCTCTTCCGCGCTGGCGGCGCCGGCGCATCGCCTCCGCTGGCGCCAACACGATCGTCCGCGCGGCCAGCGGGTGAGCGCAGCTTGTCGCGGATCGCGTCGGCGACTTTGAGCCATGTAAACTCGCGCTGCGCTTCGAAGCTTGCATCAATCGTCTCCAGATCGCGCAGGCCCACAGGCGCGATGCCGTGATCGAGCTTCACGATCACGAGCCGTCCTTCCGCCCACGCATCAAGTGCGCGTTGCTCCAGACGCAGGCGTGCGGTGGCGAACGTCAGCGCCTGCGAGACCAACAGAACCAGGACATCGCCGCCCTGCACCGGACGCATCGCGGTTTGGCCGTCGTCGAGCTCGGCGAACTGTCCGCGCCGCTCGATGACCTTCTCCAGCGCCTCCGCTGCGTTACGGTCGGCGGGGGCGTGGGAGATGAAAACGGTCATGCGGTCGTCTTAGCATGGTCGCCCCGGGTGGAAATGTGACCAGGCGCCCCCAGATTGGCCGGGCATCATTGCGCCTTAACGAAGCGGGCCTATCCTCGCGCTTTACAGGTTTTTTATGAAGCCGAGCCTCGCCGACTTTCCGTTCCTGGACGATGCGCCCCGCGACTTGCTGTTAGCAATGGACGCGGTGGCGGAGTGGTTTTCGCTGCCGGCGGGCTGGTCGCTGCTGAACGCGGGCGAGCCGCCGGAGGGCGTCTACTTCCTGGTCAGCGGTTCATTGGCCGCGTTCCGGCCTGTGGATCGCGGCGGCCACCAATTGCTCGGCTACATCCGACCGGGCGAACCGGTCGGCGAAATGGCGATGATCGCGCGCGAGCCGCATACGGCCAGCGTCTATGCGATCCGCGACAGCGAAATCCTTCGGCTCTCACCGGCGGCGTTCGAGATGCTGGTGCATGCGCATCCGACGATGATGGAGCACATTGCGCGCCTGATGCTCACGCGTGCGCGCGCCAACAACAAGCCAAGCCCGCGCGCCGACCCAAAAATCTACGCGTTCGTCTCTACCTCGCCGACCATCGATCTGAAGCTTCGCGCACGCACACTGCAGGCAGCGCTGAAGCGCCTGGGCGCGCGCGCGGTTATCATCACAGAGGATGACGCACCGGCGCTCAGCGAAGGCATGAACAGCGCTTGGTTCGATGCGCTAGAGAAGAAGAACGACGCGGTGTTCCTGGTCACGCCGATCGCGGACACGCCTTGGTATCGCACCTGCATCAGACAAGCCGACCGTATCTGGTATTTCGCGCGCGCCGATGCGCGCCCATCCATCCCGCTGCTGCCGCCGGAAGAGCCGTCGCCGGCGCGTCAGTTCAGATTGGTCGATGTCGTGCTGCTGCATCACGGCATGGACCGCAAAGCCGCGACCACGGACGAATGGCGCACGGCTTGCGAAGCCTCACGCCTTTTCCATTGGCGCGGCGTCGAAGATAGCGATGCAGCGCGCCTGGCGCGCGTGATTGCGCGCCGTTCCGTGGGTTTGGTGCTCTCCGGCGGCGGCGCACGCGCTTACGCTCACATTGGCGTCGTGCGCGCTTTGCGCGAGGCGGGTTTGCCATTCGACGTCATCGGCGGCACCTCAATGGGTGCGGTGATCGCGGCCTGCGCGGCGATGGGCTGGGACGACAACGAGATCGAGACGCGCATCCGCAAGGCGTTCGTCGAGAGCAATCCGTTAGGCGATTATATGCTGCCCGTCGTCGGCCTTGTGCGCGGCAAGCGCGTGGACGATCGCCTGCGTGACAATTTCGGTGAAACGCTGATCGAAGACTTGGAGATGCCGTTCTTTGCGGTATCTACCAATCTGGTCGCTGGCGCTGTGCGCGTGCACCGCGCGGGCTCTCTGCGGCGAGCGCTGCGGGCCTCCATCTCGCTGCCTGGCATTTTGCCGCCCGTTGTCGAAGGCGATCACGAATTGCTGGTCGACGGAGCGGTGCTGAAAAATTTTCCGGTCGACGTGCTGAAGGACATGCATCGCGGTCCGATCATCGGCGTCGATGTCGCGCGACGCGACGGTATCGATATTGAGGATTTCCGCGATCCGCCGGGCTTCTTCGGCTGGGTCGCGGCACACGGGTTCCAAGCAGCGCCGCCGATCGCATCTCTGCTGATGCGCGCGGCGACACTTGCGGTCGATCCGTGGGACGGGCGATCGGGCGCTGATCTTCTGATCGCGCCGGAGATGCCGGACATCGACATGCGCGACTGGAAGCGCTTCGATGAAGCTGTCACGTCAGGCTACGAGGCTGCTGTTGCTGCCTTGCAGCGCCCACACGGGCTTTTCAACGCACCGGAAACCGACGCGATAGGCGACCTCGCCGGCAGCGCCATGGAAATCGCCGAATAGAACTGGCGCCGCGCGCCGCCAAAGCTATCTTTCGCCTCGACTCGGGGACGAACATGCGTGTTTTTTTATTGGCCGTTGCGGCGCTGACGCTTGCGGCGTGTGGACAACAGAGTGCAGCAACCGGCGAAGCGTGTGAGCGCGTCGCGACGCATGAAGTCGCTTGGAGCAGCGAGACAGCGCCCGACACAATCACAACGCGATCGGAAGGTCCCTCCTGCGCGCAAGCAGTGGTCACGTTCGTGGCGCGCAATGCAGGCGGCAATCCGCTCTGGACGTTTGCATCGACCTATTACGATCTCACCGCAGGCGGCGTTGCGCCCGAGAATACACCTGTTGTCAGCGGCGAGCAGATGGATGCGTTTCTCGCAGGCTGGGCGAACGTAACCGCGTCGACATCAAACACCTTGCCCGAATGGCGCGAAGGCGTCGCGACGCTGACTGAGAGCGCGACGACGTTTTCCTACGACACGCCGTTTGATCGCGAGACATACGAAATGCTGCGCGCCCGCAACCTGCGTATGATCTGTTATGCGGCGGCGGTAGAAGCGACGCAGTGCTTGGTGATCGATCCCGCCTCGCACGCGCCGACGATGGTCGTGGCGTACGGCCCGTGAGAGCGCTTATAGTCCTGGCATTGCTCGCGCTCGCGTCAGCCTGCTCGCAGCGCAATGCGGGCGCTTGCGATGTGAGCGTGGCGCGCGAACTGGCGTTTGCGGGCTCGACAGTCAATCTGCGCGCCGAGACACAAGGCCCGAACTGTCACCAAGCAATCGCGCTCTATACAATCCGCGATGAAGCCGGCGATCTCATCTATGCTTGGACAACGCCGCTGCAGCGCGGCTTCGGCGATGTATTCGGCGAATTGCCGGACGAACATCTGCAGCGCTTTCTCGATCGATGGGCGACGCCCGCCGTGCTCACCACAGCTGCGGCGCCTGCATGGGCGGACTTGGAAATCGGCCAGTCAACGCTGGATCAACTCACTTATGACGACATCCGCGCCCGCGAGCTGCCGATGTTGTGCCACTATTCAGGAACATCACGCGAGGCGTGCCTGTTCTGGGAGCCTGCGGCCGGCGCCGCGGGCCATTTGTTCGATCGTACCGCTGAGGAGATCCCAGAATGATCAAACGTCTAGGCTTGGCCCCAAGCCTCATGCTGGGCGCGCTCGCTCTCGCGGCATGTTCGCCGCCCGCACAGGAAACGCCGAGCGACAACGTTGCCGCCACCGCCCCGATCGGCGCAGCGCCCGCGGGTTGCTTTGCTGAAGCGTCGCGCGATTGGTCGGCCGTCGGCAGCCAGTATTACGTCATCGAAGCGGAAGCGAGCGGCGCGACGTGCCGCGAAGCGACCGCCACCTTGCGCATCACCACCAGTGAAGGCGCTGTCCTGTTCGAACAGACTTATCCCACTGCACAAGTGACATTGGCGTTTGCGCCAAACAGCGAACAATCGGGCCTGCGAGAAGAGCTCGACGCTTGGACGCAGAACACTGCCGACCCCGCAAGCGCAGATGCTCTGCCTGCATGGCCAGCGCGCGCCGAGCGACCGCCGAATTTCCAACCGGCGCAAGGCGTGACGCGGCAAGTATATGAAGCCGCGCGCGGCAATCAGAGCGCGCTCTTCTGCTATCCTGACGGCGGCGAGAGCAATGCGTGCGTGGCGCTTGCGGGCACGACGGCGACATTGCTGGGATCGTGGACGCCAGAGCGACTTTAATCGGCGTTGGGCTCGTAGATTAGCAGGTCAATTGCGCGGTCAGCCGTGAGGTCCGCGAAGCAGGACGCCAGTTCGACCTGCGAACCTGAACCCGCGCCAAACCGCGCTTGCCGATAAGAGCACTCCGCTTCACGATAAGCGAGCCATTGCGTGTGCACGCCGTCGAGTAACGGTCTCGCATCGGCTTCGCCGCTGGTGCGCAGGCGCTCGCTCACTGACGCGATGATCCGCTCCCAGGCGTCGGCCTCATCGCTAAGACACAGCACGAGCGCGAATGTGGCGTCGCCCTCTTCCGCGCGGCAGCGTTCGGTGATCACGCCCCGGCAGGCATTAAGGTCTGCAGCGTCGACAACAGCCGCGCCGATGCAGTCCGCGAGCGCAGGCGAATAGTCCGTGCGCGGATCTGCGTGCGCGACCGGAATCGGCGCGAAGCACAAGGCCAGAGCTAACAATATACGCCGCATTTTCGCCTCCCTGTGTCAGCGTTGCGCGGACAATACACCAGAAGCAGCGCGTCCTAACCATGGCGCTTGCGCTGGCGATGACTCCCCCTATCTTCTTCTCATCACCGGTGATCGGCGCCGGCTTTGTAGAAAAGGAGGTGATCCATGTCTCATTGTCACTCGCTAGGGGCAAAGTTTCAGGCAGAGGTCACC
This sequence comes from uncultured Terricaulis sp., assembly GCA_964478365.1. GTDB lineage: Bacteria > Pseudomonadota > Alphaproteobacteria > Caulobacterales > Aquidulcibacteraceae > Vitreimonas. Next base: position 6,124 of record CAYZIJ010000069.1, read on the forward strand.
TTGAGCGCCAGCTCTAAGGTCTGAGCCTGTTTCTTCAGTCCCGCTAAAGCGTGCACTGACAATGGAAGGGTCGTACCGGCAAACCGGTGCGGCCCTTCGGTCTTTTTAGCGCGACGATGCTGCGGCGCGCGATCCCAAAGAAAGAGGGGCGGGATTGCTCCCGCCCCTCAAGGCTCACCAGCAGAAACTGAAAAGTCTTACGCCGCTTGCGGACCGCGGAAGCCAGCGATCGCCATCAACACGGCAGCGACGCCAGGCGCAGCGACAGCGCCGCCAGCGATCAGCTCGATCACTTCGCCAGAGCCGGCGAACAGAAGCGAGCCGCCGAGCGCGATCAGCGCGACCCCGAACAGCATGAGCGCAACGAGGCCAACGGTCTCGAAATCCAGTTCCGGCATGCGCAGCGCGCCTTGATCACGGCGCAACTTGCCCAGACGGCGATCAATATTCGGACGCGGCGCCGGCGTAGCGATGGCGCTGGAAACGACTTTCTTGAACCAAGGAAAGCGGTTCTTGCCGGCATCGGCGGCCGTCGCTTCGGCGTGCGCGCGGCGCGTGGCTTCGCGGACCTGATCGAGCGAACGCGCGACGGGCTTTGCATGCGCCGTGACGATCTCGCCCTCGTCTTCGGCGAAAATCTCATCCGGCGCGACTTGCGTCAGCAGCAGCGCTTCGGTTTGCGGTTCTGATTTCAGAATTTCGGTCAGACGCGCGGCAAGAACTTGAACCGGCTGTGCAACCGGGATCGAGCCGACGGCCGGCGCAGTGGCGTATTTCACTGGCGCGCCGAGGATTGAAGCAGCGTGATCGAGCTTCGCCCGCACGAACACGGACGGCGCAGCTTCGATCTCGATGTCCTTCATGAACAGCGCCTTCTCGGCGGCGCGTCGGCGCACGAGCGCATCGACAACTTCAAGCTCACCGCCGACATCAGACTTGCGCCACGCATCCATGGCGCAAGCTGCGGCGATGAAATCGCCGGCATTGGCGCGGCGTAGCGTTTGGCTTTGTTCGAACGCCTCAGCGCCAACGGAGAAAGCAAACGAAACCAGCGCATCGAATTGCGACTGCGTGAGCGATGCGGTGACGCGCGCATTCACCAAGCGCTCGATCGGCGCTGCATCCATAACGAGCAACTGTGCCGCTTCGTCTTGCGACAGCTGTTCGCCGGCGTGGCCGATGCGCACGTGGCTATAGCCCACCACCCAATTGCCATCCGGCAATTGCGCGGGTTCAGCGCGGAAACCTTCATGGCTCTGGATGAGCGCGAGGCCTTCGGCGGAAATCGAGTACGTCATAGGCGGGCCTTTCGGGGCTTAAACTCGGTCCGCGGTTCCCGGTTTGGAGCGCCGGGAAGCGCGGGTTTCTCCTTTCAGGCAAGCCCGGCGCCACGAACGCTCCCCCAGGGTGAATTGGGCGTGAATTCCCGTTAGCGATGAGCGCTATTCGTCGTCAGGCCTGTTGACTCTTAGGCTTACACGCGTAATCCTCGGCATATTACAGGTGTAATCATGCGAATAAGCGCCGCCGAAAGTCTCATCATGGAAGCGCTCTGGCGGAAAAGTCCCCAGAACGCCGAAGACCTCGTCGCCGAAGTTGGCCCAGATCAGAACTGGGCCGACAAAACCGTGCGGACGCTCATTAACCGACTGTTGACCAAGGGAGCCATCTCGGCTCAGCGCGAGGGCCGCCGCTATCTCTACTCCCCCGCCATCGATCGGGCTGACTACGTCCAGACCGAGAGCCGCGGGCTGGTGGACCGCCTGTTCGACGGCAAGCTCGCGCCGCTCGTCTCGCATTTCGCCGAGACCAAGCAGCTCAGCGCCGACGATATCGCCGAACTGAAACGCCTGATCGCGGAGCTCGAAGATGATGCTCAGTGAGTTTGCGCCGATGCTGGACAACCCGCTGATCGCGGGCGCGGTTCTCGGCTTCGCTATTCTGTTTGCTCATTTCCTGGCGGCGGAGGTCGACGATGGCTTCTGAGTGGATCGAACTTCTGCTGCGCGTGAACCTGGCGCTCGCCGCCGGCGTCGCCGTGGTGATGGCGCTGCGCCCCCTGGCGCGGCGCTATTTCGGTGCGCGCATCGCCTACGGCCTTTGGCTTTTGCCGCTCGCGGCTGCTGCAATGTGCTTTGCACCGCAACGCGTTGAGCACGTCATGCTCGAACCGACGACCGCGCCACTCGCGCGCGCCGCACCAGCCGCATTCGAAACCGCCGCAGCACAGCCAGCCTATCTGCTCTGGGCGTGGATCGCGGGCGCGCTGCTGAGCCTCGTTGTTCTCGCACTTCGCCAAGCGCGGTTCACGCTTTCACTCGGGCGGCTGCACAAACGCGAAGATCTCGGCCAGCACGTGCGCGGCGCAGAGAGCTGTGAACACGGTCCGGCTGTCATAGGCGTGCTGCGTCCAATCATCATCACGCCTGCGGACTTTGACTCGCGCTTCGACGCGGAAGAGCGCCGCATCGTCCTGGCCCATGAACGCGCGCACATGGCGCAGGGCGATCCATGTATCAACATGCTGGTCGTGCTGCTGCAGTGCGTGAACTGGTTCAATCCGTTCGTGCACATCGGCGCGCGTGCTTTGCGTGTCGATCAAGAGCTGGCGTGCGACGCCGCCGTGCTGGCGCAAAGCGACGGCATACGCCGCCGCTACGCTGAAGCCATGCTGAAAACCCACATCGCCGCCAGCGCGCCCATCGGCTGCGCTTGGCCACCATCCGACCTCAACGCTTTGAAGGAGCGCATCGCCATGCTGAAACGCAACCTGCCCTCACGCACACAAACACTCCTCGGCGGCGCCGCGATCGTCGTCGCCACCGCCGGCATCGCAGCCGCAGCCTGGGCCGCGCAACCAACACGCGTCGTCACCACCATCGCAGCGGCCGCACCTGTTGCCGCCGCCGAGCCGACGGAATCGTTTGAGGCGCTGGCGTCACTTGAATCGCCAAGCTCACTAGAAGTCTTGGCGTCGCTCGAGTCGTTGGCCTCGCTCGATGAGCTGGAAGGCGACATGGACGTCGATGTCGAGATCAACGAGGACGATATCGTTCGCGGCGAAACGCGCGTCGTTCGTGACGGTGTTGTTGTTCGCTACGAAGATCTCTCTACGGAAGAACGCGCGGAGATTCGCCGCTCACTCAGCGAAGCGCGCGCGGCGCGCGATCAAGCCCGTGCAGCGCGCGAACAAGCCCGTGCAGCCGGCGAACAAGCCCGCGCGGCCGGCGAACAAGCCCGTGCCGCGAGCGACCAAGCCCGCGTGCAATCCCGCGAAGCGCGTGACCAAGCGCGCGTCCGCATTGTGGAAGCACGCGATCAAGAGCGCGCAGCGCGGGCTGTGGCGCGCACGCATGGCGACGATGCGGAGCGCATCCAGGAAGCACGCGAAGCTGCTCAGGAGGCGCGCGAGGCTGAACGCGAAGCACGCCAAGAACAACTCGAAGCCGAGCGCGAAGCACGCGCGGAAGCCGCTGAAGCGCGCGCTGAGGCCATGGTGGAAGTTCGCGAAGCCATGCTCGAGATGGAAAATGATCTCGCCCGCCTCAGCCCCCAGGAACGCGCCCAGGCACGTGAGGCGCTGCGCGAAGCGCACAGCGAAATCGCCCGCGAACTGCAACAGGCGCGCGCACGCGGTGACGCAGATGAAATTGAAGCACTTGAAATCGCCGAACGCTCGCTGCGCGATTCAATGCGCAGCGGCAACTGATCCCCGCGCGATCCCGCGGCCACGCACGTGGCTGCGGGATCAGCGCAAAATGATGAGCGTCGCCAGACCGAGGAAGGCGAGAAAGCCGACAATATCGGTCACGAACGTGACGAACACAGACGATGAAACCGCGGGATCTGCGCCAGCGCGGCGCAGCGTCAGCGGCACGAGAATGCCCGCCAAGCCCGCGCAGGCGAACGTGATCAGCACTGCGAGCGCAATCGCGATGGCCAGAAGTGCGTTGGCGAACCACACGAACACGACGACGGCCAACAACAGCGCGAAGATCACGCCGTTAGACACCGCCGTCAGCGCTTCGCGCAGGATGTAGCGGGACGCGCTGCTTTCGGTGAGATCGCGCGCGGCGATGGCGCGCACAGCCACGGCGAGCGTTTGCGTACCGGCATTGCCGCCCATCGACGCCACGATCGGCATCAAGACGGCGAGCGCCACCAGTTCGGTGATCGAGTCCGCAAATGTGCTGATCACTCCGGACGCAACGATCGCTGTGCCGAGGTTCACGAGCAGCCACGGCGCACGCGCCCGCACGGACTTAGCGACGCTATCAGTTTGCGCGGCTTCACTAACACCGGCGAGCTTGAGCAAATCCTCTTCGCTCTCCTCACTGATGACGTCGACGATGTCGTCGACGGTGACCATGCCGGTGATGCGGCCAGCGTCATCGACAACCGGGGCCGACGCCATGTGATATTTCTGGAAGGTCTGCGCCATCTCTTCCTGATCCATCTCAGGGCGGATCAGAATGAGCGGCGAACGCATGATCTCGCGCAGCGGCGTCTCGCGGCGCGCACGGATAAGGCTGGAAACACGCACGGCGCCGATCGGACGCATGGCGGCGTCAACGACATAAACCTCGAAGAATTCGTCCGGCAGTTCGGCGGATTCTTCGCGCATCCGGTCGATCACATCGCCGACGCTGGAGCCTTCATGAGCGGCGACGTACTCGCGCTGCATGAGACGGCCGGCCGTCTCTTCCTCGAAGGAGAGCGCCTCTTCGACCGCCAGCCGCGTATCTTCGTCAGCGGCGGCGAGGACGCGGCCGAGATCCCTCTCGTCGATGTCGGCGGCGACGGCGGCGGCGTCGTCAGTGTCGAGTTCGCCCAGCGCCATCGCGACGTAATCGGATGGGAGTTCAGGCAGCACCTCCTCGCGGCGCTCCCACGAGAGTTCCGCCAGGAACTCCACCGGCAGATCGCGACCAACCGAGCGTGCGATCGTGCGTGCGGTTTCGAGCGGCACGTGTTCGATGACGTCAGCCAAGTCAGCGGGACCGAGATTGGCGAGCAGGCGGCGCAGCAGCGGCGAATCGTGATCGCCAGCCGCGCCAATGACGCGGGCAATGAAGCCAGCATTTTCAGAAGGTGCGGCGTGCGTCTGCTCGTCCGCCGGTTCGGTTTCGGTATTCATCGGCGGAGGCTTCGCTACTGATTTTGGCGCAATGGGTTCGTGCCCCTCCAAAACGCCGCGTTGCGGCTCGCGTCAAGCCCACGCTTCAATCTTGTGCTAGGAATTTCGCGCTTGAACTGCATGAATGACAGCACGCGCTCGAGACATGAAGGACGCCATGAAGCTCTGGACCGGAGCACCGGCTACGTTTGCGCTGCTCGCTGCACCTGCGTAGCTCGACATCAGCAGCACCAGCCGCCGCCGGCGCAAGAGCACCAGGCACGGCTTGGCAGCCGGATAAATCGGCGTCGCGGTGTAGGATAGCGCTTCGGCGCGTCGTCCTTGGGACGATAGGAGGCGATCATGCAGGCATCAGCGACGGTTTGGACGGGACGCACGTTGAGCGCGTTGTTTGTGCTTTTCATGCTGGGCGCGTCGGTGGCGCCGAAGCTCATGGGCATGCCAATCGCGGAAGAAACGCTGACAGGCCTCGGCTGGCCGCCCGGCAATGCGTTTTGGATCGGCATCGTCGAGCTTACGCTCGTGTTGCTCTACGTATTTCCGCCGACCAGCGTGCTTGGCGCGACACTCTTCATGGCGCTGTTCGGCGGCGCGATGGCGACGAATATCCGGGCCGATATGCCGCTCTTCAGCCACACGCTGTTCAGCGTCTATCTGGCGCTCTTCATGTGGGGTGGTCTGTGGCTGCGCGATGAAAAACTGCGCGCGCTGTTTCCCTGGCGCCGTAAAGGCTAGCCGGCGTAAGCCAGCCGAAGCTCACAACGTGAGCGAAGGCTGGTGCGCTCGAGAGGACTCGAACCTCCACGAGGTTACTCGCTGCCACCTCAAGGCCGTGCGTCTACCACTTCCGCCCCGCGCGCAGTGGGAGACGCGCCCCCGGTCCGCTTCGGTAGAC
>CAYZIJ010000070.1:0-12002 GCA_964478365.1 uncultured Terricaulis sp.
ATGATCCGCTGCGTTGTGTGGTCAAAGGCTGCGGAATCGCGCTCGACACCATAAATTCGTCGGAAGCGCGCCGTTTGCTCACCGAGGAAGTGTGAGCGCGGAAGCGCCAGAGAGGCGGGCGTAAGAAGTGGCCAGACGCAGGAGCACGCGACGCGCAGGCGCAGGACGTAAAGTCCCGCCGGGCGTCATCCTGGCGATTGTGCTCGTCGTTGGCGGGCTTGTGCTCGTCGGTATCCAAGCCGGGCGCAGCGGCGGCGCGGGCGAAATCGTACAACAAGCCGGCGACGGCGCGGCAGGCGCAGCAGGTGCTGCGGCGACGCAGCCCGCGCGAGCGAGTGAAGGCTTCTTCGCGCGCCTTGGCGGAATGTGGAACGCGCATTCACGCGTCGAAGAGCTAGAACGCGAAAACCAAGAGCTGCAAGCCTGGCGCGAACTCGCTGAACGTCTGGCCGAGCGCAATGCGCGCTACGAAGAATTGCTGCGCATGCCCGACGACGCGTTCGGCGAAGGCGCTGATATCGACAACTCGATCGCCGCCCAACTCGTGCTCGATAGCGGCGGACCGTTCACCCGCACGCTCGTCGCCAACGCCGGCGCCGACCACGGCGTGGGCGTCGGCTACATCGCCGTGAACGAGAACGGCCTCATCGGTCGCGTCGTCAGCGTCGGCCGGCGCTCTTCGCGCATCCTGATGCTCGACGATTACAACTCACGCATCCCGGTCATGGGCGAAGCGTCGCGCGTCCGCGCCGTTCTGGCGGGGCAGGCGACGCGTCCGCCCGATCTCTACACCCACCCCTTCCAGATGCAGGCGCCGCGTCTCGACTTCATCGTCGGCGCACAAAGCCTGCGCGAAGGCGAGCGCGTCGTCACATCCGGTGATGGCGGCCTTTATCCACGCGGCATTCCTGTGGGCGTCGCGCGCTCCAGCGGTGACGGCCAATGGCGCGTCGCGCTTGCCGCATCGCAACGCCCGATCGACTTCGTGCGTATCTTGCCGTTCGTCGGCGTCGAGCGTCCGGAAGACGCGCAGGTCCCGGATGAAGGCCCGCCGCTCAACACGACGTCGTCTGTCGCATCGGTTGGGCGCGATCTGACTGCAGCGCAGCCCGTCGCGCCCACTGCCGCGCCGCCGCCGCCGCCGCGTCCGCGTCCCGTGACGCCAACGCCGCGGCCGGTTGAGCGCACGCCCGATCCAGCGCCGCCGCAAGCCGATCCTGAACCGCAACCCGATCCGCCACCCGCGCAGCCTGCGGAGCCGCAAGAGTGAGCCTCTTCCGCGCACCGTCGCGCGGCGTGTTGCGCGCTTGGGGTTTGGTGCTCGCAGTGGCGAGCGTGATCCTGCCGGCGCTGCCGCTTGGTCCGCTGTTCGCGCAACCGCCTTTGCCGCTCGCCGTGTTGTGGGCGGCGTATGGTTGGGCCGCTGAAGATGAAACTGGTTGGCGCGCGCCGTTGGCGCTCGCGCTGCTCGGCTTGCTGCACGATCAATTGGCAGGCGGACCCTACGGTTTGTTCGCCGTGCTTTATCTTTCGGCCTATCTCATCGGCCGCGTCGCCGCTGTTGTGATGTCGGCGCCGAACTTGGTTTCGTTGTGGGGTGGGTTCATCGTCACGACTTTGATCACCATCGTGATCGCCTACATCGTCGCGCCGCTCGGCCTTGGCCGCAATGTCTCGGTCTATCCGTACGCTGAAGCTGCCCTGATCACGGCCATTCTCTTTCCGATAGTGCGCCCGCTTTACATGAGCGCATCGGCTTCAACCCGAGTTGGAGCGCGGCGCTAATGGCCAAGGGCAAACGAGTAGGCTCCACGCTCCCGAAGCGCGACGCCAACGCCATCTTCTCGCGTCGCGCCGCTTTGATGTCGTTTGTCGGTGCGGGCGTCATGGGCACGATCCTGTTCCGCATGGCGCAGCTGCAGACGGAAAACCTGTTTAGCGGCCAATACACCGACGCCGCTGACGACAACCGCTTCGACACCCGCATCATCGCGCCGCCGCGCGGCGTGATCTACGACCGCTTCGGCGTCGTGCTGGCGCAAACCAGCAAGGATTACCTTGTCGCGGTCGTCCAAAACGACGTCGACGACATGGAAGGTGTCGTCGGCCGCGTCGCGCAAATCCTCGGCCTCGACAGCGAATGGGCCCGACGCGCCATCATCCGCGTGCGCGGCGGCTCGCGCTACGAACCCCAGCCGCTGAAAGAAGGGCTGACCTGGGAAGAGTTCAACGCCATCAACGTGCGCCTGCCGGAACTGCGCGGGGTCATCGCGACGTCGGCGGACGTTCGCGCTTATCCCTACGATGTCGTCTACGGCCACCCGATCGGCTACGTGCAAAAGCCGACGCAGCGCGATCTCGATCTCGCTTTGGAAGATCCCGCGCAAGGCCAGAGCCGGGCGATGTATTTGCGCAATCCGCATGTGCGTGTCGGCAAAGCCGGTCTTGAAGCGGCGATGGAAACCACGCTGCACGGCGAAGCCGGCTGGCGCAAAGTCATCGTCAATGCGCGCGGCGTCGAGCAGGGCGAAGACGAAGCCGAGCGCCGCGAACCGGTGCGCGGCTCCGGCGTCGTGCTGACCATTGATCACGAACTGCAGCGCATCGCGATGCAGAATTTTGGCGAACAATCTGGCGGTGCCGTGGTGATGGATATCGTCACCGGCGATCTTCTTGTGTTGGCCTCGGCGCCAGGCTTCGATCCGAACCTCTTCGTCAACGGCATCGGCCAAGCAGACTTCGACGGCTATAATAACGACGAGAAGAAGCCGCTCTTCCATAAATGCGTAACCGGCGTTTACGCGCCGGGTTCGACCTTCAAGATGATCGTCGGCATCGCCGCCAAACAGGCGGGCGTCGAAGACGATTGGAGCGTCAGCTGCGGCGGCGGCTTCTATTATGGCGGCCGCACCTTCCGCTGCTGGCAGCGCAACGGCCACGGCCGCGTCAATCTGCACAGCGCGCTGCGCGGCTCGTGCGACGTCTATTTCTATCAAGCCGCATTGCGCGCTGGACCAGAGCGCATCGCGGCCGTCTCGCGCGCTTTTGGCTTAGGCCAGCTCTACGACATCAACGTGCCGCAAGTGCGTGCGGGCCTCATCCCCGATCCGACGTGGTGGCGCGAAAATCGCGGCGAACCGTGGACTGGCGGTTTGACGGTGAACTACGGCATCGGCCAGGGCGCCATGGGCGTCACCCCGTTGCAACTTGCCGTCATGGCTGCGCGCTTAGGGAATAACGGCAACGCCGTCGTGCCGCGTCTGGTGCGCGATGCGCCGGGCGTCACTGAACCGGGGCCGCCGCCGCATATGAGCGGCATCGAAGCTGAACACCTCGCGCGCGTGCGCGACGGCATGTGGGGCGTCTGCAACGAAGGCGGCGGCACCGCGCGCCGCGCCGGCGATCTCCAACTCGTGCGCCATCCCGAAACTGGCGCCTGTGTCGAACTCACGCCGGAGAACCGCAGCTGGGAGCCGGTGCAGATCGCGGGCAAGACCGGCACTGCGCAGGTGCGCGCGCTGACCGACGCCAACCGCGGCCGTCACTTCTCGACGATCGAATGGCGCTTCCGCGATAACGCGCTCTTCTGCTGCTTCGGCCCCTGGCATGAGCCGCGTTACGCGTGCGCCATTGTTGTTGAACACGGCGGCGCCGGTTCGGCGGTCGCCGGCCCGATTGCGCGCGAGATCATGCGCGCGACATTGCTGCGCGATCCCGCGCGCCGCACGCCTGCGGGCTTGGCCGATCTTACCGCCGCTCTGGACGGAGTTCGCGCATGACCGTCTCTGCGCTCGCCGGCAGCGGCTCCAACACAATCTTTGAGCGGTTCCGTAAGCTCAACTGGACGATCATCACCGTGCTCTGCGCGCTCGCGTGCGTAGGCGTGATGATGCACTTCTCGGTTTCGTCCGGCGCCTGGACTGATATGCCGCTCACACACGGCCTGCGCTTCGTCATGGCGATGAGCGTCGTCATCCTAGCGGCGCTTCTGCTCGACGCACGCTTCTGGCTGGCAATCGCTTATCCACTCTACGGCATCGCGCTCTTGCTGCTGGTGGCGGTTGAGCTGGTTGGCGCGACACGCATGGGTGCGCAGCGTTGGCTGGATCTCGGCCCGCTTTCGCTGCAGCCGTCTGAGTTCATGAAGATCGGCATCGTGCTGGCGTTGGCGCGCTACTATCAGCAACTCGACGCGCGCAAGAGCGGCACCGTTCTCTGGACCATTCCGCCGCTTTTGATGATCGTTGTGCCCGTTGCATTGGTCATGCACCAGCCTGACCTCGGCACCGCGTTGCTGATCCTGGCGGCGGGCGTCATCATCATGTTCCTCGGCGGCTTGCTGTGGCGCATCATTGCCGCAGGCGCGATTGTCGCCATAGGCGGCGCGATCTTCGCCTATACGAGTCTGTTGCATGACTATCAGCGCGACCGCGTGAACGTCTTTCTTGGCATTACCGACGATCCGCTCGGCGCGGGCTATCACGTGCTCCAATCCAAGATCGCCATCGGCTCGGCCGGTTTGTTCGGCCGTGGCTATATGGAAGGCACGCAGAGCCAACTCGACTTCTTGCCCGAGAAACACACCGACTTCATTTTCACCATGATCGTCGAGGAGTTCGGTCTTCTCGGCGGCGCGCTCGTGCTTGGCCTGTTCGGCCTGCTCATGGGGCTGACAATGCAAGTCGCCATGCGCGCGCGCACATTGTTCGGCAAACTCGCCGCTGGCGGCGTCGCCGCGACCTTGGCGTGCTATGTGTTTATCAACACTGCGATGGTGATCGGCCTTGTGCCGGTCGTCGGCATTCCGCTGCCGATCATCAGCTTCGGCGGCACCGCCATGCTGACGCTGCTAGCCGGCTACGCGATCGTGCTCAGTATGGATCTACACCGCGATCAGCACGGCGCGCGCGGCTTGTTGTGGTGAGCTAGCTTACCAGTTCGCCTTCTCTGCCATCCAATCGGTTGCGCGGATAAGCGCGTCGACAATGCCGGGCTCGAGCGAGCTGTGACCCGCGTCGTGAACGATCTCCAACTCCGCTTCTGGCCAGGCTTGCTTTAGATCCCACGCGCTCTTCATCGGCGTGCACATATCGTAGCGGCCTTGCGCGATGCGGCAGGGGATCGCACGCAGGCGCGGCGCTTGTTCGAGCAGCCACGCGTCGGTCTCGAAGAAGCCCTTGTTGACGAAGTAGTGGTTCTCGATGCGGGCGAAGGCCTCGACGAAGCGGTCCTCGTGAAAGCGCGTCGGCAACGCGCTTGGGCCGGCGATCGAGATCGTCTCGCCTTCCCAGCGCGCCCACGCGCGCGCCGCGCGGATGCGCTCGTCCCAATTGGATGAAGTCAGGCGCTTGTGAAATGCGGTCATCAGATCGCCGCGCTCGGCTTCCGGGATCGCGCTCACATAACGCGCGAAGGCATCGGGATACACGTGGCTCGCGCCGTTCTGGTAAAACCAGTCGATCTCGCTTTTGCGCAACAGAAAGATGCCGCGCAGCACCAAGCCGGCGACGCGCTCCGGATGCTTAGCCGCATAGGCCAGCGAAAGTGTCGAGCCCCACGAACCGCCAAACACCAACCACTTCTCGATGCCCAGCTTTTGGCGCACGCGCTCAATATCGGCGACCAGATCCCACGTCGTGTTCTCACGCAGTTCCGCGTGCGGGATGGAGCGGCCGCAACCGCGCTGATCCATCATGATGACGCGATAGCGTTTGGTATCGAAGAAGCGGCGCATCTCCGGCGACGAGCCGCCGCCCGGTCCGCCATGCAGCGCCACCACCGGTAACCCGCGCGGATTGCCACTCTGCTCCATATAAATCGTATGCAGGTCCGAGACCTTCAGCATCTCAGTCTGAAAAGGCTCGACACCGGGATAGAGATCGCGGCGGGGCGGGGTCGTCTGTCCGTACATGCCGCTTGGGTAAGGGCGTGCGCGCGCGGGTGCAAGTTTGCCGGTCATTAAAACCACTCCCGTCCGTCGCGCCGCGATGCTAGCGCAACATGGGTGAGCGCCGAATCCGACAGCCAGAGCACTTTCGCCACGCGCGCGGCGCGGGTGACGCTGGTGATGTCGTGCCTGTTCGGCACCACCGGCGTCATCCTGGTTTTCCTGCCGCGCTGGCTGGAAGTCGAGCGCGGCCTCTCTGGCGCCGAGATTGGCGCAGTGCTCTCGCTGGCGCAGATCGCGCGCGTCGTCACTGGGCCGCTCGTCGCGTCATGGACTGACAGTGTCGCTGATCGCTCCATGCCGTTACGCTTGGTCGCGGCCGCGGCGCTCGTGGCGTACGCCGCATTCTTCTTCTTAGCGCACGATTTCTGGCCGCTTCTGCTGTTGGGCTTCGTCGCGCTCTCGTTGACGCAATCGCTGACGCCGTTGATTGAAGCCGCGACATTGCGCGCAACGCAAAGCGGTCGAATGAGTTATGGCGTCGCGCGCGGCATCGGTTCGGTCGCATTTATCGCCGCTAACATAATAGGCGGCTTCGTCGTCGCGCGTTTTGGCGCGGGCGCGGTAGTGATCTGGGTGCTGAGCGGGATCGCCACGGTGATCCTTTCATCGTGGTTCGCGCTTCCGAACGACCCGCCACCTCGTACGGAGACGTATGACGGTCCGCGCCCTAACGCCATCGCCACGTTGTTGCGCAACCGCCGCTTTCTCATTCTCATCGTGTCGTGTGGCCTGATCCAAAGCGCGCACGCCTTCTATTACGGCTTCTCGACTCTGGTCTGGCGCGGGCAGGGCATCGCGGCGGAGATTGTTGGTCTGCTCTGGGCCTTCGGCGTCGCCGTCGAAGTTGCGTTTCTGTGGAGCTTGCCGGCGATTGAGAAACGCATCTCGCCTGCATCACTCATTCTGATCGGTGCGGTTGGCGCTACTGTGCGATGGTTCTGCATGGGCTTTGCGCCAATCGGCTTTGTCCTGTGGCCCTTGCAAGCGCTGCACGCGCTGAGCTTTGCCGCCGCGCACGTCGGCGCAATGCGGCTGCTCTTTCGCGAGACGCCGGAACACAGCGCCGCCATGGGCCAAACACTTTACGCGGTGCTAACGGGTGGGATCCTTATGGGCGCGTGCACGTTGCTGTCGGGCGCGCTTTACGATGTCGGCGGCGCGCAGGGCTATTGGGCCATGGCCGCCATTGCAGCGGCGGGAGGTCTGCTCGCGCTCTTCTTGCTCACCCCCGCGCCACGCGCCCCATCAGCAACACTTCGTTAACAAATTCGCCTAGTACGAGAACCCCGCGCACATGCGCGGCTGCGCGCTCTTTCCGTTATCTTTGTGGTTAGCGATTATTGGTGAATGGGCAGAAAGCCTGAAGGGACGAAACATTAATGGCCGCAACGGCCACATTCGAGTTTCAAGATGACGCCGCCGCGCCCGTTTTGGCGCTGCGCGGCGACTGGACGGTCGACACCATCGCCGCTCTGGAAGCGGAACTGCGCGCCATCACTGAGCAGCTAAAGCCTGGCTCGGTCGTCGATGTCGGCGAACTCGGGCGCATGGATGTCGCCGGCGCCTATCTGGTTGATCGCACCTTCCGTGAAAGTCCGATCGGTGAAGATCGCATCGCTATTCGCGGCCGACACGAAAACGCGCTGCAATTGCTCGCCGCTGCCCGCAAGTCCGCCGTGACGCCGGCCGTGAAGCCGATGCGTGCGCTTGGGCTCAACGGCTTTCTCGACCGCGTCGGCCGCGTCATGGCTGTGATCGGCGAGGATATCCTGCAAACCATCGGCTTCTTCGGCGAAACCATCGTCGTCACCGGACGCGCGCTGGCCAATCCGCGCAAGTTGCGCTGGACGTCCATCGTTCACGTGATGGAAGTCGCGGGCCTCAATGCACTACCGATTGTGGGGCTGTTGGCGTTCTTCATCGGCATGGTCGTCGCCTATCTCGGCGCGCGCATCCTCGGCGATTTCGGCGCTTCGGTGTTCACCGTCGAACTCGTCACCTTCTCGATGCTGCGTGAGTTCGGCGTTGTCATCACCGCCGTGCTCCTCGCGGGCCGCACCAACAGCGCCTTCACCGCCGAGATCGGCGCCATGAAGATGCGCCAGGAAATCGACGCCATGCGCGTCATGGGACTCAATCCTATGGAGGCGCTCGTAGTACCGCGCGTGCTCGCCATGCTGATCATGACGCCGATCCTGACCTTCGGCGCGATGATGGCCGGCATTTTCGGCGGTGTGCTCGTCGCGTGGGGAGAGTTGGGCATCAGCCCCAACATGTTCTTCGCGCGCGTTTCGGAAGTCGTGCCGGCTCAGCACTTCTGGGTCGGCATGTCGAAAGCGCCAGCGTTCGCGATCGTGCTCGCAATCATTGGCTGCCGCCAAGGTCTCGCTGTCGGCGGTGACGTTGGCTCGCTCGGCCGGCGAGTTACATCATCCGTCGTGCAAGCCATCTTCATGGTCATTCTCTTGGATGCGCTCTTCGCGCTCTGGTTCCTGGAGTTGGACCTGTGAGCGAGGACATCGCCATCCGCGTGCGGGGCCTCGTCACCCGCTTCGGCGATCAGACCGTGCACGACGGTCTCGATCTCGATGTGCGTCGTGGCGAGATCATGGGCGTTGTTGGTCCGTCCGGCACCGGCAAGTCCGTGCTGCTGCGCGAGATCGTCGGCCTCGATCCGCCGACAGAAGGCGAGATCACGTTCCCGCATCACGAAGGCCAAGAGCGCGAGCCGCGCCTCGGCGTCATGTTCCAGGACGGCGCGCTCTTCTCCAATCTCACCGTGCTTGAGAACGTCGAAGCCCCGCTGCGCGAGCACACGCATCTCTCCGCGCATCTGCGCAGCGAGATCGCTGGCTTGAAGCTCTCCATGGCGGGCCTTGGCCCTGAGGCGCACTTCAAGAAGCCCGCGCAAATCTCCGGCGGCATGCGCAAGCGCGCCGCCGTCGCGCGCGCACTCGCGCTCGATCCAGAGCTCCTGTTTCTTGATGAGCCGACGGCCGGCCTCGATCCGATCTCGGCCGAGAACTTCGATCGCATGACCGAAGAGCTCGCGCGCTCGCTTGGCCTCACCGTGTTCTTGGTCACGCATGACCTCGACACGCTGCACGCCATCTGTGACCGCGTGGCTGTGCTCTACCAAGGCAAAGTCGCAGCTATCGGCACGATCCCGGAAATCACCGCGAACGCCGAAGGCTGGGTGAAAGAATATTTTTCAGGACCGCGTGGACGCGCCGCCGAGCGCGCCACCGGAGGATAGGCGATGGAAACGAAAGCCAATTACATCTTGATCGGCGCCGCGACCGTAGCGGGTGCGGTGCTCATCATGTTGTTCGCGATGTGGATGTCGACCGGCGATCTCCGGCGCGGCTATCACGAATACGACGTGATGTTCGCTGATCCCGTGCGCGGCCTCACCGACGGCGGGGAGGTACGTTTCAACGGCATCAAGGTCGGCGAAGTGCAAGACCTGCGCATCGATCCCGACAACACCAATCGCGTCATCGCCCGCATTCGCGTTTCGACTGACGTGCCGGTGCGCACCGATACGACAGCGCAGCTCGAACCTATTGGCCTGACCGGCGTCACGCTTATCCAACTCACCGCAGGCAGCCCAACGGCCGAACTTTTACGCCCAACCTTCGGCACGCCGACGCCGCAACTCGAAGGCCGCGGCAGCCAGATCGACGAGTTGATGATGCGCTCGGAGGAAATCGCGCTGCGCGCCAGCGAAGCCATGGCCGCTGTGCGCGATCTGTTGACTGACGAAAACATCGAGCGCGTCAGCCGCATCATTCAGAATCTCGAAACCGTGTCGGATCAATTGGCCAGCACCAATTCCGTCATCACTCAATCCGGCGTCGCGGCGCAGGATCTCAGCAATCTGACGCGTCAGCTGCAGACCGATCTCGCAGATCTCGATCAGGTGCTCGACGATGTCGGCCAAGCGGCTTCTGTCGCTGGTGGCGAAACGCTGCCGGAACTGGCGCTTGCCGCCGAAGAAATCCGACGCGCTGCGAACTCGATCAATCGCGTCGCCGCAAATCTCGAAGAAAACCCATCCGTTCTCACGCCGCGCGCGCCGCGGCCCACTGTGGAGCTCCGTGACTGATGCGAGCCACTTTACTCATCCCGATCATGATGCTCGGCGGCTGCGTGACGCTGTTGCCTGAGCCACCACCGCCACCGCGCACCTATGTGCTCGAAGCGCAAGACGTGCAGCGCATCGAAGGCGCGCCGATTGATGCGGTGATCTCCGTCGCTGAACCGGGCGGCGAGCGCACCTTGCTCGGCGCCGATCTCATCTGGCGCACCGGCGACACCATCGCTTACGTCAGTCAATCCGCTTGGTCGAACCGCGCCGCTGATGCTTTCCAGCAAATGCTGGTCGAGACGATGTCGCGCCAAGGCCGCTTCCGCGCCTCTGTGCGTGCTGGCGAAGCGCAGAGCGAATACGCGATCCGCTGGGAAATCTTGGACTTCGAAATCCGCGAAGAGACGATGACGGCGCGGTTTTCTGCCGATGTGCGTCTCGTCGGCCCCGGCCGTCGCATCATCGCGTCGCAGATCGTGACAGCCGAAGCGCCGGTCTCGGATCGCTCGTCGTCCATTGCCGCCAACGCGCTTGCGCGCGCCGCCCGTGAAGGCAGCGCGCGCATTGGGGTGTTTGCTTCTGAAGCTGCAGCGGAAGCGCAAGCCTCCGCCGCGACGTCAGACTGATTTACGCGAGAGCAGCGTCGATCAGCAGGTAGGCGCGGACCAGTTCCGAACCTTCGCCCTTACGCTCGCTCTTGGCGAGGTCGGGACGGGCGCGGAAGGCTTGCGCCGTCATGTGCGCGTCGGTGCTGCGCTTCAGGTGGCGTGACAAGCGGGTCACGGCTCCCGGAGCGGCATCGATCACGGCGCGGCGGCGAGCGGTAGCGCCATCACGCGAGCAGCGTGCGACACGTTCCAGATCGGCTGGTTGCAGCACGTCGTCGAGATCAACGCCGGCATTGGTCACCAGATCGATCGCGCCAGTCTTCAACTCGGTGTCCGGATCGATCGACGGCGCAACCGTCGAGCCGAAATCGGCGAGATCGAAGGCGCTTTCGTTGGCGGCGACCGGCGTTTGTTCTTCGCGCTGTGGCATGAAGTTGCCCCAGCTGCCGAAGCCCTTGAAGGCGCGCTTCGGTTGCGTTTCGGCAATCTCGACGCGGGCCGTACGTGAACCACCGCGCGCCACAGCGGCGGTAGCAGCAGCGTGCAGCGAGCTCACTTCTTCATACACCGGCTCAGGCGTGCGCTCGACGATGCGCTCGACTTGGCGTTCCACCGGACGCTGCGCTGCGACCTTCTTCGCACCAGAAGCCGAGGCGAGGGCGCCGAGGCGCTTCTCGATCGATGCGGCGTGATAGTCGGCGGCCGCTTGGCTCTCTTCCGAGGCCATGCGTGCGGCGTTGGCGGCGTCTTGCAGCTTCGACAGCGTTTCCGCGGCCATGTCCTGCAGCGCAACCGTTTCAGCGCGGATGAGCTGAGCAGCGCGCTTAGCCTCCGTGACGGCGGCGCGCGTCGTCTCACGAACCGCACTTGCGGTCTCGTTGGCGGCGAGCACAGCTTCGGCGGTCGACTTCTTCGCCGTTTCGGTCAGACGCGTGGCTTGCGTCAGGCCGTCGAGCATGTCGGTCATCACGCCGTTCAGCGACGCGGTCGCGGCAGAGGCCGTGTCGGCAGCTTCGTGGAACGCAGCGGTACGCTCGCCCATCACAGCAGCCGATTGCGAGAACGCGCCCATGTGCGATTGCAGCGCTGCTTCAGCCGCGTCGACTTCCGTTTTCACGATCTTCGAAGCTTCGCGCATCAGGCGGACTTGGCGGCCGACCGAGTGAGCGATCACTTCGGTTTGACCCTTGAGGTCCTGGTTGAGTTCGACGATGGCGTCGCGCTCAACTTTGAGGGCGTAGGAAAGTTGTTGCGCATTTTCGCGCGAAGCGTTGATGGCTTCGCCGAACAGGTGCGCATTGCGCTGAGCAACCGTTTCCAGTTCCGCGAGGCGGTTCAGGGCGGTGGCGACAGC
>CAYZIJ010000071.1:0-11847 GCA_964478365.1 uncultured Terricaulis sp.
TGCGCCATTGCTGGTGCGCACAACGCAAATGGCGCTGCGCAAACCGTTGCGAACAAAAGCGCTTGCCGCGCCGTATCCCCTAACCGCTTCATTGAACTGCTCCTCCGCTTCTCAATTCGGGCTGCCGCTTTTGTTTGCGTGCGAAAGCCTCGACCAAGTTGAAAAATTCGTCCGGTGCTTCGAGATGCGGCACGTGGCCAGCACCGGAAATCACCGCGCGCTCAGCGCGCGGCATCGTGTTGGCGACGAAAACCGTCGCGTCGTCGGGATAGACCTGGCTGTCGCCGCCATGGATCACGAGCGTCGGCGCATCAATGCGCGCCAAGCGTCCGCGAAAATCCTCGCGCGCCATCGACGCCCAGAACGGCGCCATCGCTTCGGGATTGGCTTTCGACATTTCGTTTGCGGCCCACGCAATGAGCGCGGCATTTTTTTCGCGCACGCTCGGCGCAAACATGCGCGGTGCAAAGCGTGTGACATAAGCGGGCCAATCGGCGTTGATTTCGACGAGCGTGCCGGGAATGTCGGCTTCGCTGTAACCAGCGACGCCGCCTTGCCAGTTCTCGTCGTTCAAGAGGCAGGGGCCCATGTCTTCGACGATGAGCCCTGCGAACTTTACGCGATCGCTGGCGCCCCAGAGCGCCATCGCGCCCATCGACCAGCCGAGCGCAATAACGTCCTTAAGTCCGAGCGCCTGGACGAAATGCACGATATCGTCGGCGAGTGTCTCGATGGTCAGCGGCGCTTTGCCGTTCCCGGTGCCGGGATGGCCGCGCAGCGTAGGGGTGAGGACACGATGTTTCTGAGAGAGGCGGGCCTTCAAATCGTCGAAGAAGCCGCCATGAGCGGCCCAGCCGTGCACCAACAGAATGGGCGTACCCGCGCCGTCATCGGCGTAGGCCATAGCCGCCCCGTCTGGCAGAACACACACCGGCAAACCGGCATCCCCCTATTCGCGCCCGTTCTCGGGTCGATTTTTTCGTTGTCTTGCCTGACCGTATATCGGAGACTTGAAACATGAGTCAACATTCAGGTTCCGAGATCGAGGAGAAGGCCGGCCCCAAAACCGAGCGCGGTAGGCGCACGCTACGGAAATTGCTGGATGCGGCCGGGGAGGAATTTGGGCTGCGCGGCTACCACGAGACCGCCATCTCCAACATTACCGGCCGGGCCGGCGTCGGGCTCGGCACCTTCTATGTGTACTTCAAGAGCAAAGAAGAGGTGTTTCGCGCCCTCGTCGCCGACATGGGCGTTCGCACCCGTCATGCGTTGAGCGAAGGCGTGAAGGATGCGCCGAACCGGCTCGAGGCGGAGCGCTTGGGCATCCAGGCCTATCTCGACTTCGTGCGCACGCATCAGGCGCTCTACCGTGTCGTCATGGAAGCGCAGTTCGTCGCGCCCGAAGCATACCGTGATTATTACCGCACGTTCGCCGCTGCCTATCGCCAACAGCTTGCGCATGCCGCCGAGCGTGGCGAAATCAGTCCAGGCCAAGACGATGAAGTGCGCGTCTGGGCGTTGATGGGCGCATCAAGCTTCTTGGGAATTCGCTACGGCATTTGGGACCTCGAGACAGATTCCGCGACCATCGCTGCGGCGGCGTCCGATTTGATGATCAACGGCCTTGCGCCAAGGCCGAAGAAGAACGGCGACGCGTCCTAAAGAGACGCGCGCGCATGGGAGAGGTGTGATGGGTGTCGGCCTAGTCGACATCAGCGCGAAGCGGGCGGCGCTGACGCCGAACCGCATTGCTTTCGAACACGCGCTGACCGGCGCGACGCTCACCTATGCGCAACTTGATGACCGCGCCTCGCGTGCGGCTGCAGTGCTGACGGCGTTCGGTGTCGAGCGCGAAGAGCGTGTCACCATTCTCTGCCGTAACCGCGTTGAGTTTTTCGAATTGATGTTTGCCTGCGCCAAGATCGGCGCGATCTACGTGCCGTTGAATTGGCGCGCGCCCGTTGGCGAGCTCGAACCGATTATAGCGGATTGCACGCCAAAAGTGCTGATTTATGGGGAGGACGACGCGGAAACGGCGCAGATGATCGGCGACGGATGTCGTGCGATTGCGCTTGATGGCGAGTACGAAGCTTTGCTCGCGGCGCACGCACCACTCGTCACCGATGCGCAGTGGCGCGACGACGCGGTTTGGACACTGATCTACACGTCAGGCACGACCGGCACGCCGAAGGGCGTGATTCAGACAGTGCAAATGTCGGCGGTGAATGCGTTTCATGTCGGGCACGCGTTCGGCTTGGTTGGCGGCGATACGACGCTCAATTTCCTCCCGCTCTTCCACACTGCGGGCATTCAGCTCGTTACGCTTCCGACGTTGATCGCCGGTGGCACTGTCATTTTGATGCCGAGCTTCGATGAAGCGCGTGCGCTTGAACTGATGCCGCGTCTCGATGTCTTCTTCGGCGTGCCGGCAGTGTACCAACAGCTCGCGCTGCATCCGGAATTTGAAAGCGCCGATCTTGCGCGCGTGCGGTCGTGGGGTTGTGGCGGCGCGCCTCTGGCGGACGTGTTGGTGGAGCGCTACGCCGCTAAAGGCGTGCGGGTCTGCAATGGCTACGGCATGACTGAGACAGGGCCAACGGCTTTCATTGCGGCGCCCGAAGATGCGTTGAGCAAAATCGGCTCAGTCGGCAAGCCGCAAATGTTGCTTGAAGTGCGCATCGTCGATGCAAACGGCGTTGAAGTCGCGACCGGCGAGACGGGCGAGATCTGGATGCGCGGGCCGGGGCTCACGCCTGGTTATTGGAAGCGCCCCGACGAGACGGCGAAAGCGATCACCATGGAAGGTTGGCTGAAGAGCGGAGATATCGGCCGCGTCGATGCTGACGGCAGCTACTACGTCGCTGGGCGCATCAAGGAGATGTATATTTCGGGCGCCGAGAACGTGTATCCGGCCGAGATCGAAAACGTGCTCGCGCGCCACCCGAGCGTGCTGGAAGCGGCGATTATCGGCGTTCCGGACGAGAAATGGGGCGAGGTCGGCCACGCCTTCATCATGCTCCGCCCCAATGTCGAGCCGCTGACCGCCGCTGAGGTGATTCAGTTTTGCCGCGCCAATGTCGCTGGTTATAAAACGCCCAAGCACGTGACGTTCGTGGATGAGTTTCCGCGCACGCCTGCGGGCAAAATACGAAAACACTTGCTCGCGCCGCCGCCAAACGCGCCGTCGCGCTGACAAGCGAAGGGAGACGCGAGCTGACATGATGAACGTGCGCAACACGTCGCGCCGCGCCTTGCTCGCGGGCGTCTCTACTTCTGTTTTTACCGGCGCTTGTGCGTCTTTTTTTCAGTCCGGTGATGACACCGGTAACAGCGAACTGCGCCGCGAAACATTGCGCACCATGAAGCGCGCCGCGCGCTTCATGCGAGAGCGCGTGGCGTATCGCGGTGGTTATGTGTGGAGCTACGCGTCGGACTTCTCGCGCCGCTGGGGCGAGATGGAAGCTTATCCGACGATGATCTGGATGCAGCCGCCAGGCACGGCGACTGTCGGTCATCTCTATCTCGATTGCTTCCACGCGACGCGCGATGAGTTCTACTACCAGGCCGCGATGGAAGTGGCGGAGGGTTTGATCGCCGCGCAGCACCCCGCTGGGGGTTGGAATTATCTGCACGACTTTGCCGGCGAGGAGAGCACGCGCCGCTGGTACGAGACGATCGGCAGATGCGGCTGGCGGCTCGAAGAATTTCATCACTACTACGGCAATGCGACGTTTGATGACGCCGGCACATCGGAAGCATCGCAGTTCTTGCTGCGTCTCTATTTGGAGCGCCGTTCCTCCCGTTTGCGCGAACCGCTTGAGCGCGCCGTTCGCTTTGTGCTGGATAGCCAATACGAAAATGGCGGCTGGCCGCAGCGTTTTCCGCGTGTTGAGGGCGAAGTGGACTACGCGCCGTATATCACTTTCAACGACGCGGTAGCGGATGAAAACATCAAGTTTCTGCTGATGGTCTATCACACGCTTGGCGACGAACGCGCGCTCGCTGCAATCACGCGCGCGATGAACATCTTCCCCGCAACACAACAGCCAGCGCCGCAAGCGGGCTGGAGTTTGCAGCATCATCACGAAACGTTGGCGCCGATGGGCGCGCGGACCTACGAGCCGCTCAGCCTCGCTTCGCACACGACAGCGGGCAACATCGCGCAGATGCTTGATTTCTACGAATGGACCGGCGAGCGCCGCTTCATCGAGCGGATCCCCGAAGCGCTCGCCTGGCTTGACGGCCTGCGCCTGCGCGATGATCAGGTGCAGGTCAGCGGTCGCCACTATCCGACATTCATCGAGATCGAGACCAATCGCGCGCGCATCAATCATCGCCGTGGCTCGAACTCCGGCAGTGGCTCATATTATTGGAACTACGACGTGCGCTCGCCGATCACGCACTATTCGCAATGGCGCGCGCTCAACCTTGACGCGCTTCGCCAGCGTTACGATCGTCTGGCGAGCGAAGGCCGCGATGCGCTGCTGGCGCGCTCGCCGCTGAACCCGCAGCGCAACTTCCGTCTGCCGCGCTTCTTCACCACCGAGACGATCAATGTCTCCGATCTGAACTCAACCGTGGGCGAGGGCACGACGGCGCGCCCAACCACCGAACGGATCATGGAACTGATCAGCGGCCTCAATGCCGAGGGCTATTGGCCAACGCCGCTGACCGCCACCAGCAATCCCTATGCGGGCGAACCCCCTGCGGCCGCTTCGGACGGCGATTTTGCGCAAACTCTGGTTGGCGATCGCTTCGACACGTCGCCTTACGTCACGCAAACGCCCGTAACCGGCATTTCAACGACCGCTTTCATCCAGAACATGAGTTCGCTTCTACTCAGCGTCGATTCAGGAGAGTAGGAGAAGGGTGGATATGTCCCCGGGCGGGGATTATCCTCGCGGGGACGTGGGGACCTAAACTGTGACAGACCAAGGTGAAGACCGCGCCATTCGATTGGCGTCGATCGTGTCACTCGACATCGTCGGCTTCTCAAAAATGTCGGAGCGCGATCAGCGCAACGCTGCGCGCAAGGTCGAGGCTCTGCGCGCGCGCGTGGAAAGGGTCGCCGCTGCTAACGGTGGGCGGCTCTTCAACACGGCGGGCGACGGCTTCATGCTGGAGTTCGCCTCAGCCGGTTCGGCGTTGGGCGCCATCCAGGAATTGCTCGACAAGCGTCCGCGCGGCGAGCCGCTGATCCGCGTTGGTGCACACGTCGGCGACGTCGTCGTCACCGCGACGGATGATTTGCTCGGGCATGGCGTTAACGTCGCCGCGCGTTTGCAAGAATTGGCGGAGCCGGGCAGCGCGCTTGTGTCGGCGGAATTCCGTTCGATGGCGCGCACCAGCCCGACGGCCGCGTTCCAGTCCAAAGGCCAAAAGCCGCTCGATAACATTGAGCAGCGTGTCCAGACGTTCGAGATATTGTCGCGCCGGCAAAAGTTTGCGCGCGCGTCGCGCCGCTACGGCAGCATGGCGATGGCGGGTGCTGCGGTTATCGCCGTCGCGTATTTCAGCCCGGCCATTTGGAGATTTGCGCAGCCCTATATTCAGCAAGAGCCTGTCGCAGCAGCGGTATCGCCCGCATCGCCCGACGAGAGCGCTCTCGTTCAGGCGGGCGCTATACCGGAAGAAGATGCGGTGCAGCGCATTGCGGCGGGTGAAACCATCCGCGATTGTGCATCTTGCCCGGAAATGATCGTGCTGGCCGGCGGCCTTTAC
Source organism: uncultured Terricaulis sp. (assembly GCA_964478365.1). Taxonomy (GTDB): domain Bacteria; phylum Pseudomonadota; class Alphaproteobacteria; order Caulobacterales; family Aquidulcibacteraceae; genus Vitreimonas. The sequence continues at coordinate 5,722 of CAYZIJ010000071.1, forward strand.
ACGATGGGCTCGCCCGCGACCGAGACCGGACGTGCGCGCGATGAAGGTCCGCAACGCGAAGTCTCGATCGCGCCGTTTGCGATGAGCAAGTACGAGACGACATTCGCACAATGGGACGCGTGCCTCGCGGGCGGTGGCTGCAATGGCTATTCGCCGCCAGATCACGGCTGGGGCCGCGGCAATCGCCCGGTGACGAACGTTTCTTGGGAAGATGCGCAAGCTTATCTCGATTGGCTAAACGCCGAAGTTGGCGCGCAACGTTATCGCTTGGCGTCGGAAGCGGAGTGGGAATACGCCGCGCGCGCTGGCGCGGGCGCAGCCTACGCATACGGCCCGCGCGTCACGCTCACGCAAGCAACGTATCGCGCGCGGCAAACGACCGCGGCAGGCGCGCACGAAGCCAACGCGTTTGGTTTGTTCGACGTGCACGGCAACGTCTCCGAATGGGTCGAGGATTGTTACGCGCCAACGTATGATCTGGCGCCCATCGATGGCGCGGCGGTGCAGGCCGACGATTGCCGGCGTCGCGTTTATCGCGGCGGCGGTTTCGCTGACCAAGCGCCCGTGTTGCGTGCGGCAGCTCGACGGTCGGCCGCAGGCGATGCGCGCGTTCAAGGTGTCGGTTTCCGCGTCGCGCGCGCGCTCGACTGAGTTTCTCACTGCAAAGGGTGTGACCGCGGGCACAGACAATGCGTGCCCGCCGTCGCATGTTCATGAGCTAAAGGCTGACCACAAAGCCGGGCTGGGGTGGAGCATGGGTCTTTCGCGATTTTGTCTCGCGCAGATATCTGACACGCACGTGCGCGCCGATGACGGTGGCGCGGCCGCGCGTCAGTTGAAGAAGGCGCTTGGCCAAGCGCGCGAATACGAAGCGGATCTGATTTTGCTCACAGGTGATCTCGTCAATGACGAGCGCGCGGATGAATACGCGCTGCTGGCCGAGACAATCGCCAATCCGCCGGCGCCAGTTTATCTCATGCCCGGCAATCACGATGATCGCGCATTGATCCGTTCGACGTTTCCGGCGCACCGTTACCTGCCACGCGATGGAATGCTCTCCTACACGATCGAAAATCGGCCGGTGCGCATCGTCTGCGTCGATCAGATCGTGCCGGGCGAAACGCATGGCCTGTTGACGCCAGCCGGCGCCGATTGGCTAGACCGAACGCTGCGCGAGCAGCCTGAAACGCCGACGATCGTTGCGCTGCACCATCCGCCGTTCCGCACGCATGACATGCTGTTCGACAAGATCGGCCTGCGCGATGACGTGCTGTTCTCGTCTGTGATCGCAGAACATCGGCAAGTCGGGCGCGTGATCTGCGGCCACCACCATCGCTCGATATTTGGCCAGGTGGCGCATGCGCCGGTGATCGTTGCACCGTCGAGTTCTTGGACTTACGGGCTCGCCATCAATGATGGCCAGCCAATCGCGCCGACGACGGCCGAACAGCCCGGCTGGGTGCTCCACATCTGGAGCGAAGCCGGTTTTGTGTCTCATTTCATGGGGTTGTAGGACGCTCAATGCGGCGCTGGACAGCAATAGGGCCGGATCGGTGGCGATCCGGCCCATTGCTGCGGTTGGCGCCTGGGCGGGGGGAGTAGGTCGGCGCCGGTTAATCAACGCCCGTTTTTCGGTGTCGTTCCCCGAGCGGTGCAGATTTTTCGCGCCAGCGGCAGGCGTCGGGGAGAAGGACGCCTGCCGCCTTTGGCTCATGCTAGGGTAGTACATGCGCCGGCCCCACCCGGCGGGACCGACGCACGCTCCATCAGCCGATCCCCAGTCCGCGCACACATGAGCACGAGTGCGCAAACGCGCGCAACGGTGTTTACGTTCTTGTACAAGACGCATCTTGAGAACCCTGTTTGTAGAGATGCAAACAACACAGGCCTGCCGCGCGCGTCAGTGATGCGCAAAGTACACAGCGCCTATTTCCAGTGTTGATCCTGGCGGCCGATTGTGATTGCTGGTTCGGCCCTCAACCCCCGGCGACCGAGCGGCCTGCAACATAGCGACATAAAGCGTGATCAACGCAGAAGCGAGGCAACGCATGAAGGACGAAGAAGAGATCATCTTTTGGGTAAGGGTGATTAAGGGCAAGCGGATCACATTCCGGCGTGAGGATGGCATCGCGAGACTGAAATTGTCAGCCCCGCACAATTCGCAGTTGTTTAACCGCGTCAAACAACTCATCGCTCTCTTAGAGCATCGCAAAGATTGGGCGCTTTGCGTCAATGCGCTGATCCCTTTGCCGAGTATCGCCCACGCCGACAGCTACACGCGGTTCGTGTTCTCAAAACTGGGACACGACTTCGTATTGAGTTTCGATCCTACAAGAGGGCTCTGGTGTTTGGCGCAATTGCCGCCAGCGCCGGCGCAACCGTCATCTAGCGCATCGCCGCGCAAACTAGGTGACGGCGGCCCGGATGATGGTGGCCCCGATGGCGGGAGTGGTGAAGGCTCGAACGACGGACGCAACGGGCCGCGGCCGTTGCGTCCGCCTGCGCCTGCGCCAAAGCCATCAACGGGCGATGAGTACCGTCCCATCAGCGAAGTTCCGCGTCGCGCGGTCAAGCGTGTGTCGCGCGACGCATTCCTGTGGACATCGTGGGAGGGCATCCGCAGTTCACCGCGTTTCCGTCACACCGCCTTCAAATTGAAGGCGTGGATGGAGCGGGCGAAAGAAGCGCTTCGGTCATTCTCCGAGCAGGCGCAGAATGCGCTGCTTCTTGCGCTCGGATGGGTCGACGGCCTCGGTAACTTTTCCGAAACCGCGTCTGCTCATTTTGTACAGGACTCGCGATTCGGTGCGGTGGTTGAACCGCAGGTTGTCGAGCGCGCCGGCCGCACACTCACCGTATGGACCTTCAGTCTGTACGACCGCCCCAAATGGGAGTGTTGGCTGTTCGGCCGCTTGATAGAGGACGAACACATAGCTGTATGAAGTCAGTCAAAAGCCTCAGACGCAAAGCCGCTTCGCGGAAGGCCAAGACCGCTCCGGTCTATTCAACCTCCGAAGCGCGTGCGAATTTCGCTGAGACACTTGAGATTGTACAAGCAGAGAGCGCGGTGATCGGGTTTGATCGCTATGGCCGAACGGTCGCCGCGCTTGTGCCCATCGAAGCCATCTACATTTTAGCCGGCATGAGCACATCGATCGCGCCAGACATGCGCAGTCGCGTCCAAGAGGCGGCGCGTGACTTCGTGCTGCAAGTGCCAAACCGCGTCGGCAAGCGTATTGAGCGCAAGACTGTCGCGAAAGCGGCCGCCAAGAAAAAGCGCGTCTCCACGAGCGGCCCCAAAGCCAAGGCCCGCCGCCGCTAGCATCGCCGTCATCGCGCGCTATAAGCGCCGCTGACGGAGATATTCATGAAGACCAGAGCGGCAGTCGCGTTTGAAGCCAAGAAGCCATTGGAAATCGTCGAGCTCGATCTCGACGGCCCGAAGGCAGGTGAGGTGCTGGTCGAGATCAAAGCGACGGGCATTTGCCATACAGACGCCTACACGCTCGACGGGCTCGATTCCGAAGGCATCTTTCCGAGCATCTTGGGCCATGAAGGCGCTGGCATCGTGCGCGAGATCGGCGCGGGCGTGGCGAGTGTCGCCGTCGGCGATCACGTCATTCCGCTCTACACGCCCGAATGCCGCCAGTGCAAAAGCTGCCTCTCGCGCAAGACCAATCTATGCACCGCGATCCGCGCCACGCAGGGCAAGGGCATGATGCCGGACGGCACGTCGCGCTTTTCATACAAGGGCAAACCAGTCGCGCACTATATGGGCTGCTCGACGTTCTCGAACTTTACAGTTCTGCCGGAGATCGCTCTGGCGAAGATCCGCAAGGACGCGCCGTTCGAGTCAGCCTGTTACATTGGCTGCGGCGTCACCACGGGTGTCGGCGCCGTTGTGAACACGGCGAAGGTCGAGCCGGGCGCGAACGTCATCGTGTTCGGTCTCGGCGGCATTGGTTTGAACGTCATTCAAGGTGCCAAGCTCGTCGGCGCCAACATGATCGTCGGCGTCGACATCAATCCCGCGCGCGAAGAGTGGGGCAAGAAGTTCGGCATGACGCATTTCGTCAATCCGAAGACGCTGAGCGGCGACATCGTTCCGCACTTGGTTGAGCTGACGGGCGGCGGCGCCGACTACACGTTCGACTGCACCGGCAACACCACTGTCATGCGCCAAGCACTTGAAGCCTGCCATCGCGGTTGGGGCGAGAGTATCATTATCGGCGTCGCGGAATCCGGCAAAGAAATCGCCACACGTCCGTTCCAATTGGTGACGGGTCGCGTCTGGAAAGGCACCGCCTTCGGCGGCGCGCGCGGCCGCACCGATGTGCCGACGATCGTCGATTGGTACATGGACAAGAAAATCGCCATCGACCCGATGATCACGCACAAGCTGCCGCTGGGGCGTATCAACGAAGCGTTCGATCTGATGCATAAGGGCGAGAGCATTCGGAGCGTGGTGGTGTATTGATGGCTAGGCCAATCGTCTCCGACGAAGCCAAGTTTGACGGTGCTCCGCACATCGACGGCACGGACGTTACCGTCGATGCCGTCCAGGCCTTTTGGAAAAAGCCCGGTGTCGGCGCTCGTGAGATCAGGGCGCAGTTTCCTCAGCTCACCGAGGCCGATCTCGGCGCAGAGGTCACGTATGCGCCTCCGCGCGAGCCGTTGTACAGTTTTGTCGCCGACGTCGAAGGATCGCCGCGTCGCCGTTTGCGTATTTGGTCCGAAGAGCCCGGTTGGATGTTTTTGGTCGAAGCGACTGGCGAAGCCGGGCTTGAGCAGCCTGCGTTCGACACTTGGGAAGAAAGCTGGGGGCGCATTCTGCTGTATCTTGAAGAGTATGCTCCGCGCGGCGTCGAGTGGCGGGATGAGCGCTCAGGCAAGATTATCGACATCTACACGGTCAATCCGGAGCCGAGCGTTTGACGCGCGCGAAAATCATGATCCTTGCGTTTGTCGTGGCTCTCGGAGTTACGGCGCCAATCGCGCTCGCGCAAACCTCGCCGCTCGCCAATCTTTACGTCAACAATAGCTACGATCCGCGCGCCAACCCGTATCGCGATCTTGAGCGTGCGCTGACGCGGGCGGAAGCGGAGAACAAGCGCGTGCTGATCGTCGTCGGTGGCGATTGGTGTGGCTGGTGCGAGATCCTCGATACCTATCTGACGCGCAACGCCGATGTGCGCGCCGCGTTCGAAGCGTCATTCGTGATGCTCAAGGTGAATTGGAGCCCAGCGAACGAGAATGCTGCGTTCCTCAGCGGCTTCCCGCGCTCGCGCGGCTATCCGGATTTCTTCATCCTCGACAGCGGCGGGACGTTCTTGCGTCAGCAGGACACAGGTTGGTTAGAGCATGAGAACGATTACGACCGCGCCCGCATGCTCGCTTTCGCGCAACGATGGAGACCGCAATGAGCGAATGGAAATTGCCCTGGTCTGCATCGTGCCTGTGTGGGCAGATCAAGATGCAAATCACGCAAGCGCCGATGGTTGCCATGGCCTGTCATTGCCGCCCGTGTCAGAAGCTGACGGGCGGGGCGTACTCGTTGACGCTGCTGGTCGCGAACGAGGGCTTCGCTGTTCTTGAGGGCGAGCCGATGATCGGCGGCATGCATCGCGCGGAACTCGCGCACCATTTCTGCCCGCACTGCAAAAACTGGCTCTTCACGCGGCCGCAAGGCATGCCGTTCGTGAATGTCCGCCCAACAATGTTGGACGACCCGAGCTGGGTGCAGCCTTATGTGGAATCGTGCATCGAAGATCGGCTGCCCGGCGCGATCACCGGCGCGAAACATTCTTTCGAAGGCTTCCCGCCGCCCGAAAAGTACGGAGAGCTGATGGCCGGTTTCGCCAAGGAAGGCGCAAAGCCGCGCTAAAAGCGGGGATAGGAGCGTCGCTATCCTACACCTGCGCGCATGTGTTTGCAGGTTGGATCGCGGGGCTCCGCCCCGCATCTTTGAGCCGGTACTTGAAAGATTGGGCCAATGCGGGCCGGAGGCCCGCGCTCCAACTTGCAGGCAGAAGAATCTATCCGACCGGGTTGAAGGTGCGCGCATAATCTCTCCGTCCGCACACGGGAGATTTCGAAGAGCTCCGAAACTTTGGAATGTGCGTGACA
>CAYZIJ010000072.1:0-11810 GCA_964478365.1 uncultured Terricaulis sp.
CGAATCGGGCCGGATTCTAGTTCCGCCTGGAGGAGTTTTCGGGGGTCACGTCACCCCGCTTAGGGGCCAGCCCCTCGGCGCGCTTCAAGAAAAATAGGCGGTCTCCCGAGGCTCGCTACGCTGCGCCCGCCGCCGATTTTAATTGAAGCTTGCACACCCCGTTCTCGCCGAAGGGCAACGGTTCAATGGCTTGAACCTCGCTGATCGAGTGGAGTTGTTTTGAAAATGGCAAACGGCGGACGCTCATACCCGTCCGCCGCTGCAATGAAGCGTACTTCTTATTTTACGAAAACAGTGTGGGTCTGTTTTGCAAGCCGAAACTACTACAGGTCATCACATGACTGCACTATACTGATCAGAACTTTCAACAATATTAGAGATTTATTCTATTCATGCTCAAAGGCGTCATCGTTCTCTATAGCCCGGAGGTTCACGCAGGTCTGATACGCTCTCGAGAAGGCAGCTATCACGGATTCCACCATGATGCGTGGAATTGCCGGTCGCGTGCTCCGATCAAAAACGAAGTGGTCAGCTTCCGCCTGAGCGGAGAAGCCGCCACCGCAATAGAGCCCGAACGCATTTGAGGCGAATTGCATGAGTGAGCGCGACGACACACAAGCGCTGAACGCTGGGACGTTCGGTGGAATTATATTGATGAGCGCGGCGCTTACCGCACTCGCGATCGCCAACTCACCGCTTGCAGCCAGCTACTTCGGTGCGCTTCACGCCTATATCGGCCCGCTCTCCATCCTGCACTGGGTGAACGACGCGCTGATGGCCGTCTTCTTCTTGCTCGTCGGCCTCGAAATCAAACGCGAGTTCATCGAAGGACAGCTCTCCACTTGGGAAGCGCGCGTTTTGCCATCTCTAGGCGCTCTCGGCGGGATGATTGTGCCAGCCATCGTGTATCTCGCCATCACGAGCGGCCATTCGGAATTGCAACGCGGCTGGGCCATTCCCGCCGCCACCGATATCGCCTTTGCTCTGGGCGTGCTCGCGCTTCTAGGCTCCAAAGCACCGCTATCTCTGAAAGTCTTTTTGACCGCGCTCGCCATCATTGACGATCTCGGAGCGGTGCTCATCATCGCTGTTTTTTACGCAGGCGGACTATCGCTTTTCCACCTCGCAGGCGCTGCGATAGTCGTTGCCGCGCTCGCCGCTCTCAATCGCATGGGCGTCAAATCCCTATGGCCATACCTCGCATTGGGCGTTGCCTTGTGGATTCTGGTCCTGGGATCAGGCATTCATGCGACCATCGCAGGCGTGCTTTTGGCCATCACCATACCGATCAAGGCAAAGACATCGCAGGCAGAATCGCCGTTGCACAAACTTGAACATGCGTTGAGCAAGCCCGTCGCGCTTTTCATTCTTCCGGTCTTCGCCTTTGCCAATGCAGGCGTTTCTTTCAGCGGTATCTCGCTCGAAACGCTGGCAGCACCCGTGCCTCTTGGCATTGCAACGGCGCTCGCCTTTGGCAAGTTGATCGGCGTCTTCGGTGTGAGCTTCATCGTGATTGCATTGGGCCGCGCCAAGCTCCCGGCAGGGGCGAACTGGACGCAGATGCTCGGCGTCTCTCTTCTTTGCGGCATCGGTTTCACGATGAGCCTTTTCATCGGCTCTCTCGCCTTTGTCGAACCCGCGATCCAAGATGAGGTCAAGCTCGGCATCCTTCTTGGTTCGCTTGTCGCCGGGATCGCAGGATACATCGTGCTGGCTCTCGCTCCTCAAGGCCCACGCCGCGTATCGTAAGCATTGCCTTCGGAGCCGGTCAGCGGATTTGAAAGGGGATGCTGGAGGAGCCCGATCACCCGAAGGGCCGGAGCGGAGCGGAGGACGGCGGAGCCGTTGAACGGGGTTCTCCAGTAGCCCAAATCCGATAGCTGACGGGCTTTCTTGGCATTGCCTTTGGTGAGGGAGGCTCGCTTCGTCATATCGGCTCGTTGCAGATTTTCACCAGCCCTTTTTCTTCTGCTCAACGCGACGGCGCTCATCAGCGGCTGCGTTTTCTAGACGCTGACGCTCGAAGTGGTCGAGCGTGTTCGGAATTACCGGCGTGAGATTGCGTTGCACCTGATCGCGCACGGAGCGTTCATCGTTCTTCATTACCTAGTCCTTCCATTCTCACGGCAATCTTTCGCCTCGACCGTCAGGGCGGATTGCCGCGCTCTGATGGTGTTCATCGTCTCCAGCAGGTCGTCATCTTCGCCGCGCGGTGTGCTCGGCAATGCAGGAGCCTGTTTTTTCAGATGCTCGTGAATGTGAGGGCGTCGCCGTACATCGCGCAGCATTCCGCTCACTTCAGATCGTTCCCAAAAGTTCGGCAGATCAACGCGCGTAAAGCCGACATCCCGCGAATGAAGCAGAGCACGCTCGCCGCCCGTGGCCGCGCGCACATCTTCCACTTGAAGCAAAGGGCGAGCTTGTTCGCCCAAGCTGTCGCCCGATCCGTTGACTTGTGCGCTGCTTACTGAGAAGCCGCGCACCATCACGCCTTGTCTGCCCGATAGATACTCGATCTCGCGAAGCGCCTCTTGCTCTGGCAGACCGCGATAGAGCGTATGCGCGACAGCTTTCTTCCAGATGCGGGCCAGCTCGCGCCCATAGCGGGCTTCGATCTGTGCGCCCGCATTTTGGAAGACACCGACAAAATTCACGCCGCCTTCGCGGTAGAGGGTCAGCATGTGCTCGAAATTGGAGACGTAGAGCTGGCCCCATTCTTCGCCGATCACAAGCGCACGAAGATCGCCCCTCGCATCGGCGAAGCGCTCGATGATCGCCGCTGTCATTGCGCCCACAAAGTTGCGGCTGGAATGGCTGCGCGCTGAGCCCATGATGAAAAGCGCCGTGCGGCGCGCTTTCATCTCCGAAGGCTCGAAGCTGTTAAATTCCGTCAACCGCCTTGCGGCTGAATGGGGTTGATAGACTTGGAGGTTTTCGACGATCACGGAATTGTAGGCGTTCCACTGATCGGGAGAGGATGTCCAGCCCGCCACTTGCTCGAAGATGCCGCGATATTCGGCGAAGCGCTCCATCAGCGCCCACTGGCCAAAACTCTCCGCAATGACTTCGCGGCCCCGTCCGAAAAAATCCCACAAGCCCCCTGGCGTGCAGGGGCGCGAGTGTTCCGGGTACTTTGCCGCGATCACGTTGTAGGCGGCGAACATGGTGCGCACGCCTTGACCGATCCAGCGCGTGCGCGGCTCGGAATCGATCGGCGCAAGAAAGCTCGCCGCGTCATAAGCGGCATCCCACAGCAGCGGTGAAAGCGAAGGGATACGCGCCATTTCGACGAGGCGCGTGTTGATATTGTAGCTCTCGCTTTTGTACCCGTAGAGATCGCCCGCATTGATGAAGCGCACATCGTAGCCTTGGTGCTCTAACGTCTTCCACGCGATCCAGGCGAGTTCGCCATCCTTCGGATCAGTGATGATCTTCGTGAGATGCGAGGTTCTGGGCGAAACCAAATTCACGCCCAGAAACCTCGTCAGCTTACCTTTGCCTGCTTGCGCATCGATGGCGACAGGTTCGGTCCCGCCATAGACGATGGGCTGACCCTGGAAGAAGCCAAGTTCAATGCCGAGCCGCATTATAGAAGCCCCGCGTTTTTCAACGCCTGCTCATCATCGAGTTGAGAGCGGCCAAGTTGGCCGCTTGGATTAGCAGCCAACATGGCGCGGGTTTGTTCGGCTGCATGGATTTCCGCGCGCTCGCGAGCGATGCGCGCCTGCCGCGCGTCTTCCCATGCAAGCAATTGCTGGTATTGGGACGCCAGCGTGAAGCCCATCTGCCAATATTCGTAGAGCTTGCGCATCAGTGATGCGGCTCCTCGTCATTCCAACTCGCGAATTCAAATTCGGCGCGCTGTGTAGCAGGTCGCTGATGCACGCTTTGCAGCGGCGGTGGCTGCACAGGCTCTATAGGCGGAGCCGCATGTTTTTGATTGGTGGCGTAGGCAATGCCCCAGCCCAGTGAGCCTAATACATACCCAATGATCGGCCACATAAAGATGTCGGTCTCCGGGCCCATGTGATTCAAGAGCATGATGATGCCGAAGAGGAATCCGACTAGGCCGCCGAACAATCCGAAGCCGATAAAACACCGCGCCTCGACAGGCGTGATCGTATGTCCAAAGAACTTTTGCTCTTGTTTCCATGCCCCTAAGCACACAACCGTGAGCACGAGAGAAATCACCGCGCCGACTATGAACGCGATAAGGAGTACGAAGCCGAGCGCCATGACCACTCCAGCCATAGAGTCTTCGTCCTTTTTTTGAGGATTCATTTTACCACTCCAGTTTGCGTGAAAGGCGCGCGGAGAGCGCTTGCTGCTTTGGTTCCGGGCCAGCGAGGTGCGAGGCGAGTTCGCGGCGAAGCCGGATCAGTTCTTGTGCCTGCGCATGGCGAAGCTCTTTGATCTTTTCTTGTAGGATGTGACGCTCCTGCGCTTGGCGGCGCATTTGCTCCTCGCGCTCGCGCATCTGTCGCGCTTGCTGGTCGCTTGCTTCTGCGAGATTGTCCTTCTTGATTTGGGCGGACTTGCCTGTGACCCAGGACCATAGGCCACGAACGCCGCGCGGGAACCGCGCGTGCCGTTCTTGCGTCGCCTTCATCCATTGCGCTGAATGATCGTTTCCGAGCTTGGAGCGCTCGTTGCGGTGCAGATGAGTCATCTCCGTGCCGTAAGTCTTGAGTGTGGCGTGGCGCTTCGCGAAGCGTTCACGCGATTGGTCGATCTTGGCGCGCGCCTCTTTGCCGAGGCCCGCGCTCAGTTGCTTCTTTGCATCCTCCAAAGAGCGCGCGGGTTCAGAGCCGAGCTTTGCTTTTACGTCCTTGGTTTTGAGATCGAGCAGACGGGGCAGAGAGTGAACGCTCCCATTGAAGTCCAGGACCACAAATCCGCGCTTGTCGCCTTGCGCGAGTTGGAGCGATTTCTCAGAGAGTGCCGCCTCAAAACCTTTGCGGTTGTCGCAGGCTCCCCAGCAATCTTGCACAGTCTGCTTGAGCCAACGCGGGTCTTCGCCGTTGCGTTTAGCGGCTTGCGACTCCGCTTGGCTGAAATTGAGCGGGTCGCGCTCTTTTCGATCCACCAAGCCGCGCGGCATTTCGATTCCGAATTCGCGGTGAAGATCGCGCGAGACATCGCCGAGCTTTGTCTTCCAGTGAGAGAGCTGCCTTGCCGTCATGCTGTCCGCATCGATCCGCGACCACACGCAGTGCGCGTGACGTCTGCCATCCTTCTCGTGGAAGACGATCGCGCGAGGCTGACCATCCAAACCCAAAGCTTGCTCGGTGCGATCGATTGCGAACAGGAACTGATCGGAGGAAAGCGGCGCGGACTCAGGCGGGGAAAACGCGCAGGAAAAAAGATGCTGCTGGCACTTGGTGCCGCGCGCGATGGCTTGCGATTCAGCGAATGCGCCGTGGAGGTCGCGCGCTACGAAGCCGCGCACCTCCTGGAGGAGAACATGCTCATTCTCTTCCGTCTTGAGCAGATGCGCGGCGTGCTTTGCGCCCGCCGTGATGGTGAAGCCCTTGATGATCATCGCGCGTCCTTTCGGACGCCCATGGCTCTGACGATCAGCGCGCGGACCTCGCCGATCAGCCGGAGGGTGCTGTCCAGCTCTTCCATCACTTCAGGCGTGAGCGGGAGCGCGCCCATATTGGCGAGGTGGGCGAGCTGGTTGAGATTGTTCGCGTAGTGGGTCTTCCCCAGCAGGGCCAAAGCCTGCGCGAGCGCTTGGCGATCTTCGACTGCCGCCAACCGCTTGAGCGGTGGGCCACCCAGCGCCTTCGCTTTTATGTAGCCGCCGAGCGGCATTCCCTGAGCCTCGGCCTCAAGGCGCGAGCGTTCCTCCGGCGCCAGTCGTATGGAAAAGGGAGCCGGTCTTCGCGGAAGGGCGACCTTATGATATATCTTTGGGAGGGACAGCCCATCTGCCATCATGGTGCGGGCTCCCCAATATTGGGGCAGACCCGGACCAGTTTTTCGTTCCATTCCTCAAGGGTTCGGAATAGAGCTTCCGCCGCTTCGGGGGCTTGAAATGGTTCAAAGCCAGTCCTTTCAGGTCCACCATCCTACGCACGCGAAGCGAGAGTAGGGTGTCTTCCGAAGCTTCGGCGTAGGAGGACTGATCTGACCACGCGAGCTTCGGATGGCTGACGCCCTCGTGGCGTTCTGAAAGTTTGAGTTCGTGATCAAGCGCACACCCCCTACCCCACTCAATGCGGACCGCGCGCGCCCGATAAATCCTCTGCCTCGGAGAGAGTTCGAGGCGGAAACCGGCGGCCCGTCATGGATCTGGGGCGTGCACGCGAGCATGGCCGTATTGGCCAACCCTGCACGCCGCATCGAGCGTGTGGTGGCGACGCGCAATGCCGCTTCGCGGCTGCCCGAGGGTATCGAGCCCCATATCTTGGAACCAGACGCAATCGACGGCATGTTACCGCCCGGCGCCGTGCACCAGGGCTTGGCTGTGCGTGCATCGCCGCTTGAACCGGTTGACCTGGAAACAGTTTGCGGATCGCCTGACGGGCGCAGTGTCCTACTGCTCGACGGCGTCACCGATCCGCAAAACGTTGGCGCAGCATTTCGCTCAGCGGCCGCCTTCGGCGCGCGCGCTGTGGTGCTGCAGGACCGCAAGTCGCCACCGCTGACTGGCGTGCTCGCGAAGGCCGCAGCCGGCGCGATCGAGCTGGTGCCGCATGTACGGGTGGTCAATCTCGGGCGCGCGATCGAGACGCTGCGCTCGCTCGGCTATTTGACTGTCTCGCTTGAAGGCGAAGTCGATCTCTCGCTCGCTGACGCGCTCGAGAGCAATCGTTCCACCGCTCTTGTGCTCGGCGCTGAAGGCAAGGGCGTGCGCCAGGGCGTCGGCGAAGCGTGTGAAAAACGCGCGCGTATTCCGATCGCGCCAGCGATGGAGAGCTTGAACGTCTCCGCCGCTGCAGCAATCGCGCTCTATGAGGCGGCGCGTAAGCGCTAGTGTGCTGCGGCGGACCGCCGGAAGAGCAGGCTCTTGATCAGGAAGAACACGCCAATAATGATCAGGTAGCCGAGCGCGAGCACGCCGGTGCTGACCCAGAACTGTTCTTCCATGATTGGTGGAAGATTGAGTTCTTCGCCCGTGCCCGCAAGCACCGGTGCAATCTCTCGGATGGCGATGTGCGCCACGACGGCCAAAACCACGAACGGGATCCACTGGCGCCAGTTCGACATCACGATCGCCGCAATCAACGCGATCACCAGAGCGCGCCAGTCACCGTTCACGATGCCAAATCCATCGCGCATGTACTCGATAGCTTGATCGACGAATCCCATGGCTTGCCCCTCCGCTCGCTTGGCGTATTCCCCCGCCGCCGGACCAAATTTTTAGGAGGGAAAAAGAGGCTCGGCAACCGCCGATTAGGCTGAAGGTCCCGGCTGACGTATGGGATCAGGGCTTTCTGGACCGCATCCAGCCGGTAATCGAGTAGCGGGCGCCGTGAGCAAAAGGCGCGACGACGCTGACAGCGTGCGGCTGCGGCACCTTGAGAATGTTCAGCGCGTTCCACCGTGGCGTGTAAGCCTCGCTGATATGGCCGTCGTCACCAATGAACATCAGCAGACCACCGTAATCGGCGCGCCAGACCGGCGTCAGATTGATGACGTAAGCGTACAGCCGATGCTTATCGGGCTGATGATCATCGTGCGCGGTGAGGAAGTGGCCCGGCCGAAAGCGTGTGGCTTGCGCATCGAGATACTCGATGCGGTCGTCACCGGTGAGCGCGCGGAAGCGCTTCAACATGTGTTCTGAGTTGAGCGCCGTGAAGAAGCTCGCCATCGGCCCAGGCGCCAGCGTCCCCTCTTCGGCGAAATCGCTGATGCGATAGGAATCGTAGAGATACTGAAAACCGGTTGTCGCCTGCGCGTTCACGGAGTCGAGCAGCGCGGCCTTCTGACCGACCTCAAGCGCGCTCACATCTTTCGCCGCGAAATCGTAGTTCGTGCGCGCGCCGCGGAATACTAGCTTCCAATCAAGCGCGCGGCACGCCTCCGAGAGCTCCTTCGCGGCTTGCGACGAAAACAGTTCTGGCACGTGCACACGCCTGCCGCGCGCGAGTAGGCTGCGCACTTGCGCAACGACACGCGTGTCGTTCAGTGGCGACGCGAGAAAGGCGTCCGAGTCGAAAGCTGAACTTGAGTCCACGCGCGGTTTCGCAGTATTGAGGGGCACACCGCAAAGTGTAGCATGCGCTTCGCATCGCCAAGGCCGGTCGTCGCGCTCAATCTACCGGTCGTCGCACGCGCTGTAATCCAATCGCAGCCGCGCGCTTTTCATCACGCAACTGTCATCTATCCAGCGCCGAAACGCTCCGCCCAAACAGCGACATCTGTGTCCTCGATTTTCTTGAACAGCACGTCGGGCGGCGTGAAACCATGACCACGCGGCAATATTTCCCACACGCCGCGATCATCGGCTTTCGGCCATGATCGCTTCGAGTCCGGAACGCCAAGCGCATCAAGCACCGTCGCCGCCGCGTCTGGAATGAAGGGCTGCGCGAGAACGGCGAAAATCGCCGCTGCGTTCAGCCCCGTGCGCACGCCAACTGCAGCGGCGTTTTGATCCGTCTTGATGGCGGTCCACGGCGCAGCGACTTGGAGATACTCGTTGCCGGCGACCCAGATCGCCCGCAGCTCAGCCGCCGCTTTGCGAAACTCCATCTGCTCGTGACATTGCGTCAATGCGGCAAGCCGCTCGGCAAACTGGGTATAGAGCTTCCCTTCGTTCGGGCCAGGTTCGCCGCCATCAGGGACTTCGCTCGCGAACTTAGACGCGGCGAACCGCGTGATCCGATTGACGAAGTTGCCGAAGACGTTGGCGAGGTCGGCGTTGATCGTTTGCTGGAATTGTTCAAGCGTGAACGCAGCGTCGGAGCTCTCCGGTGCGTTCGCCATCAGATACCAGCGCCAATAATCGCTCGGCAGCAAGTCGAGCGCGACGTCCATGAAGATGCCCCGCTTCTCACTGGTGCTGAACTTGCCACCATACCAAGTGACCCAGTTGAACGCCTTCAAGCGATCAACCAGCTTCCAAGGCTCGTCGGAACCCATGATGGTCACGGGGAAACTCACAGTATGGAACGCGACGTTGTCCTTGCCCATGAACTGAACATAGGTGACGTCGTCAGCGCCTTTATCAGTGCGCCACCAGCGCTCCCAATCGCCACCGCCGGCGTCAGACCACTCGACGGTCGAGCCGATGTACTCAATCGGTGCATCGAACCACACGTAGAACACTTTGTTCTCAAAGCCCGCCCGCAGTTGACCGTTCTGCGTGACCTTGATGCCCCACGAGAGATCACGCGTGATCGAGCGATCGATCAAACCTTCATCAAGCCATTTATACGCGATGGAACGCGCAAGCGCCGGCCACTCCGTGCTCTTATCGACCCAGGCGCGGATGCGATCCTGCATCAAAGGTTGCTTCAAGAAGAGATGTGCGGTGTCGCGCGGCTCGACATTGGTGGAGCCTGAAATTTTGGAGCGCGGGTTCTTTAGTTCGATCGGATCAAGCAGCGTGCCGCAATTATCGCATTGGTCGCCGCGCGCGCGTTCGAAACCGCAGTTTGGGCACGTACCCTCGACATAGCGGTCCGGCAGGAATCGTTTGTCGTCGATCGAGTAGATCTGCTTGGAGACGCGCTCCTCGATCAGGCCGTTCTTTTCAAGCGCCTCGCAGAAGGCTTGCGTTAGCTTGTGGTTCGGTGCGTTTGACGAGCGGCCGAAATGATCGAACGAGAGCCGGAAGCCAGCGCACGCCTCGCGCTGAACTTCGTACTGCGCGTCGCAATAGGCTCGTACGTCTTGGCCAGCTTCGGCTGCGGCGAGTTCCGCTGGCGTGCCGTGCTCATCAGTGGCGCAGATGTAGAGCACTTCGTGACCCTGCAGACGGCGGAAGCGCGCGTGGATATCCGCAGGCAACATCGAACCGGCGAGGTTGCCGAGATGCTTGATCCCGTTGATGTATGGGAGTGCGGACGTAATGAGGTAGCGGGCCATTGAGCCCGCTACCTAAGACGCTTCCGCTAACCCAGCAAGGCGCTGGAGATCAGGCCACTGACGAGGGGTTGGCTTTGAGGCGTGCGTAAGCCTCGGCCATCTTGGTGTCGTAGCGGTTCTCGGCGTAGCCCGGTCCGTTATAGCGGCGCGCGAAGTCGGCCCAGCGTTTGTCACGCAATTCGTCGGCCAAGCCCTTAGCGATGATATAGGCCTTGAACACTTCGAGCTGGTCACGCTCCGAACGCGCCATCTTCGACACGTATTCGTGCGCGTTGGCCATCCGCATGTCGGTGAAGTTCTCACCCAGCACTTGGAAGCGGCCATAGCTCACGCTTTGCAGCGCGGCTTCAGGATCGAGCGAGTATGCAAGCTCAAGCTGCGCCCAGCGTCCCGCCTGCGTGCCGGGATAGCCGCCTGAGCTTGGGTTGGAGATACTCGGGTGCGAGCCGTCATAGCGGCGGCTGGTCTTGCTTGAGAACTTGTGGCGCTCGAACAAGATCACCGGCTTGCCTTCGCCGGTGAAGGCGCCGAGACGCCCAGACTCGACTTCCGCAACAGCCGCCGCCGCTTCCCATTCACAGCCAAGTTCAGCAGCCACGGCCTCGTAGTCAGCGCGCGTGAGGCGTGCTGTGTCCGCGACACGCAACGTCGACAGATAATTATCGACCACAGGCGGCAGCGCAGCGAACGCATTGGCGAGCGCCGTTGCATACGCCGCAGCGCCAGGCCCGCCCTCGAACTCGCCGGCAAAGCCGACCCAATCGCGGCGTTGCAATTCATCGACGAGCGAGGCGCGTGTAACGTAGGCCTTGAACGCTTCGAGTTGGCGCGCTTCCGAATGCGCCATGTCCTGCACGAATGCGAACACGCTCGGATAGCCGGCGATGGCGAAGTAGCGGCCAGGCAACTGGAACGAACCCCAGCTGGTGGCGCCAAGCGCTGCATCTGCATCGAGCGCATAAGCTTCGGCGAGCTTTGCCCAGCGAGACGCTTGGTTGCCGCCGAGCGGCGCGCGGTTGTCGTTCGAAATCGCCGGATGGCTGGCATCGAACGCGCCGGATGTCGCTTCGCTGAAGAAGAACGGCTCGAACGAGATGAGCAGCTTGCCGCCCGAGAAACCCGGACCGGCGCTTTCAACACGAATGATCGCTTTCAGCACGTTGACGTCGATGCCGAAGGTTTGCGCTGCAGCTGTGAGGTCGGCGTCGCTAAGACGCGCCGTGTCCTGCGCGCGCAAACCATCGAGCGAGAAGCCAGCTGGCGGTTGCGTCGGATCTGCCGCCGGAGGTGCAGGCGGCGTTGCTGGAGGCGACGCCGGTGGTGACGCGGGCGGCGGCGCGGGTGGAGTCACCGGAGGCGGCGCGGGTGGAGTCACCGGAGGCGGCGCAGGAGGTGTCGCCGGCGGCGGCGCGGGTGGCGCGGCCGGAGGTGGCGCGGGAGGGGTCGCCGGCGGACGCGGGGGTGTCGCAGGCGGGCGTGGGGGCGGCGGCGGTGACGTTGGGCGCGAGCTGCGGCTGCCGAAGACCACGCGGAACAGTGAATCCCAGAAGCTCATTGCGTTTCCCTTCGCCAAAACGGCGCGTCCCCTGCGCCGCGCTCCCCGATTAACCTATTAGATCGCGCCCGCAAACGGCTTGTGCGCGCTAGCCCCGGCCCCCGCTTCCGCAACGCCGCGCGCTCTGGCAGAAGGCTGCCCGCGCCGCCATAGCTCAGCTGGTAGAGCACCTGATTTGTAATCAGGGGGTCACAGGTTCGAGTCCTGTTGGCGGCAC
>CAYZIJ010000073.1:0-11573 GCA_964478365.1 uncultured Terricaulis sp.
GCGACGCGTTGGCGGCGGTGACGAACGCGTCCACGCTGGCGGCATGAGCCCTGAGATCATCTGGTTCACTGTTGGGCTGATCGCTGCGGGTTTGCTTGCGGGGTTTGCGGGCGGGCTTTTCGGCATCGGCGGCGGCATTGTGATCGTGCCGCCGCTTTATTGGCTGATGACAGCGCTCGGCGTTGATGAAGCGGTGCGCATGCATGTCGCTGTCGGCACATCGCTCTCGACAATCATCACAACGTCTTGGCGATCGCTGGCGACACACACGAAAGCAGGCGCAGTCGACTTCGAGGTTCTAAAAACGTGGGCGCCTTGGATTTCGATTGGCGCGATCGCCGGCGCGATCGTTGCGGGCGTCGTCAGCGCTGAAGTGCTGTTGATCGTATTCGGCGGCGGCTTGTTGCTAGTTGCGCTGCAGATGGGCTTCGGCAATCCGGCGTGGCGGATCGCAGAGGAACTGCCGACAGGCGCGCTGCGCGCAGTCATCGCCGGCGCGATTGGTCTACTTTCGGCGCTGATGGGCATTGGCGGCGGCGCGTTCGGCGTCACGGTGATGACGCTCTGCGGCAAGCCGATCCACCGCGCCGTCGCCACCGCATCGGGCTTTGGCGCGGCGATCGCACTACCTGCGGCGGTTGGCTACGCGATTGCCGGCTTTGGCCGCGAGGGCCTGCCGCCCTGGTCGCTGGGCTTTGTCAGCCTGCCCGGTTTCGTGATCTTGGGCGCGCTAACGGCGATCACCGCCCCGATGGGTGCGCGCCTCGCTCACAAGCTACCTCAAACAACCTTGAAACGGGCGTTCGCGGTGCTGCTGGCGCTAGTGGCGCTCAACATGCTGCGGGAAGCCTGGCCCTAGGCGTCAGCCAGCTTCGCCATCCGCTCCGGCAGCGACGCCATGATCGCCAAGCGCTCCGGCTCACTCATGCGGCCCCAGCCGGCGATCTCCGGCAGCGTGCGTCCACAGCCAATGCATTGGCCAGTCTGCCCGCTGACGGCGCAGAGCTTGATGCAGGGGGTTGAGGGTTTTTCCGGCTCCATCACCCAGAGCTAAGCGCGCTGAGGGCGCCAAGCAAAGCGATCCGCCTGTGAAATATTGTTTGTCGATAAATTCACATTGACTTTCGATGCGACATATCGTAAATCGATATTTGCCTGAATTCGCAGCAAGGTCGCATCCGCCAAACGATACGGCGGCATCCTTAGAGCGAGCCGGGCGGGTAAACGCCGAGGAGGGACTTTCAAATGCGTATCGCTTTAATCGCCACCAGTGCTGCCGCAATCTTGGCCGCGCCGTTCGCGATTGGCATCGCCGCGCCGCAAATGTCGGGTGACGAGTTCGTCTCCGCCGTCCGTTGCGTGGCTTACGAGGACGCCGCTGGCGGCAACCTCAACGAAGCAAAATACCAGCTCAACAGCGAAGCCCGCCGCCAGGCGCCGGAAACGGCCGCCCTCGCCCGGGCTGAGGCCAGCCAGGCTGCTCGCCAAGCCGTGAGTGGCGCTGGAGACGAATTGGCCGCAAGCTGCGGTGCGCAAACTGCCGCGCGCCGGACGGGTGCGGTCTAAGTATAGTTTGCAAAGGCGGCGCTCGGAGCGCCGCCGGGGAGAGAGCAATGAAGACCTGGGTTCTCGCCGGCCTCTTTACGGTCGTGACAGCGCCATTCGCCGTCGCCGCTGAGACGACGACGGAGTGTCAACTCGATCCCGATCGCCGCTCGGTCGCACAGCGCCTTGATGCGCCTGTGGCGCCAGCCGCGCCGAATGTCGGCCGTCCCGCCGCCACACAGCGTGAAGTTACGCCGCCGCCCGCCGCTACCGCCGATCAGGTGCGCCAAGCTGCGAACGACAGGCGCCGTAGCGGCAAACGAATTCCCGACGCTGAGTTGATAGGCCCTCGCGGCGCTTTATAGTCGCGGGCTGAGAGCGCGCGATCCGCGCGCGCCGAAGGCCCGTGACCCATGAATCTTGATTTCTCGCCGGAAGAGATCGCGTTTCGCGAAGAAGTGCGCGCGTTCATCGACGCCAACTATCCGAAGCATCTGAAAGGCATCGGCCTGCGTGAGGATTTGTCCAAAGAGGACTTCCTCGCTTGGCACAAGATCCTCGGCAAAAAAGGTTGGTCCGCGCCAGCGTGGCCGAAAGAATATGGCGGCACCGGTTGGACCGCGACGCAGCGCTACATCTGGCTTGAAGAGAATGCACGCGGCGAGACGATCCCGCCGCTGCCGTTCGGCGTCTCGATGGTCGGCCCCGTCATCTACACGTTCGGCACGCCCGAGCAGAAGCAACGCTACCTGCCCGGCATCCTCTCCGGCGATGTGTGGTGGGCGCAAGGTTATAGCGAACCCGGCGCAGGCTCCGACCTCGCTTCGCTCAAAACCAAAGCCGTGCGCGAAGGCGACTATTACATCGTCAACGGTCAGAAGACGTGGACCACGCTCGGCCAGTACGCTGATTGGGGCTTCTTCCTCGTCCGCACCGATCCGAATGCGAAGCAGCAAGAAGGCATCTCCTTCCTACTCATCGACATGAAATCGCCGGGCGTATCCGTGCGCCCGATCAAGTTGCTCGATGGCGGCTACGAAGTGAACGACGTCTTCCTTGAAGACGTGAAGGTGCCGGTCGATCAGCGCATCTACGAAGAAAACAAAGGCTGGACCTGCGCCAAGTTCCTGCTCGCACACGAACGCGCCGGCATTGCTGGGGTCGCGCGCTCGAAGCGCAATGTTGAGCGCTTGAAGACCATCGCAAAGGCCGAGATCGGTGATGACGGCAAACCGCTAATCGAGTCAGACGACTTCCAATTGAAGCTCGCGCAACTCGAAATCGATCTCTCCGCGCTGGAAATGACTGAACTGCGCGTGCTGGCGCGCGAACACGCCGGCAAAGGCCCTGGCCCTGAGAGCTCGTTGCTGAAAGTAAAAGGCACCGAGATCCAGCAGCGCCTCACTGAGTTGACGCTCGAAGCCATCGGCAATTACGCGCAACCCTACACGCGCGAGCTTGGCGGCAACGAGTTCGCGGTCGGCCCGGAATATTCACGCACGCCCGCGCCTGTTTATTTCAACTGGCGCAAAGCTTCGATTTACGGCGGCTCCAACGAGATCCAACGCAACATCATCGCGAAGATGGTGTTGGGTCTCTAAGCGCACGCGCCAACAAGAACACTTCCAGGAAACGTTTCGATGAACTTCGATTACACAGACGAACAGAACATGCTGCGCGACTCGATCGCGAAGTGGGCGCAAGGCCAGTACGATTTCGACAAGCGCCGCGAAGCGCTAAAGAGCGACGACGCCTGGAAGAAGAATTGGGCGACGTTCGCGGAATTGGGCCTGCTCGCAGCGCCGCTGCCGGAAGATTTCGGCGGCCTCGGTGGCGGCCCGCTCGATGTCAGCGTTGTGATGGAAGAGTTCGGCAAGGCGCTGGTGGTTGAACCTTATGTGCCCACCGTCGTGATTGGTGCGGGAGCCCTGATCCATGCAGGCTCTTCTGCGCAGAAGGACGAACATTTGGCCGCCATCGCGGGCGGCGAGCGCGTGATCGCGTTTGCGCAAGCTGAACCGAAAAGCCGCTGGGCGCTGAACGATGTTAGCGTCACCGCGAAGAAAGATGGCGCGGGCTATGTGCTGAATGGCCAAAAGGCGGTCGTGTTCGGTGCGCCGCAAGCGGACACCCTGCTCGTGAGCGCGCGCACCGCAGGCGGCCAGCGCGACGCGAAGGGCATTTCTCTCTTCCTCGTACCGAAGAGCGCCAAGGGCGTGACCACGCGCGATTATCCGACGATGGACGGCACACGCGCATCGGAAGTGTATTTCGAGAATGTCAGCGTTGGCGCGGATGCGCTGGTTGGCGCAGCCGATGGCGCGCTGCCTTTGATCGAGCGCTTGGTCGATGAGGCCAACACGGCGTTCTGCCACGAAGCCGTTGGCTGCTTGCGCATGATGACTGATCTGACGCGCGAATACGCTAAGACGCGCAAACAGTTCGGCAAAGCCATCGCAGAATTCCAAGTGCTGCAGCACCGCATGGTCGACATGTTCATGGCGAGCGAAGAGAGCGTCTCGATCGCGCTGCTGGCGACGTTGAAGCTTGATGCGAGTGACGCCGAGCGCACCAAGGCAGTCTCCGCCGCGAAAGTTTCGATCGGCCGCGCCGGGCGGTTTGTCGGGCAAGCGGCAGTGCAAACGCATGGCGGCATGGGCGTCACCGAGGAGATGCGCGTGGGTCATTACTTCAAGCGCGTGACCATGCTCGATTCCACCTATGGCAATGTCGATTACCACCTGAAGCGCTATGCCGCGCTGACGGCTAAGGCGGCAGCGTAAGCGCACACAATGATGGTGATGACAATTAGGGCCGTTGCGGCGGGCGTGCTCTTTCTTGCCGCCTGCGGCGGGCCGGCGCCGAGTGCTGCACTCGCGCCCATCCCCAACTCGCTCTTCGCCGCCGAAGCGTCGCAGCAATCAACCCTGCCGCTAGAGATCGTCGAAATCTCTGGCCTGGCGTCCACGCCGGACGGGCGCGTGTTCGCTCACGATGACGAGCGGGCGGTGATCTACGAGATCGATCCCACGACCGGCGCGTTCGTGAAGCGCTTCTCTGTTGGCGCACCGCTCACCGGAGACTTCGAAGGCCTCGCCATCGATCCGCAGGGCGTGTTCTGGATGATCACGAGCAACGGCCGCTTGCAGCGGTTCAACGAAGGCGAAGACGGCGGCACGGTGACGTCCGAGAGCTTCGACACCGGCTTGCGCGATGTTTGCGAGATCGAGGGGCTCGCCTTTCTGCCGTCGGCTGGGAGCCTCATTATCGCCTGCAAAGAAAACCAGGGTCGCCGCATGCGCGATACAATTTCGCTCTACGAATGGCGCCCTGACGGCCGCGCGGCGCAACCTTGGCGCGCGCTTGCCGCTGCCGACCTTGCGGCTGCTGGCATTGATCGCTTCCAACCGTCCTCGGTGGAGATTGACCAACGTAGCGGCCGCGTCATCCTGCTTTCGGCGCGCGATCCAGCTTTGTTGGAACTGGACGGCGAGCGCATTGTTGCGGCGCGTCGCCTCGACCGCTCCCATATTCAGGCCGAAGGGCTGGCAATTTTGCCGAACGGCTCGCTGGTTATCTCGGACGAGGGCGGCAATAATCGCGCCCTGCTATCGGTTTATGCTCGGGTTCCATGATGATGCTCAAGCGCCTCTTCGCCGCCTGCTTCACGCTCTTCGCCGTCGCCTGCGCATCCGCGCCTGCGCCAGCACAAGCACAGGCTCAGACGTCCTCCTTTAGCGGCGTCGAGCGCATCGTCGTCATCGGCGATCTTGAAGGCGCTTATGAAAAGTATCTCGACATGTTGCGCACCGCGCAACTCGTCGATGCCGAAGGCGATTGGATCGGCGGCGCGGCGCATCTCGTGCAGCTCGGCGACATACCCGATCGCGGCCCCAATAGTCGCGCCATCATCCTGCATCTCGCAGAACTCGACCGCCAAGCGCGCCGGGCCGGCGGACGCGTGCATGCGCTGATCGGCAACCACGAAGCGATGAATGTCGAAGGCGACCTGCGCTACGTGCATCCGGGCGAATACCAAGTGTTCGTCACGCGCAACTCGCAACGTTTGCAGGACGCTTATTTCGATCGGTACGTCGCTGCACTGCGGCGCGCCCCACCGCCAACCGGAATGCCCGTCATCGACGAAGCGTTCCGCGCGCAGTGGAACACCGAACATCCGCTTGGTTATGTCGAGCATCGCCAAGCCTGGGCGCCGAATGGCGAGCTTGGTCGCTTGGTCGTCGGCCACAATGCTGTGGTGCGCATCAACGATACGCTCTTTATGCATGGCGGCCTCGGACCGGCGTTCGCGTCGGTTGAGCGCGACACCATGAACGACGCCATCCGCCGCGCGCTCCAAGGCCGCCCCGTCGAGGCCTATGCGGATATCGTGACCAACCAGGAAGGCCCGCTCTGGTATCGCGGCCTCGCGCGCAATCCGGAAGATTCTGAGCGTGCGCATCTCGACGCGCTGCTCCGCTTTCAAGGCGTCACTCGCATCGTCGTCGGCCACAGCAAAGAGGCCTCGACCGTGCTTCCACGCTTTGATGGACATGTCTTGGTCACTGACATTGCCGTGCCGTCCGGCTTTGCAGACCCACACGCGTTCGCGATCATCGAAGGTGATCGCGTCACTACCATCTATCGCGGCCAGCGCGTCCCGCTTACGGCGAGCACGCCCGATGAACGCTGCGCGTACTTCGCTGCGGTCGCGGCTATCGACAACAATGCAGGCCCGAACGCTGCCTTGGCGCAGCAATGCGCGCCGCCGCCAGCAGATGCTGCGGCAGCGCCAACTACGCCCTAATTTTTAGCGGCAGTGATTGATGATCTGTCGCTCGACTTGGTTTGGATCGGCGATGATCTCGTAGAATTCGTCGATGTATCGCCGTGTGCTTTGGCGGCGGGTCTCGTTTAGGCGCGGATCCGCTGCGATGACCGCGTTGATTGCTTCGCGGCGCGATTGGAAGGTCGCGATCGCTGCTGGGATCTGGTCATTGAAGCGGCAGACGCCGCGATAGTAGCGCTGACGGACGCTGCGTAGACCGAATTGCTCAGGCGGCGCCGCATAGGGCGCGTTCACGAGCCCGGACGAGTCGAAATCGTAAGGCACGGGAATGATGCGCTCGCGCGATTCCGCGCTGGTCGCGAGCAGACGCGTGTTGTGGCAGCAATCGCGCTCGCCGTGAACTTGGACCATGTCCCAGTCGAGATTACCGATCATGAATTGGAAAAGCGCATACTCAGTCGCCGCGCGCGGATCGAGTTCGGCGAAGCGCACGGCGCCCGTTTGGATCTCGAGTGACACGCGATCACCGTTGCGACGTGCCAGATCGCTCTCGTGCTCGATAAGGTAATTCCACTGCCGTTCTTCACGGCGGCCCCCCTCGCTGTCACGATAGGTGACGTTCACCGGTCGGACGCGGAAGCTCATCGGCGTGATCTCGTTGTATATCCGATAGGCCAGATACTCGGTCGCGATCAGTTGCTGGTACTGCGCGCCGCCATTGCATTGCGTAACGAGCTTTAGCCGGTTTTGACCGCGCATCGGCGTGCCGCGCACCGCCTCGCCCTCAAAGTTCAAACGCAGCGGCGGGAAGTTGCAGATGCCCAGTGTGCGGCGCGAAACGCCTCTCGCGGAGAGCTGGATGTTGAAGACGAGCGGCTCGGCGCCACCCATGAGCGTAAAGGTTGCCGGATACGGATCGGTGTTGCGGATCGCGCGGCGGACGATGGTGTTGATCGGGCCCTCGATGACGGCCTCAATATCCGTATTCTCCGAGAAGAGCGGCGTCTGCGCTGAGGCCGGCGCTACGCTGAGCAGCGTTACGGCTGCCAAGCCGGCCAAAATAAGCTGTTTCATCTCCACCCCGATCGTAAGTTCAGACGTCCCTGCCGGGAGTATGTCCGAGCCGTAGGGCGACGGGAAGCCGGAGAACGCCGGCTAGACCCTACCCGTGACCGGGACGAGCGCGCCAGTAATGGCGCTGGCTTCGCCCGAGGCCAAGAAAAGCATCGCTTGCGCGAGTTCGGCCGGTTGCACCCAGGTGCTCGAATCAGCCTTCGGCATGTCGGCGCGGTTGCGTTCAGTGTCGAGGATCGAGGGCAATACGGCGTTGACGCGGACGCGACCTTTGAGCTCCTCGGCCAAGCTCTCGGTGAACTTCATAACGCCCTGCTTCGAGGCAGCGTACGCGCCCATGCCTGCGCCTGGCTTCACCGCGCCGGCGGCCCCGACATTCACGATCGCGCCTTTCGCGTCGAGAAGATGCGGCAACGCGGCTTTGGTTGCGACGAGAGCGGTGCGGAGATTGAGTGCGAACATGCGCTCCCAGGTTTCGATCGCGCCGGTATCGGCGAACGATTCCCAAGCAAAGCCGCCGGCGATGTTAAGGAGCGCGTCGATGGCGCCGGTCTGCGCACGGACGGCGCTCATGGCGCGGGCGGCGGCGGCGGCATCGGCCAGATCGACTGCGATAGAAAGCGCGGGTTCGGTGATAGATTGCGGCGCGGTCTTGACGTCGAGCATCGCGACGCGCGCACCTTGTGCGCTGGCCATCTCCGCTACGGCGCGGCCCAGGACGCCGAAGGCGCCGGTGATGACGATAGTCTTGTCGCGCAGGCCGTAATCCATGGCGCCGTTCTAGCGGAGCCCGCGCAGGTGCGCATCCAAAACCGGAGAGGCGGACCGCATGCCGCCATCTAGTCTTAGGCGCGCGACTTCATCTCTTGCATCACACGCTGGGCGTAGGCTCGGCTCACCGGGACCTCGTCGCCGCTTTCGAGCACGGCCATGAGCCGGCCATTGGCGTCGCGGCGGACAGCGCGAAGGCGCTTCCAGTTTACGAATGCCGAGCGGTGGACACGCAGCATGATGTTTGGATCGAGCTTCTCTTCGAGGTGAGACATGGTCTCGCGGTGCAGCAGCGTGCGCCCTTCCCAATAGAGCCGCACGTAATCGCGCTCGGCTTCGATGCGTTCGACATCGCCCACCGGCACGCGGAGGAAGCGACCGCGGTCGCGGATCCAAAACTCCTTCTCGTATTGCGGCGACTCACGCTCATCAGATTCCTTCTTCAGTGCATCGAGCACGGCGGCGAGTTCTTCGGCGCGGCGGCCGGCGTGCTTGGCGGCGCGGCGCTCGCGGGCGCGGTCGATCGCGGAAGCGAGGCGTTCAAACTCGACGGGCTTCAGAAGGTAGTCGACGGCCGAGGTCTCGAAGGCGCGGAGCGCGTATGACTCGAAGGCCGAGACGAAGATCACGGCGGGCCCGCCACTATCTTCGACCGCATTCGCAACTTCGAAACCGTCGGCCAACGGCATCTTAATATCCAAGAGAACGACATCCGGTTTCAGATCGCGCATGGCGTTGATGGCTTGCGCGCCATCGCTGGCCGAGCCGACGACCTCGACGTTCGGAATCCCTTCCAACGCCAGCTTCATGCGGCGCAGCGCTAACGGTTCGTCGTCAGCTAAGAGCAGGCGCAGAGGTTCTGCGGACACTTTCTTCCTCCAAAGGCAACCATAGATCGACGCGACACCCGTTGGGCTCGCGATTGCGCGCGGTCAGGCCCGCACGCTCGCCGTACAAAAGTTCAAGCCGCTCACGCGCGTTGGCGAGACCCAGACCTTTGCGGCGTGGGCCGGTCTCGGTGGACGGCAAGCCGGGGCCGTCGTCTTCGATGCGAATTTTGAGCGTCGAGCCTTCGCGGAGCGCGATCACATCGATGCTGCCGCCTTCGGTGCGCGGCGTGATCGCGTATTTGATCGCGTTCTCGAGGATGGGCTGCAGGATGAGGCTGGGTACGCGCGCGTTCTCCAGGCCCGGCTCAATGTTGAAGCGGACTTTGAGCTTATCTTCGAAGCGCGTTTGCTCGATCTCGAGATACTTGCGCTGCGCATCAAGCTCGGCTGTGAGCGCGGTCATCTCGGTCGGTTGGCGATCAAGCGAGTAGCGCAAGAAGCCGGCGAGCTTCAGCAACATGCCCTCGGCTTGCGCGTTGCGCTTTTCGAGCACGAGGGTCGAGATCGCGTTCAGCGTGTTGAACAGGAAATGCGGGTTGATCTGATAGTGCAGCATGCGGAGCTGCGCGTCGTAGGCCAGCGCATGCGCGCGAGCGATGTCGCGCTGCTGCGCCATGGTTTGGAAGTGATAGCCGAGCAACGCCTGAGTCAGTCCCCAGAGCGGCAGCGCCCATCCGAAATTGAAAAGGTAGATCACGAACGGATACGGCGCGGACTCATAGCCTTCGCGCAGCAGCATCGGCATCCGGTACTCACCGATCTGCGTGAGCGGCGCCAGTGCGAGCGCGCCAAGCACGAGCATGAGATTGCGCACCCATGTCGAGTTCTGTGCACGGGGCCCCGCGACCAATGCGAGCAGTATGCCGGTCAACGCGAAATACGTCGCGACAACGAGTGCGCGGTTCAGAAGATACGGAAAGTCGCTGACTTCGGAGGGCGGATCGGCTGCTGCGGCGGCGGTGCGAACGGCGAAGTAGACAAGCCAAAACGCGACGTGCGCGCCCCAACGCGTCCACGCCGGATGATCGAGGAGGCCCCTCGCCGCGCCTCGCGCGCGGTGCGCTTCGTCGTCGCCGCTCACCATTGCGTCAGCCTAGCGACTTTGCGCGCGGACAGCGTATCGTCCATTGCAGCCCTGCTCGCATTTCGTCGCGGTTTTGTGTCGTTTCGTCGTGCAAAAACAAGACGATCCGCAATTCAACGGCAAACGCTTTCGACGCTGCACGCAAGCGCTAAAGCCAATGCCGCGAACACAAAAGCGAGAGCTTCGCTTGAGCGCGGTCACGACAAGTGAGACGCCGCGCGCACTGGCGCGCACTAGGCGCCGATTGCGTCTCTGAATTCGGCAAAGAATGGCGCTGCGCCGTAGCGCGCTCGCACGGCTCCCCCACCGTATGACGCGCGGCGGCGGAACTCTGACACGTCAGCGGCGACTGTCGCGATGGCGGCTGCAAGTGCGCGCCGGTCGCCGGTCGCGAACAAAAGCCCGAAGGCGCCGTTCTCCAGAACTGCACGGTGGACAGGAATATCGCTGGCAATCACTGGGACTCCAAAATGGAGCGCCTCGCGGACCACGTACGAATAGGTCTCACTGCGTGAAGTCAGGACGAGCACGTCGCGCGCGTCGAAGTGCGCGTAGGCGTCAGCGAGCCAACCCGTGAAAGTGATGCGCGCGCCGGCGGATGCAGCAGCGAGCCTCACCTCGGACTCCATCGGACCGGCGCCGATCATTCTCAACGTCACATCTTGCGGGAGCTCGGCGGCGGAGAATGCGGAGATAAGTGTAAGCGGATCTTTTCCGTCTTCGAAGCGGCCGAGAAAATTGAAGCGCGGCGCGCCGCCCATTTCGCCGGCTGGTGCGCCTTGCGACGGCGACGGCGTGAACGGATTGCCCAGCAAGCGCACGCGTGTGCGCGGCAACGCAGCGACGACTGCTTCATGCTGGACGTCGTTCATCGTGACCACGAGATCGGCGCCGGCTTTGTGTTTGGTTTTGTCAGTGTGACACGGGGTGACCAAGACTGCGTTTGGGAAGTGCGCGCGCAAAGCCGGCAGGGCGCGATCGCTATGGACTATGATCACAATCTGATCAGCGCCGGCGCGTGAAACAACGGCGCGCGCCATGTGAGCGAGGACGCCCGGCACGCGGCCGAATGGAGAAATCAGCAGGTTTGGCGCAGGAATAATGTCCGCGCCGCCGGCGCGCAGATCGTCGGACTCAGGCCCCGAGAACAACACCGCCGATCGCACACCGACGGCGCGAAACATGCGCTCGTAGTGTCTGATTGCGGTGGCGATGCCGCCACGATCCTTCACGGCGGCCACTTGCAGAACGAACATGTCGAACGCCTAGCACAACGAAAATGAGCGCGCGCGACGTCCGTCGAAGCTTTGGCGCGGAGCTGGATCAAGGCCGTGTCGGCAAGCGTCGGACGCGCGGGTGCAAACGCAAAACGGCCCCGCTGGTGAGAGCGGGGCCGTTGTGTTTGGGTGCGGGAGTAGGA
>CAYZIJ010000074.1:0-11021 GCA_964478365.1 uncultured Terricaulis sp.
GCGGCGGCCGACTTGGCTGACGATGCGTTGGCAGATGTTCATCAGCTGGCCGTTGTCACGGAAGCGGATGCCCGTCTTTGAAATCTTGCCGTTGACTTCGATGAACACGGCATTGGCGCCGTTGACCATAATGTCGGCAATGTCGTCGCGCGCGAGTAGGGGTTCGAGGGGGCCGTAACCCAAAACGTCGTTGCAGATGTCGTCGAGCAGCGCTTCCTGTTCGGCGATCGACATGACGACGTTTTTGATCGAGATGATTTCAGCGACAATGTCGCGGATTTCGTCGCGCGCGCTTTCGCTGTCGAGCTGCGCCAGCTGGGTCAGATCGATGGTTTCAATAAGCGCGTTGAAGATCGTCGATTTGACGCGGTAGTACGCTTCCGAGCGATACTCAGGTTGATCCGGGACTTCGGCCGATGCCTGCATGCGCGGATTGGGAGCGTTCGCGGCGGGCGTTGCGGGGCGAGGCGCCGGCGCTGCTGCGGCAGGCGCCGGACGCGCGGCTGGCGCTGGCGCGGGCTTTACGCCGGCGGCGGCCTGTACGCGCGCGGCCGGCGGCGGCGCAGCGCTCGGCGCAACCGGGCTCGCGGTCGGGCCATCACCGAAGCTGCGCTTACCGAACATCTAGGCCCCTATCGCTTCAAGAACGGAATCTTGTCGGTGAAGGACGCCTTCTTCGTCTCCACCGGCTTGCGCCCCGTGAGCGATGCAGCGAGCGCATCGAGCGCCAGCGCAGTCTTCGACTGCGCGGCGACTTCGCCAACCATCTGACCGTTGTTCGCGGCCATACCAAACAGTTGAGGGTCGAACGGAATTGAAGCCACAGGCTCTGCGCCCAACGCTTCAGCGAAATCCTTGAAGGGAATTTCTGGTCGCTTCGGTACGCCAACCATCGAGAGCACGACAGTCGGAGGCGCATCGTAGGGACGCATCGCCTTCAGGAGATCGATAATGTTCTTGGTGTTGCGCAAGGACGCGAGGTCTGGGCCGGCGACGATGATGGCGTCATCGGCCGCGAGCAAAGTGTGCTTCACCCAGGACGTCCAAATGTGCGGCAGATCGAGCACGACAAACGGGCTGGTGCGGCGCACGCGCTCGATCACGATCTCATAGGATTGCGGATCAAGCTCGAACTCGCGTTCCAACGTCGCCGGCGCGGTCAGCATTTGCAGGCGTTGCGTCTGCTTGGTGGTGACGCGTTCCAGGAAGACGTCATCGACCCGGTCCGGCGCCATCAAAGCGTCGGCGATCGATTGCGGCGGGTCTTGGTTGAAGTCGAGCGCCGCCGTGCCGAAGGAGAGGTCGAGGTCGAGCAGGGTGGCGCTCGTTTCCTGACGTTCAGCGATCGACCAGGCGATGTTGTGAGCGATTGTAGAGGCGCCTATGCCGCCGCGCGCGCCGATAACGGCGACGACACGACCGGCGAACGGCTTCTCCGGATTGACGTAGAGCCCGCAGACCGTGCGGATCATGTCCAAAGCTTGCAGCGGCGGCACGATATACTCGCTGACGCCGCGGCTCATCAGTTCGCGGAAGAGCGAGATGTCGTTGACGGCGCCGACGATGACGACCTTGGTGCCTTCTTCGATCACCTGCGCCAGACGATCGAGTGCGGCCAGCATCATCGGTCCCTGCAGCATCGTGTCGATGATCAGCAGGTTGGGGCTGGCTTGGCCGGCAAATCGCGAGATGGCGGCCTCGATGCCGCCTTGTTCGACCGAGATCTCCGCGCGCGCGAGACGGCGATCGGCGCCGATGCCGGAAATCATATCAGCGACTTCGTGGCGATCGCAGCAGGCATGGATGGTGATGCGCGGCACTGGCTGTTCGGTGGTGCGCGAGTCGTCCAGCGCCGTCACGGCAGCCGCCGGCATCGGCGTGGGCGCGGAGAGGCCGTACGGATCGTCATTGTCGAGCGAGGGCGCGCTTTGGTTAGCCGGAGGCGGCGGCAGCTCGCCGTCGAAAGGCGGCAAGTCAACGCCTTCGAGGTCGCCAATACCGAAGTTTTCGTCCTCTTCGAGAACGAATTCGTCTTCGGTGCCTAGGCTCCAGGCGGGATCGGGTTTGCTCATGGCAATTGCGCCTATTGGACCGCGTTGCTGATTTGGATGCGTTCGTCGTTCGTGCGCTCGGAGTGCGTGGTCTCGCCGGCGCGATATGCGTCCATGACGACGCCGCGGCGCGCCGAGTCGCGCGGATCTTCTGCGCGTGGTCGCATCAGGTCCGCCGGGTCTTCGATCATTGCCGCGAGGTTGGCTTGCGTCGCGCAGCCGAAGCTCGCCCACGCTTGGTTGTTGCTTTGGTGCGCAAGATCTTGCTCCCAAAGAGGGGCGCATTCCGGCGCCTGCGCTTCGTAGCGTGAGAAGCTGATGATAATCGGCGCGTTCGGACTGGCCGAGGCGTCGTAAGTTGAGCCCGCGACTGCAGCGTAGGAAATGCCCGCTTCAACCAGCGCGTTGCGCGTTTCGTTGGCGAGCACCGAAGCGTCATCGGAATTGGGCGCCCCCGAAGGCGTGCTCAGCACCAGGGCGCCGTGGCCGTAGCGCAAATAGCCGGATGCAAACGCGCGCAATTGCTGACGCGCGGTCGGCGAGAGCGAACCAACGGCGACCGGTACTTCGAGACGCTCGGCGGTCTGCGTGACCTCGATGCGGTGATAGTCGGCCGTCGACGGCGTCGGCTGGAGGCCGGCGGGCGGAGCGGGCACGCTGGCGCAAGCGCCGAGAGCGCTCAAACCAAGGGCAAGAAGGGGCAGGCGGGCTTTCATGTGTGTGCGCCTCACTCGATCACGTGGCCGTGCGGCCCTTGCAGGCCTTGGGAATTGTCTTCTCCCGCTTCCGCGCTGGCGGGGCGGTACAGCGAATTGAGCCGGCCCGAGAGCAGGCTTTCGCCTTCGCTTGGGTTTCGGAAACCGTCCGCCGGCGTACGCAGGTTCTCGGGGCTCGTCGGGCGCACCAAGTATGGCGTGACGATGATGACGAGCTCGGTTTCATTGTTGATGAAGTCGCGCGAGCGAAAGAGCGAGCCGAGAACTGGTGTGTTCATCACGCCCGGCACGCCTTCAAGCGCGTGACGCGTGCGCTCTTGGATGAGGCCAGCCAGAACCATCGAGCTACCCGATGACATTTCCAGCGTCGTTTCCGCGCGGCGCACTTGCAGAGCGGGGATGCTGATGCCGCGAATGACGGTGGTGGTGCCGTCATCGTTGCGGATCGGCGTGTCGCCCGTCGAGATCGCGCCGTCGGCGGTGAGCTCCGACACTTCGGTGGCGATCCGGAGCGAGATGCGCCCGCCCGACAAGACGACCGGCGTAAACGCAAGACCGACACCGAACGGTTTGAACTCAACTGAAATCCGACCGTTGTTGCTGTTCACCGGCACCGGGAATTCTCCGCCGGCGAGGAAGCGCGCGGCTTCGCCCGAGATGGCGGTCAGGTTCGGTTCGGCGAGCACGCGCAGGAGGCCGGCGCGTTCGAAGGCTTCGATGGTGGCGTCGGTGCGCTGCGATTGCTCGACGCGGGCAGGGCCCCACGTGTCGGGATTGCCGTTGGTGCCCGGTTGGAAACCGCCAACACCGGCATCGCCGGGCGTTATACTCGGATCGACGGTGTTGCCCGGATAGGCGTAGCTGTTGGGACGTAGGATGTTTTCCGCCACGCCGCCGGTGGCGGCGAGGCCGCCGAGGATTCGGCCGTTGATCGAAAAGCCGTTGCGGGTCGCGGCATCGAGGAAATTGTCTTCGCCGATGAGCTGATTGATCATCTCGTCGTAATTGGCGTTGATTCCGAGCTGGCGCACCAAGGTGCGGCTCATCTCGACAACGCGCACCCGCAGCAGCACTTGTTCGCTGCCTTGCACTTGGATCAGGTTGACGACGCGATCTTCAGTCGTGCCGCTGCCGCCGCCGCCCGTGGTGGCGAGGAATTGCAGCGCCAGTTGGCGCGCGCGATCAGCTTCGGCGGCGCTGCGAGCGCTGCCGGACAGAATAATCGAACCGTTCAGCGCTTCCGCCGTGATCTGCGCATCGGGCGAGTGGCGACGAAGAACTTCGTTGAGCGGCTCGACATCCGGCTCGACGCGAATTTCGACGTTGGCGATCTGACGACCCTGAGCGTCGAAGAAGAAGATGTTGGTTTGACCAAGCTGACGGCCGATCACGTAGGCGCGGCGCGCCGTGCGCACGGTAGCGTCGGCGATGGCCGGATTGGAAATCAGGATGTCGCGCGCATCGGCAGGCAAATCGATTATCGCCGATTTGCCGAAGGGCAGCACTAGCGACGCCGATTGCGCGCCGCCGCCATTGGTGATGCGCACTGTTGGTGCGCTCGCGGGCTCGACTTGAGCAACCGCGTACGTGGGCGCGAAGGCGATGGCGGTTGAAAGCGCCGTCGCGAGCGAAACCCGAAGAGATTTACCAGCCTTCATCGGCTGCCCCCACTAACGGTGCCAAACTGATGAACTCGCACGCCGCCTGAACCTTGTCCGGGGCGACGGCCGTTGCTGCCAGTCTGCATGCCGACGGTGTCGACTTGCACGCCGCGCAGCGCCAGATTGATCGTGCCCATCTCGTCGGCGAGTGCGAGCACGCGCGCGTCTTCTTGGCTGAGTTCGAGCACGGCGACTCCGGCTTGAACGACCGCCGGGCTTTCGCCTGCGGTTTGCGGCTGCGTCGTCTCGCCGAGCGCAAGCACGCGGACGTCTTGCAGGATGATGTCGCTGTTGATCTGGTCGCCGCCGCCTTCGCGATTTTCAACCGAGTAGGTGGCGATGACGTCGACGCGATCGTTGACTTGGATATAGCCGCCAGCCGCCGTTTCGGTATCGATCTCAATCGACACGGCGCGGAAGCCTGGCGCGAGTTGGGCGGCCATAAAGCCGCGGCCATCGGGCTGAACCACCGACCCAAGCGTGATTGGCTCGCCTTGCGCGAACGGACGGCGCGTCACGGCGTTGACGTAGTCCGCTTGCGCGGACGGTTGGTTCGAAAGCCGAATGAAACTTGGCGCAATTGAATCGGTGGGGAACAGCACGACCGCCAGATCGCTCGGCGTCAGTGCGGCGCCCTGTGGCACGTCGCGCGCAGCGACCAGCACTTGTTCGCCCGCGATTGCGGCGGTCTCAGCCTCGGCTGGCCCATCGTTACGGGCGCCGATGCCGCGAATAAGAAATAGCGCGCCGATTGCCGCGATTGCGGCGACGACCAGAACGATCAGCTGACGCGCTGACATGCGATTACTCCCCGCGCGTTAAATCCCGAACCCTGGCGTGAACAGACCACGCTGCGGCTAAGGCATGGTTAACGAGATTGACAGATGCGGAATCGCTGGCAGCGCCATCAACCCGCCGACCATGATCGCGACGCCGTAAGGAATGCCGCTCTTGCCGGAGAGCAGGCGCGTTACGAAGGCCGGATGTGTTTCTGTTTGTGGGACCCATTGGCGTGCAGCCAGCAGGACGGCCGCCATGATGCCGCCCGCGATCGCGGTCCAGAAGATAAAAGGAGCGAACGCGGCGAAGCCCGTCCAGATCGAAGCTGCAGCCAGAAGCTTTGCGTCGCCGCCGCCGATGATCTTGGCGGCGAAGAGGAAAAAGCCAACCACAAGGACGCTAGCGGCGAAGAGTGCGTGCAGGCCGATCTCTGAGAGTGGCGCGCCCGAAAGCAGCGCGATGGGAAAGAAGAGGCCGGCCATGGCGATCGACACCCAATTGGGAATGATCAGTCGCGCGACGTCGGAGCTTGCGGCGTAAACCAGCAAGCCAGCGAATGCACATGCCGCAAACACTTCAATCATTCCATTAAGGTGTCGGTGTTCCGCGCTAAGAAAGATTAAAGATGGGCGGCGTTGCTGCAGAGAAACAAAGAAAAACGCCGCCCCGAGGGGGCGGCGCTTGGAAGAGGGGAAACGTAAGGACGCTAACGGTGCGCGCCGAGGGCGCGCACCGAAGCTTAGTCGACGCTTAGTTGGCGCCCGAGAGGTCGGTCGCGACTTGCGTGAAGACTTCGTTCAGGCTGTCGCCGACGAGGCCAACGGCCGTGATGATGGCGACGCCAATCAAAGCGGCGATCAGGCCGTATTCGATTGCAGTGGCGCCGTCTTCGTTGTTCAGGAATTGCTTCAACATATTCAATGCTCCATTTGTCGAGTGCTTTTTCACCGGCCCGGTGGTGGAGCGTCGCACCCGACACCCAATCCCAGACGCAGGATGGAAGCTACACGACAGCGGTAAACGGCCTGCCTCATAAGGACGGTGAAATAAGAGTTAACTGCGTTGCGCATTTTCGTGCGCTGTCCGCTTTGTCATTCTTCTTGTACGCGCGCGCCTCTTAGCGATCCCGAAACCATTGGCGCGTAGCTCCTATAAAGAGAGAAGAAGGATTTCGCCGATGCGCCTTTCGCGTTTCGTCGTGGCCGCTGTCGCCGCGGCCTCCATGTTCGTCACCGCCGGCGTTGCGCATGCGCGAGATATTCGCGTTGCGCTCGATCAGGCGTTTCCGATCCGCTTGTCTGAACCGGCCGAAGGCGTTGCGATCGGCAATCCGACCATCGCCGGCGTTTCGGTGCAGAACGACCGCTTCCTATTCGTCACCGGCCGCTCGTACGGTTCGACCAATCTTGTCGTCGTCGGCGAGAACGGCCGCGTACTCTATTCGGGCCGCATCGTGGTCACGCCGGATGAGACCGACGTCGTCATGGTCACGCGCGGCAACGAAACGGCGCGCCTTGAGTGTACGCCGCTCTGCCGCCCACGTCCCGATATCGGCGACGGCGAAGCGTCGAACTCGGTGACGCAGCAGATTCAAGGCCGCGGCGGCGCGCGTTAAGCGCCGTTTACGCTTTCCTTTGACGGAAAATAATCCCTTCGGCGCCTAGTATCGGCGTTCGGAGAAATCATGCCTGGCCGTTTCACATCGCTATTGCGAAAGCTAGTACGCTTCCGGCGTGCGCGCCGCGGCTCGGCCACGATCGAGTTCTCGATCGTTGTGCTCCCCTTCTTCCTGTTGACCTTTGGCTTGGCGGAAATCGCCATGATCGGTTTCGCGCAGACGACGCTCGATGGGGCGGTGTCCGACACCGCGCGCGCCATTCGCACCGGACAGGCGCAGATGAGCGGCCTTGGCGCGGCTCAGATGAAGGATCAGCTCTGCAACCGCATGCTGCGCATCCTGGCGGTCAATTGCGGCGAGAACCTCTATCTCGACGTGCGCCAATTCAATTCGTTCGTTGCCGCCAACGCCGCCGCTTTGAACCCCATCGATGACGGCGAGTTCGACGATTCCGGGTTCGGCTACCAGCCGGGTCAGCCGTCCAGCATCGTCGTCGTGCGCGCCTATTATCGCTGGCATGTGATGACGCCAATGTTCCAGCCGGTCTTCCAGAACATCAATGGCGGGGAGCGCGTGCTGATCTCGACAATGATGTTCCGCAACGAGCCCTATCAATGACTATGCGCCAAATCCTCCGTCGCTTTGGCGCCTCCGAGAAGGGCATAGCCGCCGTCGAGTTTGCGATCATCGCGCCGATGATGATCTTCCTGCTGTTCGGATCAGTCGAACTGATCGACGTGATGAACACCAACAAACGCGCCCAAAACGTCGCCGCGTCGCTGGCTGACGTCGTCGCACGCGATACCGAAATCACCAATGACGAGATCACCAATCTCTGGGCGGCGGTGGATGTACTGATGTTTCCCGATGATGGCGCGTCGATGCAGCTACGCCTCACCAGCATCACCATCGTCAACGCCACCACCGCGCGCGTGGTGTGGAGCGAAGGGCGGGGTATGACGGCGCGCACCGTGAACTCAACTGTGTCGTTGCCGTCGCAGATGATGCAGCCCGGTACGAGCGTCATTATGGCGGAGTCGATCTATCCGTATGCGTCGACGCTGGGCTTCTTGATCGAAGGATCGATGAATCTCGAGCACGAGGCCTATCGCCGCTCGCGCCTCGTTGATCCGATCCCGCGCCGCACCTCTTGACGCACGCGCTGATCGCGGGACACTCCCGCGATGGAAGATCCAAAAACACCAACTGAAGCCGTCGACCGACTTGAATCTCTGCACAAACGCGCTGTTACGGCGCTGATCGAATCGGTGCGCCGCTTTGCTGAAACCGGCGCGCCGCCGACGATGGAAGAGCGGGCGCTGTTCCGCTATCCCGAACTGCGCGTCACATATCTGCCAAACTCGCCGGCGCCGCGCTTGGCGCGCGCTTATGGTCAGCTGACCTGGCCGGGCGAATATGCGGTATCGATCACGCAGCCGCACTACTATCGCAAGTATCTCATCGAGCAGCTGACGTACTTGGTGCAAGATTACGGCGCCGAGCTCAGCGTGCGTGTGAGCGACACAGAAATTCCGTACTCATTCGTGCTCGATGCAGCGGGGGCGCACGCCTTCGACAACGTGCCAGCCGAAGAGTTGGCGCGCTATTTTCCCAATCCGCGTTTAACGCAAGTGGGCGACGCGGTTGTCGATGGCTTGAGCATCGAGCGTCTCGACGGCTCGCGGCCACTGGCTTTGTTCGATGCGCCGCGCACCGATTACTCGCTGAAGCGCATCGAACATTACACCGGCGCGCCATGGCAAGACGTGCAGCCGTGGATCTTGTTCACGAACTATCAGCGCTATGTCGAAGAGTTCGTGCGCTGGGCGGCGGAGGGCGTGAAGAACGGCCCGAAAGGTTGGGCGCTTTCATGCCCCGGACGTTTGCGCATTGAAGCCGGTGACCCTGACGCGGAAGCCAAGGCGCTCGATGCGCCGTGGCGCAAGTATCAGATGCCAGCGTATCATTTGACGACGCCTGACGGCGACGGCGTGACGCTGGTGAACATTGGCGTCGGCCCATCGAACGCGAAGACGATCACCGACCACTTGGCCGTGCTGCGCCCGCATTGCTGGCTGATGATCGGCCATTGTGGCGGTTTGCGGCACACGCAGCGCATCGGCGACTATGTTCTCGCGCACGCGTATCTGCGGCGCGATCACATCTTGGACGATCGCGTGCCGCTCGTGGTGCCGATCCCGGCAATCGCCGAAGTGCAAATCGCGCTGCAGCAAGCAGCGACCGCAGTGGCTGGCGGCGACAAGGAAGATCTGCGCCGGCGTTTGCGCACAGGCACTGTCGTTTCGTACGCGGACCGCAATTGGGAACTCAATTACAATCAAGAGCGCCAGCTGTTGTCGCAATCGCGCGCGATCGCCGTGGACATGGAAAGCGCCTGCGTGGCGACGCAGGGCTTCCGATTGCGGGTGCCGTACGGCGTGCTGCTGTGTGTGTCCGACAAACCAGCGCATGGTGAGATCAAGCTGCCGGGCGTCTCGGATCGCTTTTATGACAGCGCCATCGGCGCGCACTTGCGCATAGGCTTGGAAACCGTTGCGCTTCTGAAGCAGAACCGCGATCGCCTACACTCGCGCAAACTGCGCGCGTTCGACGAGCCGCCGTTCCGCTAAAGGCGCAGGAAACGCACGATCGCCTCGCCAAGCTCTGCGTCATGGCGTTTCACGCCGTAGTCTGATGCCGCGATTGTGGTCTGGATGCGCGCTTGCTGCAATCGCCGCTTTGACGGCGCGGGCAGGATCAGCCATCAGGTGCGCCATGAGCTTTGACCGTCTTGTCGCCTTCGACCGTGTTCTCAATTTCCGCGATTTTGGCGGCTGGGATACCGCCGATGGCGCCAAAGTGACGCGCGGGAAGCTCTTCCGCTCCGCGTCGTTCCATGACGCATCTGACGCCGACATCGAAAAGCTCAACGCGATGGGTTTGCGCTTCCTCGTCGATCTGCGCCGTCCTGAAGAGCGCAAGCACGAGCCAACGCGCTGGGAGAGCGAGACGTGCCGGATCATCTTCAATGACGAGGGCGCGGGTGGCGCATCATTGCCGCCGCATTTGCTGGCGCTCATGCAAAGCGATCTGACTCCGCAATCGACTTACAATTACATGGTCGATCTCTATCGGGAGATTCCGTTCGACGCGCGGATCGTCAGCCTCTACCGCGATTGGTTCAAAGAATTGAGCGGGGGCGGCGCGGGCGTCATTCATTGCGCCGCCGGCAAGGACCGCACCGGCATTGCTTGCGCGCTCACCTTGTTAGCGCTTGGCGTCAACGAGGACGCCGTGTTTGCGGACTACGAGTTCACCAACCAAGCCGTCGATCTCGAAGCGCGTATGCCGCGCATTCAGGCGCGTATCGAAGAGCGGCTAGGGCGCAAGCTGGAAACGGCGGCGCTCAGGCCGATGCTTGGCGTCCACGTGGACTACCTACGCACGGCGCTCGATGCGATCGGGGCGAAGCACGGCAGTGTGTTCGCGTACATGGAAGCTACGCTCGGCGTCGGTGAAGCGGAGCGTGTGGCGCTCCGAGAAACACTCAATACGTAACACCCTTTCCCGGGGCGCAGCGACGCTGCGAGCCCGGGACACATACACACAAAGGCTAAAACGCGACGCGCGATGTGTCGTGCGTACTTGTGCGCAGATGCGTTTATGGGTCCCGGACTTGCGCTGCGTGCAATCCGAGAATGGGTGTGGCGCTTAGTTCGCCGCGCCGCCGGCTTTGCGCTTTTCCATCATCTGGTCGAAGTTTTCCCAGACACCCTCGCCGCCGTGCCATTCGCCTTTGGTGGCGGCTTTCGAATACTCGGTGGCGCGCGCTTCGAAGAAGTTGGCGTGCTCGACGCCGTTCAGGATCGACGTCAGCCACGGGATCGGGTGCTCCGTGACGCCGTAGATCTTCGGCAAGCCGAGCTGACCCAAACGCCAATCGGCGATGTAGCGGATGTATTGCTTGATATCGTCGGCGGTCATGCCTTGGACCGGGCCCATCTCGAAAGCGAGGTCGATGAACTTGTCTTCCATGCCGACAACGGTGCGGCAGCATTCGGTGATGTCGTCCTTCACCTCTTGCGTAAGCGCATTGGTTTCTTTCGCGTAGGCGTGGAAGAGCTTGATCATGCCTTCGCAGTGCAAACTTTCGTCGCGCACTGACCACGTCACGATCTGGCCCATGCCCTTCATC
>CAYZIJ010000075.1:0-10500 GCA_964478365.1 uncultured Terricaulis sp.
TGTTCTAATTCGAGACATGCGTCTGCGTGAATTTTCCGCGCGCTCTTAGTCGTTTCTTTAGCGCTCCGAGTTATGGTGCATCCTCAAGAACGAGGAGAAAGGCGCCATGCAGAAGCAACGCCGCTATGATGGGGTGGTGATGGGTCCCGATGGGAATCCCCTCACTTTGGACGATTTGCCGCCGCCGGGAACGACCCGTTGGGTCATTCGCCGCAAGGCTGAAGTGGTTGCCGCCGTGCGCGGTGGCCTCCTGACGCTCGAAGAC
Organism: uncultured Terricaulis sp.; assembly: GCA_964478365.1. Lineage (GTDB taxonomy): Bacteria > Pseudomonadota > Alphaproteobacteria > Caulobacterales > Aquidulcibacteraceae > Vitreimonas. The sequence goes on from CAYZIJ010000075.1 coordinate 266, forward strand.
GCCTGCCAACGCTACGGCCTCTCTGAAGAAGAGTTCGACGCATGGCGTAAGTCGATCGAGAAGCACGGCCTGCCGGGCCTGCGCACCACGCGCATCCAGCACTATCGCGGCGCCATTTAAGGCGTCGCGCTAAGGCGCGGACACTTCTCTTTAAGCTTTTCAAAGGCCCTCGCCTCACGGCGGGGGCCTTTGCGCGTCTCGTTACTTCTATGGGCCCCGGCTCGAAGGCCGGAGCATGTCGACGCCGCTAAGCGTCACCGACATGCTTAACCATTGTTTCACGACCACCGGGCAATTTCTGCCGACCGGTGAGAATTGCCTAGTGATTCTAGGTCTCTCGCCGCGCGTGTGTGCAGAGGGCGGGCGTGAACAGCTTTACTCAGTTGTTGCTCAAGGCAGGACCGACGCGGCTCTTCGCTGCGCTGGCCATTACGGCTGTGGCTGCGGCCCTGCTCTTTACGCTCGTGTTTCGCATGGGCGGCGAAGAAAAGGCTCTCCTCTTCGCCGGCGTCGAAATGCGCGAAGCCGCCGAAATCACCCAGCGCCTCGAAGCCGCCGACATCCCCTACGAGATGCGCGGCGACGGCGGCTCTATCTATGTAGCCCGTTCGCGCGTGCTCGATGCACGCATGATGCTATCGGCCGAAGGCCTGCCTTCACGCGGTTCGATCGGCTACGAGATTTTCGACGAGCCGGACGCGCTCGGCCAAACCCAGTTTCAACAAAACATTAATCGCCTCCGCGCGCTCGAAGGCGAACTTGCCCGCACGATCGGCTCACTCGATGGCGTTGCATCGGCGCGCGTGCATTTGGTTTTGCCGGAGCGCCAATTGTTCGCCCGCGAAACCGAACAACCCTCCGCCTCGATCGTCATCCAGCTCCGCCGCGATGAACTGACATCTGGCCAAGTCCGCGCCATCCGCAACCTGGTCGCTAGCGCTACGCCAGGGCTGTCCGCCAATCGCGTCACCATCCTCGATGAAACCGGCCGCCTGCTCGCAGCGCCCGCCACGGCTGATGGTGTCGACGCTGAAGGCGTAGATGCGCGCCAAGCGGCGGTTGAGGATCGCATTCGTCGCACGGTCACCGACATTGTCGAAGGCGTCGTCGGCCAGGGCAATGCGCGCGTGCAAGTCACCGCCGAGATGGACTTCAGCCGCATCAGCGAAACCTCTGAGCGCTTCGACCCCGAAGGCCGCGTCGTGCGGTCGACGACGACGAGCGAGGAATCCTCTTCGAGCGGCTCTACCGCGCAAGGCGCCACAGCCGGAGCAAACGTACCGGACGCAACGGCCGGCGCGAGCGGCGGCGGCGGTGGTGACGACAACTCGACCAGCAGCGAAACGGTGAACTACGAGATTTCACACACCACACGCACCGAGATCAGCGAAGGCGGCCGCGTGCGCCGTCTCTCGGTCGCGGTCGCGGTCGATGGCGTAGTTACGCCGGGCGCGGAAGGAGCGGCAGCTACCTATGCAGCGCGCAGCGAAGAAGACATGCAGCGCCTCACCTCGCTGGTTCGCTCGGCCGTCGGCTTCAATCAGGAACGCGGCGACATTATCGAAGTCGTCAATACGCAATTCGCACGCGCCGCGACCCCGGCCGGCGCCGAAGCGCCCGGCATGTTCGCATTCCTCGGTAATCTCGACGTGATGCGCATCATCGAAATTGTCGCCGCCCTGCTCGCGGCATTGGCGTTCGTGTTCTTCGTGCTGCGTCCGCTGATCAGCGGCCTGATGCGCGGCGGCGCAGCAGCTAGCGCTTCACCCGGCGGCACGACGGCTCTGCCGGGTGGTGGCGGCGCGGTCGCGGCGCTTCCACCGCCGGATGGTTTTGGTGGTGACGATTCCGGCATTGACGTCGCCCAGATCGGCGGACGCGTGCGCCAATCCTCGAGCAAGAAGGTCGCTGAAGTCGTCACTCAACATCCTGATGAATCCGCGCAGATCATTCGCGGCTGGTTGAACAACGCGCTCTGACATGAACGCACTGGTCAAATCCGAGGCTCCGGCCACCGTCGACCTCTCCCGCTATAGCGGCGCGGAGAAGGCAGCGGTCGTGCTGATGAGCCTGGGCGAAGACGCAAAGCAACTCTGGGCGCTGCTCGACGAAGAAGAGATCAAGGAAGTCTCGCAAGCGATGGCGCAGCTCGGCATGGTGCCGTCTGTGGTTGTCGAAGCGGTGGTGCAGGAATTCGTGCAGCGCATGTCGGGCGCGGGCGCGGTGATGGGCTCGCTCGATCAAACACAGCGCATGCTCGCCAACATCCTGCCGAAGGACAAACTCGACGGGCTGATGGAAGAAATCCGCGGGCCTGCGGGTAAAAACATTTGGGACAAGCTCGGCAACGTCAACGAAGCGGTGCTCGCGAATTATCTGAAGAACGAGTATCCGCAAACGGTCGCGGTGGTGCTGGCGAAAGTGCGCCCTGAGCACGCGGCGAAGGTGTTGGCCGAACTGCCGGGCGACTTCGCCGCTGAGTGCATCCTGCGCATGCTGGCGATGGAGCCGGTGCAGCGCGAGATTTTGGAAAAAATCGAAACCACGCTGCGTACCGAGTTCATGTCCAACGTCGCGCGAACCTCCAAGCGCGATAGCCATGAGCTAATGGCGGAGATCTTCAACAATTTCGACCGCCAGACAGAATCACGCTTCATCAATTCGCTTGAAGGCAAGAGCCGCGACAGCGCCGACCGCATCAAAGCACTGATGTTCGTGTTCGAAGATTTGGGCAAACTCGATTCCGGCGGCATCCAGACTCTGCTGCGCGCAGTCGACAAGAGCGATCTGGCGCTCGGCCTCAAGGGCGCTTCCGACGCGCTGCGCAATCTCTTCTTCACCAACATGTCCGAACGCGGCGGCAAGCTCTTGAAAGAAGACATGGCCTCGATGGGACCAGTGCGCCTGAAGGACGTCGACGCCGCCCAGGCACGCATGGTCGCGCAAGCAAAAGAACTCGCGGCGCGCGGTGAGATCGTGCTCGCCGACGGCAAAGCGGACGACGAGTTGATCTACTGATGAGTCAAATCCGCAAATACGCCTTCGATACAGAGTTCTCGCCCGATGGCGGGATTTTGAAGCATACGCCCGCGCGCCTCTCCCCCGACGAGATCGAAGCCGCGTGCAACGCCGCTTATGAACGCGGCAAGCAAGACGCGGTTGCGCAAGCCGAACGCCAAACCGCCGCGGCGCTACAAGCTTTGGCGGACGCGGCTTCCGCCGTGCTGCATCGCCTCGACGCCGAAAGCCAAGCGATGCGAGCCGAGGCCGCCAATGTCGCGTTCGCAGCGAGCCGTAAGATTGCTGGCGCAGCACTCGATGCGTTCGGCGATGAACGCACTGCTGCGGCAATAGAAGCCGCGATGGATGCGCTACGCCATCAGCCTCGCCTACTCGTGAAGCTCTCGCCCGAAGCATGCGAGACGCTGAAGCCGCGCATCGAGGCGATGTGCGAGACGCACGCTTATGCTGGCGCTGTGTTGGTGCGCCCGCAGCCGGGTCTGCGCAGCGGCGAAGTTATTATCGATTGGTCGGACGGTGTCATCCATCTGAACCCGGACGACGCCGCCGAACGCATCCAAACCCTGATCGACGCAGCGCTTGCGTCGCAAACCGCATCATGAGGCGATAATGAGTTCCGATCTCAAGCTCGATGAATTCACGCCCAACGCGCCCGATGCCGCACCTTTGCAGGATCTCGAACACGGCGCTGCGCAATTGGCGCCGGTTTATGATGTGCCGGTCAACATCCAGGCGGTGCTCGGCCGCTCCAATCTCGATGTCGCGTCGCTGCTGCGGCTCGCGCGCGGTTCGGTGATCGAATTGGATCGCAAGGTCGGCGAAGCGATCGACATTTACGTGAACAACCGTCTCGTCGCGCGCGGCGAAGTCGTCATCGTCGATGAGCGGCTGGGCGTGACCATGACGGAAATCATCAAGGACGGCGACGCCGCTTAAGAGCTGCGCTGGGAGAATGAGTATGCGTCTATTGATCGTTGGCCCGCTCGGCGGACAAATCTCCGCCGCCACGCGCATCGCCATGACGCTTGGCGCTAAGGTTCAACACGTCGACACAATCGAGCAAGCGACGGTCGCACTGCGCGCCGGCCGTGGCGCCGATCTGTTGATGGTGGACGCAACACTCGACATCCGCACCCTGCTCGCAGCAAACGAAGCGGAACACATCGTTGTGCCGATCGTCGCCGCCGGTGTCGGCATCGATCCGTCAATGGCCGCACGCGCGATTCGAGCAGGTGCGCGCGAATATATCTCACTGCCGCCGGACCCGGAACTGATCGCAGCTGTGCTAGCGGCGGTTTGCAACGACGAGCGCCAACTAATCGCCGTCGATGCAGCCACAAGGCACGTACTCGCCCTCGCCGATCAGATCGCGCCGTCAGATGCGTCGATCATGATCACGGGCGAAAGCGGCGTCGGCAAGGAAGTGCTTGCGCGCTACGTCCACAAGCAATCGACGCGCGCCGCGAAGGCGTTCATCGCCGTGAACTGCGCTGCCATCCCCGAACAATTGCTCGAAAGCGAACTCTTCGGTCACGAGAAGGGTTCGTTCACCGGCGCCATCGCGCGTCGCATCGGCAAATTTGAAGAAGCCGACGGCGGCACGCTGCTGCTCGACGAAATCTCCGAAATGGATCTGCGACTGCAATCGAAGCTGCTGCGCGCGTTGCAAGAGCGCGTCATCGATCGCGTCGGCGGATCGAAGCCGGTGCCTGTGAACATCCGCGTGCTCGCGACGTCGAACCGCGATCTGGCGCAATGTGTGCGTGACGGCGAGTTCCGCGAGGATCTGCTCTACCGCCTAAATGTTGTGAACCTGCGCATTCCGCCGCTGCGCGAGCGCAAGGACGATCTCATGGCTCTCGCCCAATTCTTCATCGACAGATACGCACGCGCCAACGGACGCCCTGCTCGCCGCCTCTCCAAGGACGGCATCGCGCAAGTCATGGCGCACCGCTGGCCAGGCAACGTACGCGAACTGGAAAATGCCATGCATCGCGCCGTGCTGCTCTCGAAGGGCGAAGATGTCGGCGCCGACGCTATCCGCGCGCCTGATGGCGCGCCGGTTGGGCGAAACGACGTTGGCGCTGCGATCGAAGCCGGCCAAGTGGCGGCGCGTGCGCTCGTTGGGCGCACGGTTGCAAACGTCGAACAGGATCTCATCCTCGAGACGCTGACGCATTGCCTGGGCAACCGGACGCACGCGGCAAACATTCTCGGCATCTCGATCCGCACGTTGCGCAACAAGTTAAAGCAATATTCCGACGAAGGCCTACGCGTCCCGCCGCCGCCAACCGGCCAGGCGGCGTGAACTAAATGACCGACGCGGCGCAACCACGAGGCAACGACCTTTCATTCGACGTCCTACGCGGCTTCGTCATGCGCGGCGAGATCGCGCTCGCCGTCGGCGTGCTCGGCATTTTGTCGATCATGCTCATTCCGCTGCCGCCGTTCTTGCTCGATATGCTGCTGGCGGTGTCGATCATTCTTTCGATCCTCGTGCTGATGACGGCGCTGATGATCAAAAAACCGCTGGAATTCACGTCGTTTCCGTCAGTGCTCCTGCTTGCGACGCTGCTGCGGCTCGCACTCAACATCGCATCGACACGCCTCATCTTGGCCAACGGCCACACAGGCGAACATGCGGCCGGCGAAGTCATCGCAGCGTTTGCAAACTTCGTCATGGGCGGCGAGTTCGTAATCGGTGTGATCGTATTTGCGATTCTGGTGATCGTGAACTTCGTGGTCATCACCAAAGGCTCGACACGGATCGCAGAAGTCGCAGCACGCTTCACCCTGGACGCCATGCCAGGCAAGCAGATGGCAGTCGATGCCGATCTCTCGTCCGGTCTAATCAACGAACAGCAAGCGCGCGAGCGCCGCAAAGCGCTGGAAGACGAAAGTTCGTTCTTCGGCGCGATGGACGGCGCCTCGAAGTTTGTGCGCGGCGACGCCGTCGCCGGCTTGTTGATCGTTTTCATCAACATCATTGGCGGCATCATTATCGGCGTCATGTCGCACGGCATGGACTTCGCCGAAGCCGGCCGCACCTACACGCTGCTAACGGTCGGCGACGGACTGGTCACGCAAATCCCGGCGCTGATCGTTTCAGTCGCAGCTGGTCTGTTGGTGACGAAGGCCGGCATTGATGGCGCGGCGGATAAAGCGCTTGCGAAGCAACTCGCCTCCTACCCTGTTGCACTGGGTGTGGTCGCCGCGTGCGCGCTTGCGGTCGGCATCCTGCCGGGAATGCCGAAGATCCCATTTCTGATCCTGGCGTTTGCGGCCGGTCTACTGGCGTGGCGATTGCGGCAAGCGAACCAGGCGGCCATCGCGACGACGGCTGCGGAAGCGGCGGCGCCAGCGCCGGTTGTTGAAGAGACGCCGCAATCGTCGCTCGCTATGGACGACGTCCGCATCGAGCTTGGCTTCTCTCTGCTGCCACTGATCAACGACGTGCAAGGCCGGCGCCTCACCGATCAGATCAAAGCGCTGCGTAAGACGCTGGCGCAGGAGTACGGCTTCGTGATGCCGAGCGTGCGCATTCTCGATAATGTGCAGCTCGCTGCTGACCGCTACCAGATTCGCATCCGCGAAATGGACGCCGGCGAAGGCAAGCTGAAAATCGGTTCGCTTCTCGCGATGGACCCGACCGGCAAGGGCATCGCTCTGCCCGGCGAAGATGTGAAAGAGCCGGCGTTCGGCTTGGACGCTAAGTGGGTGGACGAGCGCGCGCGCGAAGAGGCGAGTTTCCGTGGCTACACGGTTGTTGATCCGGCGACGGTGCTCGCGACGCATCTGACCGAAGTGATCAAAGAGCACATGGCTGAGCTGCTCACGTTCGCAGAAGTGAAGAAGCTCATCAAGGATCTACCCAAGGACACGCAAACGCTGCTCGACGATGTCGCGCCGGCGCATGTCTCGTGGTCAGGTATTCAGCGCATTCTGCAAAATCTGCTCAAGGAACGCGTGTCGATCCGCGATCTGACGGCCATCATCGAAGCGATCGCGGAAGCGGCGCCGGCAATGCACGATCTCGTGCTCATCACCGAGCACGTCCGCGCGCGTATGGCGCGCCAGATTTGCTACCAACACCGCAATCCGGATGGCTCGCTGCCGATCATCTCGCTCTCGCCAACATGGGAGCAGGCGTTTGCGGAGTCGCTCATCGGCGATGGCCAGCATCGCCAGTTGGCGCTCGCGCCTTCTAAGCTGCATGATTTTGTCGCCGACGTGCGCTCGGCATTCGAGAAAGCTGCAAAGCTTGGCGAAACGCCGGTGCTGCTCACCTCGCCCACAATCCGCCCGTTCGTTCGCTCACTGATCGAACGCTTCCGGCCGTCCACTATTGTGCTCGGGCAAGCCGAAGTGCACGCAAAAGTGCGGCTCAAGGCGATGGGGCAAGTATAGCCTCGCCACGCAACGCTCTGATGAGGTTAAGCACGCGGTTCACGCGCATTGCCGCCTGATCCTCTCCGCTCATGCTGCACAAATCCGGATTTGATGCGTTGAGCGAAAAGTGCTCGCCACCAAGAGACGCTTCAATCGACACGCTGTTTCCGTCGTGAATTTGGCAACCGAGATTGGTGCCATCGAGGGAAGCCAAGTCGGCAGCGGCCATAAGTACGTCATCGGCGACAGTGGTGCGGAGAATCTTAGATCTCCATTGCGATCCATCGTACTCGTAGACAGCAATCTCACCCGGTGTCACCGCATAGGCGGTCCGTTGCGAAGCTGGGTAGTGCGCAATGTTGATGCGCAGCTCTGACGATTGCACCGATTGTAATGGCGGAAGACGGTCGAAGCTCTGGCCCATCGCACATGATGCGAGCAGAGTAGCCAGCGCGGCCAGGGTGACAGTGCGTAACAGCTTCATCACGGCTTATTTAGCTCTGATTAACCATTTCGAACAATCCCGCTAACCACCGCGAAACGACTCGGCGCGCATACCTGAAGCATGTCAGGCGCCCACGCTCTCCCTGAGCCGCCTTTACCGCGCACTCGCGCGGCGCCGATCTTTGCCGTCGCTTCGGGCAAAGGTGGCGTCGGCAAGACGTGGCTATCGACCATGCTCTCCATCGCCTTCGGCCGCGCCGGACAACGCGCGCTGCTCGTCGATTGCGATCTCGGCCTCGCCAATGTCGACGTGCAACTCGGCGTGCGCCCGACCGCGGACGTTCACTCTGTGGTGCGCGGCTTCCTGGAATTGGACGCAGCGGTTACGCCAGTGCTTGGCGGTCCCGGACGCAATGGCGGCTTCGATCTAATTGCGGGCCACTCCGGGTCCGGCGCGCTTGGTGCGGTGAAACTCGAAGAAGTTGCGCGCATCTGCACAGAGCTCACCAAGCTCACGCCGCACTATGATCGCGTCATTCTCGATCTCGCCGCCGGCATCGATCCGACTGTGCTGCGCTTTGCGCGCTCGGCTGATCGGCTGATCCTCGTCACCACCGAAGAGCCCACTGCCCTCACCGATGCGTATGCAATGGTGAAGCTACTGCGCTTGCAAGGCGCGCAGATTACGCCGTGGGTGATCGTCAACATGGCTGAGAACCGCGTCAAAGGCCGCAAGGTGTTCGACCAGTTCTCGATGGCCTGTAACGAGTATCTCGGCTTCAAGCCGCGCTTCGCCGGCGTCGTCTGCCGCGACTCGCGCGTGCCGGACTCGATCCGCGCACAAACGCCGCTGCCGATCCGCCATCCGCAGAGCCAAGCGTACGAAGACGTGATCCGCATCGTTGAGACGCTAAACGCCGGCTAACGCGTCTGCCGCGCCGCGCGCATCGTGGCGAAATCATCCAACTCGGCGTTCTCGCTCTTCTCAGCGAGTTTCTTGGCGCGTTGCTCATCAAGCTCGATCAAACGCTCGAACTTGCGCGCTTCGATGTGCGCTTCGTTGATCAGATCGCGTAGGCGCTCGATTTCATCGCCCAACAGATCACGCTCGCTCACCATGGCGCGGCGACGAATGAGCGATACGGCGGCATATCCGCCGAACACGCGTGCCGACTCATAGTCCCGCTGCGCCAACGCCTGCTCTTGCGCGATGGTTTGATCGTGCCCCAGAATTCGATCTTCGATCTGTCCTTGCGCGGCGATCAAGGCCGCCATTTGGCGGCGCAGAGCGTCAAGATCGCGCTCAGCGATCTTTAACAGAGTCCTGAGTGATTTCACCTGAGCGCCTCAGCCAGCATACGGAAGCTATCGTCAATGCTTGTCAGCTCGTCGCGGCCCTGCGCGAGCACCGCTTCGAGCGCGCCGTGCACGCGGACTGCTTCGTCCACGTTCGGGTCCGCGCCGGCTTTATAAGCGCCAATGCGGATCAATTCTTCCATTTCCCCATACAAACTGAGCATTTCGCGCGCACGGCCGACCAGCGCATTCTCATCAGCCGTGTGGCACATCGGCATGAGACGCGAGATCGATTTCAGCACATTGATCGCCGGATAGCGCCCGCGTTCCGCGATTGCACGCTCCATGACGATGTGGCCGTCGAGAATGCCGCGCACAGCGTCCGCGATCGGTTCGTTGTGATCGTCGCCATCGACCAGCACAGTGAAGAGCGCGGTGATCGAGCCGTGTTCGCCTTCGCGGCCGGGCCCAGCGCGCTCAAGCAGCTTTGGTAGTTCAGCAAACACGGAAGGCGTGTAGCCTTTCGTCGTCGGCGGCTCGCCCACGCTCAAACCGATCTCGCGCTGCGCCATCGCAAAGCGCGTAACCGAGTCGACCAGCAACAGAACGTCGAGGCCTTCGTCGCGGAAGTGCTCGGCAACCGCGCAGGCCATGTGTGGCGCAAGCCGGCGACGCGCAGCACTTTCGTCGGAGGTCGCAACAACAACGACCGAACGGCGCCTGCCCTCTTCACCGAGCGTGTCCTCGATAAATTCTTTGACCTCGCGCCCGCGCTCGCCGACTAGGCCGATGACGATGACATCAGCATTGGCCCCACGCGCCAGCATCGACATCAGCACGGACTTACCAACGCCAGATCCCGCGAACACGCCCATGCGCTGCCCACGGCAGAGCGCGGCAAACACATTCAGCGCACGCACGCCGACATCGAGGCGTCCGCCAACACGCGCGCGATCATGTGCCGAAGGCGGCGCTGCGCGGACGGGGTGCGGTTTCAAACCTTGTGGTAAGGGCCCTTCGCCATCGACTGGATTGCCGAAGCAATCGATCACCCGCCCGAGCCACGCTTTCGAAGGCCGCGCCAT
>CAYZIJ010000076.1:0-9697 GCA_964478365.1 uncultured Terricaulis sp.
CGCTCGTCGTCATCCTGCAATCGGCGGCGACCCAAACCGTCGATCTCGTGCTCGCGGCGCTCTTGATGTTGGGCGGTGTCGTCGGCGCGCAATTTGGCGCACGCATCGGCGCCGGATTGAAGAACGAACATATACGCGGCCTGCTCGGCGTGCTCTTGATCGTAGCCAGCGCCAAGTTCCTGTTCGATTTGGTGATACCGCCGCAAGAACCGTACGTGCTGGGCGGAGGCCTCTGGTGAAGCGCCTCGCCGCCGCTCTCGCATTTCTCGCATTCGCCGCGAGCGCGTCGGCGCAACAGCCTGGCGAGGTGCTGAACGAACTACCCGCCGCCGTCGCTGAAGATCAGATCTCCATCAGTTCCGATTATCGCGGATCCTACATCACCGTCTTCGGCGTCAATCCCGACCGCTTTGGGCGCGGCGACATCGTCGTCGTGCTGCGCGGACCGAACGAGGGCGCGGTTGTGATGCGTAAACGCCGCGTGCTGGGGCTCTTGATGAACGGCGACCCAGTCGAGTTCGCGCAAGCGCCGAGCTTCTTCGCCGTGCTTTCAAGCCGCCCCTTGCGCGACATCGCCAGCGCTGAATCGATCTGGCGCTATCAGCTCGATCCCGCCGCTTCAGCGCAACTCGCCAGCGCCATACCCGACGGCGCAGACCCTTCCGCCTATCGCCGCGCCTTAGTGCGGCTGCGCTACGCGCAAGGCCTCTACCAATCCTATGACGGCCGCATTCGCCCCGGCGAACGCGGCGGGCTGACCATGTATCAACGCGGCCTCTTCCGCGCCGTCGTGCGCTTGCCGGCCAACGCACCGATCGCGCAGTACAACGCCGACACCTACCTCTTCCGCGATGGCCGCCTGATCTCCTCGCAACGCATCCCGATCACCATCTCGCGCGTCGGCGTCGAGCGACGCATCCACGATCTCGCCACCAACTTTCCGTGGATCTACGGCGTTCTCACAGTGTTGCTGGCGCTGGCGGCGGGCTGGGCGGCTGCGCTACTTTTCCGCCGGACGTGAACGCAGACCCGCCACCCTTCTTGCCGCGCGCGGCCTTGCGCCTCGGGTTCCTTGGACTTGTGCCGCTTGCTGTCAGCGCATTGGTGACGCTGTCGCGGGATCACGACACGTCCTATCTCGCCGCCATCGCCTTCTCGCTCTACGCCGCAGTGCTGCTCTCATTTTTGGGCGGCGTGCGCTGCGGCATCGAGATCACGCGCGCGCCGCAATCACCCAATCCGCGCCGGCTTTTCTTTTGCGCACTCCCAGGTCTCGCAGGCTGGTTGCTCGCCATCTTCGTGGTGTTTTCGCCGATGGCGGCGGGTGTCGCGTCGGCCTTCGCTGGGCTGTTCGCTGCGCAACAAGTTTGGGATCATCGCAGCGCCATCGATGCAGGTGCGCCTGAATGGTATCCGGTCTTGCGCCAAGTGCTGACCGGTGGCGCGATGATCGTGTGCCTGATCGTGCCGCTCGCCAGCGTGCTCTGATCAGCCGCCGCCGAGCAAACGCTCATACGGCGCAGGCAGCACACGTTCTTTGCCGAGCACCAACGCCGTCACACCATCTGGAAACAAAGGATCGAACGCGACGTCGCGAACATTGAGCCCGCCGGTGAACGCGCCGAACGCCGGCATCACCAAGCGCTCGCCGTTATAAGCAAAGCACCGCCGCCGCACGCTCCGTCCGCGACCGGAGACACGCGCGCATGGATGCAAGTGCCCGGAGATTTCACCAGCCGCATCACGCGCGCTCGGCTCATGCCGCAGCACCAGCCCGCCAAGATGCAACACATCGCGCACCGCGCCACCCAGCGTCTCGGGCGAGCGGCCATCGTGATTGCCTTCGACCCAAACCCAATCGCAGCGCCCGATCAGGCTCTGCAACAGATCGCGGTCACGCACATCGAGCCGCGCCGGACCTTGACCGTCGTGAAAACTATCGCCGAGCGACACCACGATCTCAGGCACATGCGCATCCATCAGCGCAGCAAGCCGCGTCAACGTCGCGTGCGTATCGTAGGGCGGCAGCATCTGACCGCGCAGCGCGTACGAAGAGCCCTTCTCCAAGTGCAAATCGGAAACGATCAGCGCTTTCGCTTCGCCAACCCAGAGCGCGCCTTGCGGCAGCGCCGTCACCGTCACGCCACCAAGCCGCGCTTCAACATTAGCACCAACAATCGCCAGTGGCTGCAAAGCGCGCACGGCCGCATTGCGCGGACGCGGCGTTCTCTTCGGCGCTTGCGACAACATCGGCATCAGGTGACCGCACCAGATTCGTCAGGGCGTGACGATAGCGAAATTCGGGTCCGGGGTATCGAACACTTCATTGAGGCCTTCAAGGGAGCCTCTGTTGCCGCTGATGCGGATCGAGCCGCTAATCACAGCTCTGCGCATCGTGCCTGTGCCCAGCGCCTGCAAAAACACGCCGCGCGGCGAGGTGATGGTAGGCGCGTCCGCAAGCGTGACGCCGCTTTCATGCACCAGCACGCCATTCTGGATCGTCACCGCGAAGCTTTCATTGCGCTCCGGGAAAACCAGATTGAACACAAAGCGCCGTTCGCCTAGTCGCTCCGGATTAAGCCGCACTGCGAGCAGGTCGAGCACCTGCGCCGTCGGCGTCGCAACGACGAGATCAGCGCCTTGCGAAACGCCGCCGCGCGGCGTGACGCCGCTCTCCAGCTCACGCGCCGCCGTCAGATACATGTTCCGCCAGATCGCACTCTCGGCCTGAAACGCCATTTGCCGATGCGTGCGCGCAAGCAATGCGCGCGCCTCGGCATGATCGTCCGATGCAAAGATCAGATGATTGAGCAACACCGCCGCCCACCGATAGTCGCCGCTATCGAACGCCTCTTGTGCATTCGCCATCACACCCGCGGGGCCACCCATCGCTTGCACATAGCGTCTAGATTCATCCGTCGGCGTGTGGCGATCGAGATTGGCGGGATTGCCGTCGTACCAGCCCATATAACGCTGATACACAGCCTGGCTGTTGTGCATCATCGCGCCGTAATAGCCGCGATTGAACCAGCGGCTCGCCAATGATGGCGGCAAGCTGATCTCTTCCGCGATCTCGCGGCTGGTCAGACCTGCATTCATCATGCGCACGGTCTGATCGTGCAGAAATTTGTACGCGTCACGATGCGAGGCGATGAAGTCACGCACGCGCTCGCCGCCAAAACGCGGCCATGCATGGCTCGTCACCATCACATTGGTGCGGTCACCATAGAGTCGCAGCGCCTCCGTCAGATAATCCGCCCACGCCTTCGCATCGCGCACCAGCGCGCCGCGCGGCGTTAGAATATTGTGCATCGTCGCGTTAGCGTTTTCTGAGAGGCAGAGCACGCCCAAATCAGGGAAGAAGAAGTTCATCTCCGCTGGCGCTTCCGCGCCCGGCGTCACCTGAAATTCGATACGCACGCCATCGATCACAAGAGTTTCGCCGGTTCGTGCGATCGAGCGCGTCGGCGCAATCAGCGACATCGTCCCGTTCGAGAGCGCGATGCCGATGCCCGAGGTCATCACCCCTTCCGGTCCAGGCGCAGTGCCAACGCCGAACTGATAGATCGCGCGCCGTGACATCGCATTGCCGGCGATGACGTTCTCGCTGATCGCGTGATCCATGAAGCCTTCCGGCGCGATGATCTGCACGCGTCCGGCCGCGACATCCGCAGCATCGACGACACCGCGCACGCCGCCAAAATGGTCGGCATGGCTGTGCGTGTAGATCACGGCGACGACCGGCCGATCGCCCACCGCCTGCCGCGCCAAAGTCAGCGCAGCACGCGCCGCCTCCACACTCGTCAGCGGATCGACGATGATGAGCCCGCTGTCGCCGACAACGATGGTCATGTTCGCCACATCGAAGCCGCGCACTTGGAACACGCGATCAGTCACACGAAAGAGTCCAGAGCGCGCCAACAAGCCGGCATGACGCCAGAGGCTCGGGTTCACCGTCTCCGGTGCAGCGCCTTGCAGAAAATCGTAGGCGCGAAAATTCCAAACGACATTGCCGTCAGCGCCTCGGATCTCGTTCTCCGGCCAAGCTGCGATGAAGCCGCGCGCTGCGAACTCCTCGTCTTCGCGATCCGCGAGCGGCAGCTCGGCCGCAGCCGCCACATTGATCTCGCGCGTCGCGTCACTCGCCTGCGCGTAGGCCAAGCTCGGCGCCAGCGCCAAAGCCAACAGCATCGCTCGGATCGCCCGCATCGTTTCCCCCGTTCATCGTTGGTGGGAAGTTGCGCCGCCACACGCGAGCACGCAAGCTCAGCTCATAGCCTCTGCGATGAGTGACGCAGCGTCCTCCAGGATAGCTTCCTCCGCCTGCCCCTGGATCGGCACGCGCCCGACCTCCAGCATCACCGGCGCGGCGAACGGCGACACGTGCGGCAGATCGCGATGGACGATGTTGTCCTCGATCCTCCGCAGCAAATCTCCGAGCCGCTTCAGATCAAGATAATCCTGGCCCGCATCGGCGAAGGCGGCTTGCATCAAGAGGTGGTCGGGTTCGTATTGCTTCAGCACGTCGAAAATCAGATCGGCGGAGAACGTCACCTGACGGCTCGTCTTGCGCGCCGCCGCCGGCGCATTGCGCTGGATCATGCCGGCAATCATCGCTGATTTGCTGAACATGCTTTTCATCAGCGTCGATTCAGCCAGCCACGCCTCAAGATCGTCGCCCAGCATGTCTTCATCGAACAACGCAGCGAGATCAACGCCGCCCATCGGCTCCAAAGCCCAAACGGCGACGGCATACTCACTCGCCAAGAATCCAAGCGGATTTTTGCCGGCACGTTCCAAACGTCGCGAAAGCAACATGCCGAGCGTCTGGTGCGCTAATCGACCTTCGAACGGGTAGCACACCAAATAGTGCTTGGCCGCACGCGGGAAGGTTTCAACCAGCATCTCATGCGGCGCAGGCACCACTGAGCGCCGCTTCTGCATCGTAATCCAGTCACGCACTTGCTGCGGCAACTTCTTTTGCCGCTTGGGATCGTGCAGCAAATGACGCACGCGATCGGCAAGGAAGGTCGAGAGCGGAAACTTGCCGCCCGCATAAGATGGAATGCTGGGATTGTCGTCGCTGGCGCGCACCACGAGCGCATCGGTTTCGCGTACGCCGATCAGTTTTACAATCTGACCAGCAAACAGAAACGTATCGCCCGGCGTCAGCCCCTCGATGAAATATTGCTCAATCTGCCCCAGCCGCTGCCCCGCCACCATCGGTAACGACGCACTGCTTTTCGCGACGCCCGGCCGCGCGCGCACGCCCGCGCGTATGGCAAAGCGCACATCCAGCATTTCGCTCTCAATGATCGCACCAACATTCATCCGATGCGCCTGCGCCACCGCCGGATTGCGCGCGCGCCAGCGGCCAGTGCTCAATTCCTGCACGATACGCTTATAGCGATCGTAGGAGCGCAACGCGTACCCGCCCGTCGCCACCAGATCGATCGCCCGATCGAACTGCGCGCGCGAGAGATCGGCATAAGGCGCGGTGCCGACGACCTCGGCATAAAGCTCATCCGCATCGAATGGCTCACCGCACGCGCAGCCCATTATGTGCTGCGCCAAACAATCCAAACCGCCCACGCGCGGCTCGGCCCCATCGAGCGCACCATCGAGCACTGCATCCTGCGCTGCGCGACACTCCAGCACTTCGAAACGATTGCTCGGCGCAAGCAATGCGCGAGACGGCTCATCCAGCCTGTGATTGGCGCGGCCAATACGCTGCACAAGCCGCGCACAGCCCTTCGGCGCACCGATCTGGATCACCAGATCGACATCGCCCCAGTCAATGCCAAGATCGAGCGTCGATGTGCACACCACAGCGCGCAAGTCACCGCGCGCCATCGCCGCTTCAACCTTGCGACGCTGCTGCACATCGAGTGAACCGTGGTGCAACGCGATCGGCAGCGCCTCCTCATTGATGCGCCACAGCTCTTGAAACGTCATCTCCGCCTGCGCCCGCGTGTTGACGAACACCAGGGACAGCCGCGCGCGTTTGATCGCCTCGTACACTTCCGGCATGGCGTGCCGCGCGGTGTGACCGGCCCATGGAATGCGCGCATCAGAATCGAGCACGTCGATAACTGGCGTCGCACCCGGCGGCGCTTTGACGATTGCTCCCCCTTCCGCCTCCGCGCCCATCAA
Source organism: uncultured Terricaulis sp. (assembly GCA_964478365.1). Lineage (GTDB taxonomy): Bacteria > Pseudomonadota > Alphaproteobacteria > Caulobacterales > Aquidulcibacteraceae > Vitreimonas. Next base: position 6,154 of record CAYZIJ010000076.1, read on the forward strand.
CCACCGCGCCAGCGCAGGCTCATCCGCAACGGTAGCACTCAGGCCCACACGCCGATGCGTCGGCGCCCAGCGCCGCAATCGCGCCAACGCAAGCGCCAAGAGATCGCCGCGCTTCGTTGGTGCGATGGCGTGGATTTCGTCGATCACTACGCACTGCAAATCCTCGAAGAACACCCGCGCATGCTCGCTCGCAATCAACAGACAAAGCTGCTCCGGCGTCGTGAGCAATATATCCGGCGGCGACGCGCGCTGACGCTGACGCTTGTGCGCCGGCGTATCGCCCGTGCGCGTTTCCAGACGCACGCCCAGCTGCATCTCACGCACCGGCGCTTCTAGATTGCGCGCGACGTCAGTCGTCAGCGCTTTCAGCGGCGAGATGTAGAGCGTGTGGAGCTTGTGCGGCCGCTTCAACCCGCCCGCATCCGCCACCGGCGCCAGCTCAACGAGACTCGGCAGAAAGCTAGCGAGCGTCTTGCCCGCGCCAGTCGGTGCGATCAGCAGCGTCGAGAGCCCCGCCTCGGCGCGACGCACCAGTTCCAGCTGATGCGGACGCGCCCGCCAGCCGCGGCCGGCGAACCAAGCCTCGAAGCGCGGCGGCAAAACAGGAACTAAAGCGTCCATCCGGCAGCCAATGTAGGCGCGCGTGCGTGAGCCGCACAGTAGCCGGCTCAACGCCGTCGTGGCAGAAGAGCGCCCATGTTCGCAACTGTCCGCGCCTTCGCCGTCTGCGCCGTTCTGGCGGTCGCCTGGTCCGCCGCCGCGCAAACCACCGGCGCAGCGTTGCTGGCGCAGGCCGTCTCCGCCACCGAGGGCGCACGCGCCGACTATGCGTTCGACCTCGAACTCGTCACCTCAAAGCAAAACTGGCGCGCCCGCTACGAGCCGAATCGCACGCCGCGCATGCAACTCGTGCAGCCAAGCCTAGACGCGTTGAAAAGCGACGAGCGCCGCGCCTTTCAACGCATGGCCGAGCAGAGCGAAGGCGTCAGCTGGTGCGCCACGGAACACATGGGCCGCGTCCGCGACATACGTTTGCTGCGCGAAGATGAAACCAGCGCGACGTACTCTTTCCAGCCAACGCCCGAGAGCATACGCGGCGAACAAGCGCGCCGTTTCGCCGATCGCTTACGCGGCGAGATGACCATTCTCAAAGGCGCGCCGGACATCACGCGCGTGCGACTCTTCATCCCCGAGCGCCTCAACCCGATGCCGTTGGTGCGCGTGGATCATCTCAACATCGTCATCACCTGCCAGCCCGCACCCAACGGCCGCCGCTACGCCGCCGAGACCGTGACTGACATGCGCGGTTCTGCGTTCGGCCAAGACTTCGATGAACGCAGCGTCCAGCGCGCCCGCAATCTGAGCGCGTCCTAATGAGTAACGGCCCATACCAGCTGCTGCGTCCCGAGCGCATCCTGGCGACGCTCGATCAGTTGCACGCGCGCATCGTCGCCCGCTTTCCCAATGCCGGGCTCTCGCGCGTCTGCGCCGATCTCATCGAGACCGCGCGCTTCACGGCCAAAGATGCGGCGCGCATGACGCGGCCATCTTGGGGCTGGCGTTTCGTGTCTTTTGCGCTGATCGCATTGGGCATTGCGGCGCAAGTTGCAGCGTTTCGCTTTCTGCGCGTCGAGAGCGAAACGCTGAGCGCGCCGGAAGTGGTGGAAGGCTTAGAAGCCGCAGTGAACCTGCTGATCCTGTTCGGCGGCGCGGTCTGGTTCGTGCTGACGCTCGAGGAGCGCACGAAGCGCCGCCACGTGCTTGAGTCCCTGCATCGCCTGCGTTCGCTGGCGCACGTCATCGACATGCATCAGCTCACCAAGGACCCCACTATTCTTCTCGATTCGCAAAAGACTGCGGCTTCACCCGAGCGGACAATGAGTCAGTTCGAACTCACGCGGTACTTGGACTATTGCGCCGAAATGCTGGCGCTGATCGGCAAGCTTGCGGCGCTTTATGCTGAGCGTGTGCGCGATGGCGTTGTGGTCGATGCGGTCAACGACATCGAAAACCTAACCACAAGCCTAGGTCGCAAGATCTGGCAGAAGATCACAATCCTGAGTTCGCTCGAAGAACGCGGCTGAGCAGCGCCGCTTAACCTCTCAGAAACCCTTCGCTTCAGCACTCTCTAATGAGTTCGCGTTAATGTGTGCGGTCTGATCGGGGGATTGTGCGCGCATGACAGGGGTGTTCGATCCATCCGGATTGACCGCGCTGGTGCTCGACGAGAACCATTATGAGCGTGGCATCACGCTCAATCTGCTGCGCGCCATGGGGTTCGGCCGCGTGATCGGCGCGGCCAACACGGTCGAAGCGTGGGACGGTCTCCGTAAGAGCAATCCGAACATCTTGCTGATGGACTTGATCGGCGGCGGCGATGGCCTCGACTTCATCCGCCGCGTACGCCTCAGCCCAGAGCTTCCCAACCGCGCTGTCGCTAGCTTCATTCTGACCACACGCGGCTCGCAAGCGCATGTCGAACAAGCCCGCCTCGCTGGTATTGACGGCTATCTGCGCAAACCGATCTCCACGCTCGCGCTGCAACAGCGTGTCGCCAGCGTGATGGCCAACCCGCAGCCCTTCATCGTGACGTCCGCTTATGTCGGACCGTGCCGCCGCCGCCGCCGTCCCGATCTCAACTATCTCGGCCCCCTCCGCCGCCTCAACGATGCAGCACCCGAGCCGCTCGTGAAGGGTGACGAGGAAGAGCTCAACCTAAAGAGCGAACTGGCGCGCGCCCGCGTTGCGGCGCTGCTGGAGCACGTCGCGCAGCTGAAACCAGGCGACGCCAACGCCGCGCGTACTGTCTATCGCGCCGTGCAGGATTTGGTCGAGGTCGGCGAACAGATCGGCGATCCGAGCTTAGCGCTCGGCGCGCGCGAGATGGCGCGCTATCTCCAGGCCCAAGGCGCCACCGATCGGCTCGATCCCGAAGTCGTCCGCACGCACGTCGCCGCCCTGCATCAATTGGTGCACCTGCCGCACGCGCTCTGTGAGGAACGCCAGCGCGTGGCCGAGAGCCTGAAGCGCATGGTCGATAAAAAACTGCGCCAAGCCGACGCGGCCTGATCCATCCGCGCACGTCAAACGTAGCGATCCCGAATGATTGGGATCGAACCTATGGACTACCTCATAGCTTGGCTCGCGGCAGGACTGGCCTTCGGCGCCGCCGACGCCATTTATCTCAGCCAAGCTGTGCCGAAGATTTATCGCCCGCTGATCGGCGAGATGCTGAGCGGCAAAACCAATGTCGCCGCCGCCGCCGCCTTCTACGTCATCTACATTAGCGGCATCATCTTCTTCGCCGTGGCGCCCGCACTCGAAGCCGCGGACTTCGGCATGGCCGCCTTCCGCGGCGCGGTGCTAGGCTTCGTCGCCTTCGCGACCTACGACCTCACCAATCACGCCACGCTCAAAGTCTGGCACGTGCGCATGAGCATGATCGACATGGCCTGGGGCACGTTCGCCACCGCCCTCGCCGCCAGCGCCGGCTACGCGGCGGCCGCGCAGTTCGGTTAGTCAATCTATCCCACAGCAAACAGCG
>CAYZIJ010000077.1:0-9625 GCA_964478365.1 uncultured Terricaulis sp.
GCTTCCGAGATAATTCCCGCCTTTTCCATCTTCTCGATCAAAGTGGCGGCGCGGTTGTAGCCGATGCTTAGGCGGCGCTGGAGATAGCTGGTGCTGGCTTTGCGGTCGCGTTGAACGATTTCGACGGCGCGGTCGAAGAGTTCGTCGCCGCCGCCTTCGCCGTCAGCGAACAGTTCTGGATTGTCGCTCTCGGCGTTTTCGTTCGGCTCGGCGGTGACGTCGGTGCGATATTGCGGCGCGCCTTGCTCTTTCAGCATGGCGACGACGCGTTCGACTTCACCATCGGTGACGTACGGGCCGTGCAGGCGGCGGATGCGGCCGCCGCCGGCCATGAACAGCAAGTCGCCCTGGCCGAGCAATTGTTCGGCGCCTTGTTCGCCAAGGATGGTGCGCGAGTCGATCTTCGACGTGACCTGGTAGGAGATACGCGTCGGGAAGTTGGCTTTGATCGTGCCGGTGATGACGTCGACCGATGGGCGTTGCGTCGCCATGATGACGTGGATGCCGGCGGCGCGCGCCATTTGTGCGAGACGCTGCACGGCGGCTTCGATTTCCTTGCCGGCCGTGATCATCAGGTCGGCCATTTCGTCGATGACGACGACGATGTACGGCATCGGCTCGAGCGGCAGCTCGCGCGTTTCGTAGATCGGCTCGCCGCTGGTCGGGTCAAAGCCGGCGTGAACGGTGCGCTCGAGGCGCTCGCCGCGCGCCAGCGCATCGCGGACGCGCTCATTGTAGCCGGTGATGTTGCGCACGCCGAGCTTCGACATGGAGCGGTAGCGCCCCTCCATCTCGCGCACGACCCATTTCAGCGCGACGACGGCTTTCTTAGGATCGGTCACGACCGGGTGCAGCAAATGCGGGATGCCCTCGTAGACGCTCAGTTCGAGCATCTTCGGGTCGATCATGATGAAGCGGCACTCATCCGGCGTGTGCTTGTAGAGCAGCGACAAGATCATCGCATTGATGCCGACCGATTTGCCCGAGCCGGTGGTGCCGGCGATGAGCAGGTGGGGCATCTTGGTGAGGTCGGCGGCGAAGGGATCGCCTTCGATGGTTTCACCGAGTGCGAGCGGCAGATCGCCTTGCGTGCCGGCGAAGGACGGGCTGTTCAACAGCGTCTGCAGGAAAACGGTTTCACGCTTCATGTTCGGCAATTCGATACCGATGGCGTTGCGGCCCGGGATGACGGCGACGCGCGCGGCGGTCGCGTTCATGGTGCGGGCGATGTCGTCGCTGAGGCCGATGACGCGTGAGGATTTGACGCCGGCCGCAGGCTCGAACTCGAACAACGTGACGACGGGGCCTGGGCGTGCGGAGAGCACTTCGCCTTGCACACCGAAGTCGGCCAGCACGCCTTCAAGCTGACGGCTCATCGAATGCAGCGTCTGCGCGTCGGTCTGCGTGACGCGTTGCTTCGGCGTGACGAGCAGTTCGGTCTCCGGCAATTCGAAATCGCCGCCGAGATGCAAAGACTGGTGCTGTTTTTCACGCTTCGGCGGACGCTGGCGCTCAGAGCGTTGCTGTTGCGGTTGGCGCGCCGGTTCTTCAGCGCGCGCAGGACGAGGTGCGGGACGCGGACGCGGCGCTGCGGTGCGCGCATCCTCGAGCGGGCGACGGTACGTTTCCTCTTCCTGCGGTTCGCGGCGCGTCTTCTCCGAGACGTAGCCGATCGCGCGTTGTGTTGCGTTGGCGGAGCCGACGACGGCGCGGCGTGTCACTTGTGCGGCGGTTCTCACATCTTCGGCGCGCACCTGGAACGCCCAGCCCGTGCCGAGCAGACCGCAGATCGCGCACATGATGCCGGTCAGCACCACCGGGAATGGCAGGCCAGGCATCGAGGCGAGGCCCGCCATCATGCCGGAGATCCAATCGCCGATCAGGCCGCCAAAGCCTGTCGCGAGCGGCCAGCCTTCCGGCGTCGGCACTGTTGCAGCAGCGGCAGCGAGCAAGGTGATGCCGAGGAACGCTGCGCCGACGCGGCGCTTATCGATGCGCGCGACCAGTTGGCGGCGGTAGATGCGCAGCGCGCCCGCGGCGAGCAATGCAGCAAACGCCAGCGGCGCGGCGGCGCCGAAGATTTGAATTGAAAGATCGGCGAGCATGGCGCCGGGATCGCCGAAGAGATTGTGCGTGGCGCCGTTCGAGGCGGTGTTGAGGCTCGGATCTTCCGGCGAATAGGTGAGCACCGCACCCAGGCCATAGAAGCCGAACACAGCAGTGCCGACGGACAAAGCCGCGCGCTTGAGCGCCAAGCGCCCAGCAGCGGACGAAGCGACGGAGGGGATTCTTCCCCCTTGTTGGTAGACGTCGTCGGACATGTTTTGAGCTGCTCGTTTTGGCGCCGCGTTCAAGCCTGCGACTGTTGTCTCTCCCGGTAAACGAGGCGTGAAGATTCGGCTGCGAACAGGGTTACCGACGCTGTAAGGCAATAGGCAGTAGGCGTTAATTCATGCGTTCCGACGCCGCATCATTCTACTGCCTACTGCCCACTGCCTACTGCCTACTGCCTACTGCCTCACGAGTGGTAAGCGACCTCGCCGTGTTCGGCGTAGTCGACACCCTCGGCTTCGGTCTCTTTGCTCACACGCCCGCCGGTCAGGCCGCGCGCGATCACCCAAACGATCAGCGAACCGACGCCAGACCAGAGAAGCGTGACGCCGACGCCCATGGCTTGCCGTGTCACTTGCGTAACTAGGCCCGGATATTCGGCAGCGCCCGTCACGTAGTTGACGATGCCTGCGCCGCCGAGTGCTGGATCGACGACAATGCCTGTTCCGATGGCGCCGATAATGCCGCCAATGCCGTGGATGCCGAAGACGTCGAGGCTGTCATCGTACTTGAGCCACGACTTCAGCGACGAGCAGGCGAACAAGCATACCGGGCCCGCAACGAGGCCGAGAACTAGCGCGCCGACTGGGCCCGCGAACCCTGCAGCAGGAGTGACGGCGACGAGGCCAGCCACCGCGCCGGAAGCGAGGCCGAGCAAGCTCGGCTTGCCCTTGGTCAGCCACTCCGTGAGCATCCACGAAAGCGCTGCGCCTGCGGGCGCGACGAACGTGTTGATCAGCGCAAGCGCTGCGTACGAATTGCTCTCGAGATTCGAACCGGCGTTGAAGCCAACCCAACCAACCCACAGCAAACCAGAACCAATCACGGTCAGTGTGAGGTTGTGCGGTGGCATCGGCTCTTTGCGATAGCCAGTGCGCGCGCCGAGCAGAACGGCGCCGACAAGTGCGGCGATGCCTGAGTTGATGTGCACCACTGTGCCGCCTGCGAAGTCGAGTGCGCCGAAGCTCCAAATGAGGCCCGCGCCTGCCGCGAGCGCATCTGCGTTTGCGGGATCGGAGGCCATGATCGGGCCGCCCCACCACCACACCATGTGCGCCATCGGGTAATAAACGATCACAGGCCAGAGGATCGAAAACACAACGATTGTGCTGAATTTCACACGTTCTGCGACGCCACCGAGAACGAGCGCGGCCGTGATGCAGGCGAACGTCATCTGGAAGGCGACGAACACCAACTCAGGAATTGAAACGCCGACAGAGAAGGTTTCCACGAGCGTCGCCGTGTCGACGCCGGCGAGAAACGCTTTGCTCAAACCGCCGACAAATCTGTTCAGATTGCCGCCATCGGTGAACGCGAGCGAGTAGCCGATCAACAGCCACATCACCATGCCGATCGCGGTGACGACGAACACCTGACTCAAGAGCGAGACCATGTTCTTGGCCCGCACCAGGCCGCCATAGAAGAGGGCAAGGCCAGGGATGATCATCAGCAACACGATGACCGTGGAGATCAGCATCCAAGCGACGTCGCCTTTATCGACGGCCGGCGCAGCGGCTTCTGCTTCGATCACTTCATCGACGATCACCGCCTCGGCTTCGGGTGCGGCCGCTTCAGCGACCGGCGCTGCAGGCTCCGCCTGCGCCCATGCCATCTCCGGCGCCGCTAGTCCTAACGCGACAACGGCGGCGAGCGCCGCCCCGCCGATGCGTACCGCACGCCATAGGCTGTGCAGCTTCCCCTTGGTTTGAGTCATGCCCCGCTCCTCGTTCATGTGCCCTGGTTTGGTCGATGGGCGATTGGTCGAGGCGCTGCCCGTTCGAGCAAGCATGCGGGGCGTGGGCTTTGTGCAGTGCAGCGGCTTCGCTCAAAAAAGCGGCGCCGAGCCTTGCGCTTGCGCGTTGAGGCCGCATCGACGGGAAGCGGCATCGAGGACTATCGTACCCCATGAGCAACAAACGCGGTTTCGATGCCGATGTGATTCTGGGCGGCGGCGGTCTCGTCGGTCAGACGCTCGCTTTGGCGCTCGAACAGGCAGGCTTGTCGGTCATCGTCATTGATGCGGCCAAACCCGCCGAGACGCTCGCAACCACGTTCGACGGCCGCGCCTTTGCGATTGCCTTTGCGTCATACCGGATGTGGCGCGCTTTGGGCTTGGGCGATGAGCTCGATCAGGTCGCGCAACCGATCGAGCAGATCATGGTCACCGATGGCCGCTTGCCGGGCCGCGCCCGCAAGGGCGGGCCGTCCTTGCTGCATCTCCATTTCGATCGCGCCGAGATGAAAGAGCTCGATGAGCCGCTCGGCCTGATGGTCGAAGCGCGCCACGTGCGCCTCGCGCTCGATCGCGCCGTGAAGGCAGCGAAATCGATCCGCATGATCCAGCCGCAATCGGTGATGGCGATCGAGCGCGATCCTGCTGGCGTCACGGTTACGTTGGCGAATGGTGAAACATTGCGCGCGCCCTTGCTGGTTGGCGCCGATGGCCGGCGTTCGTTCGTGCGCCAAGCCGTCGGCATTCGCACGATCGGCTGGGATTATCCGGTCACCGCGATCGTCGCGACCATCCAACACGAAGAGCCGCACGGCGAGGTCGCGCACGAATATTTCCTGCCCAACGGCCCCTTCGCGATCCTGCCGCTCAAGGGCAATCGCTCAAACATCGTCTGGGCTGAGCCACGCAAAGCCGCTGACTCTTTGCTGAAGATGAACGAGCCGGATTTCATCGCCGAGCTGCGTTTGCGCTTCGGCGACTTCCTCGGCGCGCTTGCACTCGAAGGCCCGCGCTTTGGCTATCCACTCTCAATGCAACTGGCCGAACGCATGATCGATGCGCGCGTCGCACTCGCGGGCGATAGCGCGCACGGCATCCACCCGCTCGCTGGGCAGGGCTTGAACCTTGGCCTTAAGGATTGCGCTGCGTTGGCCGAGTGCATCGCCGACGGCGTGAACCTCGGCCTCGATCCGGGCGACGTCTCGATCCTTGAGCGCTATCAACGCTGGCGCCGCTTCGACAATGTCTCCATGGCTATGGGCATGGAGTTCTTCGACAAGCTCTTCTCGAACGACATCGCGCCCGTCCGCGCCGCGCGCACCTTGGGCCTGACCGCTGTGAACGCGTTTGGCCCGGCGCGTCGCTTCTTCATGAAGTACGCCGGCGGTGGCGCCGGCGATTTGCCGAAACTGCTGCGCGGTGAAAGCTTGGCCGCTTGAGCGCCGCGGACCTCGCGCAACCGGCACGCCTCGATCGCGCCGCTTGGGCGTGGGCGTTGTTCGAGTGGGCGCGCAACCCTTGGGTGCTTCTCGGCACGATCTATGTGTTCGCGCCGTATGTTTCGAATGTCGTCATTGGCGACCCAATCCTCGGTCAGACGCTGATCTCTGGCTGGCACAAGACCGCCGGCATCATCATCGCGCTGACCGCGCCTTTCCTTGGCGCCGTCACCGATCGCATGGGGCGACGCAAACCCTTGCTCGCCGTTTTTACTGGGGCGCTCGCCGTCAGCATCATCGTGCAATGGTGGGCGCTGCCTGGTGGCGCGGGTATGCCGCTTTGGGCGCTGGGCCTTGCGGTGACGGTGAGCGGCGTCGCGTTCGTCTACACCGAAGTGCTGCACAACGCGATGCTGACGCGCGCCGCTAAGCCTGACGTGCTCTCTCAGGTTTCGGGGCTTGGACTTTCGCTCGGCAACGCGGCGTCCGTGCTGTTGCTGGTCTTTGTGCTCGTGACTATCGCGCTGCCTGGGCAACTGGATTTGCCGTTCGTGCCGAGTGCGCCATTGTTCGGGCTCGATCCCGCCGCGCACGAGCCGAGCCGTGTGGTCACGCTGCTCTGCGCGGCCTGGTTGATCGTATTCGCGATCCCGATCTTTCGCTACACGCCGGACCTGGTCAGCACCGGCGAGCCGTTTGGCGTAGCGTTTGGACACGCGTTCGGAAACGTCGTGCGCACGCTGCGAAAGATGCGCGAGTTCTCAAACGTCGCGATCTTTCTCGTCGCGCGGATGCTCTACGCCGACGGCAAGACGGCGATCCTGATCTTCAGTGGAATTTATGCGGCGGGCGCCATGGGGTGGGGGCTGATCGAGATGATCGCCTATGGAATTATCCTGACGACCTTCGCCGTGGCCGGCGGTTTCGCAGGCGGCTGGCTCGATCGCGCGATTGGGCCAAAGCGCGCCGTGGCGATCGAGCTCGGCGTCACCCTGGTCTGCCTTGTCGCCATGGTGTCGATGAGTGCGACGTCGATGCTGTTTGTGTTGCCCGTCGATCCAGGAGCGGTCGTGTGGGACGGTCCAATCTTCAACACTGCGCCCGAGCTTGGCTATCTGGGCTTCGCCATCGTCATCGCCATTTCGATCACCGCCGCTTACGCGTCGAGCCGCACTCTGATGGCCCGCTTGGCGCCGAAAGGTATGGAGGGCGAAGTTTTCGGGCTCTATGCGCTGGCTGGCTCAGCGACGGCGTGGCTAGGGCCTTTGCTGGTTGAATATTTCACGGCGACCTACCAAAGCCAGCGCGCCGGCTTCGCCTCCATAGCCATTCTGCTGTTGGCAGGCTTCCTGCTATTGCTGTTCGTGAAGCCGCCGCCGCGAGAGTCATGAGGCCCGAATTCCTGCAGCACGTGATGGAGCGCCCCGTGGTGCGCGACTTTCTGCGCTTCGCCATGGTCGGCGCGTTGGCGACGGCCGTTCACTATAGCGTGCTTATCGCGATGACTGAGCTGGGCGGCATCGGCCCGGTGATGGCCACGATCTGCGGCTTCTTCGCCGGCGCTTTAGTGAGCTACATTCTAAACCGCCGCTACACGTTCGCGAACAAACCCGAGTTCGGCAAAGGCCTCGCCAAGTATCTTCTGGTGATCGCTGTCGGCGCGGTGATCAACGCCGGCATCGTTGCGGCGTTTGTCGGCTCGGGCGTGCACTATATGATCGGCCAAGTGATCGCGACGGGCATCGTTCTCATCTGGAATTTCGGCGCCGCGCGCGCCTTTGTGTTTCGCTAAAACAGAAGAAGGCCGCAGAGGGGGAGCATCCTCTACGACCTTCTCTTTCCAGCCACGCAGGCGGGCGGGCAGTTCGGGCTTAGGGGGCTAAGCGACGATCTGCGCGGCTTGGTTCATGACGCTCATCGCGATCGGCGCGAACACGGCGCAGGCGGCGATCAGGGCGGAAAACTTAGACATTTGAGCCCTCTCTGAATTCGAGTTGGTGGTCGGGCCGATCAGGCGACGATTTGTGCGGCTTGGTTCATCACGCTCAGTGCGAACGGAGCCATCACTGCGAAGGCGGCGATGAGGCTGTAAAACTTGGACATCTCGTTTGCTCCTCAGGTCTCGAAGCGGCGTCGCTCCAATGAAGTGAAGGTAGCGAACGGTTAGGCTTGTCGCTGTGACCTGGGGCACGATGGTGACGAGCCCAAAATCTGGGGCCTTGCCGAATCTTACCGACTGGGGGAAATCGAACCTAACGATCACGGTCCGGAGCTTGAGGGAGCGTCGGGCCGCATAGGCTTTGGTAGATTCCAGGACGCGCGCTTCGGGCGAACCGAGACGCGCCGCTGAAAGGCTCTGAAAGGCCAATCCCCATGGCGCGCAAACTGCGCGTCACGATTAAGATCAAGTTTGTATCGCTCGCGCTTCTAGTCGCGGCCTTTAAACTCATATCGTGACGACGCGGCGGAGCCTTCATCGGCTCCGCCGCAGTCTCTCGATACTCAGCACGGGTGGAGCAGGCGCTATTTCATCAGTCTTTGCGGTGAAGACGATCACGGTGCCGGTCATTGGCGCCCAGCCACGCTTGCCGCCCCATTTCCTTTTCGAGCCGCGCTAGTGATGTCTGGTCGATGGCCGCCTTGCTCTTTCGAGTGAGACCGGCCGCACATGCGCCAATCATAATTGAATACCAGCGCCAATCCCAAAGCGCCTCTCCCGACGGCGCTCGCAAGTCAAACTCGTTCTGAAGCGCGATCGCGATCGCGGTATCCTCATCGGAGGGTGCGCAGAAGGTTTGCACAAACGGCGGTTTCAACTGGCCGCAATGCGAATTCCAGACAGCCAAGTGCGCTCTGCGGCGTGCCCAAAAGTCTGGTGACGATTCAGCTTCAGTTGGGATTTCGGGAGAGAGAAAGCCTAACTCGCGTTGGAGCCTGTCGAAAACCTGAACCTCAGGAAAATTCCAGAGTCGGATAAGCATGTTGTCACCATACCGGCGGCGTTAGATTCGCGACAAGTTTAGGATGCATCGCGTTTCGCGGCGGCCGTCTCGGCTAACTCGCTACGCCACTTCTCGGTGAGCGCGTTCACGCGCCCCTGCCGCCCTTGAGGCATCCCTGCGAGGCCGCTGCGTGGTTCTTTCCAAAGCCACAGGCTCGCGCGGGTTGACGAACGCGGCGCTGTGTGACAAGTAAACTTGTCAAAACGCCAAGCTAGCTAAGCTTAAAGCCAAGCGTGCATGGTGACCAGGGAGACGAGCAAATGCCTTCGCCGCGTAAATCGGTATCGCCGCTTCAGATCGCGCTTTTCGCGGTGATGGTCATCGCGCCGCTATCGGTGCTGCTGGCGCTTCCTTGGCTGAAAGAGCAGCCGGACGAGTTTGTCTTCCTCTATTCCGGCATCGCAGCCGCTCTCACGATCGCCGCCGCTTTCGCGACATCAATCATTCAGGATCGGCACTTGGATGAATGGCAGCGCAGCGCCTCGCGCTTCTCGACTCAATGGGGTTTTGCGATTGGCACTGCCGTCGTCGCGCTGCTGTTGTCCGTGCCGGCATTTCGCGACTGGATGGTCTCGACGGTCGCGGATGTAGCGGACGTGCCCGATCCAGATCAGAAGCTCGTCATCCTTGCGTTCACGTTCGGGTTCGGTTTCGTCGTGCTCGCGACAGGCTTGTGCACCGTGCTGCTCAGCATCGCCTGGGTCTATTGGAAGTCGCGCCCGTCGAGCGATGCGTCATGAAGAACAAGATCCGCGTGCTGCGCGCCGAGCGGCAGTGGAGTCAGGCGGAATTGGCGACACGCGCCGGTGTCTCACGCAACTCCATCACCTCCATCGAGAACGGTCACTTCGAACCCTCGCTCTCGCTCGCCTTCGCCATCGCGCACGCCTTCGAAAGCAAGATCGAAGAAGTGTTTCAATGGACGCCGCCGCAAGCGGGCTAAACGATCCGCGAATCCGTTTTACCCCAGTACGCATCGCGGATGAGGCGCTTGTAGAGCTTGCCGGTTGGGTGGCGCGGCAGTTCTTGCATGAAGTCGAGCACGCGCGGGGCTTTGACGTGGCTTAGATTGGCGCGGGCGAAGGCAAGGAGCTCTTCGCGGAGTTCGTCGTTCGCTTGCG
>CAYZIJ010000078.1:0-6678 GCA_964478365.1 uncultured Terricaulis sp.
TTCTTTCCGATCAGGCGGGATGATTCGCTTGCTCTCGCTTTTTCAAAGCTTCGCGCAAGAGCACGACGATCTCCGAATTGATGCTACGCCTGTCCTGCGCGGTGAGATCTCTAACTTGGCAATACAGCTCGCCCGGCGGCACATTTCGTGGCGGTTGCGCGGTCGCGCCTCTCAATTCGGGCGCGAGCGTGCATGCGGCTCGCACGGCCTGCCCGTCCGCGCCATGGCTGCGCGATTACAGCGGTCGCGCAACTCAGTGTCGTTTGGCGAAGCGCTGGAGTTTGGACGATGCGCATCCTTCTGCTTGCCATTCCGATGGCGCTTCTGGCTCAGCCCGCTTGGGCCCACCACAAGCCCAACCACCCGGACTTTTTCGGAGAGCGTCCGGCCGCTACCCGTGCGGCGCCACATCCCTGCGGCGGCGTCAGCTACAGCCCGCACTTGAACCAGTCTCGATTGTCAGCGAGCCAGGCTTCGTGGTCTCCCCAAGCGCACATCAGCGTCTCGCGGCGGCGCAACAGATCGCCGTAATGGGCGCAAAGGACAAGGACCGGATCAGCCAGAGCGGCTTTGGCAAAGTCACCTTGCGCTATGAGGGGCGCTGCGCCGATCGCGGCGAGCACGTTGCGGCGGGACGCGCGGGCCACCTCACGCGTCTCCATGCAGTGCGCGATAATCGCGCAGGATGCTCGCGATCAGCCTGTGCACATCCTCACAATCGTTCTTCGTCTCAAGGACGGCGATGGTGAGCTTGCCGCAAATGCCAATCGGCGACGCGGCGACTATGGCGGGGAGCGCCTGGAACAGGACGCTGTTCTCGTCGCTGAGAACCTCAATGCGATCGTCAAGATCGTCCAACTCACGGCTTTCGGGAAAACGCCTGCGCTGAGCGCGCGATAGCTTCATCCAGTTGTGCTCGCGATGCAGGCGGGCCTCCAGCCGGCTCCATTGAACCGCGAGACGCTCATGTTCAGCGTTGCGCGCGAGCCAAGCTTGGCACGCCTCTGCAGCAGGATCGGCAGCGCGAGCCGCGCTAGGGAGGAGCGGCGTCGCGGCGGCGCTCAAGATAAGTCGGCGGGTGGGATCGTCGGGGCGCGCACTCTTGTTCGCCGCCAGAGGCGGTCGTCGGGACATTTCTAACCCTTTCGGTCTATAATGATCCCGAACGTATCACTTCGACTTATACAGTCAACCCAAAGGGATCAAATAATCCCAAAGGCGCATTCGGATGCTAACTGCTGCACAAGTTCGAGCTGCACGCGCTCTCTTGGATTGGAGTCAAAAGGACTTGGCCGCGAAATCGAAGCTGTCAGTGCCTACGATTAAGCGAATGGAGGGTGCGATGGGCCCAGAGCGCAGCACTGACGCCAACGTAGACGCTGTTCGCCGTGCACTGGAAAGCGGGGGCGTGATTTTCCTTGATCCCAAGTCGAGCAAAGATGGCGGCGCGGGCGTACGTTTGAAACGCTAAGTGGGTTGAGTTACCCGCGAGCGCTCGTTCGAAGAACACGCAGAGTAAGTGTTTTATTTAGCGCTCCTCGCGAAGAGAGAAGCAGCAAGTTCATCGACCCGAGCCAGAGAATAGGATGATATCTCATTTGCAAGGTGTGGCTGGCCTACCGCCGTGTAGACCAGAGCCGCGCCGTTGAAGTCCCCTTGGATGAGCATCGTCCGCAGAGCGCGATAATCGGCGGGTTCAATCCGCACGACGCAGCGTACAACGGTTAGAACATCCCCAGCGGTCGAACTGAGCGCTAGGTCCATAGCTCGATCTGACTCCCGCACCCGGGCGAAGATGTTTAGGCCGTGTGTTCTGAAATGCTCCTCGCAGAGGCGCGCCGCATCACCGAGCGGATCAGATCCAGACTGTGTTGCGTGTTTCATCGGGTCGAAGCCTATTTGCTCACGCCGCAGCATCAAACTGAAAGATGCGAATACGCTTCCCGCCGAAAGTCTGCACGTTAGCGGAAGATGATCAAGCGTTCGCGCAATTCCCGTAGCTAGGGAAAGAACCCTTTGGCAATGGGCCCTTCGGCCCAAAGACGCCGTGCGCCCGACGGCTCACAGTGCCCAGCGACGCCAAACGCGAGCGGACATGCGCAGCGCAATCATCATTGCGGTTTCACTTTTGATCGCGCTGATCGGCGCAGGGGCCGCCACGCAATATCTGGCGCAGGTTTTCGCGTATCAGCCGGCGCTGGGTGGACCGTGGATGAGAACGGAAGCGGGCGCTCTCTATGCACCTTGGGCGGTCTTCGAATGGACTGAAAGCTGGTCAGATCGTTTTCCCAAGCCATTCGCGGTCGCACGTCTTGTCGTGCTTGCCGGCTTCGCGGCGAGTATTCTTGTCGCGGCTCTCGGGTTACGACAACGGTTTCAGCTCAAACCGTTCGGCAAGGACGCATGGGCAAACTTCGCCGACATAGAGTCAGCCGGGCTCTTTGCAGAGCAAGGCGCCATCCTCGGCAGGTTCCAGGGTGAAATCCTGGCTTATGACGGGCCGGGCCATCAGATTCTGATCGGCGCTTCGCGTTCGGGCAAAGGCCGCGGGCACATCGTGCCGACGCTTCTGTCATGGAGCGGCTCAGCACTCGTGCTCGACGTGAAAGGAGAACTCGATCACGGCGACCCCCGGCACGGGTTTCCGGGCGCGTCTGGGTATCGCGCCCTGTTGGGACCGGTCTTGCGCTTTGCGCCTACGCAAAGCTCATCCAATTGCTTCAATCCGCTCCTCGAAATTCGCAAAGGCGAAAACGAAGTGCGCGATGTCCAGAACGTCGTCGACATCATCGTCGATCCACACGGGCAAACACGCGGCGGCGAGCGCTTTTGGAACGACAGCGCCAAGAACATTCTAACCGGCGTCATCTTGCACGTGCTCTACATTGAACCGGTGGAGCGCAAAACGCTTGCGGTCGTGCGCGAAAAGCTCGCCGACCTCGACCGCGCCGCCGACGAGATGCGTTGCACGCTTCATCGCCTTAATCCGCGCACCAACATGCCAGAGGTGCACCCTGAAGTTCTGCACGCCTCCACCTCCTACTTGACTGGCGAAGAGCGTCTCCGCTCTGGCATCAAGGCAACTGCGGAATCCTTTTTCGGCATCTTCGCCGATCCGGTTGTGGTCGAGAAAACTAGCCAATCCGACTTTCGCATTGGCGATCTCATGTGCGCAGAGCGGCCGGTCACACTTTACCTCCAGCCGCCCCCGTCAGATGGCCCACGCCTCATGCCGCTGATGCGTCTCTTCATCGGTCAGGTCGCGCGCACTTTGATGGAAGACCAGACCCGGGACGGCCATGGCCGTGAGAAGCGCCACCGCTTGCTGCTGATGCTCGACGAGTTTCCTCAACTGGGCCGTCTCGACTTCTTCGAAAAGATGATGGGCGCCATGGCCGGTTATGGCCTCAAAGCGTTCCTCGTGTGCCAATCGCTCAATCACGTCATCAAGGCCTACGGTCGCGACAACGTCATCCTCGACAATTGTCATTGCGTGACGTCATTCGCTGCAGCTGATCCAGAGACTGCAAAACACATTGCGGAAATGGGCGGCGAAGTCTGGGAGATGCGTCCGCAGGAAAGCGAACATCGGCCCCGCTCAATTCTGGGTCCGCAGAAAGGCGCTATCACCTATCGGGAGGAGCGCCGGCCGTTGCTGCTGCCTGGAGACGTGCGTGGTCTGGCCCAAGACCAACAGCTCATTTTCGTTTCTGGTTGCAAGCCCATCCGCTCGAAGAAACTTCGTTTCGATCAGGAGCGGATCTTTGCAGAGCGCCTGCGCCCCGCCGCGCCCAGCGTCGTCGCGCTCGCAGATGACAATGAGTGGCGCGACGTGCGCGCTCTCGGCCGCCTGGTGAAGGAGAAAAAGCCGGTGACGCCAGCGAAGCGGCCGGAGCCGTCAACGCCGCGCCGCGCGCAAACCGACTTGTTCGAAGCGGATGAAGCGAAGGTTGCGCCGCCGACGCCGCCGACCGCGCCGCCACCGGCGCCCGCCGAAGCGGGGCCGAAGATCTCCGACCTCGCGCTCGCCAGCTTCCGCAATCCGGATGGCTCGCGGATAACCGAGCCGCCGCGCTCGAAGGGCATTTGAGCGCCATGCCGCGCAAGGGCATCACAGTTTATCTGACGCGCGATCTCGAAGTCAAAATCGAGAAGATCGCCCGCGATCAGCACCGCTCGGAATCGTCAGTCATCGCCGAGGCGGTGCGCGCACGTTATGCTGGCCGAGATGGCGACCCGCTGCCGCCGGTCAGCGACCAGCGGCAGGCAAGCCGTTTGGACGCGCGCCTCGACAAGGTGATCGGCGAGGGGCTCATCGTCAAAGAAGTGTTGCTGCTCTTCATCCGCGTGTGGCTGGAACACAATCCTCCGATAGACGAAGCGCTGGAAGACAGCGCTGCCGCGAGTGCGGAGGCTCGGTTCGAGCGGTTCCTTCAAATGGTCGCCAATGCTCTGCGAGGCGGGCGCTCGATCAGCGGCGGCAGTGTGCCGAATGGCGAGGACGCGACTAGCGCCGGCGGAGACTTCGGAGCAACGGCGCCATGAGCGGCGATGGATATGCGCTCGTCTCGGCCCGTCGACGCTCTGCCTTGGTGCGCGCGCTGGGCCCGGCCGTCGCGCATGCCTTAGGCGAAGCCGACGTTGTCGAGGCGCTGGTGAACGCGGACGGTAGATTGTGGCTCGATCGATTAGGACGGGGCCTTGAACCGACTGCGCACACACTCTCGATCGCGGAGCGCGAAACCGCCATTCGTTTGTTGGCGCACGAAGCGGGCGAAACCGTGGGCGCCGAACGCCCGGCGCTCTCGACCATTCTCCCCGATAGTGCGGCCCGGGTGCAGGCGCTGCTGCCGCCGCTCGTCGAGGCGCCGGTGATCGCTATCCGTAAACGACCGTCGCGAATTTTTGAACTCGATGACTATGTCACAGCTGGCATCGCAACAAGGGCTCAAGCCGATGTCTTGCGCGCAGCCGTGGCGCACCGGCGAAACATTGTTGTCGCAGGCGGCACAGGCTCCGGAAAGACGACCCTGCTAAATGCTTTACTCGCCGAAACACCCTTCCTCACAGCACGCGTCATCATTTTAGAAGACACTTGCGAACTTCATTGCGCCAGCCCCAACAGCGTGCAGATGCTGACCAAGAGAACCGAGCCGCAAACGTCGATGCGCGATCTGGTGAAGATGACGCTCCGGCTGCGCCCCGATCGGATCGTGGTTGGGGAGGTTCGCGACGGCGCGGCGCTTGAGGTTCTCAAAGCGTGGAACACCGGACACCCAGGCGGGCTGCTCACTCTGCACGCCAACTCAGCCGCAGATGCGCTGCCGCGGCTAGAGGATTTGGCGATGGAGGCAAGTGCTGCGCCGCCCACACGCCTCATCAACGCGGCCGTGGATATGGTTGTGTTCATCGCCCGCACCGAGACCGGCCGTATCATCACCGAGATTGTGCAGCACCGGCTCTGATCTCGAACCCATCACTCTAAGCACTACGACATTGCAGCAACACGCAGCGCCTTCATGCGCGCCGCGGGATGCAGGCGGCATTCTCGAAACGCAACTCTGCGAGGTGCGACGAGGTGTTTGCGCGCGCGGTGAGAGCATGCATTGGCGTCTGCGCGCAGGACTTGAAAGCCATTTCGTCGAGCGCGTCTTCGTGGAAACTGTCCTCAACAGGCCTCTACGAGGCGGGGATATCACGATGCCTAAGGTCAGCGCACGAGCAGCAGCTCTCACAATCATAATCATTGCGATTGCAGGACCAGCTTACGCGTCCGGCTCCGGCATGCCGTGGGAAGGGCCACTCGAACAGATTGTCGATTCGATCACAGGACCGGTGGCGCGCGCCGCCGCTGTCGTCGCTATCGTCATCGCCGGAGTGACCATCATCTTTTCCGAGGGCGGTGGCGGCGTGCGCAAACTCGCCTTCGTGGGCCTCGGCATCGCCATCATGTTTGCGGCGGTCTCGTTCTTTTTGGATTTCTTCGGCTTCGCCGGCGGGGCGCTGATCTGACAGCGCAGGGCTGAAGCCGCTTTGAGTGAGTGACAACGACAGAGGAGGTCTTCGTGAACGACGAAGTGCCAGACGGATACGCCATGCCTTTGCGCACCAGCTTGACACGCCCCATTCTGCTGGGCGGCGTCCCGCGCGCTTTCGCGATTTTGAACGCCACTATCGGCGCCGCGATCGGCTTTGGCCTGCAGCAGCCGTTCATCGGCTTGCCACTCTGGGCCGTGTTGCAAGGCGCCGCCGCGTGGGCGGCCGCGCGCGATCCCTGGTTTCTCGAAACTTGGCCGCGGCACTTGGCCAAGCCCGTCTATCTCTCAGCGTGACGCGTATGCTTGATCTTCGCCCTTACGCTTCGACCGGCGCCAAGCTCGCGGACTTCTTGCCGTGGGCGGCGCTGATTGGCCCCGGCGTGGTCTTGAACAAGGACGGCGCGTTTCAGCGAACGCTCGCATTTCGCGGCCCTGATCTAGATTCCGCCGTCGCCGCCGAACTTATGGGGGCGAGCGGCCGATTGAACAACGCTTTCCGCCGCTTCGGTTCGGGCTGGTGCTTTCACGTCGAAGCGCGCCGATCGCCTTCGCCCGGCTATCCCGATAGCGAGTGGCCAGACGGAGTGTCGTGGCTGATCGACGAAGAACGTCGCGCTGTATTCGAGACGGCCGGCGCGCG
>CAYZIJ010000078.1:6778-9485 GCA_964478365.1 uncultured Terricaulis sp.
AGGCATCTGAAAGTCATTTCGGTTCGAAGCTTCATCACCGAAACTGAGCCGGGGCTGCTCGACCAGCTCAACCGCCTGCCGATCTCGTATCGCTGGGTCACGCGTTTCCTGCCGCTCGACCGCGAAGAGGCGCGGCGCGAATTGGAGAAAATCCGCAAGCGCTGGTTCTCCAAGCGCAAGGGTTTGCTCACGCTATTGCGCGAAGCGCTCTTCCGCGAAGAGGCGGCGCTCCTCGATAATGACGCGGCGAACCAAACGGAAGACGCCGATGTCGCGCTGCAAGAACTCGGCGCAGATGCCGTCTCAGCAGGATATGCGACACTGACGATCACGGTCGCTGAGGCCGACGAAGAGCAGGCGAACGAAGCTGTCCGGCAGGTCCAGCAGGTCGCCGACGCATTGGGCTTCGTTACGCAAGTCGAAAGCGTCAACGCCGTCGAGGCCTGGCTGGGCAGCTTGCCAGGCCAAGCTTATGCCGACGTACGCCGGCCAATCCTCTTGTCGCCCAGCCTTGCGCATCTTCTTCCGACCAGCGCGGTGTGGGCGGGACCGGAACGCAACGCCCATCTCAACGCACCGCCGCTTATGCTCACCGCGACCGATGGCGCGACGCCCTTCCGGCTCGACCTTCATGTCGGCGATGTCGGCCATACGATGATTGTAGGGCCAACGGGCGCCGGCAAATCGGTGCTGCTCGCGACACTCGCGGCGCAATGGCTCCGTTACGCTGATGCGCAGGTATTCCTCTTCGACAAGGACCGGTCCTCGCGCGCGACCATCCTCGGTCTGGGCGGCGATTTCTTCGATCTTGGCGAGGAGGACGCGCTAGGCCTCCAGCCGCTTGCGAAGATCGATGACGCCGCCGAACGGAGCTGGGCGCTCGACTGGATTACGAGCCTCATCGCCAGCGCCAATGTCACGGTGACGCCCGAACTGCGCGCCGAGCTCTGGCGCGCGCTGGAAGTGCTGGCTCAGCGTCCGCTCGAAGACCGAACGTTGACGCTCTTTTCAGCATTGGCCCAGGACGCGACCGTTCGCGCTGCGCTGGCGCCGTTCACGCGCGCGGGACCATACGGGCGCTTGCTCGACGACGATCAGTCGACCTTGGGCTGTGGCCGCGTCCAGGCGTTCGAGATGGGCGATCTCATGCGCCGTCCGCATGCGGCAAGCGCGGTTCTCTCCGTGCTCTTCCACGCGCTGGAGCGCCGGTTCGACGGCAAGCCCACTTTGCTCGTTCTGGACGAAGCGTGGCTCTTCCTTAAGGACGCGGCGTTCGCTTCTCAAATTCAGGATTGGCTGAAGACGCTGCGCAAGAAGAACGTCGCCGTTATCTTCGCTAGCCAGGAACTTGACGACGTTGAGGCGAGCCCGATCGCCTCGACCATCATCGAAGCGTGCCTCACCCGCATCTTCCTGCCCAACGACCGCGCCCGCGAACCACGTTCGTCCGCGTTCTACGAATCCCTGGGGCTCAACGCTCGCCAGATCGCGCTCATCGCCACGGCGACGCCGAAGCGCGACTATTATCTAGCCTCACGCGCAGGCTGCCGCTTGTTCGAGCTAGGACTCGGCCCCGCCGCGCTCGCCTTCGTCGCTGCCTCGCGCCCCGAAGACCACGCGTGGATGGATCGCGTGCTCGCGGAGGGTAGCGCCCAAAACTTTGCGCTCGCCTGGCTTGAAGCACGCGGCCTCGGCGACGCGGCCGATGCGGTGCGGCGCTTCAAGCAAAAGGCCGGATCGCCAGCTACGTCGGCCGAACAATCCTTGATCGCCGCGGAATAGGAGAGGGACCATGCAGAAGGCACTCAGATCTCTCGTGATGCTCGGCTTGGCCGCGATCGTCGCGGTGACGCCAATGGCGCCGGCACGCGCGCAGATGGCCGTCATTGATCCGACCAACCTGGCGCAGAACCTGCTGCAAGCCACACGCGCGCTCGAGCAGATCAACAACCAGATTCGTCAGATCGAGCAGGCGACGCAAATGCTGCGGCAAAACCCGTTGCAGCTCTCACCCGAACTCACGCAATCGATCTCCGAAGCGCGCGAACTCTTCGACACCGCCCAAGGCATCGCCTTCGAGGTCAATCAGGTCGGCGAAAACCTGCGCACGCTCTATCCCGAAACCTGGGAGGACTTCGATCTTGAAGGCGTGCTGCAGCAATCCGAGCGTTGGGAGCAGGAGAGCCGCGACAGTCTGCAGCGCGCCATGGAGGCGGAAGCCCGCGCCGCGCGCTCGATCGAGGGCTCGCGCAACCGCATCGACCGGGCTCTCCAATCCTCATCAAGCGCTGAAGGTCAGACCGGCGCCATCCAGGCCAGCAACCAATTGCTCGGCGTCACCGCAAGCCAGCTTGCAGAAATCCACGCGCTGCTGATTGCACAAGGGCGGGCGCTTGAAACCGAGCGAATGGAACGTCTCGCGCGCGAAGAACGCGCCCGTGAAATCCAGCGCCGCGCCTTTCCGACCGAAACCACGCGTTCAACCGAACCGGCGCGCACGGCGTTCTGACATGGATCCGGCTTCCCTCAATTCGTTTCTCGACCAGTTCCTGGCGCTGGCGGATTCAGGCTTCGGCCTGATCCAAGGCGACGTCACCTATGTCCTGAATGCCTTGATCGTCATTTCGATTACGCTCGCTGGCGCGCAATGGGCGCTAGCCGGTGAAGCGCCGATGGCGCCGTTCTTCCGTAAAGTTCTGTTCGTCGG
>CAYZIJ010000079.1:0-9263 GCA_964478365.1 uncultured Terricaulis sp.
CCGGGCCCACCATCCTACGCTCGCGTAGCGCGCGTAGGATGCCCTCCGTAGCCTTGGCGTAGGAGGGCTGTTCATCCCAAACGCGAGCTACGGATGGCTTACGCCATGCGCGCTAGCTCCCCAATTTCCCTGCCCGCTCGCGCAACATCTCAACAGCGAGCTTGCGGGCGCGGCCGGCGGGCTTGCCAATGAGTTGGCCGAGTGAGCGGCCAAAGAGGCCCGCGCCCATCGCCATCACGACGGCGACGAGAACCATGTCTTCGACCTCGGACACTTTCGCGCTGTCCAACTCGGCGCGCTTTGCAGCGACGGCGCGTACCGCGTCGCGCACATTGGTCAGCCGCCGCCATTCGCCGGTGAGTTCAAGCCACGCCGCCAGCCGCGCGGCGCCCCGCGTTTCGAACGTATCGAACAAAGCCTCCATCACCGCCGCGTTCTGCGCATCGCGATCATGCTCGCGCATCGCGGCGGTGAAGACATTGGCGACGAGCTGCTCGGTCATCCGCTCCATCAAAGCGGTATGCACGCCGTCGATCGAGCCGAAATGATGCAATACCGTAGCATTGGCCACGCCCGCAGCGGCCGCCACTTCCGCCAGTTTCAGCGCAAGCGGGCCTTGCTCGACCAGCAGCGTCTCCGCCGACGCCAGAATGAGCTCCCGCGCCTCTTCGGGCTGGCGGCGGACGCGAACCTTACGAGTTTTTCTTATTGACATTTTTGTCGGTAAAGCCAGATCTGATATCCAAGCGCAAGTCTTTTCTACCTCCCCAAGAAGAAGCAACGGCTCAGACACAAACAATGACCGCCAAATCCACACCCGCCGACGTCCAGATCCCGCCACGCGATATCCGCTTCGATGTTGCTGGTGGCGATACATACTGGCTCGGCGGCGATCCGGTCGGCACCGCCGTGTTCAACGCGCTCTCCATCACTTTCCCGGACGGGGAACGCATGTTCATGGACGCCGTGCGCCATTATCGCGGCGAAGTGAGCGGCAAGCTGGCCGAAGATGTGCGCGGCTTCATCGCGCAAGAAGCGATCCATTCGCGCGAGCACCACACACTGAACCAGCTCATCGATCGCACGCGCTATCCGGTTCAGGAAATCGAGAACACCGTGCGTGAGCGCGTAGCTTTTGCACGCTCAGGCGGGCCGATGCGCATTTTGATCTCGACTATCGCGCTCGAACACTTCACCGCCATGATGGCCGACGCGCACGCGCGCCACCAAGACTTGTTCGAAAACACACCGCCGGGCGTTGAACAGATGTGGCGCTGGCACGCCATGGAAGAAACCGAGCACAAGGCCGTCGCCTACGATGTCTTTCTGCACGTCACGCGTCACTGGTCGCCGCTGCAGCGCTACTTCCGCCGCACGCTCGCCATGGCGCTGATCAGCTACTTCTTCACCCGCAACATCATTCATTTCGCGTCGCGCCTGCTCGAAACCGACGGCTACACCTACAAACAAGCACAGAAGGCGGTGCGCGCATTCGTGTGGAACAAGCCAGGCCTCTTCACGCGCGGCTGGAAGACGTATTTCGCCTGGTACCGCCCCGGTTTCCATCCGTGGGATCACGACAATCGCGCGCTCGTTGAAGGCTGGCGCGCGGAGTTTGACGCCGCAGCCCGCGTCGCGGCCTAGCCAAGCCCACGCCCGCCCCCTAGATTCGACTCTGGAGGCCGGAATGACAGGTTTTTGGATTGGCATCGCGATCACCATGCTGATCGTCGTCGGCGGATCGGTGCTGGTTGGCCGCATGCTGAGCGGTCCGCGCCGTCCGCGCATGAGCCGCGAAGAGCAGATGACCGGCCTTAAAGCCTCCGGTGCGCTGAAACACCGCAAGTCGAACCGCGAATAAAATGGCCGAAGCGCAACGCGCCGATCTGCCCGCCGATAAGCGCGAACGCTACGCGGCGTTGCGCGCAGAGATCGGCGCCGTCATCAGCGGCGAACCAAACCTCACGGCGCGCTACGCCACCGCCGCATCATTGCTGGCGCAAGCCTTTCCCGAGCGCTTTTTCTGGACCGGCTTTTACGTCGTCGATCCGGACAAGCCGAGCGAACTCGTCGTCGGCCCCTATCAAGGCACGCTCGGCTGCTTGCGTATCCCGATCGGCAAAGGTGTGTGCGGCGCAGCAGCGGCGCAGCGCGCCACCATCATCGTGCCCGACGTCCACGCTTTCGCCGGCCACATAGCCTGCGACAGCCGCTCCAATTCCGAAATCGTCACGCCAGTGTTCGATAAGAGCGGCGCGCTCGCAGCTGTGCTCGATGTGGATTCAACGCAGTTCAGCGCGTTCGATGAAACCGACCAAGCCGGCCTTGAAGCCATCTGCGCCGATTTGCTGACGCTGCCCTGATTAATTCTGCGGCGGCGCAGCGACTGGCCGCGCATCAGCGTCATCAACGACATTCATCTCAGGCGCCACAGCAACGCCATCAGCGGAAACCGGCGTGCGCACAGTCGACGTTGTCGGCTGCACGCCCGCCGGGCGCCGCGCAAAAGCTTGCAGGCCCGGCACGCCGGTCGCGCCATCAAACACCATCATGTTCGCGCCCTCGAACGCGGCGCCGACTGGCTCGACGCGCCCACCCAAGCAATCGCCAAGGAATTGCTCGACCACGGCGGCAAACGCCAAACGGTTCTGCGGCCGCGTGAAATCACCGCCTTCATCAGGAAACACGATCGAGGTCAGCGCCACAGAGCGCGTGCGCAGCGAAAGCGCGACCTGATCAAACTCCGCACGCGAGCCGATGCGATCGAGCGAGCCAACGCCAATCAGCAACGGCCGGCGGATCTGTCCAACCCGTTGCGCCGGTGAACGCCCGCGCAGCGCTTGGCGGCCTTCCGCCGTACGCGTATCGCCCACACGCAAATACCAAGTATCGCGCTGCGACGCCGGCGCTGCATCGACCAAGCGGCTTAAATTCGTCGGCGCGCCGAACGCCACCGCGCAACGGAATTGCTCCGGCGTAAACGTCAAACCCGCGATCGCGGCATAACCGCCAAAGCCTGTGCCCGCGATGGCGATGCGATCCGATTGTGCGACGCGATTGTCGATCGCCCACTGCACTGCATCGAGCAGATCGTCCTGAATGCGCCCGCCCCACTCGCGATTGCCTGCGGTGACAAAAGCTTCGCCGAAGCCTGTCGAGCCACGGAAATTCACGCTCAGCACCGCATAGCCGCGATTGGCGAGCCATTGGTGGAGCGCGTTGAAGCCATAGGAGTCGCGCGCCCACGGCCCGTCATGCGGCAAAATCACCAGCGGCACAGGCGATTCCGGGCGCGCATCACCGTCAGCATCCGAGCCGACAGGCAACGTCAGATACGAAACCAAAGTGAGCCCATCGCGCGCTTCGATCTCGATCGGCGTCATCGGCTGCAGCGGCGCAGTTTCCAAGCCTGGGCGGTGGCGGAAGAGCAGCGAAATGCGCCGCGCATTGCGGTCGGCTCGATCATAGAGATGCGTGCGCGTCGGCGTTGTCGGGCCTTCTTCAACGACGATCCAACGTCCATCGTCAGCACTACGCGACACGACACGGAAATCGCCCGGCAATTGCGCATCAAGAAATTCAAGGTCAGCTTGCGCATCAAGATCGAGCGCCCGCCACTCGGGCCGCAAATAATTCGCCGCGAAAGCCTCCGGCGTATTCGTCGCCGGATCGAGCCACACGTCAGTCACATCGGCGCGCGCGCTTTCGCCAAGCACAGTCTTCGCGCCCGTCCTAACATCGACGCGCGCCAACACAGCGCGATCGCGACCGGAAGAATCGAGCATCAAGAACGAGTCACCGCTCGCCTCAAACGCAATAGGCGCAGAAAGCGGCGCATCCTCGAACGGAATGGTGATCAGCACCGACCAAGCGCCGTCACTGGCGCGCGACGCAACATCGACGCTGCCATTGGCCTGCGTGCGCAAGCCCAAACGCAAGCGATTGTCGCGATCCAGTACAAAGCGCGAAAAGCGTGTCGCCGCAGTCGCGCCATTGCGCTGAACCATCGTACGCGAACCGGTCGCCAAATCGACGCGCACCAAATCCGGCCACGCCGCATCGCGCTGGTTTAGCGTGATCACGACGCCGTCCGGATCCGCCAAGCTCACGCCAACGATCTCAGCACGGCTTCCCGCCGGCGTCAGTTCCCGCGGCGCGCCGCCATCAGCGCTGACCGCAAAGAGCTGCGTGTTGCCGTCGCCGGCGGCATCGACCGAATAAAGCAACGTCGCGCTATCCGGACCCCAAGCGAATGAGCGCACGCCGCGCGCGCGATCGTCAGTCAGCGGCAGCGCCTCATCCATGGCGCCGACGGAGAGCACCCAAAGGTTCGTCACCCCGTCACGCGCCGACAGGAACGCCACACGGTCGCCACGTGGTGAAAGCTGCGCGCCAAAGCGCACCGCCTCACCAAAGAGGTCAGCGCGCGCAATGATGGCAGGTGCCGCCGCCGGGGCCGCCACGTCAGGACGCGGCCCACAGGCGGCAACGGCCCCCAGGAGACCCAGAGCGGCGGCCGCTCCGGCCCAAAATCTGATCGTTCTCGACCCCACGGATTGAACCTTACTTGGCCGTCACCCCTCGGCCAACTCGCATGGCTGACAGGAAGTTCACCTTTGCGGCATGGGTGGGGCAGGCCTGGGTTGCGGGCCTGGCTTTTGACACCCCGGCGCTGCGGCCTTATCTCCCCTGCGCTTTGGCCAAATCGACTCGCTCCCCTCCCGCCGCCACCGGCGCGCTCGTTCTCGCCGATGGAACCGTGTTTCTAGGCGAGGGGCTAGGGGCCGTGGGCGAGGCCGAGGCCGAGGTCTGCTTCAACACCTCGATGACCGGCTATCAGGAGATCCTGACCGATCCCTCTTACGCAGCCCAGATCGTCGCCTTCACATTCCCGCACATCGGCAATGTCGGCACGAACAACCAAGACATCGAAACCTCATCGCCCGCCGCAAGTGCTGCCGCGCGCGGCGCGATCTTCCGCACGGCGCCGACAATGCCGTCGAACTGGCGCAGCGAAGACGATCTCTCAACCTGGCTGAAGAAGCGCAACGTTATCGGCCTCGCCGGTCTCGACACGCGCGCGCTGACGCGCCGCATCCGCGAACACGGCATGCCGAACGCCGTCATCGCGCACGCGCCGAACGGCAAGTTCGATTTAGAGAAACTGAAGAAGCGCGCCGCCGAATGGCCCGGCCTCGTCGGTCTCGACATGGCGAAAGAAGTGACGACCGCGCAAAGCTACGTCGTCAATGAAGCGCTCTGGCAGTGGCCGCTCGGCGTGCCGGAAGTGAAGAAGCCAAAATTCACCGTCGTCGTCATCGACTATGGCGTGAAGCGCAACATCCTGCGTGCGCTCGGCGAGATTGGCGCGCGCACCATCGTGCTGCCCGCGAGCGCCACCGCTGAAGATGTGCTAGCGCACAAGCCTGACGGCGTACTGCTCTCCAACGGTCCCGGCGATCCGGCGGCCACCGGCGTTTATGCAGCGCCCGTGATCAAAACGCTCGTCGATACCGGCACGCCGGTCATGGGCGTATGCCTCGGCCACCAAATGCTCGGCCTCGCCCTCGGCGCCAAGACGCTAAAAATGACGCAAGGCCATCACGGCGGAAACCACCCCGTGAAAGATCAATCGACCGGCAAGGTCGAGATCGTCTCGATGAATCACGGCTTCGCTGTTGATGCAGCGACACTGCCGAAAGGCGTCAGAGAAACCCACGTCTCGCTCTTCGACGGCTCAAACTGCGGCATCGAACTCGAAGGCAAGCCAGTGTTCTCGGTGCAGTACCACCCGGAAGCGTCGCCCGGCCCGCAGGACAGCCACTACCTGTTCGAACGCTTCGCGAAGCTGATGGCGAAGAAGGCCAAGAGCGCAGCCTAGTTCACTCGCTTGCGCTCGCGCGCATGGGCCCAGCGTAGCCCTCAACGTAGGGCGCGTCCGAGATCTCAAACGCTGTGAGGAAGGTCGCCGCGCCGCACTCGAACGTGCTGCCATTGCGATACGCTGCGGCCTGCAAGCGCTCGGCCAAATCAGGTCGCGCCGCGAGGTGCTCGTGCGCTCCGTCAAGCGCGAGATCTGGTTGCCCGTCCGACGCAAACGCGCCCGCGAACACCACCTCACCCGCGCCGACGCTGAATATCGGCGCGCCAAGGCATAGCGATGTCGGCGCCATCATTGGCGACAAAGACACAAGGCGCCATTCACCGGCCGGCACTTCATATGCGCTCAATGTTGGCGATGCGCCGAGTGAGATGGAATCCGCGCCTTCGTCAGACTCTGCACCGACACGCACCAAACGCAGAGACGGGCCGCGCGATCGGAGCACAATCAGCGCTGAGCCTCCAGGCAAAGCCACCGCGCTTGGATCAATCGGAGCAGCCCCTCTGCTACGAGCGCCCTCAAACAAAACACGTCTACGTTCATCGCGCTCACGCTCGCGCTCGTCGCGCTCACGTGCGCGGCGGCGGTCTTCGGTGCTGTTGCGGTGGAGCAGGTCATTGGCGCCGCGCTCGCCAAAAAATGAATCCGGCATAATCTGCAGGCTAAGCGACATTTCATCGACGTCATCGGCAGAACGATACTGATGCTCGTTTCCAAACTGACGGCTGATGACGCCAAGCGGTGCAGCGGCGCCGACCATGGCCTCCAATCGGGTCGCCAAGCGCGTCTCGCTCAGCCGATCCAATTGACGTCCAGTCCCCCGGTCGAGCGCCACCACGCTCCAGCCGCGGGCAAGCATGCAGTTTTCGTAGTTCAAATGCATGTCGCGAACGTTCGCTGCGCGCTGTGCGGCGTCGACCGCGATCGCTACGACAATAACTGCTGCGACACCAGCGCCGACAGCGGCGCCCGTCGACATCGGCGCGCTCGTGGTTTGGGGGATATAGACAGTGCTGTACCCGCCGCCGCCCGACGACGAGGTGACGACGCCGCCACCAGCCATATGATCCATCGACAAAACTGCCGGCCGGCATGCGCCAAGATCGGCGCGCTGCTCTTCCAGAGTCGCGCCGGCGCGGTGGAAATAGGTGTATCCTGCGACGGGTCCGACAATCGTCGGCAAGGCCATCGCTGGCGCTTCGCTCTCCGGCTTTTCTTCGGCCGCCTCATTGGCTGGCGTCATCGCCTCCGGGCCTGCGCCGGGCTCCGCCGCATCGACGTCCTCAACAGCTAGCGGCGCCTCCTGCGCCCATGCCGACGCGCCAAACAGCGAGCCGCAAAGCATGGCGCTCAAGATCACGTTTTTCATATTCACCCCCCGGTTGCGCAGATTTTGTCGCCACCGCGACGATCACGCAAGAGGGGGCAAGCACACTGGCGAACGCGCCGCGCTCGCTCCATAAAGTTTCCATGACAAAACCAGCGCTGCTGATCCACCCGCCCCTTGGCCTCTTCGAGATGCGGCTTGCCGACTACGAGGGCGTGCACTGGCCAACAGATCGCACCGACATTCGCGCCGCCGTCACGATTGGCCATGTCGGCATCTCGAACGCGATGATCGACGCGTTGCCGAAGCTGCAGTGCATTGTGTGCTTCGGCGTCGGCGTTGACGGCATCGATCTCGACTACGCCGCCAAGCGCAACATTGCCGTCACACATGGCCGCGAGATCAACCATGAAGACGTCGCCGATGTCGCCATGGGCCTGATCATCTCCGTCGCACGTGACTTCTCGCGTGGTGAGCGCCTGTTGCGCGAGGGGACCTGGACGCCGCCACTGGCTGTGCCGCCGCAACGGCGTTTGCGCGGACGCAAGCTCGGCATTGTCGGCATGGGCGCCATCGGCCAAGCCATCGCCCATCGTGCGCACGCCTTCGGCATCGACATTCAATGGAACGGCCCGCGCGCCAAAGCCGACATCGCCTATCCGTACCAGCCGGACCTCAAAGCCCTCGCCGAATGGGCCGACATCCTCGCCGTCGCCGCACGCGGCGATCAAACCGGCATCATCAGCGCCGACATCATCAAAGCCCTCGGCAGCGACGGCATCCTCGTCAACATCTCGCGCGGCACCTTGATCGACGAAGAGGCGCTGATTGCCGCGCTCAAATCGGGCGAGCTGGCCGGCGCCGGTCTCGACGTTTTCACCGAGGAGCCAACCCCGCGCGAGCGTTGGGCCGACGTTCCAAATTGCACGCTGACGCCGCACCTCGGCGGCGGCACACGCGAAGCGCTGTTCGCCGGCTCGCAGAACGTGATGGAGAACCTGCGGTGCTTCTATGCCGATGAACCGCTGCTCACGCCGGTCAATTTCTAGGCGCGCGGAACCACGCCGCGCGCGCCGCTGTTCTCCACGCACAGGAGACCAGCCATGGTTGTACGCAAAAGCACCGCGTCCACGATGTTGGCATTTATCGGCGCAGCCATGCTCGCCGCCGGTATCGGCTTAGCGGCTTTGAGCTATCTGACCTACCGCCAGAACGCACCCATCGCGCAGCTCGAATTGCCCGGCACGCAATTGCCGCCAGCGCCTGACGTTGACGTCCCCGACGTGCCCATCCCGCCGCGCGCGGACTCATAACTAAAGGGCGGCGCCTTCCGACGCCGCCCTTCGTGCATTTGCATTCTGACAATTAGCGGAGTTCGAACGTCACGCTAACGTTGACTTGCGTCTCCAGGTCGCCCGGCGCGATCGGCGTCGACGCGTCGGCAGCAGCCATACGCTCCATCGCCATCGGCACCATTGGCGGACGGAAGCCGCCGCCTTCGCTCACCGCCACAACGCGATGCACGCGCATGCCGAGCGCGCTCGCATACAATTCCGCCCGCTCACGCGCGTTCGAGATCGCGTCGCGGCGCGCAGCGTTCATCTGCACGTCCGGATCCTGGTACGAGAACGAGACGCCATTGACGTTATTGCCGCCGGCGCCGACAGCCGCATCGATGACGCGGCCAGTGTTATCGATGTTGCGCACCTTCGCCGTCACCGTGTTGTTTGCTTGATAGCCGGTGATGCGCGGCGCTTGGCCTTCGCCATAGACTTGCTGTGGATAGACCGAGACGTTCGCGGTCTGAATATCGCGCTCAGCAATACCAGCGCGGCGCAGCGCCTGGATCAAAGCCTGCGAGCGGCGCGCATTCTCTGCGAGCGCTGCGGCTGCGGTCTGCCCTTCGGTAGTGACGCCGACATTGATCGTCGCCAAATCCGGACGCCCTTCGACAGAGCCCTCCGCATTCACGGTGAGCAACGTTCCTTCGACGGCAGATGTGGTCAATTGCGGCTCCTGCGCGACCGCAATCGGCGGCGCTACAAACGTCGCCAT
>CAYZIJ010000080.1:0-8899 GCA_964478365.1 uncultured Terricaulis sp.
CCATGCCGGTGACGCGGGAGGGCGGCGAGCGCGTGATCGGCGGGACCCTCAATCAAACCGGCGCGCTGGTGATCGAAGCCGATCGCGTCGGCGCTGACACAATGCTCTCACGCATCGTCCAGATGGTGGCCGAGGCCCAACGGTCGCGTGCTCCAATTCAGCGGCTAGCGGACAAGGTTTCGGGCTGGTTTGTGCCGGCCGTTATTGGCGTCGCCGTGATCACCTTTTTGGTGTGGTGGGCCGTTGGTCCATCGCCGGCGTTGTCATACGGTCTGATCGCTGCGGTTTCGGTGTTGATCATTGCCTGTCCGTGTGCGCTCGGGCTCGCAACGCCCATGTCGATCATGCAGGGCGTGGGGCGCGGGGCGCGCGCGGGCGTCCTCATCAAGAACGCCGAAGCGTTGGAGCGGTTCGAGAAGGTTGATACGCTTGTGCTCGACAAGACCGGCACGCTGACCGAAGGCAAGCCGGCGGTGACAGCGATCCACACAGCTGTGGGCGGCGATCTCGACGAAGTGCTGCGCCTTGCCGCAAGCCTTGAGAACCGCAGCGAACATCCGCTTGGCTTGGCTATTGTCGCCGCAGCTCAGGCGCGCGGCGTTGGGCTTGTCGAGCCTACAGAATTCGACTCGCCCACCGGCAAGGGCGTCCTGGGCGTCGTCGAGGGGCGCAATGTCGTGATCGGCGCCGAACGCTTTCTAGACGAACAGGGCGTCGACGCATCGTGTTTGAAGAGCGAAGCAGACGCGGCGCGGCGCGACGGCGCGACCGCGATCTATGTTGCGATCGACACTAAGCTTGCTGGCCTCTTTGCGATCGCCGATCCGGTGAAGGCGACGACGCCGGCGGCGCTTGAAGCTTTGCGGGCTCAAGGCATGCGGCTCGTCATGCTGACCGGCGACAATCGCACTACGGCCGAGGCGGTGGCGCGCGGCCTTGGCATCGATGAGATCGAGGCCGAAGTGCTGCCCGAAGACAAGTCGCAAATTGTCGAGCGGCTGAAGCGGGAAGGGCGCGTCGTGGCGATGGCGGGCGACGGCGTCAACGATGCGCCGGCTCTTGCGGCGGCCGATGTTGGCATCGCCATGGGCGGTGGCACTGATGTGGCGATCGAGAGTGCGGGCGTGACACTGCTGCGCGGCGACCTTGGCGCCATTGTGCGCGCCCGCATCATTTCGCGAGCGGTCATGCGCAACATCCGCCAAAACCTCGTCTTCGCGTTCGCCTACAACGTCGCGGGCATTCCGATCGCCGCAGGCGTCCTCTATCCAATAACAGGGGCGCTGCTTTCGCCGATGATCGCAGCCATGGCGATGGCGTTATCGTCGGTTTCGGTGATTGCAAACTCTTTGCGTCTGGGGTCGTTACGGGTCTGAGGCCCGTTGTGGGTGGGGAGGGCGGCCGCGTGGCCGCCCGGTGGGGCCGCCTAGCGGCCCACCGGGCCCGTGACGCTTGGCTTCCGCTTGGTTAGCCGCAACAGTGCCCTCCTGAAGAAGCGATCGATGCTATGGCTGGGGACCCAAACGACTTGCCTGAAGCGGATGTGCGGCGCGCACTCGAAGAGGGCCTCGACAAGATCCGCGCGTACCTGCGCTCCAGGCTGGGCGATCCAAATCATGCCGACGAAGTGCTGCAGGCTTTTTGCGCCCGCGCCTTGGAGCGCGCTGGCGACCTGAAAGAGGGCGGTGCGGCGCGTTCCTGGTTGTCGCGCGTGCTGGCGACAGCCATCGCCGATCACTATCGCGGTCTCGCTCGCCAGCGGGCGCGCGAAGCGCCAACCGAGGATCTGCGCTCTCTCGCTACCGAGACAGAGACCGACAGCGTTGCTTGCGCATGTTTGCTGGCGCTTCTGGAAGCTCTTTCGGCAAATGACGCGGCGCTGATCAGAGCCATCGATATCGAGGGGCGAGATCGAGCGAGTGTCGCCGCGACCTTGGGTCTCAACTTGAATGCGCTGACCGTCCGCTTACACCGCGCGCGGGCGCGGCTACGAGCGCTGGTGCTGCGACTCTGCGCCGTGTGCGTCATCCACGGCTTTGGCGATTGCGAATGTCCGCCGCCCAACCCGGCGAGTGCCGAAGGTTGATAGCCAAGCGCTGAACGACATCGTTTTTGTCTGTCCCTCTTGGGTAGGCGAAAGACCACAAAATAATGGGCGAGCGGGGGCGTCCAATCGGTCGCGGAGGGGCTGCCTGTAATAATTGCGGCGCGGCAGCGTCCTTTCTCTCAAGGGGCGCCCCAAGCATGAACCAGGCTTTCCAGTGACGATGCAGTCTTACGAAAGCACGGGTGCGGGCCATTCTTCCGCGCCCGCTTCATTAAAGCCCATGCGCGCCGATCGCCATTCTTGGTTTCCTTCACATCGCGAAGGCGGCGGCCGCTTATTCTTCGTCCACGCCGCGCAGCAATTCCTCGCGGACGATAATGTCGAACCGCGCCTGTTGATCGGCATTGAGCACAGCGCGCATTTCGAAGACGTGCGCGATAGCGTCTCTTTGGGTTTGGCCCATGGCGTTGTGAAACCGATCAATCGCTTGGCTGAGGCGCTCACTCTGGGCGTGATCCTCGGCCACTGCGGCAGCGATGTCGCGCGCGGCTGCGCGCAGCTCCGCGTCACGGGCGCCCTTGCGCAGGGCGTAACCGGCTTCGATTGCTTCCAGACGCTGGTCCTGTTCAGGGGTCAGATCAAGTTCGCGATGGACCGCTGCATCGAGCGTGTCCCGATGGGCGTCGGAACGCGTGAGCATTGTCCCGACAAAGACGCCCCCCAGCCCAGAGCCGAACCCGACGAGTGCTGCGAGCGCCAGCAGCTTCCAAGTTTTCAGCATGACTTATCGGCCGAGCGCAGTGGCCGGCGCATAGGGCTGATCGAGCGCAAACGGTCCAACATCGACCGTAGCCGACGCGGTGGCCGTCGATACGCCGATGGCCAAGCTGACCAAAAGCACAAAGCCGCAGACGCCGGCCACGGCGCCGTTGGCGCCAGCGCTCGCGCGGCTTTGTGCGCGCGCATCAATCCGGGCCCAGACATCGCTTTCCAGCCCGTCCAATGCTATGTCGATGTCCACCCGGCCCAAAGCGGCGAGTTGGCGATCAAGGTCGGTCAGGGAAGCCTCCGGGCGATCACACTTTTCTATACGCGCGCGGCGGCGCGCGCCCTGGGGAGAGCTAGCCCATCGGGCTCCGCCAGAGCAAGGACAAGGCGCCCAAGGCGCAAATACGGGAAGTTGATCCAAAGCAAAGCAGGGATGCAAGCGAGGCGCGATCTTGTCATGGGGCCGCGCTTCTTGCGGCCAGCGAGGCGACCATGAATTCCATTACGGCTCAGCCTTCCGCGCTGTCGAGGCAAGCCCGCTTGCCGCTGCGGCGCGCAACCTTCATCGGTGGTTTCGATGATCAGATTGCCCGCGCCCAAAGGGGCGACCGGACCGCGTTCAGCGCGCTCATGAGCGCCCATAAAGACGACCTCTTTCGCTTCGTGCGCCGCCGCGTCGCTGACGCGGACGCGGCAAGCGATGTCGTTCAAGAAGCCTTCGTCGCGGCCTGGGGCGCAATGGCGAGCTTCGATCCAGAGCGTTCATTCAAGACCTGGCTCCACGCGATCGCGTTGAACAAATGCCGGGACGCAGCGCGACGCGCCGCGACCCGCCGAACCTTCTGGGGCCAGTGTCCTGATGGCGACGACCTGCGCGTCGCCGACGAGCGGCCCTCGCCCGAGGCGGAGACGATAAGCCGCGAAGAAGTGCGCATACTGCGCCAGGCGCTGGCGACCTTGCCCGAACATCTCCGCGAGGCGCTGATGCTGACAGCCGTTGACGGTCTATCGCAAGCGGCCGCTAGTGCAACGCTCGGCTGCTCAATCAAGTCGCTCGAATATCGCGTGCATCGGGCGCGCGAATTGCTTGCAAGCGAGATGGCGCGCCGCGCGACGCCGCAGCGCTAGCTTTGGCCCTGAAGGCATGGGACAAATCGCACGCTTGAGGCGGCCTTGAAGATGGGTCCCACTCTTACAGTCAATTGTGGCTCATCGAGCGTACGCGTTGCGTGTTTTGCGCCCGATGTCGTGTGGCGCGCCCATTTCAGCGGCATTGGGCGCGAGGACCCGCAACTCACAATCGGGCGCGCGGGCAAAATGAAAACGATTGAACCATCGCGCGCCGGCGATCATGGCGAGGCGCTTGAGGCGCTTTTCAGCGTCTTGCCGCCGATTGCGCCTAACGCCATCGGCCACCGTGTGGTCCATGGCGGCGCCGACTTTGTGGCGCCCACTCTGCTTGGGGCCCAGGTCGAGGCAAGGCTTTTGGACTTTACCGCCATGGCGCCCTTGCACCAAAGCGCCAACCTTGCGGGCGTCGCTGCGGCCCGGGCGCGCTGGCCTGCCCGCCCGCATGTCGCCTGCTTCGACACCGCCTTCCACGCCAATCTACCCAAGGCGGCGGCGATGATGGCGCTGCCGCGGGATTTCTTTAACGCTGGCGTACGCCGCTTCGGCTTTCATGGACTGTCGATTGTTTCGATCTTGGCGGCATTGCAAAGCGAGGGTGTCGACCTTGGCCGCGAACGCATCGTCGTCGCGCACCTGGGCGCCGGCGCATCGATGACGGCGATCGAAGGCGGGCGCAGCATCGAGACATCAATGGGGTTCTCAACTGTTTCGGGCTTGCCGATGGCGACGCGGAGCGGAGACATCGACCCGGGCGTTGTGCTGCACCTGCTGCGCGCCGGCCGCTCTCTTGAGGACGTCGAGGATCTTCTCAATCGCCGATCAGGATTGCTCGGCCTTTCGGGCGTGAGCGCAGATATGGCCGAATTGTTGGTTTCGCCAGACCCCCGCGCCGCGGAAGCGGTGGAGCTCTTCTGCCAGACAGGTCGGCGTTGGCTTGCGGGTCTTGCGGGCGTTCTGGGCGGCGTCGACCGGGTGGTGTTTACCGGCGGCATAGGCGAGAACGCGCCGCGCGTGCGGGCGGCGATATGCGAGGGCCTGAGTTTTATGGGCGTGGACCTCGATCAGGCGCGCAACGAGGCGGGCGCGGGGGTGATTTCGCGCAACGGCGCGCAAGTCATCATCGAGGCGCGCGCCGCCGACGAAGAAGCCGTCATCGCACGTGAGACCCGCGCCGCGCTGGCGACGATGAGCTAGTTTGGACCCACACCCTTTTGTCAGGGCGCGGACGCTGGCGTGCGTATTGGTTGATGGCGAGAAGAAGGGCGCGCGCCGGCCCCAAGCGGATCATTGTCGTGTCAGCACCAGCCAGCGACGCATGGCGGGAGGGGTATGGCGTCATCCGCCACCGGCCCGAGACCGTCGCGAAAATCGAAAACCTTGTCGCGCGCCACTGGATGGACGGGGCGCTGGCCGATCGCGACAGGGCGCTTGCCTTGTGCGCGGCTGCTGACCGCCTCGCCAGCGCCGCGTTGTGGACCGTAGCGCACATGAGTTACGCCACGCGCGTCGATCTAAGCGGCGCAGACTTGGCCGCGGACGCTTTTAAGGCAGCGCCCGAAGGCCATATGGGCGGCTCGCTCAACGCAGCCATCGCCTTTGTCGGCTATCATCTTGCCAACGCGCTCACCGGGCAGACGCGCGCCTGGGTGTTGGGGCAGGGCCATTGCGTGGCCGCGATCGAAGCGGTCAACGCGCTCTTGGAGGATGTATCTCCCGCCCAACAGGGGCGCTACGGGCGCAGCGAAGCTGGTCTCTCGCGGCTCGCGGCCGACTTCTATTCTTATGCGTTGACGCCAGAAGGGCGCCCCGCGGCGCCGCTCGGCAGTCACGTCAATCCGCACACTGCAGGCGGCGTCTCCGAAGGCGGCTATCTGGGTTTTGCCGAAACCCAATACGTTCATATGCCTTTGCCGGGTGAGCGCTTGGTCGCGTTCTTGAGCGATGGAGCGTTCGAAGAACAGCGTGGCTCCGACTGGTCGCCGCGCTGGTGGCGCGCCGAAGACAGCGGCTTTGTCGTGCCCGTCATGATCCTCAATGGCAGGCGCATCGAGCAGCGCACCGAAATCGGCCAGGAGGGAGGCGCTGAGTGGCTCGCTCAGCATCTGCGGCTAAGCGGTTTTGATCCCATCATCATCGACGGTCACGATCCGCTTGCCTACGCCTCGGCCATCATCGAAGCCGAATCCGCGCTCATGCATTTCACATCTATGTCGGAACGGACCTATCCAGCGCGGCTTCCCTATGTGATCGCGCGCTGCATCAAGGGCTATGGCTTTCCGGGGGCGGGCACAAATCGCGCGCACAATCTGCCGCTTGCCGGAAATCCTCGCGCCGACGCCGAGGCGCGGCGGCAATTTAACGAGGGCGCGCGCGCGCTCTTTGTGCCGAAAGCTGAACTCGATGCGGCGGCGCAGGAGTTTGCTGTCCACGATGCGCAAGAGCGGCCGCGCGAAAGCCGCCATCCGCTGACAGCGAGGTCTATCCCATCGCCGGTTTTGCCTGAGCCGCCTTGGGCGCCCGAGGGGGGCGCAAGTTGCGCCATGGAGGCGCTCGACGCACTTTTCGTTGAGATCGTCAAAGCTAATCCGGATCTACGCGTGCGTGTCGGCAATCCTGACGAGTTGAAAAGCAATCACATGGGCGCAACGCTCGATTTGTTGCGCCACCGCGTGAATGCGCCCGAGCCGGGCGCACCGGAAGCGGTGGACGGCGCCGTCATTACCGCGCTCAATGAGGAAGCGGTCATTGGCGCGGCGCTCGGCAATAAAGGCGGGCTCAATCTCGCCGTGAGCTACGAAGCCTTCGCCATGAAAATGCTGGGGGCGCTGCGCCAAGACATCATCTTTGCCCGCCGTCAACGTGAGATCGGCGCGCCGCCGCGCTGGCTGTCGGTGGCGCTTATCGCCACGTCGCATACCTGGGAGAACGCCAAGAACGAACAATCGCACCAGGATCCGACCTTGCCCGAGGCGCTTCTGGGCGAAATGGCGGATACCGCGCGCGTGCTGTTTCCGATCGACGCCAATTCCGCGGCGGCCTCGCTTCGAAGCGTCTACGCCTCGCATGGTCAAATCGCGTGCCTCGTGACGCCGAAGCGCGCTGTGGCTCGCTTGCTCAGCGGGGCGCGCGCCCAACAAGCCGTTGCTGATGGCGCAGCACTTCTCCTCGGCGACCCTAGAGAGGCTGACCTCCAATTCGTCGCGATTGGCGCCTATCAAACTGCGGAAGCCCTACGTGCGGGCGAACGCTTGATGGCGCGTGGCCGTTCGGCATGCGTCACCGCGCTTTTGGAGCCTGGCCGCTTCCGCGCCGGGCGCGACGAGATTGAAACCGCCTATGCCGCGAGCGAGGCGCAGCGCAGACATTTCTTCCCGGAGGGGACGCCGCGCGTTTTTCTCACCCATACTCGCCCAGAGCCTATGCTTGGGGCCTTGCGCCGGCTCGACGCCGGACCTTCCCGCACCAGCGCGCTTGGCTTCATCAATCGGGGCGGCACGCTCGACGTATTCGGCATGCTGTTCGCCAACCGCTCGACCTGGGCGCATGCGCTTGAGGCCGCAGCTCGCATCCTCGGCTGTGGTCGCGAGGAGTTTTTGTCGGAGGTCGAACTGACCGCACTCGACGGACGCGGCGACCCCAATGTTCTGCGCGTTGCACCTCAGTAGAAAGAAGCCAACGACATGAGTTTGACTTTAACGAGCCTCGGCGCTGCGGGAACGGTCACCGGTTCAAAGCACCTCTTGGAGGCGGACGGCCGGCGCATTCTGGTGGATTGCGGCATGTTCCAGGGGCTTAAGGTCCTGCGCGAGCGCAATTGGGCGCCGCTCGCGATCCCGCCGGATTCGATCGATGCGGTGGTGCTGACGCATGCGCACTTGGACCACAGCGGCTATCTCCCGAAGCTCGTGCGCGACGGCTTTAGGGGGCCCGTCTATTGCTCCTCCGCGACGGCCGATCTCTGCGACATCCTGTTGAAGGATAGCGCCAGAATCGCCGAGAACGATGCCGAATACGCCAACCGTAGAGGCCACACAAAGCATAAGCCCGCGCTTCCACTTTACACCGTGCGCGACGCTGAGGCCGCATTGAAGCAGCTGAAGCCGATCGCCTTCGAGACGGAAACAAGCGTTGAAGGCGGCGCCAAGATGCAGCTGCGCCGTGCAGGCCACATCCTCGGCGCGGCGATGGTCGAATTCAATTGGCAAGGGCGCGGAATCGTATTTTCCGGCGATTTGGGACGTTATGATGACGTGTTCATGCCTGATCCCGCGCCGGTGAACGCGGCCGATTATGTGGTCGTTGAATCGACATATGGCGATCGCATCCATCCCAAAAACGATCCGATGGAAGCCTTGGGCGCGGTCGTGGAGCGGACGGTGCGCCGCGGCGGCACCGTCGTTATTCCCGCGTTCGCCGTCGGGCGCACTCAAGTTCTCCTCTATCATCTGTGGATGCTGAAGCGCGCAGGACGCATCAAGTCCGTGCCTATCTTTCTCGACAGCCCGATGGCGATCAATGCGACCGAACTCCTATGCGGCCATTTAGACGACCATCGCTTTTCAGCCGAGACCTGCGAGCAATCCTGCGCCATCGCCACCTATGTGCGCGATGTCGAAGACTCAAAGGCCATTGTATCAAATCCGATGCCCAAGATTGTCATTGCCGGCAGCGGCATGGCGACCGGCGGGCGCGTCTTGCACCACATCAAGGCGTTCGGGCCCGAGGCCAAGAATACGATCCTGTTTGCCGGCTATCAGGCCGTCGGCACGCGAGGCGCCCGTCTGCTTGCTGGTGAAACCGAGATCAAGATGTTTGGCCAATGGATTCCGATCCGGGCTGAAATCGCCAACCTGCCTGAACTCTCAGCCCACGCCGACGCCGGCGAGATCATCCGCTGGCTCCGCGGCTTTGAAAAGCCGCCGCGCCGCACCTTCATCGTCCACGGCGAGCCGG
>CAYZIJ010000081.1:0-3580 GCA_964478365.1 uncultured Terricaulis sp.
AAATTCTTCAGTCGTTCCATCGCCTCGCGCACCTCCTGTTTGTCGGAATTTATCAGGACTTCCAACGCTTCGCGTAGCGCTGGGTTATCCGGTGTCTCGCCTAGAGGTTCGCCGTGCTTCCTCAGCCGTGCAATCATTGCGGCGCGCCGGCGATCTTCCGATAGCGCATGCAGCGCTGCGCGTTCCTCGTCAGTGACGCTCTGACGCCATGCCTGCACCTTGGCGTCAATCTCTTCCTGCTCCCGCAACACGTCGGTTGTCCACGGACGCTCGTCCCAGTGCGGAGGATCGAATCCTGCAGCGATGTAGTCGCCAGGCGTGAGCCGATGTTTTGGCTTGTCGGTCATCCCTCGATCATAACGCTGAACCCCGCGTAACGCGAGCACCCCCGGACAATTCCCGTTGCAAGCAACGGGGATTTTCCAATGAGACACGACGAATTCGAGCGCGCAGTCAACGTCACGCAATGGCTTTTGGGCTGGCTGTCGAACCCAGAGCATGAGCCGCAGCTTCGCTCACTGATGGGCAACGGCCCGACGCAAGGCATTGTCGTCCACCAAGAGCTACGCGAAGCCGCTGAGCAGTACGGCGTTCAAGAGAGCGAGCTTGGCTCTGCGATCAAGCACATCGCCCAGGCGTTCTAAGGATGGCGATTTCATCCTCTGACGTCACCAGCGGTCCGTATTTGAGCAATGGCTCGACGGTCGATTTTTCTTTCTCGTTCCGCGTTCAAGCCTACGGCGATGTTGAAGCCGAAGACCAGGTCAAAGTCGTCTTGGTCGCGATCGCCACAGGCGCGGAAACCGTGCTCACGCGCGGCGTCTCGGCTGGGCAATTCGTGGTCGTCGTCAACGGCGATCAAGATTCATCGCCTGGCGGCTCAATCACGACGAACACGGTCTATGCAAGCGGCTACTACATTTACGTTCGGCTCAAGCCGGTCTTCACACAACAAACGGCGCTCACGTCGCAATCGGGCTACAACGGCCCGATTCACGAGCGAGCCTTTGATCAGTTTCAAAGCCAGCTCAACGATCTGAACGATCGAGTGCGGCGCGCGCCTGTCGGATCGATCCAAGTTGGCGAGAGCTTCGACGGGCAACTGACCGGCGCGCCGGAAGCTGGACAAGTCATCGTCTTCAATGAAGCGCTGACCGGCTTTCGCTCCGTCACCAAC
Organism: uncultured Terricaulis sp.; assembly: GCA_964478365.1. Lineage (GTDB taxonomy): Bacteria > Pseudomonadota > Alphaproteobacteria > Caulobacterales > Aquidulcibacteraceae > Vitreimonas. The sequence continues at coordinate 1,178 of CAYZIJ010000081.1, forward strand.
GACGGGGCTTCAACCACAGTCACTGCTACCGGCTCTACGACTGGAAGGCTTCTCGCTGATCGTTTCGCGGAAGACCTGAGCGTCAAAGACTTTGGCGCGGTTGGTGATGGGCGGATTTATAAAGGCGTCCAGATCACCAGCGGGACGCCCGACCTGGTGTCAACAGGCGCTGCGTTCACCGCTGACGATGTTGGCGAAGAGATTTGGGTTGAGCTTGCCTTAAACGGCACTGCGCCACTCAAGACGACTGTGGCGGCTTATGTAAGCCCGACAGCGGTCACGTTGGCGGCTAACGCCGGCGCTACGATCAATGGCGCCACCCGGATCGTAAAGATCGGCACCGATGATACGGATGCGATCGATGACGCTGTTGCGGCGCTAAACGCCAATGGCCAAAACCTTTACTTCCCCGGTGGGACCTATCTCTATTCAGGCACAAGCGGCATCGTGCTTGGCAACGGCAGCGCATCGGCGCCGTCCACCGTTCAAAACATCGGGCTCATTGGCGAAGTCCCTAGCACGTTCGATCTGGTTTCTAACCGGGTCCAGCAAGGCACGGCCATTGAGTATTTCGGCGCAAGCGTCGCCACCTACATGCTCGACGTTCAGGTCGCGCGCGTCACCATTCGCAACCTTGTCTTCAACGGCACACGTCGCGTTCAAACGATCTGGAACCTGAAGCACGTCTTCTGGGCAGACATCAATCTGTGCGGCGTGCTCTACCCGCAGGGCGGCGGCATCGGTGTGCGGCTCGGTGCGTATTACGACGCAGCCGGCATCTTTGTCGGTGCGGGCGGCAATGTCTTCCACCAGCTTTACGTCACCACGGCCGGCGCGAACGATTGCGTCGCGCTTCAGGTTGGCGAGGATGCGTTCACGGCGGGCTTTGATCCGGCCACGACGCGCTTTGATAACTGCTACTTTGCAGTCAGCGATGACACCACGGCCACGGGCTGGACGGCGTTCAACCGCGTCCCGACCGCGAACACATCAACATGCGTGCTGCTTCGCTTCACGGATAACATCAGCTTCGACGGGTGCTTCTGCTATGTGAGCGGCGAGCGGCGCGGCAATGGCGTGTTGGTGAAGCCGCCGAGCGGCAGCGGCAATGCGCCAGTGTTTCCGTGCCAGATTCGCATGAGCGGTTGCCACCAAGTCGGCGGCATCTGGGTCGATAACACGGACAATACTTGGGACCCGGATTCTGGCGACGGCGTAGTTCGCGGCCTGATGCTTGTCTGCGCCCACTACGGCGACGCTTCCGATCCAAACTATGACGGCGCGGCTTATCCGCCGGACATCGCGGGCATTACAGGTTTCACCGATGCGGGCGAGATGTTTGGCGCGTGGGATGCGCTGAACGATTTGCGGCAACAGACGCCAACAGCTTACGGCTTGGCGCTCTTAGAACTTGCGGACGCCGCTGCATTGCGGACGGCGGGCGAGCTCGGCACCATTTCCACGCAGGCCGCGAACAATGTCGCCATTACGGGCGGCTCTGTCACTGGCATCACTGACCTCGCCATCGCAGACGGCGGCACCGCCGCAGGCACAGCGCGCGGCGCGGCTGCTAACCTAGGCACGCCCCGTGTTATCTATCACTCGGCAGTCGCGGTCGTGCTCACCGGATCCACCAGTGAGACGTTGATGGCGACGATCCCGATCGCCGCCGGCGAAATGGGGCCGAACGGCTATGTTGAAATCGACGCCTTGTGGTCTTGCACCAGCAACGGCAACACCAAAACCATTCGCGAGCGCATCGCCGCCTCCGGCTCCGGCCTAACCGGCACGATCATCGACTCCGGCACGCCGACTTCAGTCGCCGCACAGCGTCGCCTTACCCTCATCTCCAATAGGAACAGCGCATCGTCGCAGGTTTCCGGCTCAACGGGCGCCGCGGGCGGCACGGGCTCAATCAGCGCGCCGTCGACAGCCGCGATCAATACAGCGAACGCCAGCGAAATCGGCATCACCGCGCAACTGGCTGACGCTGGAGACACGGTGACGCTGGAGCGTGTGACCGCTAGACTTTATTACGCCGCATGACCCCGATCACGGCGACGATCCCATTCCCCCATGAAGCTCAAAATCCCTCCGCATAGCCCGCGCGTGCGCAGGCGCGGGCTATGCTTTTCTCTCGGTTGGGGCGTCGTCAGACGTCGAAGATGTTGCCAAATGTTGAGATAGCCCGTTGGCGTCCCGGCCGAACTTTTAGTCTTGGGAGCGCGCCGCGTCTGGCCCCCGTTGGGCGTGGCGCGTGCCCAAGCAACAACGGGGAAATCAAATGAAGATTTACGAGGCAGCGATCCCGCTTAGCAGTGTGGAAGGCTCTTTTGCGCTTCCGCCTTTGCCGGTGGAGATCGCAGACCAATACAAAGTGATGCGCCTGCATGTGAAGGCTGA
>CAYZIJ010000081.1:3680-8752 GCA_964478365.1 uncultured Terricaulis sp.
TGCCGGTGGAGATCGCAGACCAATACAAAGTGATGCGCCTGCATGTGAAGGCTGAAGGTTGCCCGATGTGGTGGCGCCGCGATGGCGAGGACGTCGATCCGAACACGAGCTATCGCATATCGACGGGCTCCACCTACTCGGTCGAAGCACCGGAGCAGATTCCGCTGCTGCGCTTCAAGTTCGATCCAGAGAGCGCGCTGCGCGCGATTGAAGGCGAGCCGACGCTGCGGCTGGTGTATGAAGGTTTGGATAGCACGGCTTGGCTGAGAGAGCCTCGCCGGCTCACGGAAGAAGAGTTCGCTCAGCCGATCCTCGACGCACAGAACGGCAAAGAGCAAATGCGCACGCGCAATTGCGTCGATGTGGTGACAAGCTCCAGCCCCGGCTCGGTCATTCCACAAGAGCCGATCAAGACGCCAGAGATGGGCGATCTCGAGCGTGAGGCGGTGGAAGCCACACAGCGACAAATCATCTCCAAGGCCGCCGCTTGCGTCGATGCAGTGCGGCAAGCCATGGCCGGAGGAAGACGATGAACGACGATCTTGCGCGCAGCATCGCGGCCGCTCTCGGCATCGTTGATGACAAGCTGGACGGCCTTCCGTCGATCTATCGTCACCTGACGGGGCCGACGTCTCCAACGTCAAATGCGGATTCGCCAGTGCTTCAACCGTTCCAGCCAGGCGGCGGCAGCCTTGATCTGCGCTGGGTCAGCCCTTCAAGTTTTAGGAAGCGAGTCGCTGACGAAGCCGAACAGAGAGAGCGCGCGCGTGAGCGCGACTACAACGCTTACGGGCCAGGCCAATGAGCGAGCGCGAGGCAGACGTGTTCTATGAGCCAGAACAGCCAAGCAATCTTCCGGCGAAGGTTTCCGTTCCCGCGCTTCCGGTCGCCCAGCGACATGCAGTGATTGAGGAACGCGGCGCCGACATCATGTATTCGCCGCCGCCGCCACCGCCGCCCGGACCCCGCACGGTCGCAAAGGCAAGCGCGGCGCAAACGGATGGCGACATCATGTTTGGCATCGCGAAGCCGCCGGCGGCTTCGACGCGACCGCAAGCGCCCGCGCGCGCAAGCACGGATCTAATCGAGGTGCTGCCTGGCATGTCCCTTCGGATCGATGCCGACCGCTTCACCGAGTTCGATCAGGAGGGTCTGGACTTGATGGCCCCAATCATCGAGCGCCACAACATTCCTGGCCCCGCCGTGCAAGAGTTGTTCGATCTGCATTTGGAGCAGCTTGAACAGGAAGGCGCTGCAGCACAGTACGCCTTGCTGGAGCATCAGGATCAGCACTTCGCCGCGTTGAAGGCAGAATGGCGAAGAGAGTGCGAGGCTGATCCGGGCCTCAAGGCCTTCGGTATGAAAAAGGCGAAAGATGTGGGCAAAGAAGTGCTCTCCACATATTTCGACCCGTCATTGCGTGAAGCGCTTCAAGGGTTTGGCCTTCTCAATCATCCGGGCCTAGTGCGTACGTTGCTGCATCTGCAAGAGAGCCTGACGGTCGCGCGCATGCACGGCACGGGCTACAACTACAAACGCAAGTATCTGCCGGGCTACGCGCGCCTCGCGAATAAGCCGACTAAAACGGCGAAGCGCGGATGACTGACTTTTACCAGATGTTCGTGGGCCGTCCCCGTCCAGGGCAACGGGCTCGGCCGCGACGTCGTGAATTTGTCGATGATGTTGGTTCGGTCGCCGGCGCGATGGTGGGAGACGCTGGGCGTGCGCACGAGTTCGTTGACATGCTTGATCGCGTCGCGCCGCCGTCACATCCCGTTGGCCCCGGTGGCGTTGTCGGTGATGACGAGCCCGCGACGCCAGAGAGAGCAGCTCAGCACGCGGCAGACTTGGAGCGGCATTCACAATGGGGCAGTGATGCGGGCGCGCTTGCGCGTCGCGCACGCTATCGGCCCCGGCTCGTTCGTGATGAGCCAGCTACGTCGTTTGCGGTGGGGCCTGGCGGCGTTGTCGATCCCGACCCTATCGAACGGGCGGCGCTGGCGACGGGCGTCTCTACGAGCTATTTGCGCGCGTTGGTTGGGCACGAGAGCGGCGGCGACGACAAGGCTCGTCCCGGCACATCGTCAGCCTTCGGCAACGCGCAGTTCATCGAGAGCACATGGGTTCGCGTGATGCGCCAGTACGGCGGGCCATACGGGCTCGATGAGTTCGGCGCGCTTACCGACGATGAGTTGCTGGAATTGCGCGGGGATCCGACTTGGGGCGCGCTGATGGCTGCTGAGTACGGGCGTGAGAACGCCCGCGATCTGCAGCGCGCGCTCAATCGGCCGATCCGAGAGAACGAACTTTACTTGGGCCATTTTCTCGGCTCCGGCGAAGCGGTGAATCTCATTCGGGCCGCGCAAGAGGACGCGCGCAGCGCTGGCCGTGTGCGCCGTGGCGTCGATGTTGCCTCGCCGGCAGCGGTCGAAGCAAACCCGCAAGTTTTTTTCGAGGGCGGCCGTTATGAGTGGCGGCAACATCCGCGCACAGGGCGGCGCTTTCAACACTATCTCGGCGGCGGGCGTGCGCGCACTGCGGCCGAAGTTGTAGCGCGACAGTCGCGCGCTTTCTCGCGTGACGTGTTTCAGCCTCAAGAGCGCGCTCACGAGGTTCAGGCGCGCGAAGCGGCGCAGAGAGAGGCTATCGAGGCGCAGCGCACCGCACGTACTAGAGAGGCTGCTGCTGCCGCTGAGGAGCGCTCACAAGAGCGCTGGCAGATGCGCGAACCCAATCGGGCCGATATTCTGATGCGCGCGATCTGGGGCTTGCGCCCTACAGACCCGTAAAAGTCCTATACGCCGACGCCAACCGCCGTCGGCTCACACTCGGGGCCGGTGAGTTGGCGCCAGGGTTTCGTGTAGCCCTCGGGCAGAGCTTCGCCGTTCTCGATCCACCGAGCCTGGGCTTCGCGGCACTGCTGCTCGGTGGCGTACTGAATCTGTTCGGATGCGAAACGCGGGTGCTCGCTGCCGTCGTCAAAAACCAGCGTGAAGATCAGCAACCACATGACGGCCCCGCCTAGCTCGCAACGCGTTGGCTCGCGGGCGCAAGAATATCTAGGAGAGTGCCAAGCCAACGCGCCATTAGTTTCGCTTCTGGCGTGGCGCGAGGGTCGCGCAATTGGTTGTCGCAGGCGCCGCGCACGTGACCGCGAAACGCTGGATCATCCACAACGCTGCCAACCGTGAGAACGGCGCCGTCTTGCGTCTCCTCCACGACGACAGCCCGGATCGCATCCAATGTCCCGGACGGAACGGCGACAGCTTTGCCTCTCTGTTTGTAGGCGACGTACCAATCTTGAAACCCCGACACGTTGCGCAGCTTGGTGATGAGTTCGCCCATGGTTAGATGCCCGTTCTCGTGGAGGGTCATGTAAGCGCGGTAGATGGTTTCGGCTGCGGTGCTCACTTCAGTTCTCCTGGCTGCCGTTTATCTCCACCGACTGACGGTCTGGTGGGGTACGCCTGTGCGTTTTTCGATTTCACGGCTCGACAGCCCCGCGCCCTTGAGGCGGCGAACCTCGGCTCGATCTGCCTCAGCCCAAGCCTTACCCTTTGCGCGGCGCGCCTGTTGAAAATTCAACACGTTGCCGGATTGGGGCGAGGCGTCTCCGACGTGAGGCGCCTCTGCCTCATCACGCTTGGCGCGGGGCGCCTTGCGCTGAGAGTGAGGCGCCGCTTCGAAGCCCCACGCAAATCGTGTGATCATCGAAATGAAAAACAGGCCACCGGCGATCAAGTGGCGAAGCCATTCCGGATAAGCCCGCTCCGCTGGCTCAGCATGGGCAGAGAGGCGTTCAAGCTCGGTGCGGGCATCCGGCAGACGCTCACGATCGACAGCGGTCGCGTCGTTGTAGTTCGCGCGCCACTGACGCATCCGCGCGGCATTGGTCACCAGTGGATCTGGCGCGCTTGCTGCCGCCGCTTGCAGACGGCGTTCGATCGCCGCGATCTCGTCGGTGAGCTGCGTCCGATCATTGGCCAGGTCATTGACTGCAGCCGTGTGCGCTGCGTCTAGGGGACGCTGGAGCGGGTAGGCGAGAAACTCCAAGCCGCGATCGACGCCAACCGCATTGATGCCGCCAGCGATCACGAGGACCGCGACCAGAAAGATCGCTTGAGGCTTCCTCTTGTCTTTCCAGTGCTGCAACAATCTCGGCAGGCCGAAAAAGATCAGCGCTTCAAGACAAGCGGCAAGCGCTGCGGCCACCCAGCCGGCGTAACCGGGCAGGGTGTTGATCCAGCCCAGGACACTCACGGTGATGACGGTCGCAAGGATGCCGTTCATGGCGTAGCGCGGAATCCGGTCGGTATCAGGTGCGCCTTCGCGCAGAGAATTCTTGGTCATGGGAAACTCCGCGGCTCGTCCCGCGTGCGGCGATCACTCCCGCGTCAAAGCGGTGAACAGGAAGTGAAGGCGCTGCAGCTGGATGTGGAGCCGTTACGAGCTTCTTTATAGAGCATCTTGCGCTATAGAGCAAGGTGCTCTATGTCTGATTTGTGAGCGTTGCGATCTAAAGCGCAAGGCTCTAGTCCGTGAGGCATGAGCGAAATGTCAGCAGAGCAACTAAAGGATATTCGGGGCGCGAGAAGTGCGCAGGAGTTTGGCGAGTTTCTCGCTGAACTCATGGAAAAGGAGCGTCCCTACACTGCGCAAGAGGTGTGGAATTGGGAGAACGGCCATCGGCCCGTGCCGCAGCGCGTCGCGACGCGTCTAACGGCTCATGTGCAGAGGCATTGGCTGCTGGTCCCGCACGAGGGCGAATTTTTGATCCGCATGGCGTGTCCCATCTGCGACATGCGAAATCCGGTGATTGAGGAGACTGCTCGCTCGGTGACGGTCAAGTTCAAGTGTGGCGCCGCCGACAGAGTCGCGGCCGGCGCTCGTAAGAGCATTGGAGTTTGCAGCAACCGGCGCAAAGCGCTCGGCCTGTCAGAGGAGGAGGAGTGAAATGGAAGGAAATTGGACCGGTCTCCTGACGGATATCGACGCCACCCGTCAGGCGTATGAGGAGCAGGGAAAGCAGGCGCACAGCGCAGTGCCCGGCGCTCCAGGTGCGAAGGCTCTGG
>CAYZIJ010000082.1:0-8671 GCA_964478365.1 uncultured Terricaulis sp.
CGGCAGCACTCGACAATTTCCTCATCGACGGCATCGCCGACAACATCCCGTTCCTTGGCGCGGTGATGGAGGAAAAGGATTTCCGCAAAGGCGACTTCACCACTGCGTACATCAAGGATCACTTCCCGCAGGGTTTCGAAGGCGTGCCGCCGACCGATAAGCAGCACAAGCTGCTCATCGCCACCGCCGCCATCGCCCGCTCGTTCACCGCGCGCCGTGCTCGTGAAATCAGCGGTCAACTCAATGGCGGCCTCAAAGGCTGGCAGCGTGAATGGACGGTCATCCTCGACAAGGTTCATCACCAAACCAGCGTCGATCTCGATGGCGCCGGCGCGACGGTTACGATCGACGGCAAGCCGCATCGCATCGATACGGTCACCCGCCCAGGCGCACGCATCATTAGCGGCAAGTTTGAAGGCCAGCCTTTCTCGGTGAAGATCAAGACCGCGCCCGGTGGCTACACGTTGCGCCTTCGTGGCGTGACGGTGCTGGCGCTTGTCGCCACACCGCGAGGAGCGGAGCTCTTCAAGAAGATCCCGGAGAAAGAAAAGGCCGACACCTCAAAGCTCGTCGTGTCGCCAATGCCGGGCCTCATCGTGTCGATCGACGTCAAGGTCGGGCAGGACGTGAAGTCAGGCGAGGGCGTCGCCGTGGTTGAAGCCATGAAGATGCAAAACATCATCCGCGCCGAACGCGACGGTGTTATCGCTAAAGTGCACGTCGCCGCCGGCGCGAGCGTTGCGGCGGATGAGGTTATGATTGAGTTGGGTTAGCTAAGCCGCTGATACGAGCACCGTTTCCGCGTCAGTGGTAATTCGATCGCGGCCCGCGCGTTTGGAAGCGTAAAGGCAGGCGTCGGCGCGACTTACGAGATCGGCGACGCTTTCGTGCCGGCGGTGCTGCGCAATTCCCATCGATATTGTCACAGCGCCTATCACTTCACCCGTTGATCGCCGCGTTAGCCGCTTGGACCCGATCTCCTTGCGAATGGCCTCACCAATCGCAAATGCGCGAGCCGCGTGCGTGCGCGGCAGGACGACTGCGAATTCTTCGCCGCCATAACGCGCTGCTAGCGTGTCTCCGTGCGCGTGCTGGTTCAACACTGCAGCGATGAAGCGGAGCACTTGGTCTCCGACTGGATGCCCCCAAGAGTCATTGAAGCGCTTGAAGTGGTCGATGTCACACATGATGAGGCACAGTTCGGCGTTGTTTGTCTCTTGCTCTTCGACGCGCCGCCGCAAGGTTTCATCAAGCAGACGGCGGTTGGCGAGGCCCGTTAGCCCGTCGGTGAGCGCTTCGACCTTTACACTTTGAAGAGCTGTTTGCAGCGCCTCGACCTGGCGTGATGACGACGCCATCTGCGTCACAAGCTGGCGATTGTTGCTCACCATCTCACGCGTAACGGCCACGAGGCTCGCCATCACGGCGCGCAGGTCGCTGGCGTCGGCGCTACGATCGATATTGGTCACGGCGTTCTGAAGGGTGTCGGCGTACGCCCCGGTCTGGTCTCCGGCTTCGCGGAGCGCGGAAATCACGCTCGACAACTCGCGTGCTACCGAGTCGCTCGTCTCCACCATCTCCACGGTCAAACGCGTGTTCGAAAAGAAGCGGTCGAAGAGCGCTTCACTTACGGCATCTGAGAACTGCGCTCCACTGGCCAGGTGCACTTCGATCTGGCGGCTGAGATCGGGATGAAGCCCAGCGGCGTGGTTGATCCAAACCTCGTAGTTGGATGGCGAGGTCGGTACGTCGTGCTGTTTCAGCAGATCGACAACCCGGCGGGCTAACGATTGCCCGTCGGCGCCGCGATAGCGTGATTCCAGATCAGGCATGATGCTCCCACGCGTTGTCACGCAAGTGAGCAAGCGCGGTACAACCGTAAACACCGGGCTAATGTTTGCGGTAGCGCGCGTTACATTCGCTCAGCGTGGCTGCTATGGTTGAATTGCGACCTATCGTCGTTTCGCCTTCATCACCGCGGCATCCAGCGCCGACAAGAACCGTGAGCGATCGGCTTGCGAAAACGGCTTCGGGCCGCCGCCGCCTTCGCCCATCGAGCGGAGATGCTCCATGATCTCGCGCGTCGCCAACGCCGCGCCGATCGAGCTTTCGGTGAACGCCTTGCCTGTTGCGCCAAGGGCCGCGCCGCCGGCTTTTAGCGTGCGGCTGGCGAGGGGGATGTCGTTGGTTACGACGATATCGTCCGGCTTCACGCGCTCGGCGATCCAGTCGTCTGCAACGTCTGGCCCGGCTTCGACGACGGTTAGCGTCACATCCGGAGGCACCCGCATGAAGCTGTTGGTCACGACCTGCACCGGGCAACCGGTCCTGCGCGCGACGCGATAAATCTCTTCTTTCACCGGACAAGCATCGGCGTCGATGAAGATCGTGGGCGTGGTCACAAGCGCATCAAAGCCTGCCTGCGGCAGGCCGCGTCAAGCTGCTTTCTGCGCCATCATCGTAATGCCGAGCAAAGCGCGGGCGACGTTGCTGCGATTGATGACGGTGTGCCATTCGCGCGGGGTGATCGCGAAGAGCTGTTCCACTGCTTCACCCAACGCCTGCGGCAGCGTGAAGGCGCGGTAAGCGCGTGGCGCAATCCAGATGCTCGTGCGCGCAAAGCCGGCCTGTTTCATCAAGGGCGTCAGCTCACGATAGGAATATTCCTTCAAGTGCATGCCCTCGGCGACAGCACTGAAGAACATCGACACGTCGTGTGGTCCGCTGAAGCGATTCGGCGTGCGGCACAGATAGCGCCCGCCGGGTTTGAGGACGCGATAGACCTCGCGCAATTGGTCGAGTGCGTCGTCTGGATGGAGATGCTCCATCAGCTGATTGGAATAGACGAAGTTGACACTCTCGGCGGGCAACGGGATCGAAGCGCCGACATTCTGCAGAAACTCGAAGTTCGGCGGGGCGGCATCGGGCGCCAGCGAGGTGCTCACATCAACCACGATCGCTTTCGCCACATGCGGCGCGAGCGCCATCGCCACGCCGCCATCGCCGCCACCCAGATCGACGAAGATGTCGCCCGGCTTCAGTTCGCGCTTCAACATCGAAGCTTGGCGCTGCACGTAAGCGCGCGTTTGTGCAGCGCGCTCAGGCGTGTGGACGGTCTTGCGGGGATGATCGGGCAGGCCGCCGAGCAGACGGCGATAAGCGTCCTGATAGAGCCCGCTCTCGCGCTCCGCTTTGCTTGATCTACGCAGCTCATCGGCGATGACGCGCTCAAGCTGGTAATGCGCGACGATGCGCTCAGGCGAGCGGCGAGAGTCGTAAAGGGCCTCGATGGCCTTGTAGTCCTGCCGCAATTCCATAGCGCACTCGCAGTAGGCATATGCCTTTCGGCTTATGCCATGCGCGCTTGTGGATAACCGTCAATCGCGTTCGTGTGACAACCAGCGCCTTTCACCTGGCTGGGGAAATGCGTGCGTACTTAATGATCGCCGCCTCAGGCGCTTGACGCAAAACGCGTCAGAACCCGCAGCGCAAAGGGGGCGGCTGACAGTCGACGCAGGCGCGGTTCTCAGGCAAGGCGCCGGCGATGAGCGCCGAGAACCAATCCACGAATGTCTCGCCGCCGCTGATCTCGGTGAAGAAGCGCTGCGCGCGCAAGATTGTGTGCGCGTCGCCAGCGGCGACATAAGAGCGGAAGTTCGGCGCGGTTTGCCGCTCGGCGAGATCGTGGCGCATCTTTGTGGTCCACGCATTGCAGGCGTCATCGACGCCCATCAGCGCATAGAACCCAGCCTGCGTGCGGTCGTTGGCGGTGGTGAATTGTGCGAACGTGTCATTGGGATAGAGCGCAGCCAAGCGCGCGACGGCCAGATCATCCGGCGGCGCCGAGCCATCCCTGCCACGCAGCACGCGCGCTGCGCGCGAACCCCAACGCTCGTCACGGAGTTCTGCAAATTCCGGCGTCGTCACCCCTTGGCCGGCGTCGCCCAGCATGACTGCACGTGCGCGCGGAAAAGCCTCGCGGATACGCACGTAATGGCCCACTGCACCGTATGCGCCGGCGCTCGATCCGGCGACGAGCAGACGCTGCGGTGTCGCCATGTTGGCGCGCGCCCAGGCGAGCACGACGCGGAAATTATCCGCGCCGCGATGGCGGATCTCGAAGTCTTCGCCGCTATCGACGTCGCGATAACGCGTCGTGTTGGAGCCGAGGTGCACATCGCCGGTGCAGTACGGCACGTAGATGAAGCTCCAATCGCGGACTGGATTGCGCTCGTCACCGGTGAGGAAGATGCCGCCGAAGCGGTTTGGGTCGTCGCCGGGCAAGATCTCGGCTTTGTAGAAACCATCGTCTGGTCGCCCGCTTGCCAGCCACGGCACGGAGCACGTGAGGTCGTCCCAGCATGCGCCGCCGCCATCGAAGAAAATGACGAGCCCGTCGCTCGTGCCGCGCCTGATCCAGAACGAATAAGCGGGGTCTGTGCCTGGCGCATCTGAGCAGGTCGCGGTGATGCGCTCGAAGCCGCTCATGATTGGGTCTGGCGTGATGCGGGTCCATCCGCCGAGTTGCGGCGTTTGCGCTACCGCATCAGGAGCCAATGCCAGCGACACGCATGCGCCGAGCAGCATTGCGAAGCACGCAGCGACAAAACGGTTCAAGCTAGCTCCCCGGGGCAAGAGCTTTAGACTAACGCACATTGCGGCGCCTTTCAGACGCGCCAGAGGCCGCGCCTGGGGCGCGACCTCCTTTGTTGCTCAACAGTGCGTGAACCTTAGGCGGCGGTCGCGCGGCGCTTTGTGGCGTAATCGATGATCGCCAGAAAGAGGAAGGCGAGGCCGACCGTTCCGAGGATAACGGCCGGGACGGCCATACCGCGGAGCACGTCGCCGTCGCGATCGTAGCCGTTCATCACATAACCGGAGCCGATGAAGCCGACCGCCAGAGCCAGCAGGATGACGCCGTTGCCCAGGCTTTTGCGGGCGCGGTTGCCTTCGTCGAGCATGTTCTGGGTGAGCTGGGTGACGAGGGCCGGCTCAAGTGTCTGGCCGCGCGCCATGGCTTGCGAAATGAGTTCGTGGGCCGAGCGCTTGGTGCGCTCTTTGGAGAGCACCGGGACCAGGATCACGGCCGCCAGGAAAGAGAAAAAGATAAATGGGACAAAGATTTCGGCTTCCATCGTACGCTCCTGTGCCGGGCTGTTGCCGCCCTATTGCTGACACAGATGCGGGTGGAAGCGGTTTTGGACGCAGACGTCTGACGAAAGCCGCTAGGCAGGGCCGCCGTCGACCCAGACCGTGAACACCGAGCCTTGGCCCACGGCGCTGGCGACGGTCACGTCGCCGCCCATGAGTTGGGCCAGACGGCGCACCAATGTGAGCCCGAGTCCAGTGCCTTCGTAGCGGCGGTCGCTGGCGGCGTCGGCCTGTACGAAGGGGTCGAAGATGCGCGTCTGTTGCTCGTCGCTAATGCCGATGCCGGTGTCGGCGACCGCGAAAGCGAGGCGGACGCGACCAGCGGCCACGCGCCGTTCGGCGGTGACGCGAATGGCGCCATTCTTCGTGAATTTCGCCGCGTTGGAGATCAGGTGCAGCAGACACTGATGCAACCGGCGGTGATCGATCTCTGCGGCGCCGAGTTCGGCGCTTTCGATGGTCAGCGTGTTGCCATTGATCGCCGCCAAGGCCGGCGCCGTTTCGCGCAAATGTTCGAGCACAGCTGACGCCTCGATGCGATCAAGCTCAAGCTCGATGGCGCCGGACTCAAGTTTCGACAAATCGAGGATGACATCGATGACGCCGAGCAGCTGGCGCGCCGAGCCGCGGATCTTGTCGGCGTCCTGGGCGATCGGCGTGTCGGCTGCTTCTTCCTCGATCAACTCGGCATAGCCGATGACAGCATTGAGCGGCGTGCGCAGTTCGTGGCTCATCGTCGCCAGAAAGCGCGACTTGGCGGCATTGGCTTGCTCCGCGGCCGCGCGCGCCGACGTTTGCTTTGCGATGGCGCCGAGCAACACACGCCGATCGAGCCCGAACATGCCCGCCGCCATGACCAGCGCCAGCAGCGCCGCCATTGCGAAAAGCGCCTGGACGCTGAAGCCTTCGGTCGTGAACGGTGCGATAATCGCGCAGATGACGAGCGGCGTCAGGCAAGCGGCGGTGAGTAGGCGGTTCGGCGTGAAATAGACGAACACGTGATTGGCCGAGCCACAAATCCATGCCGTCGCTAGCACCATGCCAACAGGTTCGCCGGTTGACCAAGTAAGTACCGGATAGACGCTGAACGCCGCCCCGCCGACACAATGGATCGCCGCCAGCCATTTGATCGCGTGTTCGCGCGGTGCGCCGATAGCGAGCCGGTCTTCGAGCGCGATGCGGATGACGAACTCCCACGCCGCCAGAAACACAAACCAACCCAGCGCCCAAAGCGGCGGCACGGCGACAAGTGAAAGCACGGCCATGACACCCGCAAAGCCAACGCGTGGCCACGTCGCTTTGCGCACGTTGGTGATCACGTCGTCGATGCTGAGCAACCGCTCACTGGTGGACGGCAGGCCCCGCCAGATTGGCGGAATCGCGGACGAATAGGCAGAATCAGTCATGACGAAAGCCTATCGCCAAGCCATCTCTGCCCGTTAACGGATGCCGCAGTTTCTCTTACGCACGCACGGCGACGCGGTCGGCGGCAGGGCGCGGATGCTGGGGCGTTGATCTGCGCGGAAGCGCTGCGACGCCGTAACGCGCAAACCTGTCCTCGGCGCTTAAGCGCTTGGCGGTTTTGTCGGCGGGCGTCTTCATCACAATCTCCAGTGCACGAACGGAGATGATCGCCGTGTTTGCTTTGGATGCAACTCTATCGCGCGGCTTATGCCGAATGATGTGCAGTCACAGCGGCGGCGGCGTGCTTTGTGTGGCGCCGAACACGCGCTCGAACGATGCGCGCAACGCCGCGTCCGCATCCGCCATTGTTACCGGCAAGCCAAGGTCGACGAGACTTGTCACACCGAATTGCGGCGCGCTGATACCGCAAGGCGTGATGCCACTGAAATGATCGAGATCAGGTTCAACATTGAGTGCGATGCCGTGAAAGCTCACCCATTTGCGCAAACGCACGCCAATGGCGGCGATTTTGTCTTCGCGCGCAAAGCCTGGGTTCTTGCGCTCGACCCAAACGCCCACGCGCCCTTCACGCACTTCGCCTTTAACGTTGAAGGCGTCGAGCGCGCCGATGATCCAACGTTCGAGGTCGGCAACGAAGCGTGTCACGTCGCGTCCGCGGTCGCGCAGGTCAAGCATGATGTACGCCACGCGCTGGCCGGGGCCATGATACGTAAACTGACCACCCCGTCCGGTTTGGAAAACTGGGAAGCGGGCGGGATCCAGCAAATCGCTCGCTTTTGCGCTGACGCCTGCCGTGTAGAGTGGGGGATGTTCTAAGAGCCAAACGAGTTCGCCGGCTTCGCCCGCAGCGATCGCGGCCGCGCGTGCTTCCATCGCTGCGACCGCTGGCTCATAGGCGATCAGCCCTGGCGAGATCGCCCAATTGATGCGCTTGACGTCGTTCACCGACCCGCAACCCTTTCAGGTTCGACTAGAGCAGAATCAGATGGGGTCGTCGCGTGTCGCAAAAAACCCAAGTACACCATGTACAAGTTGAACTGGCGGTTGTGTTGGGCCGCTGTCACATGCCGATGCAGCAATTGCTGCGTATGGGCCGGGGCGCGGTGATTCCGCTGGATACCAAGGAATCCGACCAACTTTGGATACTCGCAAATGGTTATCCGATCGCCCGTGGGGAGATAACCATCCAGGGCGATCGCCTCTGCATTACGGTCACCGAACCCGCCGACGTCCACGAATTTAACGCCGCCGCATAAATTTCACGGCGCCCACCAAAATTCGGGCTAGACGAAACCTTATCGCTGCGTTCATGTGCGGCTCAGGCGCGGGACGCCATCGTCGAATGTGCGCGTCAGAGCCCGACGCGCGCCAACCGGGGAATATCAATATGTCGCCACTCGCTCGTATCGTCGCCGCTGGCGCGGCGCTGGCCGCTATCGCTACGGCCGGCATCGCCACGGCGCAGGACTTCAATGCCGCGCCGAACTACGGCACGGTTAACCTCACCACCGGCTTCACGCCCGATCCGCAGGTCGTCAACCTGCAGTCCGGCGGCAACATTGACGCATCATCGGCCGTCAGTTCGTCGTGCCGCGGTTTCATCACCAACGCTCCGGACGTTCGTCTGAACTTCCAAGGCGGCAGCAACCTGCCGCTGATCCTATCGGTCAACTCGGGCGCTGACACGACCCTCGTCGTCAACGCTCCGGACGGCACCTGGTATTGCAGCGACGACGAAGGCGTGAACGGCATGAACCCGATGGTTCGGTTCAACAGCCCGCAAAGCGGCCGCTACGAGATCTGGGTTGGCACCTATGGCAGCGCATCGCTGGCCCCGGCGCAGCTCCACATCTCCGAGCTCTACAGCCAATAAGAGGCTGACGGCCGGGAAACCGGCCTGATCTAAACGCCAAGGCCCGGAGCGTCGCTCCGGGCCTTGTTCGTTCGGAGCGGGTCTGCTAACCCCGCGCCCTCATTCTACCGAAGCGGACCTGGTTCGCTTCTCACAATGCGCTCGTGGCGGAATTGGTAGACGCACTGCCTTGAGGTGGCAGCGAGTAACATCGTGGAGGTTCGAGTCCTCTCGAGCGCACCA
>CAYZIJ010000083.1:0-8503 GCA_964478365.1 uncultured Terricaulis sp.
AGCCAGGGTTCCGGCATCTAAGCAGGGCTTCTTTGCCTTAGGCATTCCTTGCCTAAGAGCGCGGTTTTTGGCATGAGGCGCCCACCTTCGGGGGAAGCGCTGCCGCAGACGGACTGTCGCGGGGCGGCCAACCCATTCCCCAACCGGTGCGGGACCCGCACCCAGGACAGGTAAAATGGACACGACTACTTTGATCGCGTGGTTCGCCGTTGCGGCCGGCGTTTTCGCCGCTGCTTACGGCTACCTCGAAACTCAGGCTATCATGAAGGCCAGCGCCGGCACCGACCGGATGAAAGAAATCGCGGCGGCGATTCAAGAAGGCGCGCGCGCCTATTTGAACCGCCAGTACCGCACCATCGCGTATGTTGGCGTTGGCGTTGTCATCGTGTTGGCGCTCGCCTTCCAGAACTGGCAAATCCCGGTCGGCTTCATCATCGGCGCTGTGCTCTCCGGCCTTGCTGGCTTCATCGGCATGAACGTGTCGGTGCAGGCCAACGTGCGCACGGCGGAAGCTTCGCGCACTTCGCTGGCGGGCGGTTTGAACATGGCGTTCAAAGCCGGCGCCGTGACGGGCATGCTCGTCGCAGGCGGCGCGCTCTTTGGCGTTGCGATCTACTACATCGTGCTGACGGAATTTGCAGGCTTCGCGCCGACCAGCCGTGAAGTGATCGACAGCCTCGTCGCGCTCGGCTTTGGCGCTTCGCTGATCTCAATCTTCGCGCGTCTCGGCGGCGGCATCTTCACCAAGGGTGCGGACGTCGGCGGCGACATGGTCGGCAAGGTCGAAGCCGGCATCCCGGAAGATGATCCGCGCAACCCGGCCACGATCGCCGACAACGTTGGCGACAACGTCGGCGATTGCGCTGGTATGGCGGCTGACTTGTTCGAAACCTACGCGGTGACCGCGGTTGCGACGATGGTGCTCTCCTCCATCCTCTTCCGCGAAGCTTCTGAAGTGGCGACCATAATGGTGTTGCCGCTGTTCATCGGCGGCCTGGCGATCTTCGCCTCGATCATCGGCACGTTCTTCGTCCGCTTGGGCCCGTCCAACAACATTATGGGCGCGCTCTATAAGGGCCTGGTCGCTGCTGGCGTTCTTTCGGCTGTCGGTCTGGCGGTTGCGATCCACTACACGGTGGGTTGGGGCGCCATTGCGTCGAGCTTGGGTCCGTCGCACGAACTCGCTGGCATTAGCGGCCAAGACCTCTTCATCTGCGGCCTTATCGGCTTGCTGGTGACGGGCGCGATCGTCTGGATCACGGAATACTACACCGGCACGGGCTTCCGTCCGGTGAAGAGCGTCGCGCAAGCGTCGGTTTCCGGTCACGGCACGAACGTCATCCAAGGTCTAGCGGTCTCGATGGAATCGACGGCCCTGCCGGCGCTCACCATCGTTGCGGGCATCATCGCCACCTTCACGCTGGCGGGCCTCTTCGGTATCGCGATCGCGGTGACGACCATGCTTTCGGTTGCGGGCATCATTGTTGCGCTCGATGCGTTCGGTCCGGTCACGGATAATGCCGGCGGCATCGCTGAAATGGCCGAATTGCCGAAGGAAGTGCGCGTCACCACCGACGCGCTCGACGCCGTTGGCAACACGACCAAAGCCGTCACCAAGGGCTATGCAATCGGTTCAGCGGGCCTCGGCGCGCTAGTGCTGTTCGCGGCTTATTTCGAAGACATCAAATACTACGCGAGCAATGCGAGCGAGTATCCGTTCTTCGCCAGCCTTCAATTGTCTGAGCTCGATAGCTTCTTCGCGCTGAGCAACCCCTACGTGATCGTCGGTCTCTTCATCGGCGGCCTGTTGCCATATCTGTTCGCGGGTTGGTCGATGACCGCCGTGGGCCGTGCGGCGCAGCAAGTCGTCGAAGAGGTCCGCCGTCAGTTCCGGGAAATCCCGGGCATCATGGAGGGCACCGCTAAGCCGGATTACGGCAAGGCCGTCGACATCCTGACACAAGCGGCGATCCGCGAAATGATCATCCCGTCGCTGCTGCCAGTGCTGGCGCCGATCGCACTCTTCTTCGTGATTTGGGCGATTGCAGGCGTCGCGAACGGCTTGGCCGCTCTGGGTGCGCTGCTTGTCGGCGTGATCGTGACGGGCTTGTTCGTCGCGATCTCGATGACGTCGGGCGGCGGCGCTTGGGACAACGCCAAGAAGCTGATCGAGGAAGGTCATTACGGCGGCAAAGGCTCTGACGCTCACAAGGCCGCTGTCACCGGCGACACGGTCGGCGATCCCTACAAGGATACGTCGGGTCCGGCTGTGAACCCGATGATCAAGATCACCAACATCGTGGCGCTCTTGCTGCTCGCGGTGCTGGCGCACTGGAACGGCTAATCGGCAAACCCGAAAAGCAAAACGCCCCGGCCAAAAGCCGGGGCGTTTTTCTGTTTGGAAGGAAGCGCTGCTCAGCGGCGGTTGCGCGGGCCCTGGTCCGCTTCGGCGTTGCGCATCGGCGTCGTGCCGACATTGCCCAGCAATTGTTCGAGGATACCGAGTTCGCGGCCGCGCGTCGGCGTTTCTTCGCCGCTGTAATTGACCATGCGACCCCGCTCGATGCCGAACTTTTCGACTGCGGAAACCACATCGCCGTCGAAGCGGACGACCATGATGCGACGGTCGGTAGTTTCGGGGCTGTAAAACGCGATGCGTTGCTGCACCGAGCTCACGTAGTACCAGGCAGTCGTATCGTAGACGGCGGTGGTGGACGGCGAGCCGAAGCGCTGCTGCACAGTGGCGCGCGTGTCGACGCCGACTTGCGGGTCGGCCAGTTCGACGTCATTGCGCTCGGGACGGAAGCCGCTGTAGGTCGACACCGGTGCGCAAGCAGCGGCGGCGCCAAGCGCCAGAGCTGCCGCGGAGAGACGCAAGAAACCGCGATTCATGTTTCACCTCGCAGGCGTTTCGGCCCGTTGAACCCTGTCCTAGGACTTAGGGAAACGGGTAAGGCGGAGCGCCCGGTGGGGCAAGAGGGGAGCACAGGAAAGGGTATGGGGATCTGGCCTTTCGCCCGCTCGGCCGCGCGCCGCGACGCTGAAGCCGTGCTGGACGCGGTAACCGCCGCCAGCCGGAGGCCTGGGCTCTACGGGCCCGGTCGGGCGCCCGATACGCTGGAGGGGAGATTTGACCTGCTGACGCTGTTTGCGTCCCTCGTGATGATCCGGCTGCGTAAGCAGCCCGAGGCCGAGGCCCTGGCTCAGCATTTTACCGACAAGCTCTTCCGGCTGATCGACGCTGGTCTGCGCGAGGCGGGGGTTGGCGACACCAGCGTCCCTAAACGCATGCGCAAATTGGCTGGGGATTTTTACGGCCGGCTGGAGGCCTATGCCGGGCCGGCGGAGACGGGCGATCTGCCGGTCCTGGAGGCCGCCATCGTGCGCAATATGGGCGTCGAGCCGGGGTTCGCAGCGACGCTGGCTGGGATCGCAGTTGCAACGCTGGCGCGACAAGCGGCGCTGCCAGTTGCTCAATTGGCCCTCAACGATAGCTGGCCTGCTGCTTCGCCATGAAGGGCGGGTTTGGCTTTCCCTAGCGCGGCCTTTATGGTCCGCGCCTTCTCGGCGGCTTTCAGGGTCGCCCTTCAGGACAATTCATCTGCATGAGCGATGGTCTCGTTCTCTCGATCGACGGGATGGGCGGCGACAACGCCCCTGACATCGTTGTCGAGGGCGTTGACATCGCTGCGCGCCGCAGCCCGACGACGCGCTTCCTGATCCACGGCGACTCCGTAAAGCTGAATGCTCTGCTCGAGCGCTATCCGCATGCGAAGGCGGTGAGCACGGTCGAGCATGCGGAAAAGTCTATCGGCATGGAGATCAAAGCCGCGCAAGCCATGCGCCAAGGCAAAGGCTCCAGTGTTTGGAATGCAGTCGAGGCCGTGAAAGACGGACGCGCCAACGCGATCGTCTCGGCCGGCAATACCGGCGCCTTCATGGCGATTTCGATGTTTCGTCTGCGCACGATGGAAGGCGTTCATCGCCCGGCGCTGACCACACGCTGGCCCAACACCAAGGGCGGCTACACGGTGATGCTCGATGTTGGCGCCAATGTTGAAGCCAATGCCGAACAATTGGTCGAGTTCGCGATCATGGGCGAAGCCTTCGCGCGCGCCGTGAACGGGCTGGACAAGCCCAGCGTCGCGCTGCTGAATGTCGGCGCCGAAGAGCAGAAGGGCCACGAAGAAATTCGCGCTGCTGCGCAACTCATCAGAGACACCGGCGTCGATCTCAACTTCCAAGGTTTCGTAGAAGGCGACGACATCGCCAAAGGCACGGTCGATGTCGTGGTCACCGATGGTTTTACCGGCAATATCGCGTTGAAGACGGGCGAAGGAACTGCGCGCCTCGTTGGCCAGTTTCTTCGTGAAGCGCTGACAGGCGGCATTATGGCGAAGCTCGGCGCGCTCATCGCCTATCCGGCGCTCAAGAAGCTGAGTAAACGCATGGATCCTGGCACTTTCAACGGTGCGCTGTTTCTGGGTCTGAATGGCCTGGTGGTGAAAAGCCACGGCAGCGCCAATGGCGGTGGCTTTGCCGCGGCGATCGGAGTCGCCGAGAAGATGGCGCGCAGCCATTATCGCGAAGAGATTGAAAGCAATCTGCGCCGCCTCGCGAGCGCGCATGCTGAGATGGCGAAGGTTGAGGACGCCAGCTGATGGCGCTCCGATCAGTTCTGCTCGGGGTAGGGTCGCACCTACCCGAACGCGTTGTCACTAATGCTGAACTTGCGGCGCGGGTCGACACCAGCGACGAATGGATCGTCGCACGCACCGGCATCAGCGAACGTCACATCGCGGGTGATGACGAAAAGACTTCCGACCTCGCGATCGCCGCCGCACGCAAAGCGTTGGGGGCGGCCGGCCGCGCTGCTGACGATATTGATCTCATCATCGTCGCAACGACCACGCCGGATCTGACATTTCCAGCTACTGCCGCGCGCGTGCAGGCAGCGCTTGGCGTCACCAAAGGCGCCGCATTCGATCTACAAGCGGTGTGCTCCGGTTTCATCTTCGCGCTTTCGACCGCCGACAATGCGTTGGCGCGCGGACAAGCGAAATGCGCGCTGGTGATCGGCGCCGAGACGTTCTCACGCATCGTCGATTGGGAAGACCGTGGCACCTGCGTGTTGTTTGGCGACGGCGCCGGCGCAGTCGTGCTGGAAGCGCAAGAGCGCGATGACGATAAGGGCGTCATCTCGGCTTTCCTGCGCACCGATGGGCGGATGCACGATCTGCTTTATGTCGATGGTGGCCCATCGCAGACCGGCACGACCGGCAAAGTGCGGATGGTCGGTAACGCGGTGTTTCGCAACGCGGTAGAGCACATTTCTGGCGCTATGCTGGAAGCGTGCGCGCGCGCCGGCGTGACGCTGGATGCGGTCGATTGGTTTGTCCCGCACCAAGCCAATCAGCGCATCCTCGACGGAGTCGCGCGTAAGCTCGGCATTGATGTGGATAAAGTGATCTCCACCGTGGCGCTGCACGGCAATACGTCGGCGGCGTCCGTGCCACTGGCGCTCGACGTCGCGGTGCGCGACGGGCGCATCAAACCAGGCCATCTGGTGCTGATGGAGGCCTTGGGTGGCGGTCTGACTTGGGGTGCGGCGCTCGTTCGTTTATAACGGCCTCGCAATGTTTGACCTAACCCTCGGGTCCGACTAGCTTTTCCTTCAACAGTGGTCGCCGTCAGCGGCCGCATGCGGAGGGGGCTCCGGTGGCGAAGACAGTAACACGGGCCGATCTGGTCGAGGCGCTGGCAAGGCGCGCGAACATGCAGCGTGCGGACGCCAATCGTCTGCTCACGCGCATGCTTGAGATGATGCAAGACGCGCTCGTCGACGGCGACACAGTGAAGTTGTCGCGCTTTGGCAATTTTAACGTGCGCGCGAAGCGTCAGCGCGTGGGGCGCAATCCAAAAACCGGTGAAGAAGTGCCGATCACGCCGCGCCGTGTGGTGACGTTCCGTCCCTCACAAATGTTACGTGAGTTCGTGGAAAAGGGCGGGCGCGGGCGCGCCAAAAACTAATTCTGTTGCGGAGGGTGGGATGAAAGCGAAGCTGGCTTCGGTGATGGCGCTGTTGGCGTTGGGCGCGTGCGCAACGGCGAGCGAGACGCCTGCCGATTTCGATCCCGCCGCCTGTTACGAGCGGCAGTTCAGCATTTATTTCGAACAGAACGAAGCTGAGCTGAATGGTCCGGCACGAGAGGCGATCAGCACTATGCAGAATGAATTGCGCGGTTGTCAGATCGATAGCGTGCGTGTGTTGGGTCTCTCCGGCGCTCTCGGCACAGCGGCTGATAACCTCGATCTCTCCGCACGCCGCGCGCTCTACATTGAGCAGTACATGGAGCGTGAAGCGTCCTGGCGCGGCAAGATTGAAACGCTCGCCGCAGGCGAGGCTGGCGCGGTGGCCGAGGATGGCACGCCAGAGCCGATGCGCCGCGTCGCACGCGTCACCGTGCAGGCGAGCGCCCCTGGGCCGTGATCTCCGCCGTATTGTACGCTTCATTACAAACGCGTGCTTCGATCGCTCGCGGCTGACTCGTCACACAAGCTGCGTAATGTCCCCTGTCGTCCAAGCTGGAGGGGTCCATGCCTCATTACGAAGTTCGCTTTGATAGCATCGCCGCGTTCGACACCGTGCTGGAGCACACTGGTGCGGTCTTCCGGCTCGGAATACTCGACGCGCCGAATGCTACCATCGTCTTCAATGGCACGGGCTTAACCTACGACGGCAACAATTTGCCGACAGGCGGCACGATCACTTCCATCAGCCTCCTCGTGTTTGATGGCGTCACTGATGTCGTCATGCAAACGCTCACCGGCATCAATGTCACAGCGAGTCAGATCGGCGATTTTATTCGCGACGCCTTCTTCACTGTCCGCGAGGACATCACGTGGCTGGGTGTCATCGGCGAGGACGCAGAGCCGGTCATCATTTCGCCGACCCAGATCCGACTGCTCAACGCCAACGGGACGTTCACTGACATAATCGGCTCCGGATTCGATGCGGAGACGCCCGGAGCGCCGCTGGGCACGGTCACCGCCATTCGTCACATCGCCGCTGACGGAACCACCGTGCTGAGCGACGTGCCGGTGAGCACCACGCTCCTCATCGCATTGTCGGGACTGTTCGAGGTGATCGCGGGCAACGCGATCTATATCCTCTTTAATCAGGGAGCGAATACGCTCACCGGTGTGAATCCCCCCGTGATTGTAGGCCTCGACACATACTCGTCGGCGTTGATCGCCGGCTATGGCGATGACACGATCGATATCGGTCCGATATCATCGCTCGACTACGAATATGCGATCTCGTCAGTGACCGTAAATCTCATCACCGGTACGGCCAGCGGCGGGCTGGGCGCAGACACGATCAACGGTACGGTGCAGCTGTTGCAGGGGTCATACTTTGACGACACCTTGATCGGCGACAGTGGGGGAAACGAGCTCGACGGACGCGCCGGCAACGATACGCTTATTGGTAATGATGGCACTGACGTGCTCGAAGGGCGCGACGGGGACGACACCCTGAACGGCGGCGCCGGGATTGATACAATTCTCTACAACGACGATGAGATGTCCGCCGGCGTCGTCGTGTCGTTGGCGATCGCCACGGCGCAAAACACGATCGGCGCCGGCATCGACACCATAACAGGCGTCGAGAACATTATCGGCTCGGCGTTCGCCGATACCCTTACAGGCAATGCCAGCGCGAACCAATTGGAAGGCGGCTTTGGCGGCGACGCGCTGAACGGCGGCGATGGCGACGATACGCTCCGCGGCGACGCGGGCAACGATACGCTGGATGGCGGCAACAACAACGACACGCTCTTCGGCGGCGACAATGCCGACACCCTCTATGGCCGCGCCGGCAATGACACGCTCGACGGCGGCACGGGGTCGAACACGCTCGAAGGCGGCGGCGGCGACGATACCTACATCGTTCGCGGCGCCAGCGACGTCGTGGTCGAACTAGCCGCGTCCGGTACTGACACAATCGTCTCCACGGCCACTCGCACGCTGGGCAACTTCCAGGAAAACCTGACGCTGACGGGCGTCGCGGCCATCAACGGCTTCGGCAATACGCTCGCCAACACGATGATCGGCAACGACGCGGCTAACACTCTGAATGGCCTTGCAGGCGCTGACGCGCTGAGTGGCGGTTTGGGCGCCGATACGCTGAATGGCGGCGACGGCACTGACACGCTGAACGGCGGCGGTGACGGTGACGTCCTCGACGGCGGCAATGACGCGGACACACTGAACGGCGGCGATGGCGCTGATACGCTCTATGGTCGAACTCAGAACGATGCGCTCAATGGCGAGGCCGGCAACGACACGATCTTTGGCGGCGACGGCGATGACGTTGCAACTGGTGGTGACGGCGATGATCTCATCGACGGCCTGAACAACAACGACGCGCTTTCGGGCGGCGATGGGGCCGATGATCTCTACGGTCGCCAGAACAATGACGTTCTCAATGGCGACGCCGGCA
>CAYZIJ010000084.1:0-8287 GCA_964478365.1 uncultured Terricaulis sp.
GCGGCGCCATGGGCTTTGGCCGCTCGAAAGCCAAGCTGCTGACCGAAGCCAAGGGCCGTATCACATTTGAAGACGTCGCCGGCATCGATGAAGCCAAGGACGAACTTGCGGAGATCGTCGAGTTCCTCAAAGACCCGGGCAAGTTCCAACGCCTCGGCGGCAAAATCCCGAAAGGCGCGCTGCTCGTCGGCCCGCCAGGTACGGGTAAGACGTTGCTCGCGCGCGCCATCGCCGGCGAAGCCAACGTGCCGTTCTTCTCGATCTCCGGTTCGGACTTCGTTGAGATGTTCGTCGGCGTCGGCGCGAGCCGCGTGCGCGACATGTTCGAGCAAGCCAAGAAGAACGCGCCGTGCATCATCTTCATCGACGAAATCGACGCCGTCGGCCGCCATCGTGGCGCCGGCCTCGGCGGCGGCAACGATGAGCGCGAACAGACGCTCAACCAGTTGCTCGTCGAGATGGACGGCTTTGAAGCCAATGAAGGCATCATCCTGATCGCGGCGACCAACCGTCCCGACGTTCTCGATCCAGCGCTGCTGCGCCCGGGCCGCTTCGACCGTCAGGTCGTAGTGCCGAACCCGGACATTGGCGGCCGCGAGAAAATCCTGCGCGTCCACACCCGTAACGTGCCGGTGGCGCAGGGTGTCGATCTTAAGGTCATCGCGCGCGGCACGCCGGGCTTCTCCGGCGCCGATCTGGCCAACCTCGTCAACGAAGCCGCCTTGCTCGCTGCTCGCCGCGGCAAGCGGGTGGTGACCGCGCGCGAGTTCGAAGATGCGAAGGATCGCGTCATGATGGGCGCTGAGCGCCGCTCCATGGCGATGACCGATGACGAAAAGCGCGCAACTGCCGTCCACGAAGCTGGCCACGCACTGGTCAACATCTTCGTCAAAGGCAACGACCCGCTGCACAAAGTGACGATCATCCCGCGCGGCCGTGCGCTGGGCGTGACCTGGTCGCTGCCGGAAGCCGATAAGCTGAGCTATTCGAAAGAGTATTGCGAAGCGAAGATCGCCATGAGCTTCGGCGGCCGTTTGGCCGAGCAGATCGTCTACGGCGAAGATCACATCAACACCGGCGCTTCGAGCGACATTATGCAAGCCACCGGCATTGCGCGGTCGATGGTGACTGAGTGGGGCATGAGCGAAGTGCTTGGCCCGCTGCGCTACGCCGCCAACGAGCAGGAAGTGTTCCTCGGTCACTCGGTCACGCAACGCCAAAATATGTCGCAAGATACGGCGCGGATGATTGACCAGGAAACCCGCCGCATCGTCACAGAAGGCCGTGACAAGGCGCGCGAAGTGCTGACTGAGCATAAAGACGAATTGTTGATGCTCGCCGATGCGCTAGTCGAATTCGAAACGCTCTCGGGCGACGAAGTGATGGCGCTGTTGCGCGGCGAGAAACTCAACCGCCCGGAAGAGCCGCCGTTGACGCCGTCCGCGCCGACGCCGGCGCTGCCAGTGACGGATGATGACGAAGAGCCCGCTGTGCGCCCCGGCTGGGGCGGCGCCGCTCCGCAAGGCGCCTAAACACCGAACCGCCGGCCATTGGCCGGCGGTTTTGTTTTGGGCTAGGCCTTAGCCGATAGGGAGGCCCGTTATGCTAGCATCCGCAACTGTTTCGCCGCTGCTCGGCACCATGAAGCCGGAGGCCGCGAAGGCTTTTTATGGCGACACGCTCGGCCTGAAGTTCGTCAATGATGACGGCTTCGCGCTCGTGTTCGACGGCGACAACGCACGCATCCGCATCTCACGCGTGCCGGCAATGGCGCCGGCGCAATATGCGGTGTTGGCGTTCGTAGTCGATAACATCGAAGCGGCGGTCGATGGGCTGGCGGCGAAGGGCGTCGTGTTCGCGCGCTTTGGTTTTTTCTCGCAAGACGAACGCGGCATCTGGGCAGCGCCAGACGGGACGAAAGTCGCGTGGTTTCACGATCCGGATTTGAATTTGCTCAGCGTTGTAAAGCACGCGTGATGCTCTGGGTCGCTCGGGGCCTTGCCGTTCTCTTAGCGGCGGCAATGTGCGCGATCGCGTGGCAGCAGATAAAAATTGGCGTCGTCAAGCAGCGAAACTTTGTAGTGCGCCGGCAGCAGAAACCCTTGCTGTTTTGGGCAACGCAAGCGTTTGAGTTGGCGACTACTGCCTACATCCTGTACGGAGCTTTTTTCCTAATTTCAGAGTGATCCCAACGCGTTCGCCAAATCGCCGACGATCTTCGTCCAGCCAGCTTGCGTGCGCCCAGCGTAGTCGGCCCAATCCGGATGCAGTTTGTGCGTCAGCGTCAGCAGGCAGCCATCGACGTCAGCGACGAACGTGATGGTGACGACGCTGAGATCGCCTTCCTCTGCATCGACACCCCAGGTGAATGAAAGCAAGCGCGGCCTATCGATCTCGCGATACGTGCCGGTGTGATCGATCTCCGTCCCGCCGCGCGTCACGCGATAATGAAACACGCCCCCGACGCGCGGATCGTTCTCCAGGCTCACCACTTGCTCATCGCGCAAATGCGCGCCGAACATGAAGCGGCCGATCCAAACCGGATCGAGCCACGCATCGAACACGCGCTCAGGCGAAGCGCTTAAGCGGCGTTCGACGCGGATGACCGGCGCACCTGTCATTGCGCCTGTGGCTCATAGAGTTCGCCGCCACTGAACCAGCGCGCGCTCTTTTCGCCGTCGACAAAGTACGACCACACGCGATCGATCGGCGCCTTCAGGCGGCGCTCCAGAACGAACGTGCTAGAGGCGGTAATGCGGCCAAGCTCCATGAGAAATGCTCCTTAGTCTTTGTGTTCGGCCAGCGCGCGCTCCAGCGCGTCGAGGCTCTGGTTCCAGAAACGGCGTTGCTCATCGATCCACGCAGCCGCCTCATCGAGCGGCTTTGGATTGAGTGAGAGAAAATGTTCGCGGCCGGCCTTGCGGCGGCTCACCAGGTCGGCCCGCTCCAGCACCCGGATGTGCTTTGACACCGCATTGAGCGACATCGCGAACGGCTTGGCCAATTCGGTCACCCGCGCCTCGCCCGAGCCCAAACGCTGCAAAATCGCCCGCCGCGTGGGGTCAGCGAGCGCTAGCATCGTGTGGTCGAGGGCTACAGCTTCCATATTCAACCAATAGGTTTAATAAATGCGTGCGTCAACCCCACCCACTGGCCCGGAGCAGGGCGATCAGGTACGTGAGCCACCAACAGATTCAGTTTCGGGGCTTCTCATGGCTGCGCTCATCGCCATCGGCGTCTTCATCGCCGCGATCTTCCTGCTCAACCTCGTTGAGTTCGGCCGTCTCGACTAAGTCTTGCGCGTCAGCACGGCGAGATATTGCGCGCCGCTGATCAACGCCAACGCCGCAGCCGCCCAGAGCAAGATGCGCGCGGCCCAATCCAATCCCATGATCACGCTCTGCGGCGCCAGCAGAAGTGCGGCTGTCTGAAACGCGAGAAACGCGCCGACGCCGGCCATCTCCGCCGCCGCTTTCCATTTGCCGAGATCGCTCACCGGCAGCGTTTTGCCTTGCGCCGAAATGCCTTCGCGCAATCCGGCGATCGCAACGTCGCGCCCGAGAATGAGCACAGCCGCAAGCACCAAAGTCCACGGCAGCGCCGCATAAGCGAGTGCGACCAGCACGCACGTAATCAGTACCTTGTCGGCGGCGTGATCGAGTGCGGCGCCGAGCGGCGTCACGGCATCCAGCTTGCGCGCGAGATAGCCGTCGAGCCAATCGGTGAGCGATGCGGCGATGAAAAGCACGAGTGCTGCGAGATAAACGAGGCCCGCCGTCTGCGCGTTCAAATGCACAATCTGCGACGCCCATAGCACCAAGCCCGCAATCGCGGGCGAGGCTGCGATGCGGAAGATGGTGAGCAGCGTCGGCAGATTGCTCTTGCGCGCAGCCGTCTCAGTGTTTGTCGCGGAAGAAGTCATAGATGCGCTTTGCCAGTTCTTTGTTGACGCCGTCCACTGTTTCCAGCTCCGCCAAAGCCGCACGCGAGACGCCGCGGGCTGAGCCGAAGCGATCGAGCAGCGCGCGTTTGCGGGCAGGGCCTATCCCGCCGATCTCGTCGAGCGGGTTTTTGCCGATCGCGGCTGATCGTTTGCCGCGGTGCGCGCCAATGGCGAAGCGGTGCGCTTCGTCGCGCATGCGCTGGAGATAATAGAGCACCGGGCTCTTCTCATCGAGCCGGAACGCCGGCTTGCCCGGAATGAAGAAGCGCTCGCGGCCCGCGTCGCGGTCGACGCCTTTGGCGATGCCGGCGATGACGATGCGGTTCTTCAGCCCAAGCTCATCAAGCGCTTCGAGCGCCGCATTGAGCTGACCTTCGCCGCCGTCGATTAAGACAAGATCGGGCCAGGCGCCGAACTTCGTCTCACGCTCCGGCTCGTCGCGCTCCTTGGAGAAATCGACGCCGCCATCGGAGATCGCTCCCCCTCTCCCTTGCGGAGAGGGGGCTGGGGGGTGAGGGGCGTTCAGCTGCTCAGGCGCCTGATCGTCGGAACGCCCCTCATCCGGCTCGCTATCGCTCGCCACCTTCTCCGCGAGGGAGAAGGTTTCGTCTGCCGGCTCTTCGCGCTCCTGCAGCATCCGCGCAAACCTGCGACGGATCATCGCTTTCATCATTGCGAAGTCGTCGCCGTTGAACTCTTCGCGCTTCATGTTGAACTTGCGGTACTGGTTCTTCGTGAAGCCCTCAGGCCCCGCGACGATCATCGCGCCCAGCGCGCTTGAGCCTTGGATGTGGCTGTTGTCGTAAACCTCGATACGTTCTGGCCGCTGCGCGAGGCCAAACACTTCCGCCACGCCATCCAACAATTTCGCAACGCTGCCCGTTTCCGCCATGCGCCGCCCCAACGCTTCGCGCGCATTGAGCAAAGCGGCATCGACAATCTCGCGCTTCTCTCCGCGCTCCGGCCGCCGAATCTCAACCTTGCAGTCCGCACGAACGCAGAGCGCTTGTTCGAGCAGATCCTGATCGGTTGGCTCGATGTTGACCAGCACAAGCTTCGGCGGTTCGCGGTCATCGTAAAATTGCGCAAGGAATGCGCCGAGAATTTCAGCCGGCTCTTCTTCGCCGCCGTGGCGCGGGAAGTAGGCGCGGTTGCCCCAGTTCTGACCGGCGCGGAAGAAAAAGACCTGAATGCAGCTTTGCCCGCCTTCGACATGCATGGCGAACACGTCCGCTTCATCGAATGTGCTCGGATTGATGCCCTGCGACGCGCGCACGCTGGCCAACGCACGAATACGATTGCGCAGCCGCGCCGCATGTTCGAACTCAAGCCTCTCCGCAGACTCGCGCATCTCAACCGCGAGCCGATCCTGCAACTCAACGGATTTGCCTTCGAGAAAATCGACGCTGTCTTTCACTAGCGCGGAATATTCCTCACCATTCACCAGCTCCACGCACGGCGCCGAGCAGCGTTTGATCTGATAAAGCATGCATGGCCGCGTGCGCCCGCTGAACGTGGAGTCAGAGCACGAGCGCAGCAGGAAGGCTTTCTGCAGCGTGTTGAGCGTGCGGTTCACAGCGCCTGCGCTGGCGAACGGTCCGTAGAACTTGCCTTTGAAGCTCTTGGCGCCGCGATGCTTTTGCAAAGCTGCGAAAGAGTGATCAGTGCGGATGGCGATGTACGGGAAGCTTTTGTCATCCCGCATCAGCACGTTGTAACGCGGCTTCAGCCGCTTGATCATGTTGGTTTCGAGCAGCAGCGCTTCGGTCTCGGTCGCCGTGACGATCACTTCCATCGACAGCGTCTGATGGATCATCCGGTAGATCGCGTTGGTGTGGCTGCGGCCTTGCGCGTACTGGCCGACGCGGTTCTTCAGGCTCTTGGCCTTGCCGACATAGAGCACCTCACCATCGGCCCCGATCATCCGATAGACGCCGGGTTTCGAAGGCAGCCGCTTCCACGCGTCGCGGATCGCCTCGATGCCTTTCAGCACGGGCGTCGGCGCGTCTTCCGCCGGCAAATGCTCCAGCGGCGGCGTGATCGGTTTGTCGGCGCCAGTCATGTGCGAGTCACGATAGCGCATAGAGATGGGTACGGCCCGTCTCCGATCCCACCTAGGAACCGCCTGCGGCTCCGCGCCCCCTGGACGGGAAGGGCGCCCAACCCCAAAACAGAGTCATGGATGACGCGCGCACCCCGGCCCTGAAGGCCGTCAAAACCTTCGCCGCTCCCGATCCGGAAGCCTGCCGGGACATGACCGATGTCCGCCAGGGCGTCGACGAGATCGACCGCATGCTGGTGGCGCTGATCGCCCGTCGGCAGGGCTATATGGACGCCGCCGCCCGCATCAAAACCGACCGCAATGTCGTCCGCGACGAAGCCCGCATCAATGACGTGCTCGCCAAGGTGAAAGCCGAAGCCGAGAAGCACGGCCTCTCCTGGGACATCGCCGAGCCGGTGTGGCGCCAGATGATGGAATGCTGCATCGCCTATGAGTTCGAGGTCTGGGACCAGCTGCGGGCGCCGGGTAAAGCCCAAAAGACCAGTTCACAACCCTGAGAGTTGCGCTGCAGCGCAGCACTGACTCCTGACATTGCCCTGTGGTAACGCTTCCTCGGCTGGGGAGGCGTCAACCGGGTTGGTGGGCGCGAACATGGTGAACAATCGAGGCGAACTTCGCGCTTGGCGCGAGGGACGCGCTTGCGATGCAAGCATGCATGGTCGCGCGTGGCGCGTGATCTGTCGCGATGGTAATCCGGTCCGTTCGCGTACATGCGGAAGGGGCGGCGCATGAGGTGGTTTCTGGGGCTGTTGCTGGTGGTCGCGCTCATTACGGGCGTGCTCTACGGCGTCGGCCAATTCCTGCTGCCCAACGATCTGCAAGTGACGCGTACGATTTCGGTCGAGCGTCCGCGCTCGGCTGTGTTTGCGATGGTCAATGACCTGCGCATCGCGCGTGAGTGGTCGCCATTCTACGCCCGCGATCCGGACGCCGATTACTCGTTCTCGGGTGATCCTGGCCAGGGCCAGAGCATGCGTTGGGTGTCGAATGTGCGCGATGTGGGCCGTGGCCGCATGTCGATCGTGAGCTCTTCGGAAAACGAAGAAGTGCAGTCGATCCTCGAACTGGGCGATCGGGCGACGCTGAACTCGACGCTTGGTTTGCGTCCGGGGCAGAACGCCACCGCCGTTGAGTGGAACGTCACTGCTCAGTGCGGCGCAGGCGCGATCAACGTGCCGTGCCGTTACATGAACCTGATCCTGCGCGGCCAAGTCGGTCAGCAATTGGAGAGCGGCTTAGCGCGGCTGAAGACGCTGACCGAGCAACTGCCGAACGTCGATTTCGAAAGCCTGAGCCCGCAATTCAGTACGGTTGAGCCGCAGAACTTCGTCTATGCCGTTGTAGAAACCTCGGCGACGGATGCGGCGATGATCCAGGGCGCCGAAGACCTCGGCATCCAGCAAGTGCGCGATTTCATGGCTCAGTACGGCCTCGCGCCATCCGGTCCGCTGGTTCGCGTCGTAACGCTGCACGATATCGCCGCCAACCGCATGAGTTTTCGCGTCGGCTTCCCGTTCTCGGGTGCGACCCCGCTGACCGTTGTTGGTGTGCAGATCGGTCAAACCCCGTCGGGCCAATCGATGAACGTGCTGGTCGAAGGCAATGCGCGCCAACGCCAAGCGGCTTACGCGCAAATGTACGCCTATCTGCAAGCGCACCGTATCCCGCTGCGCGAAGGCGGCTTGCCGTGGGAAGTCGTGCACAACGGGGCCGATGCCGAAGGCAATGCTCGCCTTGAGATCTTCATCCCACTGCAATGAAGGCAGTGGGCAGAATCCGACAGGCAAGAAAAACTCCCCGGGCCGTGAGGCGCCGGGGAGTTTCATTTTGTGCGTTTGCATTGAGCAACGCGGCTATTGCCTGCTGCCCAATGCCTACTGCCTCGCCTATTCAGCGATCTTCAAGTTCACGGCTTTCGGACCTTTGCCCTTCGTGTCGGGCAGGGTCTGGAAGTTCACGCGTTGGCCTTCGACGAGTTCGGTCAGGCCGGCGCGCTCGACTGCACTCACGTGCACGAACACGTCAGCGCCGCCGCCGTCCGGCGTGATGAAGCCGAAGCCACGCGCGCCGTTGAAGAACTTCACGGTGCCGTCCTGCGGATCGCCGAGCGGCTGACGCGGGGGACGATCGCCGCCGCCGCCAAAGCCGCCACCACCACCGCCGCCACGGTCGCCGCCGCCGCGGTATCCACCGCCGCCGCCACCACCACCGCCGTAGCCACCGCCGCCGCCACGATATCCACCACCGCCGCCGCCACGGTCACCGCCGCCACCGCCGCCGCC
>CAYZIJ010000085.1:0-8265 GCA_964478365.1 uncultured Terricaulis sp.
CAATGTCGAGATAGGGGTGGATCAGGCGCTCTTTGATCGCCGCCCAGATGATCCGGGTCATTTCATCGCCGTCCATATCGACGACCGGGTTATCGACCTTGATCTTGGCCATATCTCGCTACCTTTCGCGTTCGGGGAAATTTGGCGCGGTGGTAGCAGCAAGCAGCAGCGCCGCAAACCGGCGGCAGGCTGGTTATTCGTCGCGGGGTGTTATTCGCCGCGCGCTTGGGAGATGGCGTCAAGTTCGGAGGCGGTCAGGACTTCGAAATCTTCGCCTGGCGCAGCACCCTGAACGTCGAGCGGGATGCCGGTGCGGCGCGGGCGCTGCGGCCGGGCGCGGGTGACGGGCGCGGGCGCTTCCGCTGTCGCCGGGAATGGCAAGGCCGGTGTGGGCGCTGCCGAGAACGGCGGTTGCTGCGGCGGGTTGGCGATTTTGGTTGCCGATGGCCGCAGATAAGGCGCAACCCAAGCGACAGCGGCCAAAGCGGCGACGGTCAGGGCGACAGCCATGATCCGGCGCGCGGTCCAGCCGCGTGCGGGCGCCCGCTTGCGGTCTGCGCCGCGTTGAGAATAGACGTCCGCCGCCATGTACCAGGATTGCTCCGAAGGATGACACGCGCACGAAACATGCCGCCCCCGATCGAGGAGGAATGGCCCGCTGTGGTGTTGGTGCGCCCCCAGATGGGCGAAAACATCGGCGCGGTGGCGCGCGTTTTGTTGAATTTTGGCCTGAAATCGCTCCGGCTGGTCGCGCCGCGCGATCGCTGGCCGAACCCGAAAGCTGAGATCGTCGCGGTCGGTGCGGACGTCGTGCTTAAGAACGCACGGGTGGAGTGGACGTTGGAGGAGGCGCTTGCGGACGCGACCTTGGTGATCGCGGCGACGGCACGGCCGCGTGGGCTCGAAAAGCCGGTCTGGGGCGCGCGCGAAACGGCGCTCAATATTCGCGCTGCTCTGGCGCAGGGCGAGCGCCCGGTAATCATGTTCGGACCGGAAGCGGCGGGAATGGAGACCGAAGAGGTCTCGCGCGCCGACGCGATCATGACGCTGCCGGTCAATCCGGGCTTTGCCTCGCTTAACCTCGCCAACGCGGTGGCGGCTTTCGCCTTCGCTTATGCTGAAGCGCGGCAGGAGCATGATCTGCCGGCCTGGTTTCGTGACGGCGAAAACCCGCCGGCGACGCAGGAGGAGTTGGAGAAGCTCTTTCTCCATCTCGAACAAGAGCTTGAACACGGACGCTTTTTCCACCCGATGGACAAGGCGCCTTTGATGAAGCGCAATCTGCGCTCGATCTTCCTGCGCGCGCGTTTGACCCAGCAAGAAGCGCAGACGCTACGCGGCGTGATCAAAGCGCTCACCATTGGTCGCGGCGGGCGGAAGAAAGATGACGTGTAGGAAATGACTTTCCCGGACCGGGGGATTTTGGTTATCCACATCCCGGGCAGGTCGCTGGGAAAACTGAGAGCCAATGGGCAACGCCAAGCGACGCCTAAAACCAGCCGTGCAGGAAGCGCCGCGTGAAGCGTCGCGCGATCTCGTCCCGTGGGGCGGCGAGAAGGTCGATGTCGATCGGTTCTGGGCCGAGAGCTGGATCGATCTGCTCAACCGCCAACGCTGGTTGGCTAAGAAGCTGAAGCTTGAGACCTCGCCGTGGCAGGTCGATCAGAACGCCGGCATCATTCAGTTTGCGCGTAAGGACGGCGCGATCGTCACTGCGCCGGTTCAGATCATCGGCGCATGGAATCCGCGCACGCATATTTTCCGCTGGGCCTGGGACCATCCAATGGTCGCGCAACGTTTGCGCAATGACGCCGAACGCACGCGCTGGTTCGGCGACAAGCACGGGCTGGAAGAGCTGACCCAAAAGTCGCTCAAGATGGACGAGCAACAAGCGTGGCAGATGACGGCGCTGGCGATGAAGGTGAATGGCGCGCACGGCGTCTATCGCGCGCCCACCGAAGGCCCGGTGATTTTCATGACGCTCGGCGAGCCGAAGGTTCTCAAGTAGTAGTTGAGCTTTGTTTACGACTGGGTTGGAACACTCGGTGGGCAACGATTCGCTCGCGGTGTGCATGACAAAAGCTCAGCTGATCCGTACGGCCCTGTTTACGGGCGTTATCCTCGCCATTGTCTTGGCGCTCGATTATCTCGTGAACGTCGTGATCGCGCCGGGGCATGCGCCTTACACGCCGGTGATGACGGCTGTCATCGCGCTGCTCGTGACGCCGGCGGCGGTTGCTTATCTCATTCGCCAGAATGCCAAGATTGCGAGCGCTCAAAATGCACTTGCCGATGAGCGCGTCGCGCGTTTGGCCTCGGACGGCGCCAATGCGGCCAAGTCGCAATTCTTGGCGAGCATGAGTCACGAATTGCGGACGCCGCTCAACGCCATTATCGGCTACGCCGAAATGATTCAAGAAGAGCCGCGCGCCTCAACGACGGAGGTGGACGCAGAGCGCATTCAACAAGCCGCGCATCATTTGCTCACCTTGATCAATATGGTGCTCGATCATGTTAAGCTCGAAACCGGCGATCTGCATTTGGAGCCGGGGCAAACCAAGCTTGCGCCAGTGTTTAGCGCAGTGGCGGATGCGGTGCGGCCGCTCGCGGTGCAGAACGGCAATGTGATTGAAGTCTCGTGCGGGCCGAACATCGGCTCGGCTTGGATTGACGAACGGCGGCTGACGCAATGCATGCTGAACGTCGCCAACAATGCAGCCAAGTTTACAAAGGACGGTCGCATCGCGCTGCGCCTTCACGGCGACGCCGACCGCTTCGTATTTGAAGTCAGTGACACCGGCGTCGGCATTGCGACGGGCAAGGTTCAGCGCATCTTTGATCCGTTCACGCAAGCCGACGCGTCGTTCACGCGCGAACGCGATGGCGTGGGGCTCGGGCTAGCTGTCACCAAGCAATTGCTCGAAGTCATGGGCGGGACGATCGAAGTCGTCAGCACGCCGGGCTGCGGCTCGACCTTCACGCTGACTTTGCCGCGCACGACGGCGCGTTCGAATGTCTTGCCGTTCGCCGCTTAAGCCGGCCGCTGCCCGCGTATCGTCCACGAACTAGAGCCGGCCCATACCGTGCCGTCACTGCGACGGCGCTCTGCGAACATGGCGCGCAGCGCTTCCGATACCTTCGGACGTAAGCGCTCGCCCTCCGCCCCGGCCAGACGAATGATCTCGCCTGCCGGACCAAGCGCCATTGCGAACTCGACGGCTTCATCCATGTCGACGCCGATGCAGATGTCGCAATCGTAGCGTTCGAAGCTGACATGGCGAAAGCCCGCCGCTTGCATCATGTCACTGACCATGTCGGCGCCCGCCATTGAGAAGGGGCCCGGTCCGCAATGGACTTGGTCGGTGTCTTCGTGCGCTACAACCGGCACCATTTCGCGGACCAGGCGCTCGGCGTCGTGGATCCAGGGATTATCCTCGCGTTTGCGCCAGACAACCATCGCGGCGTCGCCGCCGGGCTTGAGCGACCGGCAGATGTTGCGCAGCGCGGCGCCGGGCAGGTTGAAGAACTGCGTACCGAAGCGCGCGAAAGCGTGATCGTATGGGCCACGCAGATCTTCGGTCTGCACATCGGCGACGAAGAACGAGGCGTTGGCGACGCCAGTCGCGGCGGCTTCTTTGGCGGCGAGCTCAATGAAGTTTGAAGCGCAATCAACGCCGATGGCTGCGCCGCTCGCGCCGACCTGCTTTGCGATGACTTGCGTCGTGTCGCCAAAGCCGCAGCCAATATCGAGCACACGCGCACCGGCCGGATAGGGTCGCACGCGCATCGCGGCGTCACCGTGCTCGGAAAGGCCGCCGGTCAGTACGCGGCGAAAGCGCACGAACTTGTCGAACAGCACTGTGTTCCAGGCTTCGATCGGGATGTCGTTGGAGTTGTCCGCCATGAGAGCCTCCGTTGCGCGGTAGCTTACGCCCAGACATGACTGGCGTCACGCGCCGGGATCGGCCCGCGGGCCGGAGAGCACGATCTCCATGCGCGCAGCGGCAAATGGCCTGGCGCGCGCGCGCGCTTCTTCCGGTGAGCCGTGCAGCCAAGTTTCAAGATCATCGCCGGTAAGCATCACTGGCATTGCAGCGGCGTGGATTGGGCTCGTGAGTTCGTTCGCGTCAGTGGTGAGGATGGAGAAGAGCTGGTGTTCGCCATCCTCCTTGCCGCGCACGCCGGTCCAGGGCCGCCAGATGCCGGCGAAGCAAAAGAGCGGGCGGTCTGCGCCGAGCGCGAACCAGTGTGCGATCTTGGGCGTCGTGTCCGTGTATTCGACGAAGCTCGTCGCGGGCACAAGGCAGCGGAAGTCGGGCTTGTCGAGCCAGTTGCGCCAATAGCTTGAGGTGAGATTGCGCACGTTGGTGACGGGTCGCTTCGAGGCGGCCGACGGCGGCGGAAAGCCCCAGCGCATGGTGACGACCTCGCGCACGCCATCCTTCGCGGTGCGCACGACAGGCGCGAGTTGATCCGGGAAGATGTCCGGCAGCGGTGGCTGATTGCCGGTGCGATCACGCATGGCGCGGACGTAGGCCGTCAACGCCTCACGCGATTTGGTCATGGAGTAGAGATTGCACACGAGGCGAAAGATGGCGCCTCAGTCGGCGGGATGCCACTTCTGCTTTGGGCGCGCAGGTGGGGCTTCGCCGCCTTGGCGCTTCGGCTTGCCCTTGTTTTTCGGATTAGGGCGCGGTTGGTGTTGCGGCGCTTGTTCTGCGCGCGCGGGGCGTTCGCTTCGTTGCGGCTGCGCGCGCTCTGTGCGTTCGGCGCGTTGCGGGCGTTCTGGACGTTCGCGTGATGGTGCGCGCTCGGCGCGTTCAACGCGTTGCGTGCGTTCGGCACGTTCGGCGCGGTGAGGGCGCGTCTCTTGCGGCGGGCTGTCCATGCGGGTGACGTAGGTTTGTTTTTCGATGTGACCGTTCGCGCCGAGATTTGAAAAGAATTTGTCGACGCTGTTGGCGTCCATCTCGATATGGGTTTCGCGCTGTTGGATGCGGATGGTGCCGAGCTGGCGCTTGTTGATGCCGCCGGCTTTGCACAGCATCGGGATGAGCCAGCGCGGCTCGGCTTGTTGCGCGCGGCCGATGTTGAGCGAGATCCAAACGCCGCTGGTGAAGTTCTCCGCGTGACGCGGCGCGCGTTCGGCGCGTTCGCCACGGCCGGCGCTTTCGTTGAACGGCGGCGCGGGCGCCAGATCCTCGGGGGCGGCTTGGCCTTTGCGATAGAGGCGCACGAAGGCGGCGGCGATACGCTCTACGTCGTGCTCGGCCATCAGGGCTTTGACGATTGCGCTGTCGGAGTCGCCCGGCGCGTCTTGAAAGATCGGATCGGCGAGTAGGCGCTTATCGTCGCGGCGTTTGATGTCTTCGACGGAGGGCGGTTCGCCCCATTTAGCGTTGATGTTGGCGTCGTGCAGTAAGCGCTCGGTGCGGCGGCGGGCGGAGTACGGCACGATCAGAACGCTGGCGCCCTTGCGCCCGGCGCGACCGGTGCGGCCGCTGCGGTGGAGCAATGCTTCGGTGTTCTTCGGCAAGTCAGCGTGGATGACGAGCTCAAGATCCGGCAAATCGATGCCGCGCGCGGCGACATCGGTGGCGACGCAGACTTGCGCACGGTGATCACGCATCGCTTGCAAGGCGTGCGTGCGGGCTGATTGGCTAAGCTCGCCGGAGAGCGCGACGACGGAGATACCGCGATTTTCGAGCCGGCTCGCCAAGTGCGTGACCGCGACGCGCGTGCCGCAAAAGACGATGGCGTTGGTGGCGTTGTAATAGCGCAGCACGTTGAAGATGGCGTTCTCGGACTCGTGGCCGGCGGCGACGAGGGCGCGGTACTCGATGTCGGAGTGCTGCTTCTGCGCGCCGACCGTGTTCACGCGCACGGCATCGCGTTGATAGGCTTTCGCCAAGGCCTCGATCGCGCGCGGCATGGTGGCGGAGAACATCAATGTGCGGCGCTCGGCGGGCGAGGCGTCGAGGATGTGTTCGAGTTCTTCGCGGAAACCGAGATTGAGCATCTCGTCGGCTTCATCGAGCACGACGGTTTGCAGGCCGTACATTTCGAGCGAGCCGCGGCGGATGTGATCGACCAGGCGGCCAGGCGTGCCGACGACGATGTGTGCGCCTTGGTTTAAAGCGCGGCGTTCGTCACGCGCGTCCATGCCTCCGACGCAGGAGGCGATGCGGCCGCCTGCAGGCGCGAACAGCCATTCGAGTTCGCCGCGCACTTGCATGGCGAGTTCGCGGGTCGGCGCGATGATGAGCGCCAGCGGTGCACCAGCGGGCGCAAGGCGGTTGCGCTCGCCGAGGAGGGCTGCGCCCAGCGTGAGGCCGAAGGCGACAGTTTTGCCGGAGCCGGTTTGGGCTGAGACGACGAGGTCGCGGTCCTGCGCGCCCTCGGCGATCACGGCTTCCTGCACCGGCGTTAACGCCTCGAAGCCACGCTCAGCGAGCGCGCGGGCGAGCGCGGGATGGACATTGTCAAAGGCGGCCATCGGAATCTTTCAGGCCCCGCACAGGGGCGGGGCGTCTCTGCAAGGGCGCGGTTTAGAGCAAAGCGCTGCAAAAGACGATGCTGGTTCGCGTTTGGGGCTAGCGTTTATCTGCAGTGCTGGGGAGCGAAACCGGGCGATGCTGTCGCTTCGCCGTCAGGACTTCCCGGTAAACACGTTGTCGATGCAGCGGATGAGGCTGCCGTTTGGATCAACGAGCGCGAAGATGCGCATGCCGTGTTCTTCGATGACCGGTGGCGTAAGGCGCGGCGTGGACCAGCAATCGTTTGGCAGGCCGGCTTGCTGGAACGCGGCGTAGAGCGCGTCCAGATCGTCAACGCGCAGACAGGCAGAGAACCAGCTTTGCTTTGGATCGAGTTCCGGGTGCGGGAAGAATTCTAGCTCCAGACTTCCGCGCTGCAGGATCATCCAGCCGTCATCCTTGAACGCGGTGGCGAAGCCGAGCGCCGTGTAGAAGGCTTCGGTTTCATCCAGGCTTCTTGCTGGAAGATTGGCTGTCGCGCGGTCGGTCATTCTTCCACCAACGCCCCAACCATTTCGTGGCCTTCGCCGCCGAGGATTTCGAGTTTGAGGATCTCGCCTTCGGCGATTTCGTCGTCGCTATCGACGTAGGTGACGCCGTCGATCTCGGGCGCGTCGGCCTTGGTGCGGAAGGCGTAGGCTTCGGCGTATTCGTCCCAGCCGTCGCAGATCGCGTCGACGTGTTTGCCGATCATGCTCTCAAGGCGCTGGTGAGCGAGTGCGGTTTGCACTTCCATGAAGCGGTCATAGCGCTCGTCGACATCGTCTTGATCGACGTGGCCGGGGAGATCGCGCGAGGGCGCCCCGTCGACGTTTTCATATTTGAACACGCCGGCGCGATCGATCTCGGCTTCTTCGATGAAATCGAGCAGGGTTTCGAAATCGTCCTCGGTTTCACCAGGGAAGCCCACGATGAAGCTCGAGCGGATTGTGAGGTCCGGGCAGATCGAGCGCCACTTCTTGATGCGATCGAGGACTTTATCCTGGTTCGCGGGCCGGCGCATGGCTTTCAGCACGTTCGGTGAGGCGTGCTGGAACGGGATGTCGAGGTACGGCAGGATTTTGCCTTCGGCCATGAGGCCGACGACTTCATCGACGTGCGGGTAGGGATAGACGTAGTGCAAGCGCACCCAGGCGCCGAGTTCGCCGAGCTCTTTGCAGAGATCGTAGAATTTGGCGCGGACCATGCGGTCCTTCCATTTGCTCTCGGCGTATTTGACGTCGACGCCGTAGGCCGACGTGTCTTGGCTGATGACGAGCAGTTCTTTGACGCCGGCTTTCACCAGCGACTCTGCTTCCTTCAACACCGCGTTGGCCGGGCGCGAGACGAGGTCGCCGCGAATAGACGGGATGATGCAGAAGCTGCAGCGATTGTTGCAGCCTTCGGAGATTTTCAAATACGCGTAATGGCGCGGCGTGAGGCGAAAGCCCCCTTCGGGCACCAGATCTATTTTCGGATCGTGTACTTGCGGCAGATGCGCGTGTACGGCGCCGACAACGGCCTCGTATTGGTGCGGACCGGTGATCTCAAGCACTTTGGGGTGCGCTTGCCGGATCAGGGCCTCTTCCTTGCCCAGGCAGCCGGTGACAATGACTTTGCCGTTTTCGCTGATCGCTTCGCCGATGGCGTCGAGGCTTTCGGCCTTAGCGCTATCGAGGAAGCCGCAGGTGTTCACGACGACGAGGTCGGCGCCTTCGTAGGAGCCGCTGAGCTGATAGCCCTCGGAGCG
>CAYZIJ010000086.1:0-8083 GCA_964478365.1 uncultured Terricaulis sp.
AAGGTCTGGCGATAGAGTTTGCGATCGCGCGCGACTTCAACTTCGACTTTGTCTGAGAGCGCGTTGACGACAGAAACGCCGACGCCGTGCAGACCGCCGGACGTGTGATAAACCTTGCCCGAAAATTTGCCGCCCGCGTGCAGCACCGTCATGATGATTTCGAGCGCGGACTTTTTCGGAAACTTCGGGTGCGGGTCGATCGGCATGCCGCGGCCGTTATCCGTCACGCGCAACGTGCCATCGGCTTCAAGCTCAACTTCAATGCGATCCGCAAACCCTGCGACCGCTTCGTCCATCGAGTTATCGAGCACTTCAGCGAAGAGGTGATGCAGTGCGCGCTCGTCAACGCCGCCAATATACATACCCGGCCGCTTCCGCACCGGCTCAAGCCCTTCGAGGACTTCGATATCTTTCGCGGTGTATCCGCCGCTTGCGGCAGGAGGCGGTTCGCTAGAACCGAACAAGTTTTCGCCCCAAAGGTCGTCGCCCGGTGCTGCTGCAGAATTCTTCTGAGAGGCCATGACGGTTCCTTAAGGCGCTTCGGGTCGAGCAAGCAACGTTTCGCGCGAAGCGCACACAGCACCAGAACTCGGTATCCGTGGAGTAAACACACCTCACTCGTGCATTAAGTGGTTTTGGCGCAACTGAATTTCATTGCATCCGGGAAATGGCAGTGGTTCGCGAAACCCTGCCGCATTACCGCCGTTCGCACCTCGTCAAACTAGCGCCATGGGGCGCACTCGAGAACGAGGAGACTATCTCACATGAAGAAATTTGCTTTGGCCGCTGCCGTCGCCGTCGCGGCGATGTTGTCGGTTCCCATGAGCGCACAAGCGCAGAATTGGTACGCTGGCGGCGCTTACACCAACTTCGATGCCGACGGCGCCGACCTTGACGCCGCCACTGGCCGTCTGGGCTATCGCTTCAACCCGAACTTCGCCGTCGAAGGCGAGGGCTCGATCGGCGTTGGTGACGAGGACGGCATCGAACTCAATCACAATGCCGGCCTCTATGCGGTGGGCATCTTGCCGCTCGGCGAACGCTTCGATCTGCACGGTCGGGTTGGCTACCAGACCACCGAAGTCGGCACTCCGATCGGCGACGTCTCCGACGATGGCATCGGCTACGGCGTCGGCGCGACGTGGCGCGTGACGCCTGCGGTCGGCATCCGTGCTGACTGGACGCGTCTGGAAGGCGAGGACGAAGCGGAAGCCGACGCGCTCTCAGTCGGTGCGCAGTTCAGCTTCTAAGCATTGAACTGGGATGCGGGCCGGAGAGTGATCTCCGGCCCGTTTCATGTGCGAAGGCAGACGCTTCTACGCCTTGTAGTACATGTCGAATTCCACCGGGTGTGGGTGGGTTTCGTAGCGATCGAGTTCTTCCTTCTTCAGATCGATGTACGCATCGATCAGATCGTCGGTCATGACCCCGCCCTTCAGCAGGAAGTCGCGGTCAGCGTCGAGCGAGGTCAGCGCTTGGCGCAGGCTCGAGCAGACAGTCGGCACGTCCTTCAGTTCTTCTGGCGGCAGATCGTAGAGGTTTTTATCCAGCGGCTCGCCCGGATGGATCTTCTTCTCGATACCATCGAGGCCGGCCATCAGCAGCGCCACGTACGTGAGGTACATGTTGCCGGCCGGATCGGGGAAGCGGACTTCAACGCGCTTGGCCTTCGCACCGGTGCCATGTGGAATGCGGCACGAGGCTGAGCGGTTGCGCGCGGAGTAGGCGAGCAGCACCGGGGCTTCGTAGCCAGGCACGAGCCGTTTGTAGGAATTGGTCGTCGAGTTCGCGAACGCGTTGATGGCGCGCGCGTGCTTTATGACGCCGCCAATATAGTAGAGGCAATTTTCGCTGAGATCGGCGTAGCGATCGCCGGCGAAGGTGTTGTTATTGCCCTTCCAGATCGACATGTGCACGTGCATGCCCGAGCCGTTATCTTTGTAGTACGGCTTCGGCATGAAAGTGGCCGATTTCCCATAAGAAGCAGCCACCTGGTGGATGATGTACTTATACAAGTTCATGTTGTCGGCCATCGTCGTCAGCGTGTTGAACTTGAGGCCAAGTTCGTGCTGCGCGGGCGCGACTTCGTGGTGATGCTTCTCGGGCTGCATGCCGAGTTGGCCCATGATCTCCAGCATCTCACCGCGCATGTCTTGCAGTGAATCGATCGGCGGCACCGGAAAGTAGCCGCCCTTCGGACCAGGACGGTGGCCGAGATTGCCGCCTTCATAGGCCTTGTTGGTGTTGAACGGCAATTCGGTGGAGTCGAACGAATAGCCGGTGTTGTTCGGATCAGTGGACCAGCGGACGTCATCGAACACGAAGAACTCAGCTTCCGGACCGAAATACGCAATGTCGCCGGCGCCTGATGACTTCACATACGCTTCCGCCTTTTTCGCGATCGAACGTGGGCAGCGCGAATACGGCTGCAGCGTGCCCGGCTCGAGAATGTCGCAGAACATCGCCAGCGTGGT
Source organism: uncultured Terricaulis sp. (assembly GCA_964478365.1). Taxonomy (GTDB): domain Bacteria; phylum Pseudomonadota; class Alphaproteobacteria; order Caulobacterales; family Aquidulcibacteraceae; genus Vitreimonas. Next base: position 2,475 of record CAYZIJ010000086.1, read on the forward strand.
TTGCTGATAGAAGGGATCGATGTGCGCGCCTTTGGGGTCAGGGCGCATAACCATGTCGCTCTCGTTGATCGCTTTCCAACCAGCGATCGAAGAGCCGTCGAACATCGTGCCTTCGGTGAAGATGTCTTTGTCGATCATCGACACGTCGAAGGTGACATGTTGCATCTTGCCGCGCAGGTCGTTGAAGCGAAGGTCGACGAACTGGACTTCCTTGTCCTTAATCAGCTTCAGAATTTCTTCTGACATCGGAAACTCCCCCGAGTTTTATGTTGCGCTTGTAAGCGGTGTTCGGCGCCTCGGTCCGCCAAACCCGCTTAGAATCGGTTGCCGTTGGCGGTGATCAGACTGCTGCTTGTCCAGTTTCGCCAGTGCGGATGCGCACCACGTTGTGGACGTCCAGCACGAAAATCTTGCCGTCGCCAATCTTGCCGGTTTTAGCGGCTTTCTGGATGGCTTCGAGCGCAGCTTCGACTTGATCGTCGGCGACGACCACTTCGACTTTGAGTTTCGGCAGGAAATCAACGACGTACTCGGCGCCGCGATAGAGTTCTGTGTGGCCCTTCTGGCGTCCAAAGCCTTTGGCTTCGACGACCGTCATGCCCTGCAGCCCGATTTCCTGGAGTGCTTCCTTCACGTCATCGAGCTTGAATGGCTTGATGATGGCCTCGATCTTTTTCAACGGAGCACCCCTTTGTTTGTGCCTATTGGCGGCGGTGTGGACGCGCGCGAACGAGTCTGGAAGCAGTCAGCAGAACAGGGACTGTGAGTGCGATGCCGGCGCCCAATGAATGGGCGATATCTGCCCAATCATTGGGCTGGCCTCGTTTGCTGCGGGCGATAAGCTTAGGCGATGCCTCGCTTGTTTCTGATCCGACACGCCGAACCTGAAGCTGCGTGGGGTGGCGCTGATCACGACCCTGGGCTGAGTGATCGAGGCCGGCGGCAAGCCGAGGCGGCGGCGAGTGAACTTATACGATTGGGTCCGCTCGCGCTGCGTTGTTCGCCCATGCGCCGATGCCAGGAGACCGCAGCGCCGTTCTCAGCTTTGAGCGGACAAGCTCCAATTTTTGACTCTGCTGTGAGCGAGGTGGTCGCTCCGTCAGGCGTTAGCGATCGGCGCACTTGGCTGCGTTCGAATTTTCCGTGGGACGAGGGCGGCGTGCGCCGTAAGTGGACAGACGTTGATCCGGCGCTGTTGGCGTGGCGTGACGACGTGACGAACGCCATGCGCGCGGTACGCGGCGACAGCGCCGTGTTCTCTCACTTCATCGCCATCAATGTGATTGTCGGCACCGCGATTGGCGCCGAGGAGACAATGGTGTTTCGACCGGGTCACGCATCTATCACAGAGCTTGCAATGGAGGATGGCGCGCTTCGCGTGGTGTCGCTTGGCGCCGAGATGCAATCGGCTGACGTGCGATGAGCCGCGAGATTATCAGCGTTGAGCAGATGCGGTCGATCGACGCCGAGTCTGCGGAAGCGGGCGTGCCGACGCGAACGCTGATGGAGAATGCCGGACTCGCGGTCGCCGACGCAATAGCCGCACGATTCACGTCGCGTCCGACAGCTGTGTTGTGCGGACCGGGAAACAATGGCGGCGACGGGTGGGTCGCTGCGCGACATTTGAAAGCGATGGGCTGGCCGGTCTGGGTGGAAACGCTCGTCGCGCGTGACACGTTAAGCGGCGATGCGGCTGACGCGGCGCAGGCATGGGACGGCGACATTCGTCCGCTCAATTCAGACGCGCCGGCGGCGGAATTGTTCGTCGATGCGCTGTTTGGCGCTGGACTGACGCGGCCGCTTGAAGGCCATTGCGCACGTTTGGCGACCTTCTCCGTGCGTCATCCGGAGCGCTTTGTTGCGGTCGATGTGCCAAGCGGTTTGCTCGGCGATAGCGGCCAACCGATTGGCGATGCGTGCGTGTTCACCGACCTTACAGTGACCTTCGTGCGCAAGAAACTGGCGCACGTTTTGATGCCTGGGCGCGGTTATTGCGGCGAGGTCATTGTCGCTGACATTGGTGCGCCTGAAGCGTTGCTCCAAACGCACGGCGTGCAGCTTTGGGAGAACGATCCTAGTTTGTGGTCGCTGCCTTGGCCTGGCTCTGACGTGCACAAGCACGAGCGAGGACACGTGTTGGTCGCGAGCGGCGGACGTGCGCGCACAGGCGCTGCGCGATTGGCTGCACGCGCGGCGCTGCGTGGCGGGGCTGGTTTAGTGACAGTGCTGAGCCCAAGCGAAGCGATCGCCGAAAATGCTGCGCAGTTGACTGCAATCATGTTGCGCGAAGCTGAGGACGAAGCGGCATTTGCGGAGGCAGCGCGTACCGCGCGTGCGTTTGTGATTGGCCCGGCATTCGGTACGCGTGACGCGGACTACAAACTCTTGCTCGCGGCAATCAATGCAAGCGAACGTGCGCCGCTCGTCTTGGATGCTGATGCTATTACTTTGCTCGCGCCGTTGACGCACTGGTTCACTGAGCGCGATGTGATGACGCCGCATGTCGGCGAATTCCGCCGCGCCTTTCCGGGCATCTGGAGTGCAGCCGACAATCGCATCGACGCGACGCGGGCCGCAGCCGCTTACGCGCGTTGCGTCGTGCTGTTGAAGGGGCCAGACACGGTAATCGCGGCGCCAGACGGGCGCGCCATCGTCAACACGGTCGGATCGCCGTTCCTTGCAACCGCCGGTTCAGGTGATGTGCTGGCCGGGCTGATTGCGGCTCTCATCGTGCAAGGCATGGAGAGTTTCGAAGCGGCGGCCGCTGCTGCGTGGATCCATGGCAAGGCCGGGGAAGGGCTGGGACCCGGCCTTATCGCTGAGGACTTGCCGGACTTTTTTCCAAACGTCCTCAACGGCTTAGCCCCAATGCAGTGGAAGCGCCGACCCTAACGTGCTTCCGCGCTATATCGGAGCCAGGTTATAGGTTAACGCTTAGGCCTGGGGACGTATTGCTTGCAGGGGTCGGACTAATGGTTTGGTGGTGGTGGATTATCCCGGGCGTGGTGGCCGTGGTCGGTTTGGCGATCGCGCTCTCCGGCCTCGGTTGGATGTTCCGCGGCCGGCCGTTCAAAGGCGGGCGCGGCGTGCTGGGCGGAGGCGCCGTTCTCGGTGTTGGCGCCGTCGTCAGCCTGTTGGGCCTCAATGTTCAATCCTATCAGCGCCTCACCTATGAGCGCCCGGTAGCCACGATCGAGATTCGTCAAAAAGGTCCGCAATTGTACGACGCCGTCGTCGTCGAGCCGCCGACCGAACAGGATCCCGAAGGCATCACCCGTACGTTCGAAGTGCATGGCGATGAATGGCGCATCGAAGCGCGTGTTTTGCGCTGGAAGCCCTGGGCGAACGTACTCGGCTTGGATTCGCAGTACCGCTTGGATCGCTTTTCGGGCCGCTACGCCGACACGCAGCAAGAGCTGACCGGTGAGCGCAGCGCGTTCGACATTCGTCCGACGCGTCAGAGCGGCATCGACATGTGGCCGCTGGTTGACGAGTACAATCAGTACCTGCCGCTCGTGGACACGCTCTACGGCTCGGGCGCCTACATGCCGATGGCCGATGGCGCCCGCTACGAGGTGCAGATCACTCAGAGTGGTTTGCTGGCGAGACCCACCAACGAGGTCGCGGCGGAAGCCTCATCGAGCGGTTGGCAGTAACCACGCGTCTGAGCAGAATCGGCTTTCCGGCCCGGTCAGGGCTGAGCGAGACCCTTTGCGATAAGCCGTTCGCCGAGATCGACGCCGTCGATCTCGATGCGGGCGATGATCTGGCCATAACGGTAACGTCTTCCGGTGGGATGAGCCTCCACCCCGCGAGCTTGTGCGATCGAAGCCGCGACATACGCCCCAGGTCGCCTCGGCTAAGTCCCGCTCTTCAGCACATGGATAGCGCCTGCCTCGCTCTGGCGCATCAATGTTTTCAACGCGGTAGCGCTAGCGTTGGACGTCGCGAAGTGTGTCGCCGCCGATTGCCTGCGCCTGCGAGAGGAGGTGGCCGAGCGCGAGCAGATCTGCATGCCCTCAGCGTGACACGTCCAGGTCGCATAGTAGCCTAAACGTGCAATTTTGTGGTGCGGACGGGGGGACTCGAACCCCCACGCCTTGCGGCGCTGGAACCTAAATCCAGTGCGTCTACCAATTCCGCCACGTCCGCATTGGAGCGCCCGTTTAGAGGGCCGCCGCGCCCAGGTAAATGGCGCTGAAACGCCGCCTGTGAGCGCGTGGACAGGGTAGGGCGCCCATGCCATAAGCCGCCGCTTCTTTTACACTGCGCGCGGCAGAGCTTTTGCAGCGCGCCAAGCCTTATGTCGAAAGCCCGTTCCATGCAGCTCACCGAGCGCCGTTCTGAAGGTCTCTTGCGCGTTTACGAAGTCGTCGTGCCGAAGGCCGACTTGCAGCAGAAACTCAACGCCAAGATCGCCGAAGTGCAACCTCGGGTGCGCATCAACGGTTTCCGTCCGGGCAAGGTGCCGGCGGCGCACATCCGCAAAGTCTACGGCCAGTCGATGATGCAGGACATCATCAACGAGGCGGTGCAGAAATCGACGCGCGATAGCCTCGAGAACATCCGAGCGGCATCGCAGCCGGATCTCGACGTCAAGAGCGACATGACGAAGGTCATGGCCGGCGACAGCGATCTGCAATTCGAATTGACGCTCGAAGTGATGCCGGAGTTTGAGCCGGTCGATCTGAAGAAGGTCTCCATCACGCGCCCGCAGGCCGCGGTGAGCGATGAGCAAGTCGCAGAGCAATTGAGGGAATTGGCCACGGCGCAGCGCGGTTTTGAAGACAAAGCTGGCGCTGCTGCTGACGGCGACGAACTCAACATCGATTTTCTCGGCAAGCTTGACGGTGAAGCGTTCGACGGCGGCGCGGCCCAAGGCGCGCGCCTCGTTATTGGCTCCAAGCAATTCATTCCGGGCTTTGAAGAGCAACTCGTCGGCGCAAAGGTCGGCGAAGAGCGTCTGCTCAACGTGACCTTCCCCGAAGATTATCCGGCAGCGAATCTCGCAGGCAAGTCAGCGACGTTCGAGACCAAGATCAACGCGGTGCGTCAGCCGAAGCAGGGCGAGCCGGACGACGCTTGGGCGAAGGAGTTGGGCTTCGAGAGCTTGAAGGATGTGAATGACGCGCTGCGTCAACGCATCGAAGTGCAACACACGCAGCAATCGCGGGTGAAGGCTAAGCGCGAACTGTTCGACGCGTTCGACGCCGAGCATGATTTCGAGCTGCCGCCGCGCATGGTCGAGGCCGAGTTCGGTCAGATTTGGCGTCAGGTCGAAGAAGATCGCGCCGCCGGCCGCGCCGATCCGTCGGACGAGGGCAAAAGCGACGACGATCTGAAGAGCGAGTATCGTGACATCGCCGAGCGCCGTGTGCGCTTGGGCTTGCTGCTGGCTGAGATCGGCCGCCGCCACAAGATCGAGGTGAACGACGAAGAAGTCGCGCGCGCGATTTCGGTTCAGGCGCGCCAGTTTCCGGGCCAGGAGCGCCAAGTGTTCGAGGCGTATCAACGCAATCCGAACATGCTCGCCCAGATTCGCGCGCCGCTCTACGAAGAGAAGGTCGTCGATTACATCATGGAATTGGTGAAGGTCACCAACCAGGAAG
>CAYZIJ010000087.1:0-7940 GCA_964478365.1 uncultured Terricaulis sp.
ATGTGCGCGCTATGTTCGATGAGCGCTTCTGCCGTATGTGGCGCTTTTACCTGGCCGCAAGCGAAGCTGCGTTTCGATATGGCGGCCACGAAGTGTTTCAGATTCAACTCGCGCGCCGCCAGGACGCCGTTCCTCGAACACGGCGTTATCTGGAACGCGCTGGATGAGAAGGCTCCGTCGCGTACGTCACTGGACCAAAGGATCAAGAGCGAGTGAGCGCGCGCGGCCCGAGGTTGCGCCATTACGGGGGGAGGGGCGCGAGGGTTGGATCCCAGGCCGGCGCGCTCATCTCATATACGCACCAACGCTGTGGTCCCCTCATGATCGAGCGCCGCGGAACCCAGTGAAGTTGTTGGGGGGCCCAAACCTCAGGAGGCTTGGCGCCGTCCAAGGGCGCAGCAACCGCGTCGCACGAACACGCGCCGTTTTTCTGTCGGGATCGCTCCGGTGAGCTTCGGCGCTCAAGTTCGTCTCGTCCTAGTGATGGCGCTTTGGGCGTCGTGCTTTCCGCTGATCGCCGTAGGGCTTGAACTTGCGCCACATCTGGCGTTTGCGGCGCTCCGCGCCGCCACTGGCGGGATCGCGCTCATTGGCGTTTCGCTGGTCTTGCGCCGGCCGATGCCAAAAGACGCCGGCGCCTGGGGCATGATTGTCCTTTTGGCCTTAGGCGCGACATCGCTCGGCTTTCTCGGCATGTTTCACGGTGCGGCCTTCCTGTCGCCCGGCCTCGCCACGCTCATCTTCAGCACTCAGCCGCTCGTGGCCGCTGTGCTCGGGCGCATGTTTCTTGGCGAACGATTGACCGCTCGGGGCGCTTTGGGGCTGGTGCTGGGCTTTACAGGTGTCGCCATCGCCAGCTGGCCCCAACTCACTTCGCCCAGTGCTTCGCTCTACCTGACGGGTGCGGGCTTCGTGATCGCGGCGGCGGCGGGAACGGCCGTCGGGAACGTGGTCATGAAGCGCATCAGTCAGAGCGTGGACGCGGTGACCGCTGTGGGCTGGAGTCTTACGCTTGGAGCAATTCCGCTGGCGATCGCATCGGCCGCAACCGAAGAGATCGCCATTGCCTGGTCGAGTGAATTCGTCGCGGCGCTCGCTGTCCTATCGCTCTTTGGCACAGCGCTCGCATTCTGGCTCTGGTTCGAAGCGCTCAAATCGGCGCCTCTGAGCGCGGCCAACGCTTTCAGTTTCCTTGTGCCGGTGTTCGCATTGGCGCTTGGCGGTGTCTTCTTCGGCGAGCGTGTTGGCTTTCCGGAAATCGCTGGCGCGGGGCTCATTATCGCCGGCGTCGCTATGGCGCAGCGGCAGACCGCTTGAGAGAGGCGCCGTGCACCTTACTTTTCCGCACGGACCGGGCCGATCCCTCAGATTGGCCGCCCACGCGAAGATTGTGATGCGAGGCAAAGAGCCAAAACTTGGCCATCATCACATCTGGCGCTAGCAAGGGGCGGAGGCGATGGCATACGTGAGGCGCCGCGTCTCGACACTCGCCGCCGCCTTTACACCAAGCCCCCAAGCCCAAGGCGGCGGCGGGTGTATCGACATAATGCTGCTGAGGATGCGCGCCATATCTTCCTGTTGACTACGTCGCTGCTGCGGCTTCGCGTATCTCCAAAGTTACATGAGCAAGTTCGTGCACGTGTGCGAGACGGGCTTGCAGAAGAGCGCGCTCCGCATCCGTAATCACGCTCACAATTGCCGCGTGCGCATCGGGCCCGAGGCGCCAGACATGGAGATCGGTGATGCGGCAATCGCCAGGGCCTTCAATCTGTTCGCGAATTTCAGCAACCAAGCGGGGATCGGCGCGGTCCAGCAGGACCTCAGCGGTGTCGCGCATGAGCCCCCAGGACCAGCGGGCGATCACGAGGGCGCCGACGATGCCCATCAAGGGGTCGAGCCAGATCCAGCCGCCAAACTTGCCGGCCGCGAGCGCTACGATCGCAAGCACTGAAGTAAGGGCGTCGGCGAGCACGTGCAGATAGGCGCCGCGAAGATTGTTGTCGTGCCCGTGCGCGTGGTGATGATCGCTGTGATGATGGGGATGGTCTTCGTGCTTATCGCTTCCGCCTTGGGCGGACAGAAGCCATGCGCTGACGAGATTGACGACAAGGCCGACGATCGCGACCAACAGCGCCTGGTCGAAAGCGACGTGTCCTGGAGCAAATAGTCGCTGAAGCGATTCAGCGCCTATGGCGAGCGCTATCACGGCCAATACCAGCGCCGAGCCAAAGCCTGCCAGATCGCCGACTTTGCCGGTCCCGAAAGTAAAGCTCGGATTGCGCGCATGCCTTTTGGCGTAGCGGTAAGCCAGAAACGCAACGGCCAGAGCCCCGGCGTCGGTTCTGCCGCTGGCAAGCGGATTTCATTCGCTAGTTGTCAGCTCTGCTAATTCTTAGTCGTGGTTTTCCGTGCAGAGGCCGTGATCGCTCAGCGACTCGATGATCCGGCACTCGCTTGCGGGGCCGCCTTCACACGCGACGATCATGCGCGAAAGCTCGTGTTCGAGTGCGCGTAGTTGCTCGATGCGCTGACGCACGGTCTCGAGGTTCTTCGATGCGATCCGGTCGGCGTCGCCGCACGGACGCTGGGGGTGATCGGCGAGGTCCAAGAGCGAACGAATGTCAGGGAGCTCGAACCCTAACATGCGGGCATGGCGCACGAAGCTGAGCCGGCGCACGTCGGCGTCCGCATAGAGACGGCGTCCGCTTTGCGTGCGGGGCGGCGGCCGGACTAGGCCTTCCTGCTCGTAAAACCGGATGGTCGGAACCTTCAGGCCGGTTTTTTTCGCGACGTCGCCAATACTTAGCATTGGGGCTTGATCCTCTAGTCACTAGAGGATGTAGACCACGCGGCGTTGGATTGCGAGAGTTCGATGCCGCCTCCCTGGATTCCTTTTCTAGTTCTGAGCCTCATTATCGCCTTGTCGGCCCTCCGGCTCTGGTTGGTTACCCGCCAGTCCGGCGTCAGCGCCTATGGCTTCGGCCGCCACGCGGCCATTCAAGGTGTGGCTGAACGGCTCTGGCGGCTCGCCGTATTGGCGGCGCTCGCCCTATCGGCCGTCGCGTGGCTCGCACCCGATGTGGAGGCGGCACTCGGCCGGCCAGACTGGGCCTTGTTTGCACCGTTGCGCTGGGTGTCGGCCATCTTGTTCGTTGCCGCACTCGCGATCATCGCGATTGCACAGATTCAGATGGGCGCCTCCTGGCGCGTTGGCGTGCCGAAAGAAGGGCCCGGTGACCTCGTCTCTCGCGGTCTCTTCGCCTGGTCGCGCAATCCGATCTTCGTCGGTTTGCTCACAGCGCTCGCGGCGTTGTTGCTGTGGAGCCCGACCATATTGAGCGCCGCAGTTCTCGCTGGCGCGTGGACGCTGACGCTCGTGCAAGTGCGTATTGAGGAAGAGGCGCTGCGCGAAACGCACGGCGACCGATACGAACTTTATGCCGCAAGAGTCGGGCGCTGGTTCGGACGTCGCGCTCTTCCTTCGGCAGGCGCTGAGAGAGTTTCGCTATGAGCGGTCCTGCGATATTCGGACGGCTCGCCCAGCTTGCGCTCATCCCCGCGCTGGTTGCTCTTGACCTCGTCACGAAAGCCTGGGCGCGGACAGAATTGCGCTACGGCGAGCCGGTCGAGGTCTTGCCGTTCTTCAATTTGACGCTGGGTTACAATCGCGGCGTCGCGTTTGGACTGCTGAACGAAGCAGGCGGCCTTGTTGTGTTGCTTGTCACCGCCGCGATCAGCCTCATATTCGGCGCCTGGTTTTGGCGCGAACCGCGCTCGTTCACCCGCCTCGGATTGGCGTTCGTGTTGGGCGGTGCGCTCGGCAACTTCTTCGACCGGCTGTCGCGCGGCGAAGTCACTGATTTTCTCGATTTGCATGTCTTGGGACAGCATTGGCCAGCGTTCAATCTGGCCGACACGGCGATCACGTGCGGCGCCGTGGTGCTGGTCATCGACATGCTACGCGCTCGCAAGGAGCCACGTACTTAAATGAGCAACGAGACCACATTCACGCCAGCAGCGGGACGCCCCGAGTGGACGCCCTTCTATGATTTCGCCATCGCGATCTTGACGCGCGAGCGGCGCTGGCGTTCGGCGCTGCTGCGCGAGACCGCACCTCAAGCGGGCGATCGCATCCTGGATGTGGGATGCGGCACCGGAACCTTCGCCGTGATGCTGAAGCGGCATGAGCCGGGCGCGCACGTCGTCGGTCTTGATCCCGATGCGGACGTGCTCGCAAGGGCGCGCGCCAAGGCGGCGAAGGAGAAAGCCGAAGTGACGTTTCGACAAGGGTTCGCGCGTGATGCGGGGGCGGAGGCCGCCAGCTTCACCAAGGTCGTCTCAAGCCTCGTGTTCCACCAAGTGCCATTGGAGGAAAAGCGCGCCGGCCTTGTTGCAATCGGGCGCGCTCTGCGCCCTGGCGGGACGCTGCACATCGCCGATTACGGGCTGCAGCGCACGCCGCTGATGCGCGCCGCGTTCCGCCAGATCCAAAAGCTCGACGGCTTCGACAATACCGAGCCGAACGCGCGCGGGGTTCTGCCCGAGCTGATGCGCGAGGTCGGATTTGCGGCCGTTGAGGAGACGGAAGTCATCTCGACTGTCACTGGGTCGATCTCGCTCTACCGCGCTCTACGCGCGGACGCTTGAGCCTGCGTTCTCGCGCAATGGAGGATCGTGTTATGCTGATGAATTCGGTTGAGAAGGCGATGATGAACAATCCCGTCGGCGCCGCGCTGCAGCGGCATTTCGAGATGCCGATATTGCTTAAGATGGGCGGGCGCGTACCCGGCGGGCGCGTGCTGGAAGTTGGCTGCGGCCGCGGCGTCGGAACCGAGCTCATTCTCGCGCGAAGCGGCGCTGAGCGCGTCGATGCGTTCGACCTCGATCCCGAGATGGTCGCGCTCGCGCGCAGGCGCTTGTGCCGCCACGGCGATCGCGTGCGGGTCGGAGTTGGCGACGTCGAGCACATTGACGCCGAGGATGGCGCCTACGACGCCGTGTTCGACTTCGGCATCATCCATCACGTACCCGATTGGAGGAATGCGCTGAGCGAGATTCACCGTGTGTTGAAGCCTGGCGGGCGGTTCTACGCCGAAGAAGTCCCGGAAAAGTTCATACTCGATCCTCTATGGCGGCGCGTTCTCGTTCATCCGCTTGAGGATCGCTTCAGCTATCGCTGTTTCCGCGAAGCGTTGGTCGAATCCGGATTTGAAATTGTAGGCAGTCGCCAGCTTTGGGATCAATTCGCATGGTTTGTTGCGGATAAGCCCGCCGGGCCGATCGCGATGAAAGTCGCCGATAGCCGCGCCGCGGTCGTGGCAGCCGGGGCTGCGTCATGAGCGACGATGAAAGCTTCGAGGCCGTGACCGCGGAAGAACGGCGAACGTTGTGGATCGTGCTCGGCCTCAATCTGTTGCTCGTTGTTGTGATGGGGGGAGCGGGCGTTTGGTCGGACTCCAGCGCCTTGATCGCCAACGCTCTCGATAACGCCTCCGACGCTGGGGTGTATGCATTGAGCTTGTTCGCCGTAGGCCGCTCCCTCAACTGGAAACGAGGCGCGGCAGGCGCTTCCGGCGTGCTGCTGATCCTATTTGGCCTCGGCGTCGTCGCCGACACCGTGGGCCGGTTCCTGACCGGATCGGAGCCGATCGGCGCCGCGATGGTGATCGTCGCTGTGTTTGCGGGCGCGATCAACCTCGTGTGCGTATGGCTGCTCGGTCGCTTGAAAAAGAAGGAGGTGCATTTGCGCGCCGCCGAGACCTTCAGTTTCAACGACTTCATTTCCAATGGCGGCGTGCTGGTCGCCGGCGCGCTGGTGGTTTGGCTCGGGCAGCGCTGGCCTGACCTCGTGGTCGGGCTGCTGGTGGCCGCCGTCGCCACCAAGGGCGGTCTCGACATTATCCTGGACGCTCGGCGCACGAAGGACGCCGCCTGAGGCAGGCGCAGGTTTGATCCTTTAGCCGATCGACGATGCGGCTGCGCGCCGCGGAAGGTCGAGGGCGTTCGGCCTGCCGGGGTCGACTCTCTGAGCTGCTTGAGCCTGCGCAAAGACGTAGGACGAGCGAGGGAGTTCATGAAGCTGGGCGTGTCTGTGGCGCCGCATTAGCTAGGAGTGCCAGTGATGAGGCGGGTTGGGATTGCGGCGACGGTTGCGGCCGGTGTGGCGTTTGTCGCGTTGGGAGCGGCCTTCGCGCAAACTGGTGGCGCCTATGAGCGCGGTTGGAGCCAGATGATGATGGGGCCTATGGCCGGCTGCCCGATGGGCGCCGGCGGTCAAGGCATGATGGGGCCCCACATGATGGGCCCGGGGATGATGCAGGACGGCATGATGGGGTCCGGCATGATGGGCAATGGACACATGATGGGGAATTGGAACTCTAGCAACGCAGGCGTCGATCCACAGCTCGACGCGCTGCGGTCGGCGCTGGCCCTCACGCCTGCGCAGCAGGACGAATGGAACGCCTACGCGGCGGCGGCGCGCCAGGACGCCCAAGCGATGGCGGACATGCATGGTCGCATGATCGGTTTTATGCAGGGCGCGCGAACAACAGCACCCGATTGGCTTGGCGCCCACCGCGACATGATGCGCGCACGCGCGGACTCTCTTGATACCTTAGCGCGCGCAGTCGACCGGCTCTATGATCAGCTCGACGCCGCCCAAAAGGCGACCTTCGATCGCTACGGCGGCGGCATGTGCGGCGCCTGGTGAGGACATGAGATTGGCTCCTATCTTCAAGGCGATCTCAGTCGCTGTCTTGGTTGGCATCGCCGTGGCGGCGTGCGCGCCGCAATATCGCGACGGCTGGGGATCGCATATGGGCGGCGCGCCAATGATCGGCGGGTGGCTGATGATGAGCCTCTATGGTTTGCTCGGCACGTTCCTCGCCGTGCTCGCCGCCTTGTTCGTGTTTCGGTGGTTGACCGGGGGCGCTCCAGGAGCCAATGCGCCGCTTGATCTTCTGAAGCAACGCTACGCCAAGGGCGAAATCAGCCGAGAGGAATACGAACGCATGAACAAGGATCTCTCCGCGTGAGATGATGTTCGCTGCAGGGACCCAATCATGAGCTATTATTTCAGCACTACGCTTGTCGTCGATTTTGATGAGGCTGTTCGCCTCGTCAAGGAATCGCTTCGGCAAGAAGGCTTCGGCGTGCTCACTGAAATTGACGTGCAAGCTACCATGAAAGCCAAACTCGGCGTCGATTTCCGCAAGTACCGCATTCTAGGCGCCTGCAATCCCAAGCTGGCCCATGAAGCGCTGCAACTCGAAGACAAGATCGGCGTGATGCTGCCCTGCAATGTCATCGTGCAAGACCAAGGCGGCGGTCGTGTCCAGGTGGCCGCCATCGATCCAGTCGCCTCGATGCTTGCGGTCGAAAATCCGCGCCTTAAGGAGGCTGCGGCTGTCGTACGTGCAAAACTGAAGGCGGTTATCGACAGCCTGTAGGGGTGTTGGCCTTCCCAGGAGCAATTGCCGTGAGGGCCATTGCAGCTGAAGAGTGCGCAGGGGACACACGGAAACGCTCAAGCATGCAGGCTCGAGCGCAAAAGATACCGCCAAGTCGCACGTGCGAGACGCCCGTCCCGGCGCGATGAGAACTCCGCTACCCGAGTGGGATCGTGTGGACGAAGCCCCCGACGAATCCTTCCCGACAAGCGATCCGCCCGCGCTGCTCTGGGCCCTCGGGTTGCAGTGTGCGACGTGCCACTTGATCCTCTAGCGGCTAGAGGATGTAGGAACGGGCGGAACCCAGCAGGAATTCGTAGGCCATGTCAGATGCAAGCGTGTTGATCGCGGAGGATCGCCCAGTCGGCCGCCGTTTCAAAGTGGCGGGCCTCGACTGTCAAAATGAAGTGCGCGCGCTCAAAGCGGCGGTGGGACCGCTTGCCGGCGGCGACGACAAGCTCTCGTTCGATACCAAAGCCGGATGGATGGAGA
>CAYZIJ010000088.1:0-7888 GCA_964478365.1 uncultured Terricaulis sp.
ATGCCCGCGTACAATTTCGTCCACATGAGCGACGGCGATGTCGCCGCGCTCATCGCGTATCTGCAGCAAGCGCCGGTTTCAGATGCCGAACCACAAGGCGAATTCGCGCCCTGGCATAAGCGTCTGATCAACGAATGGAGCGTCCGCGTCGCCATTGCGCGCGGCGAGGATGGCGCGATCCCGATGTATCTCGATCAAGTCCCGGCGCTGACGCAGCAGAACAATCCAAACCCAAGCATCGCGCGCGGCGAATATCTCGCCATGACGAGCTGCAATGAATGTCACGGCTTCGATCTGCGCAGCAATGCGCCGTGGCCCGGCTCGGCGCCCGATCTCATCGCCGTCGGCGCTTATAGCGAAGCGGACTTCACGCGCCTGATGCGCGAAGGCGTGCCATCAAGCGGCGCAACGCTTGAGATGATGGGCCCGGTCGCACGCGGACGCTTCGCGCATTGGAACGACGAGGAAGTCGCCGATCTCTACGCCTATCTCACCGACATGAGCCGCCGCGCCATCGAAGCGGAAGAGTAGCTAATATAGACCGCCGGCGGTCCATAAACGAAAGCGGCGCGCGGATTGCTCCACGCGCCGCCCGAATACCCTGCCCGCAAGGGCAAAGCTTATTCGCTGTCGAACAGGACTTCCCAGGTGTGGCCGTCCGGATCGGTGAAATAGCCGGAATAGACGCCGTCATCGTCGGACGCTGCCGAGATCGACGCGCCTGCGCCCTTCGCCTTCGCCATCAGCGCGTCCACATCGGCGCGGCTCTCAGCGAAATACGAGATGATTGTTTCAGCGGCGCCGCGCCCAGCCGGACGGTGGCCAACCTTCTCGACGTACGTGCCGAACTCGCTGCGATCGAGCAGAACGAGATAAACGCCATCAACGTCGAACGAAGCATGCTCTTCGTCTTGCTCTTCCGGCGTCAGGCCGAGGGCGCCGTAGAACGCGATCGACTTCTGCAAATCGTCGACTGGAAACGTCACGCATGAAATCGCTGCGGGCATAGGCCACCTCCTCTGACGCATTATGCGTCCCACTTAAGAGGGGATGGATGATCGGATTCTCGGGCCCCGCAAAGGGTCGTTCACTGCCCGACGTAGATCTCTCCACCGGCAATGACGCGCCGCACCGTCTCGCCCTCGACGTCGCGCACACGCACCGAGCCGCCGCCGACCACGAAGGCGTCGAGAGATTCCGCCGTGCCATTGTGAATAACTCGGCCAGTGCCGTTGATGACGACGGTAAGCGCCTCTGTTGCGCCGCTGCGGATGGTTAGTTCGCCCGGGCCCTGCACCACCAAATTCGCCGGCCCGTCAGCACGGGCGGCCTGAAAGCGGCCAATCCCTGCGATCGAGACCGTCAGCCCATCGCGGATGTATCCCGCCATGATCTCTCCATTACCGGCGACCCGCGCTTCGAGGTCGCCAGCGTCATGGATGCGCATTGTCCCCTCGTGCGACACCGACACCTCGGCCGTGTCTTGAACACGCTCCACATCGATGTCGCCACACGCGTCGAAATGAATTTCGGCGCTGTCAGCGGAGGTGACATGCATACGCATGGCGCCGCTCGCAGACACGATTGCCCGCTCCGGCACACGAATTTCGATGATCGGCAGTTGATCGCCGCCGACGCGTCCGGGCCGAGCCAGGTCGACCTCGAACCCTGTCGCGCCGCGTGTGCTGCAGCCGCGTATGCGTCCGCGCTGGCGGCCATCGATGATCAAGCGCCGGCCCGAGACCCGCACTGTCGGCGCCTCCAGCGAACCCGGATTGACGATCGCCACCGCGACGTCCTCCCGGTCGCTCGGCCGGATACGGACATAAGCGGCGACGTTCTGCAGCACGACCTCACGCGCGGCCGGGTAACGCTGCCAATTCAGCCCTCGTGGCGCGACAGGCGCAGCGCGCGGCGGCGGCTGCACCGCCGGGGCGGTCGGCGGGGTCGGGGCGGTCTGCGCCCAAGCGGGCGCCGCGCTCAAAAGCGCTGCCGCCAGGCAGGTAGCGGATAATAGGCGCATGCCGTCGGGCCCTCCTCGGGCCTTGTCCTCGTACGAGAGAGATGCGCGGCTTAAGTGGGTTGGATGCAAGGTCCGGTGATTCTCCAAATTGGCGAATTGTGACAGTGGTTTACGCGCCGAGAAGCTGTGACCCAGACGCATCGGAGCCTGTTAATAATAAACGAAATAGGCGTGTGGAATTGCTCGTTACGGGGCCGCGTCGCATGTGTGCATTTCCCAGAACGGGTGACTACACAGGGGTACATACTAATGCGCAACTGGATCATCGGCGCGGCGGCCATTTTGGCGCTCGCCGTTCCGGGCGTCGCGGCAGCCCAAACCGGCTACGTCGGCGCTCAATTCGGCAACAGCGACTCGGACGGCGGTGACAGCGACTTCTACGGCGTCGAAGGCGCCGTGGCGTTCGCCGGCTCCGGCTCGATCGTGTTCGAAGTCGATGCCGGCTACACCGACTTTGACGAAGGCGACGAAGGCTACGGCCTCGTTGGTCACGTCTATGGTCGCAACGACGACCACCTTATCGGCGGTTTCGTCGGCATCAGCGGCAACGACGACAGCGAAACCTACATCGTCGGTCTCGAAGCCAACAAGTACTTCGCCAACTGGACCCTCGCGGGCGCAGTGGCGTACGGCAACAACGACGACTCAGAAATCGACGGCTTCGGCGTGAACGCTGAAGCACGCTACTTCATCAACGACAACTTCCGTCTCGACGGCTCGATCGGCTGGGCCAATCTCGACGGCGGCGGCGACGATGAAGATGCGTTCGCTTATGGCGTCGGCGGCGAATACCAATTGGCTCAAGTCCCGGTCTCGATCACCGCTGGCTACAACACCGTCGACTTCGACGGCGGCGATGTCGATACCTGGACGATCGGCCTGCGTTACAACTGGGGCGGCACGCTGCGCGATCGCGATCGCAACGGCGCAAGCCAAGCCAGCCTGACGAACATCCCGGGCCTGTTCTAAGCAAACAGATCCGACCTTTAGTACGCTAATTCACTTCAGCGCCTCGGCTTCATGCCGGGGCGCTTTTTCTTTGCCGCGCACTTCGTAAACGCCGCTTAACGTTCGAGCGGTAAAGCGCACCGTCGTACGCGCGCTACCTTTACACCTCGTTCATTTGTCGTGGTTCCGGTGCAACAATGCGATCACTGAGTGCGGCGCTGATGCGCGTGCACCCTAGGTCGGCGCACGCTGCTCGCCTATTTTGGGAAATCGTCGGTCGACGGCAGGCGCAGCGCTCGTTCGAGCGCGCGTCGGGACAACAAAGGACAACACTTCCTATGAAGAAGACCAATCTGTTCGGCGCAGCAATTATCGCGCTCGCGGCTTCCGCCGGCGCCGCTCACGCTGAAGGCTCAGTCGGCCTGAACTATCAAAGCACCGATTTCGGCAGCGGCGAAATCGAGACGTTCGCCGTCGACGGCGACCTGCTGCTCAACCCGAACTTCCAAATCAGCGGCAGCTACGCTGACGTCGAAGGCGGCGACTTCAACGCCTACGGCATCGACGCCTTCCTGTTCTCGCGCAACGACTCGTACGCGTATGGCGCGTTCCTCGGCTATTCGTCGCTCGACGGCAATGCCGACGAAATCGCGATCGGCGGCTTCGGTCAGCTCTTCCGCGGCAACACCAACTGGACCGCTCAGCTCGGCTACGCCGACACTGAAGGCGACATCAAAGTCCTCAACCTGGACGGTGAAGGCCGCTTCTTCTTCTCCGAGAACTTCTCGGTGCAAGCCAACCTCGGCTACGGCGACATCGACGCCGGCGGCAACAACGATTACTGGAGCGGCGGTCTTGGCGCCGAATACCAATTCGCTGGCTCGCCGATCAGCATCAATGGCGGCTGGCAACGCCTCGACTTTGACGGCGGCGACGTTGACTCGCTCGGCGTCGGCGTACGCTGGAACTTCGGCGGCGGTTCGTTGATCGAACGCAGCCGTTCGGGCGCAAGCTTGCAGCGCAACACGCTGACGGCGGCCGAACTCGAAATCGGCGGCGGCAACTCGGCCTTCACCCCGCGCCGCTAAGCGCGCCACAACAGGACTACGCCACTAAGGATAAGCGTCCCGGGCTTCCCGCACGGGGCGCTTTTTTTGGCGACAAGCCCTACCTCGACGGCGAGCGTTCACCGCCGACCCTACCCTCCAGCGCGCATTGGCGGCGCAACTCGGCGACTTCAAAGAAGCCGCCTAAGCGCTCAGCGCAGTTCGTACACGACGGTCACGCTACTACGATTATCCAACTCGCCCGGGCTGATGGTCCCGGCGTTGTTCTGTTCAGCGCTGACGCGCATTGGCTCGTAGGCGCCATCCATCAGCACTGGCGACACGACACCGCCAGGCTCGGTGATCGACAGCACGCGCGCCACGCGCATGCCCGCCGCTTCAGCGTAGCGATCGGCGCGCTGACGCGCACGTTCCACCGCTTGCGCACGCGCCGCGTCGTGCGAGGCTTCTTCATCGAGATAAGTGAACTGGATGCCCTGCAACTCGTTCGCGCCGTCCGAGACAGTCGCATCGATGAGCGCGCTGATCGCTGTCAGATCGCGCACGCGGATCGAGATCGTGTTGCGGCTTTGGTAGCCGGTGATGCGCGGCGCTTGGTTGCGCGGATAAGCGTAGATCGGCTCCAGCCCGTAGCCGACCGTTTGCACCTCGCTCTCTTCAACGCCAGCCGCCCGCACCGCCCCCATGATGCCTTCCATGCGCGACGCCTGCGCCGCTTGCGCCTCACGCGCCGTAGCGCCACGCGCTACGGCGCCTAGCGTCAGCACAGCCAGGTCAGGTGCGGTACGCGTTGCAGCCGTCGCGTGCACGGTCAGTAGAGTCGGCGTGCGATCGCCACAGGCAGCGACGAGTGAAACGGCAAAGATGAGCGCAACAGCGCCAAGCGAACGAAGTTGAGCGAAACGCATGAGGGTCTCCCTGGAGGCGACCGCCCTAGCGCGCGCTCACGGCGAAATCCGGGCTAATGCACGGCGCGCACGTTGCGCGCGATTTCGTGCAGATGCTTTTCCCACGTGCCGCAACATCCACCCCAAATGTCGATGTGCGGATAGCGCTGCGCCAGATCGCCCATCCGCGCGCCGAGGTCAGGCGGATCGCCCTCGTCGAGATGGCCGATCTGACAGAGATCGATCTTCTCTTTCGCGCTCGCGTTCGGCCGCAACATGCGTATGCGCTGCATCCACTCGCCCGCGCCGAGCGCCGGCTCAAACTCCAACGGATGCGAGCAATTGATGCCGTAGAAGTCCGGTCGCGCATCGCCCGCTTCCGCATCCGTCGCTTCGATCGCTTGTTTGAGCGTGGGTCCTGACTTCAGCTTGTGGTCGCTATTCAGCGTGAACGACACATGCAGCGGCACGCCAATGCGCTTGGCCGCGCGCGCAACACCGACGGCCTCCGGCACATTGTTGAACGTCGTCGCCGTCGCATAGTCGACGCCGGCGCGCTTGAGCACTTCAAGCTGAAAGCTGTGATACTCCTCCGCTTCCGCAGCGTTGATCGTCTTGTTGAGCTCATACGCATCGCCACGCGGTCCGATCATGCCGCCGATCAAGATCTGCGAGACTTGCCCCTCATACGGCTTCGACACTTCGCGGAGAAACGCGATGCACTGCATCAGCGCGTCGGCCAGCGCTTCACGGGAGTAGCCGAGCTTTTCGCCCCAATCCGGGCTCGCGCGATAATCGAGCCCAGCAATCATCGCAGCGAACCCGTTCGCCGCCGCGGCATCGAGCACGCGCGCATACATGCCGCGCAAGTCCGCCATCGCCGCTGGATTGTCCAAGAGCGGATACATCGCAAACTCAGGCAGATCGTGCCCGAACTTGTACATCGCCTCCGTCTCCTGCCCGCCCTCGGTCAGATAGAAGACGCCGTCGCACTGCGCAGGAAAGCTTGGCATTGGCTCGCTCCTCGATGCGGGAGCGAACGACGCGCCAGCGAACCTGTCAAGGATCAGGGCAGCGCTTCGAACGACGCCACTTGCTCAAGCTCGCAATCCCAATCCGCGCGGCTGGCGGTGCAGATGTGCGCGTCCGGCCGCTTCGCCAGTGGACTATCGAGGCTACCGGCCGGCACGACCAGGAGCGGCCCCTGTACGCGCGGCAACGCACCGCCACACGTCTTGCAGAAGCTCCGCGCATGCCGCGTTCCAGCAAGCGCGAATGACATCACTTGATCCTCACCAGAGAGCCACGTGATCTCAGCCTTCGTCGCGAACAAGTTCGCGCCATGCGCCGATCCCGAGCCCTTCCTGCAGCGACTGCAATGGCAAAGAAAGAAGTGCTCAAACGCGCCAGCAATCTCAAAGCGAACGCCGCCACACAGGCATGAGCCTTGATGCTTTTCAGTCATCGAACCCTCACAACCAAGCGAACGCGCGCTTGAGATACGCGGCGCCATCAGCGCGCACCGGCGCACCATGCGCCATCACCACCTTCTGCGCGGGCCAGGCCAACACAGTTTGAAGCGCCCGCCGCGCCGCGCGCCTATCGGTGAACGCCATACGAAACTTTTGCGGCGTCCGCGCCTCGTCGCCGATCATGCCGTCCATGCGCGCAACCAAAGCGCGCCAGCCGCTGAACCAATTCTTCGGAAAGTTCTGCAGCAGGTCCGCAACCAGCACCACGCCACTGCGCCGATGGAAAAACACAACCTCCTCCGCGATTGCATTGCCGCGCATCACGACCTGATCGATCTCCGCTGACCAAAAAGGCGCTGCCTCATCGCCAAGCTCCGCATCGAACGCGATCGCCGGCGAATGCTGGCGCGAGCGCGGCGCGGAATAGAGCGTCGCCTCAGGATACGCAGCACGCCACGACGCCAGGTGCACGTGATGCATCGCCGTTGGCGTCACCACGAAGCGCACGCGCCCAAGCGCCTCCACTTCAGCGCGCAGCGGCTCTGTGAGCGCGACGGGAGACCAAACGAACAGCGCACCATCCGCGAGCCGGATCACCGCCATGCGCGTCGGATAGCGAAAGCCCGCGCTGCTGACCTCGCCGCCAGCCGCGATCCAAAGCTCTTCGCCAAACGCTTCAAGCAAAGCCATGCCGGCATTCTGCGCGCCGCCCGCGCACGCCGCTATAGCAAAAAGGGCCGCCCTTTCGAGCGGCCCTTTCGCATTTCGTTGAGCGTCCCGCTTAAGCGCGGAGCTTGGCGAGCACTTCGGCGCTGACGGCCTTCGGCACTTCTTCGTAGTGCGAGAATTCCATCACGTACGAAGCGCGACCCTGCGAGAACGAGCGCAGCGTGTTCACGTAGCCGAACATGTTCGCCAGCGGCACTTGCGCGTTGATGATCGTCGCGTTGCCGCGCATGTCTTGGCCTTGGATCATGCCACGGCGCGAGTTCAGATCGCCGATGACCGAGCCGACATAATCTTCCGGGCTCGTGACTTCGACCTTCATGATCGGCTCGAGCAAGCGCGCGTCGCCCTTTTCCTTCAGTTCGCGGAACGCAGCTTGGGCTGCGATCTGGAACGTCAGGACGTTGGAGTCGACGTCGTGATACTTGCCGTCGATCAGGCGGGCCGTCACGTCGATGACCGGGAAGCCGGCGAGCAAGCCGTTTTCCTTGGCCATGTTCAGGCCCTTTTCAACGCCCGGAATGTATTCCTTCGGCACGTTGCCGCCGATGATCTTGTTCTCGAACTTGAAGCCCGAGCCCGGCTCGCCCGGTTCAAACTCGATCTTCACTTCGGCGAACTGACCCGAACCACCGGTTTGCTTCTTGTGCGTGTAGAGAATGGTCGCAGCGCGGCCGAGCTTCTCGCGGTACGCAACCTGCGGCGCACCAACGTTGGCTTCGACTTTGTAGGTGCGGCGCAGAATGTCGATTTTGATGTCGAGGT
>CAYZIJ010000089.1:0-7742 GCA_964478365.1 uncultured Terricaulis sp.
AAGAAACGCTCATGTTTGATCTCCCTTTCAGCGGATCAAGCAAACGGGCGTTCCGCTTATTCAGCAAGCGCGTGAGGGGCGATCTCTCAGTGTTGTGAATACGAAGCGGCGATACTCACGCGAACGTTACGCCAAACCGTCAAACAGCATCGGCTCGACGGCGCGCCAGCCTTCGATTTGCAGCAGCTTCAGTTTCGTGGCGATGCCGCCCGTGGCGCTGAAGCCGACGAGCTTGAAGTCAGCGCCGACGACGCGGTGGCAGGGCACGACGATGGCGAACGGATTGCGGCTGAGCGCCTGGCCGACAGCGCGCGCGCTGCTGGCGTCACCGATGGCGCGGGCGATGTCGCCATAGGTGCGTGTGGTGCCGGGCGGGATAGCGCGTGCCGTTTCGTAGACGCGGGCGTTGAACGCGGGCACGCGGCTTTGGTCGAGCGTGATAGCGCGCAGTGTTTTCTTCTGACCGGCGAGCAGCTTTTGAATGTCTTCAATCCCGCGCGCGATGGCTTTGGGTGGCGCGGTCTCATCGGCGTTCGGGCAATGGCGCAGCAGGCGCATGCGCGTCGTCATCTCGCTTTTTTCCGGAAGCTGAACGCCGAGGACGCCACGCGGCCCCCAGGCCAAGCCGCAGCGACCGATATCGGTATCGAAGAGGGCGTAAGCGAACATCGTTGCGGTTGCGTCTTGCCGGAGGGGACTCGAGAGGGTAGAACATATAGAGAACATGAGTCCGCGTCCAGCCCCCATAGCCGGTTTTCCGGCTCTTGCCGCCTCCATGGCCGGTCAGGCTCTGCATGAGCTCTGCCCCGCAGGGCCTGGAGCGGAGGCGGCGGCAATCGGCTTTGGCCTGGGGTTGGCCTCCAGTTGGGGAGGGCAGGTGTTCTGGGCGGGGGAGGAAGGCGTCTTTTCCGAAGAAGGCGCGCCTTATCCACCGGGGCTGGCGCAGCTCGGCGTGGACCTGTCACGTCTCATCGTCATCCGCGCAGCCAAGCGCGAAGAAGTCATGTGGGCGGCCGAAGAAGCGCTCAATGCATCTGGCGCTGTTGTGATCTGCGCGCTGAGCGGGCGAGGCAAACCGCTCGAGCTTAAGGCCACGCGCCGTTTGCTGCTCTTTGCCGAACGCAATCACTCGCGTTGCTTGCTTGTACGCCCGCTCGCCGAAGCAAGCGCTGCATGGACACGCTGGCGCGTGGCGCCCGCGCAAAGCAGCGATGATCCCTACGAACTCGGGCCACCCGCTTACGCTCTCGAACTCGTGCGTCACCGCGCCGGCCCCGCGGGCGCGCGCTTTACCATCCAATGGAACGCTCATGCGCGATGCTTCACAGAGCGCTTCCAGGAAAAGTGTGAAGCGGTTTTCCGTAAGGAAGCGCGGCAAGCATGAACCGCGAAGCGATTTGGCTCGCGATCTTTCTGCCGCGTCTGAACACAGACCGGCTGATCCGATCCGGGCGCGCGCCTGAGGGGCGGCCGCTCGCCATCTACGCCAATGACGCCAAAGGCTATCAGCTTACCGGTGTCGATAAGCGCGCGTCCGCGCTCGGGCTGAAGCTCGCCATGTCGCTCGCCGACGCACGCGCGATGCAGCCGAGCTTAGCGGCAGTGGAAGCCGAGCCCGATGAAGATGCGGAGACGCTCGATAACATCGCGGCGTGGTGCGGACGTTTCACGCCGATTGTCGCGATTGATGGCGCAGACGGCCTCTTTCTCGACATCACCGGCTGCGGCCATCTCTTTGACGGCGAGATCGCCTTACGCGACTTGATCGTCACGCGTCTCAATGCTCAGGGTTTTGCCGCCCGCGCAGCTATTGCGCCGACGCCAGGCGCGGCATGGGCGTTGTCGCGCTACGGCCGCTCACGCGAAGCGTCGCCCGATCTGATGCAAACATTGGCGTCGCTACCCATCGAAGCGCTGCGCCTCGAAGACGGGCCGGCGTCCTTGCTGCGCCGCCTCGGTCTCAAAACCATCGGCCAGCTTTTCTCCGCGCCACGCTCAGCTTTCACGGCGCGCGCAGGTGAGCAGGCGATGCTGCGCTTGGATCAAGCGCTCGGGCGCACGCCTGAAGCGCTCTCGCCGCGCCGGCCTGCGCCGCCGGTGTTTGCTCTCCGACGTTTCCTCGAACCGTTGTTCAGCGTCGAGACTATGCTGGTCGCAACGGAAGCGTTGTGTGGCGACGCCATGAAGAAGCTTGACGAGCGCGGCGATGGCGTACGGCGCGCATGTCTGCATCTTTTTGGCGTCGATGGCCGTGACCGAACCATCGAGATTGGCGTCAGCCGTCCTGAGCGCGACGTGAAATCCTTGATGAGGCTTTTCCGCGAAAAGCTCGACCGCGCTGCGGAAAATCTCAACGCAGAATTCGGCATCGAAGCGGCTCGTCTCGATGTCGTTCAATTGGAGCGTATTGCAGGCGGTACGCGAACGCTCGCCACGATGGAAGAAACGCAAGCGAGCCCAGAAAAGGTTGCTTCGATCGTCGACTTGCTAAGCGCCCGTCTCGGCGCCAAACGCGTGCTTCGTCCCAAGCTGGCTGAAACACATCAGCCCGAGAAGGCAGGTGGATGGAATCCTGGGCTGAATATTGGCGGCGTCACGATGGGGCATGGCCCGCCGCGAGACAGCGTCACGCGCCGCCCGCTTACACTCTTCACACAGCCGCAGCTGATTGAAACGCTCGCCAGTGTTCCAGACGGCCCACCGATCCGCTTCCGTTGGCGTCGTGTGCTGCGCGAAGTCGCGCGCGCGGAGGGGCCAGAACGCATCAGCGGCGATTGGCTCGGCAGTGCGCTGACCCGTGACTATTATCGCGTCGAAGACAAAGACGGCCGGCGATACTGGCTCTACCGCGAAGGCTTCTACGGCGAAGGCGATGAAGCGCCGCGCTGGTTCGTGCACGGACTGTTCGCATGAGCTTCGCCGAACTTTGCATCACGACGAATTTCTCCTTTCTCCGTTCCGGTTCGCATCCGGAAGAGATGGTGGAGCGGGCGGCAGAACTTGGGTTGGTGGGTATTGGCATTGCGGATCGCAACACGCTTGCGGGCGTGGTGCGCGCGCACGTGAAAACGAAGTGGGTCAAAGAAGAAAAGGGGATCGATCTTCGCGTCATTGTCGGCTCGCGCTTGGTGTTTCGTGACGGCACGCCGGATCTGATCGTTTATCCCAAGGATCGCGCTGCGTTCGCGAACCTCACGCGCCTTCTGACGGTCGGCAACCGCCGCGCACCGAAGGGACAATGCTGGCTGGATTTCCAAGATTATCTCGATCACGCCCAAGGGCTGCAAACGATACTCATTCCTGCGTTCGATCTTGGTGACGAACCTTCGGCGATGGCGCCGTACTTAAAAAGGATCAAACAAGCGACAGGCAAAGCCTGGCTCGCTGCGCCATTCCAGTTCAACGGCGAAGACCGCCGTCGTATCGCAAGGCTGAAGCAACTCGCAGCTCAAACCGGCGCGCGGTTGCTGGCGACGACCGAGCCACTCATGCACCACGGCGATCGCCGTCCGTTGCTCGATGTCGTGACTTGCATTCGTGAGAAGAAAAAGCTGAGCGACGCTGGTGATTTTCTAGCGAAGAACGCGGAGCGCCAGCTTAAGCCACCGCAAGAAATTCGCCGAATTTATGCGCAGGCCCCGGAAGCTGTTGGTGAAAGCGTGCTCTTCCTCGAAGGCGTGAGCTTTTCGATGGGGGATTTGCGCTACGAATACCCGGACGAAACGTCAGAGGGTTTCGCTACACCCCAAGAAGCATTGGTAGCGCGGGCTTGGGCTGGAGCGCATAAGAAATACCCTGAGGGCATTCCTGAGAAAGTGCGCAACTCGCTGGTGCGAGAGCTATCCATTGTTGGCCGCATACACTACGCGCCATACTTCCTAACCGTCGCTGACATCGTCGAGTTCGCGCGTTCTGGTTTTGATAAAGACGGCAATCCAAAGGAGCCGATCCTCTGCCAAGGCCGGGGGTCGGCGGCAAATTCTACAATCTGTTATTGTCTTGGCATCACGTCCGTAAACCCGGCCAACAACACTTTGCTTTTCGATCGCTTCGTCTCCGAAGAGCGAAACGAGCCGCCCGACATCGATGTCGATTTCGAGCATGAGCGCCGAGAAGAAGTGATCCAGTATATTTATAAGAAGTACGGCCGCGACCGCGCAGCTTTAGCGGCCAATCTTGTTTGTTATCGTGGACGAAGTGCGATCCGTGAAGTGGCGAAGACCTTCGGATACTCAGAAGATCAAACAAGTGGTTTCGCGAAGGTGCTTCACTGGTGGTCGAGTGGCGTCAGCGAAAAAGACCTGCAAGAGCAGGGGCTCGATACGAGCGACAATAGGCTGATGGCCTGCGTGGAGTTGGCGAACAGGCTGCAAGGATTTCCACGGCATCTTTCGCAGCACGTCGGCGGCTTCGTCATAACGCGTGAGAAAGTGCATGATGTTGTGCCGGTTCAGAACGCCGCGATGGAGGATCGCACGGTCGTTGAGTGGAATAAGGACGATCTTGAAGATCTTGGCATCCTAAAAGTCGATGTGCTTGGGCTCGGCATGCTGACCTGTTTGAAGAAGGCCTATGATCTGATCGAGAAGCACTATCCGGGCGCCGAGTGCATTCGCCTCGATTCACCCACCGACGATAAGCGCGTTTATGACATGCTCCATCGGGCGGACTCTATCGGCGTCTTCCAGGTCGAGAGCCGGGCGCAGATGTCGATGCTGCCGCGTCTCAAGCCGGTAGAGTTTTACGATCTTGTGATTGAAGTGGCGATCGTCCGGCCGGGGCCGATTCAAGGCGGCATGGTGCATCCTTACCTGCGGCGGCGCCAAAAATTGGAGAAAGCCGAGGCCCCGAAGCCCGAGCTTTGGGAGGTCCTGAAACGCACTCTGGGTGTCCCTCTCTTTCAGGAGCAGGCGATGCAGATTGCCATCGTCGCAGCGGGTTTCACGCCGCCGGAAGCCGACAAATTGCGGCGCGCGATGGCGACATTCAAACGCGTCGGCACGATCAGCAAGCTCAAAGACAAATTCATCACTGGCATGATCGCGAATGGCTATGAGAGCTCGTTCGCTGAAGCAGCCTTCGCGCAAATCGAAGGATTTGGCGAGTACGGCTTTCCTGAAAGTCACGCGGCAAGCTTCGCAATCCTTGTTTACAACTCATCATGGCTGAAATGTTTCTATCCGGATGTGTTCGCCGCCGCGCTCCTCAATGCGCAACCGATGGGATTTTACGCGCCGGCACAGATTGTCCGCGATGCGCAAGAGCATGGCGTTGAAGTCCGGGCAATCGATGTGAATCAATCGGACTGGGACAACACGCTTGAGGCGCCGATCGAAGGAAGTGTGGCCGTGGCTGACCGCATGCATGCGCGTCATGCTCAGATGGCGGGCCACATACGATCTACGCGTGCAATGCGTTTGGGTTTTCGCCAAGCAAACGGTTTTGACAAAGAAGAGCTAACCCAACTCGTCGCCAATCGCGGCGCCGGCTACGATTCCGTCCGCGATGTCTGGCTGCGTGGCGGCGTACGCCCATCCACCATCGAACGTCTCGCCGGCATTGACGCGTTCCGATCGCTTGGTCTTGATCGCCGCGATGCGTTGTGGGCCGCGCGTGGATTGAACCGTGTTGGGGGCCAGGAGGATTTGCCGTTGTTTGCGCAGGCGCCTGATCCGACGCGCGAACTGGATTTTGATCTGCCGTCGATGCTACTGGGCGAGCACATCGTGGAGGACTATCGCACGATCGGATTGTCGCTGAAACAGCATCCCGTGGCGTTGCTGCGTGACGATCTCGCCAAGCGCCGCATCATACGCGCGGAGCAGCTCAAAGACATTCGCAGTGGTGAGCGCGTTCGCGTTGCAGGGCTTGTGCTTGTGCGTCAGCGCCCGGGGACTGCCGCCGGTGTGATCTTCGCGACATTGGAAGACGAGACTTGGATTTCCAACATCATCATCTGGCCAAAAATCTTTGAGCAGTTCCGTCCGCAAATTCTTGGTGGCCGTTTGATCGCCGTTGAAGGCCCGGTGCAGAGCGAAAGTGGGGTCATTCATGTGATCGCCGAGCGTGTGCACGATTACACGCCGTTGCTCGCCAAGCTTTCAGTGCATGGGGCCGAAATCGATGCGTCCGGCCCCACTGACGAGCCGCGTCGAGGCGGCGAAGGCGATGCGCGGCAGCGTCATCCTCGTAACGTGCGGATCAATCTCGATGTGAAAAAGGCCGCCGACGTGATGCCGAAGGGGCGCAACTTCCATTAGCCGCGCCAGCGCGCGAAGATTGCCGTCGGCAGCAGCTCCCTACGCCCATCGTGCGGTAGCGCCATTTCGCCCGTCTGCCATTCACCGCCGACAAATATTTGCTGCGCGGTTTGAGTGAGCGCCAGATAGGAGAGCCGCACAGCGTACACCGTCGCAATCATGAAGCCCTTGCCGCTGGCGCGGTCATTCGGATCGGTGCGCAGCAGCGTTTGGCAGCTATCGAGCAGATCGGGCAGGTGTTCTTCTAGTTTCCACGTTTCGCCATCGGGCCCGCGCCCGAACTTCGGCGGATCGAGGATGATGCCATCATAACGCCTGCCGCGCCGGATCTCGCGTTTCACGAAGCCCAGCGCATCATCGCAGATCCAACGGATCGGTGCGTCGTTCAGACCGGACGCAGCTTGATTATCGCGCGCATAACCAATGGCCTTCTTCGAAGCGTCGACATGCGTAACCTTCGCGCCCGTGCTGGCGCAGGCAAGCGAAGCAAGGCCGGTATAGCCGAAGAGGTTCAGAACTTCCGGCTGCGGCCCGCGATGCGCCTTCAGATAGTCGCGCGCGTAACGCCAATGCACCGAATGCTCAGGGAAGAACGCCAAGTGACGAAATGGCGTCGGCCGTGAGATGAACTTCAGATCGTCCCATTCCAGCGTCCATGTTTCCGGCAACGTAGTGTTGAAACGCCAGCGGCCCGCATCCTCGTCACTGGTTGAAGCTGGAGCGAAGATCGCATCAGCGCTATCCCAATCACTCGCAGGCCGTGACGGCGCCCAAAGCGCTTGCGGCTCAGGGCGCACGAAACGATAGGGACCAACTTGCTCGAGCTTGCCGCCATTGCCGCTGTCGAGCAGCCGGTAATCGCGCCAATCGTCAGCAATCAAAATCTCAGGCGCGCGCGCCGTCATATCCGCGTCTCCGCCAAAGATCGTAGAGCATTACTGCGGTTGCGACCGCAAGGTTCAAACTATCGGCGCGTCCGCGCATCGGCAGCTTCACTAACGTATCGCACGCCGCTTCCATATGTTCGGGCAAGCCGGATTGCTCGTTGCCCATGAGCACAATCGCCTTCGCCGGCGGCTGCGCGCCCGCGTCCTGGGCTGTCCCTTTGAGAGACAGCCCCAGCATCTCAGCGCCGCGTTCTCTCTTGTAGCGCATGAGATGCTCGAACGAAGCGCGCGCAAGCTTTATCGCGAACAATGATCCCATGCTCGCGCGCACGGCTTCCACGGAAAACGGATCACAGCTCTCGCCTACCAAAACAACGCCGGCCGCGCCGGTGGAATCTGCCGTGCGCAAGATCGTGCCGAGATTGCCTGGGTCGCGAATGCTTTCGAGCGCAACCACTGTCGCGCCATCGATGCTCTCGAGCGGCGCGAGCTGTTGCTTGTAAGCGCCGATCACGGTCTGCGGATTATCGCGCTTGCTGATCTGGCCGAGGATCGTCTCGTTGGTCTCGATCACGCGCACACGCCGCGCCTCGGC
>CAYZIJ010000090.1:0-7642 GCA_964478365.1 uncultured Terricaulis sp.
GTGATGTTCACTTTGGCTTTCAACTCGCCGCGCGCAAGGAGGCGCACGCCGTCTTTCTTGCGGCGCAGGACGCCGGCTTCCACCAGCGACTCTTCGGTAATCTCGTTCTTGATGTCGATCTTCTTGTTATCGATGGCGTTTTGCAGCGACGACAAGTTGATCCATTGATGCTTCTTGCTGTTCAACGCATTGAAGCCACGCTTCGGCATGCGCATGTGCAGCGGCATCTGACCGCCTTCGAAACCATTGATCGACACGCCGCGACGGGACTTTTGCCCCTTCACGCCGCGACCACCGGTCTTGCCCTTGCCCGAGCCGACGCCGCGTCCGACGCGCATCAGCTTCTTGGTTGAGCCGGGGTTATCGGCCAGTTCGTTCAGTTTCATCGTACCTACTCCGACGGCCAGGCCGTCTTATTTCACGACTTCGACGAGGTGCGCGACTTTGCGGATCATGCCTTGGATCGAAGGCGTATCTTCAAGTTCGACAACCTGATTGGCGCGCGTCAGGCCGAGGCCGACAAGCGTTTCACGTTGCGTGCGATCGCGACGGATCGGGCTGCCAACACGGCGGACCTTCACTTTGGCGCCGCCAGCGGTTTTTTTCTTCACAGCCATCTATCAGCCCTCCGCAGCCACTTCGCCGAGGCTCGCGCCATCCTTGCGGCGGTTGACGATGTCCGAGACCTTGAGGCCGCGACGGTTCGCAACTTGACGCGGCGAACTTTGCGCCTTCAGCGCATCGAACGTGGCGCGCACCATGTTGTAGGGGTTCGACGACCCCTTCGACTTGGCGACGACGTCGGAAACGCCCAACACTTCGAGAACGGCGCGCATCGGACCACCGGCGATCAAACCAGTACCGGCGGGTGCAGCACGCAGCATGACCTTGCCGGCGCCCCAATGGCCCTTGCCATCGTGGTGCAGAGTACGGCCTTCGCGCAGCGGAACGCGGATGAGCGACTTCTTGGCTTCTTCCGTCGCCTTGCGGATCGCTTCCGGCACTTCGCGCGCCTTACCGTGGCCGAAGCCAGCGCGGCCTTTCTTGTCGCCGACAACGACGAGTGCGGCGAACGCAAAGTTCTTACCGCCCTTCACGACTTTGGCGACGCGGTTGATGGCGACGAGCTTGTCGACGAGTTCGCCTTCGGCGCGCTCTTCGGTGTTGCCGCCACGGCCGCCGCCGCGATCATCGCGACGTCCACGGTTGTTGCCGCCCGGGCCGCCACCGCCCGGCGGGCCGCGACGCGGACCGCGCGGACCACGTCCACGGGGTTGATCTGGTGCTGAGGTACCGGCCGTCGGGCCGCCTGCGGTATCGTCGGTCATCGCTATGTCCTCAGAATTCGAGTCCGCCCTCACGGGCGGCATCAGCCAGCGCCTTAACGCGGCCATGGAAAATGTAGCGGCCACGATCGAACACGACGCGCTTGCCGCCGGCGGCGATCGCGCGCTCAGCGAGAAGCTTGCCGACGGCGGCGGCGCCATCCTTGTTCGAGCCCTTCGCCTTGAGGCTTTCCTCAAGTGAGGAGGCCGCAGCGACGGTGACGCCCTTCACATCGTCGATCAGCTGCGCCGAAATATTCTTCGACGAGCGGAAAACCGAAAGACGCAAACGGCCTTCGCCGGCGTTCTTCTTGATCCGGCTGCGATTACGACGAGCGCGGCGGTCGTTGGGGGAAAGCTTGCGGACCATGGCTTACTTCTTCTTGCCTTCCTTGCGGCGGATGAACTCGCCGGCATAACGCACACCCTTGCCCTTGTAGGGCTCCGGCGGACGGTAGGAGCGGATTTCGGAGGCGGCTTGGCCGACGGCTTGCGGATCAATGCCGCTGACCTTGATTTCAGTCGGCTTGCCTACGGCGATCGTGATGCCTTCCGGCGGCTGATAGATGATCTCGTGGCTGTAGCCGAGCTGCATCTGCAGGTTCTTTCCCTGCATCGCCGCACGATAGCCAACGCCGGTCATCTCAAGGTTCTTTTCGAACCCTTCGCTAACGCCCTTCACATTGTTGGCGAGCACAGCGCGGGTGGTGCCCCACAGCGCGCGCGCGCGCGTCGTTTCGTGACGCGGCTTCACCGAGATCTCGCCGTTGCCGAACGCGACTTCAACGTCGTCGTGCGCACGGAAGCTCAGCGCGCCCTTCGGACCCTTCACGCTCACCTCTTGGCCCTTCACCGTAACGGTGACGCCACTGGGAGCGGGGATCGGTTTTTTACCGAGGCGGGACATCTCAGTAGACCTCGCAGAGGACTTCGCCGCCAACGTTCGCATCGCGCGCGGCAGCGTCGCTCATCACACCCTTGGGGGTCGAGATGATCGATATGCCGAGACCGTTGCGGACCAGACGGAGATCTTTGATCGACGAATAGACACGGCGGCCAGGCTTCGAGACGCGCTGGATTTCGTGGATCGCCGGAGCGCCTTCGAAATACTTCAGCTCGACTTCGATTTCCTTGTGGCCATCGTTTTCGATGTCGCGGAAGTCGCGAATGTAGCCTTCGTCCTTCAGCACTTGCAGCACGCGAACACGCAGCGTCGAAGCAGGCGTCGTCAGTTTGGAGCGGCCACGCATTTGGGCGTTGCGGATACGGGTGATCAAATCGCCGACGGGATCATTCAGGTTCATCTGATCTCTCCCTTACCAGCTCGACTTGATCATGCCGGGGATCTGACCCTTCGAGGCCAGGTCACGCAGCGCGATACGGCTGAGCTTTACTTTGCGATAGAAGGCGCGCGGGCGGCCCGTCAGTTCGCAACGGTTACGGATACGCGTCGCCGAGGAATTGCGCGGCAGCTGCGCCAACTTCAGGCGCGCAGCAAATCGCTCTTCCAACGGAAGGCTTTCGTTCAACGCAGTAGCGCGCAGCTTTGCGCGGCGCGCGGCGAACTGCTTTGTCAGACGTTCGCGCTTCTTGTTACGTTCGATTGAACTTGTCTTCGCCATACTCTCACTCTCTCCCGGTGCGTTCTGGGGTGGATCAGCTCGCGCTGATCAGTTCCGGAACGGGAAATCGAATTCTTTCAAAAGTGCCTTGGCTTCGTCATCGGTGCGCGCGGTGGTGCAGACGACGATGTCCATGCCCCAGATCTGATCGATCTGGTCGTAATTGATTTCAGGGAACACGATGTGCTCCTTGATCCCCATGGCGTAGTTGCCACGGCCGTCGAAGCTCTTGCCGTTCAAGCCACGGAAGTCCTTCACGCGCGGCAGCGCGATGGTCACCAGACGGTCGAGAAACTCGTACATCTGGTCCTTGCGCAACGTGACCTTGGCGCCGACGCTCATGCCTTCGCGCAGCTTGAACTGAGCGATCGACTTCTTCGCCTTCGTCGCGATCGGCTTTTGGCCGGCGATTGCGGTCAGTGCTTCAATCGCTGAGGTCAGCTTCTTGGAGTCAGCGGTCGCCTCGCCAACGCCCATGTTGATCACGATCTTTTCGAGACGCGGGATCTGCATCTCGTTCGTGTAGTTGAACTGCTCGCGCATGCGGCCACGGATTTCAGCCGTGTAGCGCTCCTTCATGCGCGGCGTGTAGTCGGCGGGCTTGGGCGCGCGCGGCTTGGTCGGGGCAGCTGCCTTCTTGCTGGCGGCCGCTTTGCGCTGCGCCTTCGCAGCGACGTCCTCTGCCTTTTGGGCCTCTCTCGGGTCCTTAGACATCGATCTCTACTCCGGAACCCTTTGCGACGCGGACTTTGCGGCCCTTGTCGTTGACTTTGTATCCGACGCGCGTCGGCTTGCCCGTCTTCGGATCGCGCAGAGCCACGTTCGAAACGTGGATCGAGGCTTCCTTGGAAATGACGCCACCGTTCGGGTTGGCGACATCAGGCTTGGTGTGACGCTTGGCCAAGTTCAGACCTTCAACGATCACGCGCTCTTCCTTCGGCATCACTTTGAGGACGCGGCCCGAGCGGCCCTTGTCCTTGCCAGTGATGACGATGACGGTGTCGTCTTTACGAATGCGAGCGGTCATTTAGAGGACCTCCGGCGCGAGCGAGATGATCTTCATCTGGTTCTTGGCGCGGAGTTCACGCGGCACCGGTCCGAAGATACGCGTGCCGATCGGCTCGCCTTGATTGTTGATGAGCACAGCGGCGTTGGAATCGAAGCGGATGGTCGAGCCATCCTTACGCTTGATGTCCTTTGCCGTGCGCACGACGATCGCTTTGCGAACATCGCCCTTCTTCACGCGACCGCGCGGCATCGCTTCCTTGATGGAAACGACGATGATGTCACCTACAGATGCGTAGCGGCGCTTAGAGCCGCCGAGCACCTTGATGCACATCACGCGCTTGGCGCCGGAATTGTCGGCGACGTCGAGATTGGTTTGCATCTGGATCATAGCGTTATGCTCCGACGCGTCCGACGACTTCCCAGCGTTTCAGCTTGGACTTCGGCGGGCATTCTTGAATGTTGACCTTCTCGCCCGTCTTGAAGGCGTTGGCCTCGTCGTGGGCGTGAAACTTCGCTGACCGGCGAACGGTCTTTTTCAGGAGCGGGTGCAGGTAGGTGCGCTCAACCTGCACGACGACAGTCTTGTCGCCTTTGTCGCTCACAATCGTTCCGGTCATTACACGGCGCGGCATGGCTTACACTTTCACTTTCGGCGACTTTTCACGCAGCACGGTCTTCGCGCGCGCAACCATGCGACGCACTTCACGCACGCGTGACGATTTCTCGAGCTGACCAGTGGCCTGTTGGAAGCGCAGATTGAACTGCTCCTTCTTCAGGCCGCTGACTTCTTCCTTGAGATTGGCGGCGTCGCCGCCGCGGAACTCGCCGAGTTCCTTGCGGATATCACGAAGCTTCATCTCAGAGGCCCTCCATCCGGGCGACGATCTTGGTGCGCACCGAGAGCTTGGCGGCGCCAAGGCGCAGCGACTCACGAGCGACCGCTTCCGGCACGCCGTCGACTTCAAACATGATCCGGCCAGGCGCGACGCGCGCGGCCCAGAACTCGACAGCGCCCTTGCCCTTACCCATGCGGACTTCGACCGGCTTTTGCGAAACCGGCACGTCCGGGAAGATGCGGATCCACACGCGGCCTTGGCGCTTCATTTCGCGCGTGATGGCGCGACGGCAGGCTTCGATCTCACGTGCGTTGACGCGGTTCGGCTCCAGAGCCTTCAGACCAAACTGGCCGAAGTTCAGAGCGGCGCCGCCCTTGGTGTTCCCTTTGATACGGCCCTTATGGGCGCGTCGGAACTTGGTTTTCTTCGGTTGCATCATGGTGGGTTATGCCTCCGAATCCGAGCTGGTTTCGCCGTCACCGCCGCGCGGCGGACGACGGCCACGACGTGGGCGATCGGCGCCTGGACGATCATCACGCGGACCACGCGGGCCACGCTCGTCACGGTCGCGACGTTCACGGCTTTCGCCGCTTTCCATCGAGCGTTTGTCTTGCGCCATCGGATCGTGCTCGAGGATCTCGCCTTTGAAGATCCAGACCTTGATGCCGATCTTACCGTATGCCGTATCGGCTTCGATGAAGCCGTAATCGATGTCGGCGCGCAGCGTGTGAAGCGGCACGCGACCTTCGCGATACCATTCCATGCGCGCGATTTCCGCGCCGCCGAGACGGCCAGAAACGTTGATGCGGATGCCTTGCGCGCCGAGACGCATGGCCGACTGCATCGCGCGCTTCATGGCGCGGCGGAACGCAACACGGCGCTCGAGCTGTTGAGCAACGCCCTCAGCAACCAACATCGCGTCGGTTTCTGGCTTGCGGACTTCGACGAGGTTCAGGTGAACTTCGGCGCCCGGCGCCATACGCGCAAGCTCCTTGCGGAGCTTCTCGATGTCAGCGCCCTTCTTACCGATCACGACGCCCGGCTTGGCGGTGTGAACGGTGACGCGGCACTTCTTCAGCGGACGCTCGATGATGATCTTTGAGATGCCAGCAGCCTTGAGCTTCTCGCGCACGAACTGGCGGATCTTGATGTCTTGATGCAGCAGCGTCGCGAACTGGGTTCCGCTGGCGTACCAGCGGCTGTCCCAGGTGCGGTTGACGCCGAGGCGCAGACCGATCGGATTGACTTTCTGACCCATTACGCGGCCTCAGCGGTTTCGGGCTGCTTCGACGTATCGCGCAGCACGATGGTAATTTGGGAGAACAGCTTTTCGATGCGAACGCCACGGCCGCGAGCGCGGGTGTGCATGCGCTTCATGGTGATGTTCTTGCCGACATGCGCTTGAGCGACGACCAGGCTGTCGACGTCCAGGCTGTGATTGTTTTCGGCGTTATCGATCGCTGACTTCAGGCACTTCAGCACGTCCTTGGAAATGCGCTTCTGGCTGAAGCGCAGTTCGTTGACTGCCTTTTCAGCCGACAAGCCACGGATCGACTGAGCGACCAAGTTCAGCTTTTGCGGGCTGATACGGAGCGTACGCAACACGGCGCGCGCTTCGTTAGAAGCTTCGCGGCGGCGGTTTTTGCCGGTCTCCGGATCACGGCGGGGTTGAGTAGCAGGCTTCATGCTTACTTCCTCTTGGCCTTCTTATCGGCGCCGTGGCCGAAATAGTTTCGCGTCGGCGCGAACTCGCCGAGCTTGTGGCCGACCATGTCTTCGCTCACCAGCACCGGCGTAAATTGCTTGCCGTTGTGAACTTGGAACGTGAGGCCGACGAATTGCGGCATGATGGTCGAGCGGCGCGACCAGGTCTTGATCGTCTCACGGCGTGAGCTGCCAGCAGCCTTCTCGGCTTTGGCGATCAAATAACCGTCGACGAACGGACCTTTCCAAACAGAACGCGGCATCCCGATTAGCTCACTTTCTTCGAGTGACGACGACGGACGATCAAACGATCCGACGGCTTGGTTTTGCGGGTCTTGGGACCGCGGGTCTTCTTGCCCCACGGCGTGACCGGGTGACGGCCGCCTGAGGTCTTGCCTTCACCACCACCGTGGGGGTGATCGACCGGGTTCATGGCGACGCCGCGAACAGAGGGCTTGCGGCCCATCCAGATGCTGCGGCCAGCCTTGCCCCAGACTTCGTTCATGTTGTCAGGGTTCGACACGGCGCCGATCGTGGCCATGCAAACGTCTTGCACCATGCGAACTTCGCCCGACGCCAAACGCAGCTGGGCGTAGCCGGCGTCGCGGCCGACGACTTGCGCGTAGGTGCCTGCAGAGCGCGCCATCTGGGCGCCCTTCAGCGGCTTCAGTTCGATGCAGTGAACGATCGTGCCGACCGGCACCGACTTCAGCGGCATCGCATTGCCCGGCTTCACGTCGACCTTTTCGCCGGCGATGACCGTGTCGCCCTGCTTCAAGCGTTGCGGCGCAATGATGTAGGCGAGTTCGCCGTCGGTGTACTTCAGCAGCGCGATGAAGGCAGTGCGGTTCGGGTCATACTCGAGACGCTCGACCGTCGCTTCCATGCCCCACTTACGGCGCTTGAAGTCGATCATGCGGTAGGTCTTCTTGTGACCGCCCGCATGACGGAACGCAGTCAAACGGCCCATATTATTGCGGCCGCCTGACTTGGTCAGACCTTCAGTCAACGCCTTAACCGGCTTGCCTTTATACAGCTCGCCGCGATCCACGATCACGAGCTGACGGCGACCCGGTGAGGTCGGGCGGAATTGCTTGAGCGCCATCTCAGAGCCCCGTCGTCACATCGATTGAGTAACCGTCGAGCA
>CAYZIJ010000091.1:0-7342 GCA_964478365.1 uncultured Terricaulis sp.
TGGTCGGAGCGGCGGGATTCGAACCCACGACCCCCTGTCCCCCAGACAGGTGCGCTAACCGGGCTGCGCCACGCTCCGAACCGGCCCCGCAGCCCAGGGCCCGCGAGGAGCGCCCTATTAGCCGTCCTTGCCCGCCGCCGCAATGCGCGGACGAGGCGGTTTCTTGGGCGTCGCGCGCGCCTCATGCAGCGCTGCGACAAAAGAATCGCGCCAGGCGTTCACATCGTCGCGTTCGACCCCGTCCATCAATGCGCGCCAGCGGCGGCGGCGCTCTTCCAGTGGCATCGCCAGCGCGCGTTTGACGGCGTCCGAGACATCTTCTTGGCTGAACGGATTGACGATCAGCGCATCCTGCATCTGCCACGCAGCGCCGGCGAAGCGCGATAGCACCAGAACGCCGGGGTTGGCTTCGTCCTGTGCCGCCACGAACTCCTTGGCGACGAGATTCATGCCGTCGCGCAGCGGCGTGACAAGCGCCACCTCAGCGGCGCGGTAGATGCCGGCGAGTTCTTCGCGCGAGTGCATGCGGTGCACGTTGCGTATCGGAATCCAGTCCATCTCAGCGTAAGCGCCGTTAATGCGGCCAGAAATGGAGTCGAGCCGCCGGATCATGTCCTGATACGCTTCAACCTCGCTGCGCGTATATGTCGAGATTTGCAGCAGGAAAATTTTGCGGCGCAGATCAGGATTTTCGGCGAGCAGGCGCTCATAGGCGAGCAGGCGCTCGTCGATGCCTTTGGAATAATCCAGCCGATCGACGCCGAGCAGCATGCTTCGACCGGCTTTGCTCTCGGTCATGCGCGTGAAGCTGTCGTTCGCGACCTCGGAGTCGCGCAGTGACGTGAAGGCGCTCGGGTCTATACCGATCGGAAATGCGCATGGGCGCACCGTGCGGCCGAAGGCGGTGAGACGCCCGTCGGAAAGCGCCATGCCATCGGCATCGTTGATCACATAGGACTGGAAGGCGTTTTTCCACTCATCGGTGTGGAAGCCGATCACGTCATAGTGGAAAAGCGATTCCACCAGTTGGCGGTGGCGCGGAAGCGTGAGGATGAGTTCGCGCGCGGGCCACGGAATGTGCAGGAAAAAGCCGATGGCGTTCTTGACGCCGCGCTCGCGCAGTTCGCGGCCAAGTGGGATCAGGTGGTAGTCCTGAATCCAAACCACATCGTCAGGGCCGATGAGCGGCAGCAGGGTATCGGCGAAGCGCTTGTTTACGCGCGCATAGCCTTCGCCGAACGAGCGCTCGTATTGCGTGAGATCGATGCGATAGTGGAAGAGCGGCCAGAGCGTGCGATTGGCGTAGCCGTTGTAGTATTCTTCGATGTCTTGCGCTTCGAGGTCGATGGTGGCGATGGTTGCGCCGTTCGCGCGCTGCATCGAAATCTGACCGGAAAATTCTTCGGTCGCGTTGCCGCTCCAGCCAAACCAGACGCCACTCGACTCGCGTAACGCAGCCGAGATCGCCATGGCGAGGCCGCCTTGGCTCGATGCGCCTTCAGGGGCGGGTTGCGAGATGCGATTGGAAACAACGATCAGACGGCTCATCGCACCGCGCTCCACGGCTTGCTGAGCAAAACGGCGCAATTGATGAGGCCCGCTAGAGAATAAGTTTGCGGGTAGTTGCCCCAGGGCGCACCGGTGGCGAGATCGCTATCTTCCGAGAGCAGGCCCGCGTGCGTGCGGCGTGAAAGCATTGCTTCGAACAGGCGGCGCGCCTCGTCCTTCTGACCGACGAGGTAGAGCGCTTCGATTAGCCAGAAGGTGCAGAAATTGAAAGCGGTTTCGGGACGGCCGAAATCGTCTTCATCGGCATAGCGCAACACATGATCGCCGCGCTGCAACTCGCTTTGAAGCGCGGTGAGTGTTGCGGCGAAGCGCGGATCGTCGGATTTGAGGAAACGGGTGTCGAGCATTTGCAAAAGGCTCGCGTCCATCTCATCGCCGCCAAGTGTTGCCGCGTAGCGGCCCAGTTTCTCGTTCCAGGCTTTGGTCTCAATTGCGTTGCGAATTTCTTCGGCGCGGCCGCGCCAGAATTCTTCGCGATCCGCGAGGCCGAGTTGTGCTGCGGCGCCGGCAAGACGTTCGCAGGCGGCCCAGCACATGAGCGTTGAGTAGGTATGCGTCGCCGCGCGCGTGCGGAATTCCCACAGCCCCGCGTCTGGCTTCAAGTGCACGTCGTACGCGCGTTCGCCGACGGACTCGAGTGCGTAAAAATCGTCGAGGCTCGGCGGGCGCAGCAGGCGCGTGTCGTAGAAGGCTTGGGCGGTCGAGAGAACGATTTGGCCGTACACGTCGTGCTGGTGATGTTCGTACGCTTGGTTGCCGACGCGGATCGGGCCCATGCCGGCAAAACCGGGCAGCGACATTACTTCCGCTTCTTGAAGGATCGGCTCCATGCCGACGCCGTAGAGCGGCTGGATGCGGCCGCTCGGCGTCGCGTCGACAATGTTGCGCAGATAGCCGAGATAACCTTCGAGGATATCCGCAGCGCCCAAGCGGTTGAGCGCTTGCACCGTGTAGTATGCGTCGCGGATCCAGCAATAGCGATAGTCCCAGTTGCGGGTACTATCTGGCGCTTCTGGGATGGACGTCGTCATCGCTGCGACGATGGCGCCGGTCTCTTCATAGACGCAGAGCTTCAGCGTGATGGCGGCGCGAATGACGTCGGCCTGCCATTCGGGCGGCGTCGCGAGGGCGCGCGACCAACGCTGCCAATAGAGCCGTGTGCTTTCTAACATGGCGCGCACGCCGGCGCGGAGGTCATCGTTGAATGGCTCGTCCGGGCCGAGGAAGAAGACATGCTCTTGTTCGAGGCGGAAAACGCGCTCCGTGAGAAGGTGTGACGCCGGCGCCGATGAGGTGAGGCGCATCGTGCCTGGTACGAGATAGCGAATGTGGTTGGAGCCGGACGTGATGTCCGCTGCGCGTGCACCCCAATCGGTCGCGGGCTTAAGCCGCATGCGGATGCGCGGTGCGCCATTGATGGGGCGCACAATGCGCGCGAAGGCGTTGGGCCGGTACATGCGACCGCTACGCCGATAGCGCGGGCAGAAGTCAGTGATCTCAACGCTTGAGCCGCGTGCGTCGGTGAGTGTTGTCACAAGGATCGGCGTATTACGCTCGTAATGTTGCTTGGCGCTGACTTGATCGATGAGGTCAATTGCCCACACGCCGTCAACGGCCTCGGCCGGATCGCGGCCGGACATCAGCGCGCAAAACATCGGGTCGCCGTCGATGCGCGGCACGCAGGCCCACACGTAGCGGCCCTGGCGATCAATCAGGGCGCTCACGGCGCAATTACCGATGGGCGCTAGGTCGAGATCGCGATAGCTCATTAGGCTGGTCCGCTGAGGCTCGCGCGCAGCCAAGCGATGACCGCGTCCGGCCCTTGGAGTGCGAACTTCGCGGCACTGGTACGGTTAGCGCGGACCAGTACGCCGTAGCCTTCGCGCGTAGCGGCGCTCTTGAAGGCGTCCTCGTCGGTGACGTCATCGCCGACGGCGATGGGGCGGCGACCTTTGAATGGCGCCTGCTGCAGGAAGGCTTCAAGCGCGTGGCCCTTCGTGCGCTCGCCGGCAAGAATCTCCACGACCATCAAGCCTTCCATTACGCGCAAGCCGTGATCGGCGGCAATTCGCGCTGCACCTTCACGCACTTCGTCAGCGAACTCAGGTGAGTGGCGATAGTGCAGGGCGAGGCTCGCGCGCTTGTCCTCGACGAAAATCTGCAGGCGCGCGGCGAGGGCGTAAGCATCGGCGCGTGCGGCCCATACGGGCGCGTCTTCGCCGCTCCATTGCACGGTGCTGGCGACGGGCGTTTTGACTTCTGCGCCATGAACGCCTGCGATGGCGCTGAGCGCGCCTTGAAGTATCGAGTCCGCATCGGCGACTGTGCGCCCCGTGATGACCGCGCACGCGCCGTCCATGCGCACGCAGAGTTCACGCAGTAGTGCGAGGAGCTCGGCGCTAGCATGCACTGCGTCTGGATGTTCTGCGATCTCCAGCAATGTGCCATCGAGATCGAGAAAGAGTGCGTCTTGCAGCGGCCGCAACAGAGGCGGGTGATTAAGAACAACCTTTGATGTCATGGTGGATGAACGCATATCGCTCCTTTGCGATGCCACGTCCGAGAGCGATTGAACCCCAATAGCGATTGAACCCCAATAGCGATTGCGCGACGCAGCGTGATGAAACGCCTGAACGCCGCACATGTTCCGCGAGCAAATAAACGGAAAAAAGTTGCGCCAAGGTACGACGTTTGCCGCAGGTGACACAGTTTGGCGCCGCTCTCACGCCGACGCGACACACCTCCTCAGAACGCATTCAGAGGCCGAACGTTAGTTTTTCAACAACGAGATAACGACGTCTCGTCACTTGAGGAGCAAGTCTTATGAAACGCTTTGCAATCGCTGCTGCTGCCGCGTTGACGCTGGTGGGCCCGCTCGCGGGCACGGCGTCCGCCCAATCTCGCGGAGACGACGGTCGCCGTGACGTACGTGAAGATCGTCGTGACGACCGACGTGATGATCGTCGCGATGCGCGAGAAGATCGCCGGGATGACCGTCGTGATGATCGCCGCGACAATCGCCGGGAAGCACGCTGGAACCAGCGTTCGCACAACGGCTACTACCTCGGCAACCGCTTCTACTACGGCCAGCCGAGCGCGCAGATCCAATCGCGTCGCGATTATCGTCCGTCGTATCAGCAATGGCGTCGTGGTGATCGCCTGCCGGCCTATGGCCGTCAGCAATATCGCGAAGTGAACTGGCGTAGTGAGCGCCTGCGCGCGCCGCCGCGTGGTTACCACTATGTCCGTGACGATCGCGGCGAAGTGCTGCTCGTCGGCATCGCGACTGGCGTGATCCTGAGCATCCTGCTCAGCCAATAACGTTCGATAGCTTCAATAAGGCGGTTTTCGTCATGGGCGGTTCATCCAGCCGAAGAGCGGCTTCAGCGGGAAAATCCAGACGACGCCGGCGATCGCGTAAAACACGAGTTCCGCCCAAGCCGGCAGCATAGGCGCGAGTGCGACGCCCAAGCTCGCTGCGAGCACGGCATAGAGCGCCAAATAGGCCAAAAGCCCGAAACACCCGATCGCTTTGCGTGTCCGCGTGTTCATGAGTTTTCCCCGAGACACCACACGACGCGGCGGCGCGCCGCGTTTTCGCCGGGCTTCACCGGTTCTATGGGAAGCGGTGAAGGGACAAGCAAGCATGAGCCAAGAGGACATTTGGCCGCCGCGCGAGCGCTGGGTGGGCGTTTGGCTGCTTGTGGTCGCTGCGTTCGTTGTCGCGATGATCCTTGTCGGCGGCGCGACGCGGCTCACCGATA
The DNA here is from genome assembly GCA_964478365.1 of uncultured Terricaulis sp. Lineage (GTDB taxonomy): Bacteria > Pseudomonadota > Alphaproteobacteria > Caulobacterales > Aquidulcibacteraceae > Vitreimonas. The sequence continues at coordinate 5,334 of CAYZIJ010000091.1, forward strand.
GCGGGCTCTCGATCACCGAGTGGGATTTGACCAAAGGCCTGACGCCGCCTTTGAGCGATGCGCGCTGGACCGAAGAGTTCCGGCTCTATCAGCAGACGATGGAATACCAGACGCAGAATTTCGGCATGAGCATCGCCGAGTTCAAACAAATCTACTGGTGGGAATGGGGCCATCGCTTTCTGGGCAAGATGCTGGGCCTCGTGTTCGCGTTACCGGCCCTGTTCTTCTTGCTGACAGGACGCCTGCGCGGACGCTTTCGCGTGACGGGGGTGCTCTTTCTGCTCGGCGCCACGCAAGGCGCGATCGGCTGGTGGATGGTGACGAGCGGGCTGTTCGATCGGCTCGATGTCTCGCCGGTGCGCTTGGCGATCCATCTCGGCATGGCGCTGATCATTCTGGCTCTCTCGCTCTGGGTGGCGATCGGCGCGTTTGGTGCGCCGCGCGAGGGATCGAAGCTTGGCGTGTCGCGCTGGGTTGCGGTACTCCTTCTGGTTTTAGTGTTCGCGCAGGCGATGTTCGGTGCGCTGATGGCGGGTGCTGATGGCGGGCCGGCCTATGCCGATTGGCCGCGTATTGGCGGCGAGTGGATCCCTTCGAGCGCGTTCGGGCTCGAGCCGCTCTGGCATAACTTCACCGAGGACCATGCCACGCAGCATCTGTTGCACCGGACGCTTGGCTACGTGGTCGCGCTGATTTCCTTGGTGATCGCCGGGTTCGCTCTGGCCCGCGGGGAGGGTGTGGCGCGGATCGCAGGTGCGACTGTCGGCGCGATCGCTTTGGTTCAGGTGGGACTAGGCGTGCTGACCGTGCTGGCGGCTTCGCCACTGTCGCTGAGCCTGATGCACCAGGCAGGGGCTGTGGCGTTGTGGGCGGCAACGCTCGTCAGCGCACGGCTCGCATGGCGGTAATGGCTTGTTCGTATTATAATACCGCACGTGTAAGCTGCTGAAATATATATAAAAAACAACGCCTATTGACGGCAATTCGGCGCTGCAATAAATGCGCGCCTTCGTTTTCGTCAGGATCCCATACCATGCGCACTACATCGACGCGCTCGGCCAAGGCTTCGGAAATCACCCACGGCTGGATCGTGGTGGATGCTGAAGGTGTGGTCGTCGGCCGTCTCGCTTCGTTCATCGCTTTGCGCCTTCGCGGCAAGCATCGCGCCGATTTCACGCCGCACGTTGATACGGGCGACCATGTCGTCGTCATCAACGCCGATAAGGTGGCGCTGACCGGCAAGAAGATGACGGACAAGATCTACTACCGTCACACCGGTCACCCGGGCGGGATCAAAGAGCGCGTCGCCGGCAAAGTGCTGGAAGGCAAGCATCCGGAACGCGTCCTGGAGAAGGCCGTCGAGCGCATGATGCCGAAGGAAAGCCCGCTGGCCCGCACGCAACTCGCGAAGCTTCGCGTGTATGGCGGCAGCGAACATCCACACGCTGCGCAGAACCCAGTCACCATCGACTACAAGTCGAAGAACCGCAAAAACTCGAGGACCGCCTAAGTCATGAGCGATATTCAGCAAGGCTTCGAGTCACTCGGCCAAATCACTGGCGCGCCGAAAGGCCAAGGCACCGAGCACATCGCCATCGTTCGTGAACGCAAGGTCGATAAGTTCGGCCGCGCCTACGCCACCGGCAAACGCAAGAACGCCATCGCGCGCGTTTGGGTAAAGCCCGGCAAGGGCCAGATCACAATAAACGGCAAGACCAGCGATGCGTATTTCGCGCGTCCGGTTCTGCGTATGATGATCAACCAGCCGTTCAAGGTCACCAACCGCGAAGGTGAGTTCGACGTGTTCGTCACGGTCGTTGGTTCCGGTCTTTCGGGCCAAGCTGGCGCGGTGCGTCACGGCATCTCGAAGGCGCTCGCCGATTATGAGCCTGCTCTTCGCCCGGCGCTGAAGCACGCTGGCTTCATGACCCGCGACAGCCGCGTCGTTGAGCGCAAGAAGTACGGTAAGGCGAAGGCCCGCCGCAGCTTCCAGTTCTCGAAGCGCTAAT
>CAYZIJ010000092.1:0-7323 GCA_964478365.1 uncultured Terricaulis sp.
GCCGATGATCTCTACGGTCGCCAGAACAATGACGTTCTCAATGGCGACGCCGGCAATGACGAGCTCTATGGCGGCGACGGTGACGACCAACTCAATGGCGGCGCGAACGACGACCTCCTCGACGGCGGCAACGGCGTCGATGTCCTGAACGGCGGTGACGGCGCCGACACACTCTATGGGCGCAACGGCAATGATACGCTGGATGGCGGGCTTGGCGCTGACACGCTGAGCGGTGGTAACGACCCTGATACGTTCGTGTTCTCGACCGCCTTGGGCGCAGGCAACGTCGATACGATCCAGTTCTACAGCGCGGCTCAGGACACGATCCAACTCGATGTGGATGTGTTCAGCACGATTGGCCTAGGAACGCTTGCGGCAAACGCCTTCGTCATCGGCCCAGCGGCAACGACCGCCGATCACCGCATTATCTACGATGCGACAACTGGCGCGCTCTACTACGACGCCGATGGCGACGGCGCAGGCGCCGCCGTGCAATTCGCGGCGCTGGGAACGGGGCTGGCGCTTACCAATGCGGACTTCGTGGGCGGACCGTAAGGGCCAAGCCGGGCTCGCGCGTGACGCGAACCGGGCGTCGCTTGGGGCGAGGGCTGAACGCGGAGATTGTGCGTGGCCGATAGCCCGCGCGCCTTCCGTAGCGCGAGCAGGCTATACGGGACGCCGGAATCGCGTTTGGTGTGTCTCGCCATAATTTAATGCTATTAGGTCGCGCGCCGAAACGAACTCTGCAGGGGGAAGTATCATGATCGCACGTTGGATGATCGTTGGTTTCGTACTTTGGATTATCGTCGCTCTGGCGTTCCGCTTTGGCGGCGACATTGCGTTCAATCCGGGCCGCGATGGCGTGACCTGGATGTTCATGCTGCTGCCGGTTGTGATGCTGGCGGTGACCTATGGTCTGCTGATGGTGATGAAGGTTGAGCCGTCCGATCGCGCCGAAGCGGCGTCGATCATGGCGGTCCCGGGCCTGCTGATCGGCATCTATCAGATCAACTCATTCACGAACCTCTTCCCGAACCTGGACGCGTCGCTCGCGGTCACGTTCGCGTCGCTGATGTTCGCTTGCTACGCGGCAGTGATCCTCGCCGGTATCGTGGCGTCGCGTTTGGTTCGCGTCTGATCGTTTGAAACATCGACAATGAAACGGCCCGCACTTTAGGTGCGGGCCGTTTTGTTATGAGGGCTCGCTAGGCGCGGTGCTCTCGCGCAAGAAGGCGAGGACGCGCGGCCAGCTGTCTTCGCGCGCGGCGGCGTTGCCCTCGACGGTGCCGCCCAGCATGGCGAGACGCGGATAGAACGCGTTGTCAGGCGGGACTGGCGGGCCGAAAACCAAGTGGCCTGCATCGGCGTAAGCGAGCAGGTGCACGGGTGGGCCACCGCGTTCGGCAGCGCGCGCTTGCACGACGCGCGACATTGGGCAGGCCGGCCACATGGTTTCCGCTTCGCCGCACACGAGCATGATTGCCGCGCGCGCGCGTTCGATTGGAATGGCGGCGCGTTCGGCGGCGGCGCTCTGCGCTGGATCTTCAACGGCGCGATAAACGCTGATTGTGCCTTCGGCTTGGTTCCAGGAGGTGAAGGGCATGGTGGGCACGTCGCGGCCATCGACGGTCCAAGACGAATGATCGCTTTGGCCGCCTTGGCTCCAGTCGATGCCGTTCCACGAGACGCTCGTCGGCATACCGGCGACGACTGCGCGCACATCAGGGCGACGCGTGCCAACGAGCAGCACGGCTTCTGCGCCCTTCGAGGCGCCGAGGAGAGCGAGGCGATTGCGATCGACGCCTGGCTGCGCGCTAAGCCAATCGAGACCGCGGTCGAAAACCTCGAGTGGAATGCGCTCGAGTGAGTCCGGCGTGCCTGGGGCGCCAAAATACGCGAGTTGCAAGACGCTAAAGCCTTCGCGTTGCAGTGCGAGCGCGGTCTGAACTGAGCCACGGCCTAGCCCGCCTTCGGAGCCGCCCAACAACAGGATGCCAGCGTGCGGGCCTTCACCTTCGGCGGGGAAATAGTTGCCGATGAGTCCGGCTTCTTCGATGCGCACGCCGGTCTCGCCCGGATCGAGCACTTCGATCTCCGGCAGGCCGTAGTCTTCCGGCGCCGCTAATCTGAAGAGCGCTGCGCCGCCGATGAGGGCGGCGACGACGACGCCAATCGCAAGACCCTTTTTCCAACGCATCGCGGCTCTCCGGATTGAACGCTCGTGAACCTGGCGTGGATCGCGCTCGGTTTGCAGTGCGGGCGGTCAGCGCGCTTGGATGACAAGCGTCACCTTGAACGCGTCAAACAGGAAGACGGACACGCGTGTTCGGCCTCGCGCTCCATGCCGAGCCGAAGGGTGGGACGCTGAGCTGACGCGCTAAGGCGCCAAGATAGAGAATGAGAACTGCGCGTTTCGCTCAGCGTCCCCGCGATGGTGCTATCAGCGCAAGAGATGAGGAGCTGTTCACTCCGGGCCCTGTGCGCCAACGGTGAGCGGGTCGGACCAACTCCAATCCCCGGACCGCGACGGTTTCAAGCCCCGTCGCCTAACCTCGCTCATCACGATCCGCTTCACGCTGGGTTGGATTCCAAACGCCCCTTCGATGATGCGGACATGCGCATGATACGGGCGCGGCGGAGGTGTGGGATAGATTTTGTGCGCAGCGTTGGAATGTATGAGCGGAAGCGGTGCGCGCTGTGGGATAGACGGGCGCTGAACGTTCGCTTCGCCGGGAGCGGTCATTGCGGTCAAAGCCAAACGTCACTGAATGACATCGACGCGATGAACGAAGCGAACACGGCGTACGACGACGAAAAGAGCCCCAGAAGAACAGCGGGCAGCCGCGCGCCCTTCAAGCGGAACACGAAGTATGCTGCGATGGCCACCTGCGACCAAAAGAATACCGCGAGGACGGCTTCGCTTGTGCTGCTGTCCACGTCACCGCGCATGAACCCCGCTACGGCCACAAGCACGTGGCTAATGATCGGCAGCACAAGAAAAATCAACAACCCCAATCGGCGCTTAGCCGCGCCCCACACACTGCCGATCAAAAGGCACACGATCCCGGCCGCCGGAATCATGCTGAGGACTCCAGCACTGAAGGGCGCAAGTATGGATGAGAAATACCAATCGGGTAGCGCGAAGAAGAGCCACATTGCGTTGCCCATTAGAACTCCACTTAGGCTGCGAGGACCTTAGCACACGAACTTCCGCTCAGGGCCAGAAGCGGAAGTTAGCCTGTTGTCGGCACTCTGTGTCCAGGCCTTCAGAGCCAGCCTTTATCGCGCGCGATGCGTGAGGCTTCAATGCGGCTGGCGGCGCCGAGTTTGGCGGAGGCTTCCGAGAGATAGTTGCGCACGGTGCCCGGTGAGAGATCGAGCGCGCGGGCGATGTCTTTGTTGGAGCGGCCTTCGTCGGCGAGGCGCAGCACGTCGCGTTCGCGATCAGAGAGCGGATTGGCGGGCGCGTCCCACGCAGCTTCTGCGAGCTCAGGCGCGATCGCGCGCGCGCCGCCGGCTACTTTGCGGATCGCGTTTGCGAGCACGTCGGATGATGCGTCCTTCAGCAGATAGCCGCGCACCCCTGCGTCCATGGCGCGGCGGAGATAACCGGCGCGCCCGAACGTGGTGACGATGAAGACTTTTGTCGGCAGGTTTTCCTGAGCGATGGCTTCGGCGACGTCGAGACCAGAGAGCGTAGGCATTTCGATGTCTGAGAGGAGAATGTCGGGCTTGTGTTCGCGAACGGCGGCAAGTGCTGCTGCGCCATCGGGCGCGCGCGCGACGATCTCGATGTCACTCTCGAGCGAGAGCAGAGCCGCTAACGCGCCGAGCACCAGCGCTTGATCTTCTGCGATGACGATGCGGATCATGCTGACGCCGCTAGCGGCAAACGCGCGACAAGCTGCGTGCCCTCGGATCCGCCGGTGACGCTCAACCCGCCACCCGCAGCGGCGAGACGCGAGCGCACGCCGCCAATGCCGCCGCCTTCGCGCACGGCTTCGCCGTCGCCATCGTCGGTGACGGTGAGTTCGAGGCCGTTCGCACCGCGCGTCAGCGCGATGCGGCAGGAGCGGGCGCCGGAATGGCGGATGACGTTGGTGATCGCTTCGCGGAGTGTCATGGCGAGCACGGCGCTCGCGCCTTGATCGATCTCTTCGGCGTCGGCTTCCACGATGCAGGCGATGTTCGCTGCGGCGAGCGCGACTTGCGCGCTGGCGATCTCACGACCGAGCGTAGCGCCCGTCATGCCTGCGACTGCTGCGCGGACTTCCGCTAGCGCATCGCGCGCAGCAGCGGCGACTTCGCGCATTTCCGCTTCGGCTTTGGCGGGATCGCGTGGGCTAAGCTTTGCGGCGAGATCGGCTTTGATGGCGATAAGTGTGAGCGTGCGGCCCAGGAGATCGTGCAGATCGCGGCCGATGCGTTCGCGCTCGGCGGTGGCGGCCATCTGCTTGACCTCGCCTTGCGCGCTGGCGAGCGCGGCGTTCTTGTCTTCGAGCATGGCGCGCGAAATGTTGGCGATGCCGATCATCACCATCAGGAACACGCCCATCGCCCAATAGAACGGCGTCTGCTGAACCGCGAAACCCACGACGACTGTCACGACGGCGAAGATGCCGAGCACGATGCCGGCGCGACGCGGTGGGCGTAGATCGCCGACCATTGCTGCAGCGTAGACCGCGATCACGGTCCAATTGCTATCGGTGTAGATGAGCCCGAACGAGATGAGCAGCGTCGCCGCTGCGTAGGCGATGAGCGCGTAGTTCTTTGCCGTGCAGGCGCGGATGTAGATCACGAGAAAGACAACGAGCCCTACGATGGCCCAGAGGATTTGCGGCGTCGACGGAAGACGAAACAGCCACGGAATGAAGAACAGCGGCAGATACATCAGCCACAGCAAAGGGCCGTCGATGCTGAGCCATCTAACCTGGCCGCTTTGTCGTTCGTCGCGCTTCATGGCTTTAGAGAGTCCTCCCGAACGCCGCTTCGGGTCAAGCGGTGGCGCGTGATTGCCCCGTCCAGGCGAAGATCGCGGCTGCGATCGTGATGAGCGTCAGCGGACCGATGTGGAGCCACATATTGGCGGCGTCGCTGCGGCCGACGACCATCAAAGCCAGTTCGCCCAGATGGTACGAGGGCAAGCCCCAAGCGATAGTTTGGATCGCCTCCGGCAGGATAGAGATTGGCATCCATAAGCCCCCCATCACCGCCATGCCGAGGAAGAGGATGTTGACGATGGCGATGGCTGCCTTTTGGCCGAGCCGATAGCCGATACCGAGGCCGATCAGCGCAAACGGAATGACGGCAAGGATGTGTACAGCGGCAAGCGTCGCCCATTGCGTCATGCTGAGACGAACGCCTGCGTAGAGTCCGAGCGCATAGACGAGCGCGATGGCGACGGCGCTGAACACCATCGTCGCGAAAAGCTTGGCGGTGACGTGCGCGCCGGCGGGCATTGGCGACAGGCGCTTGAGCTCGAGTTGGCCTGTCTCCCGTTCGCTGGCGACGTTGGCGCCGAAGCCGAAGAGCGCCGGGCCCATGACGGCGTAAACGCCGAACGTGGCGAGTGTGTAGGTCGCCATCTGAACGTCGCCGCGACCCATGCCGAGCGCGAAGAGCGCGTAGAAGGCGGGCGGCAGGACGATGGTCGGGATCGCGAATTGCGGCATGCGCGCCGCTTTGATGACTTCAGTGGACGCTTCGCGGATGTAGACGCCAGGTGCTGCTGCAACGAGAGCGGACATTATGCGGCCTCCTTCACGGTGTTGGCGATGATGTCGGCCAGCGCGTCTTCGAGGGAAGCGGCGGCGACTTCGAACTGAGTGAGCGATGGATCGGCGCTGAACAGTGCTTCGAGCGTGACGCGTGCATCGGTTGAGAGCAGAGCCGTGTCGGCGCCGACTTGATCGACTTTGGACACTGCTGGAAGCGCTTTGAGGTGCGCGCTGGCGAGTGTCGTGCGGAAGCGGATGGTTGAGCCTGCGACTTTTGCTCTGATCGTTGCCGGCGGGCCGTCGGCGATGATGCGGCCTTCGGCGATGACCACAATGCGGTCGGCGAGCGCTTCAGCTTCGTCCATGTGGTGCGTGGCGAGGAGGATGCCGGCGCCGTCATTGGCTTTGGCGCGCACTGTGCGCCACATGGCGCGGCGGGCTTCGGCGTCGAAACCGGTGGTCGGTTCGTCGAGCACGAGGAAATCCGGCGCGCCCGCAATGGCGAGCGCGAAATGCACGCGGCGTTGCTCGCCGCCGGAAAGTTTATCGCAACGGCGCTTGGCAAGTGCGGTGAGGCCCGCTTGTTCGAGCACGTCCTTGGTCTTCAAGCGGCGTTTGAAGTAGCCGGCTTGCAGCGCGATCGCTTCGGAGACGCTGAGCGAGTCCGGCAGACCCGCCGCTTGCAGCATCACGCCCATGCGCGCGCGTGCCTCGGGATCACGCGGATCAAGATCGAAGAGTTTGATCTCGCCGGCGTCAGCTGCGAGACGGCCAGTGATGAGGCCCGCGACCGTGGACTTGCCCGCTCCATTCGGGCCGAGCAGGGCGGTGACTGACCCGGCTTGCAGCGCAAAGTCGAAATCTTTGAGCACGGGACGACCGGCATAGGCTTTGGCGACGCCAGAGAGGCGTGCGACGATGGATGAGGCGGCTGGCGGCACGGATGTTCTCCTCGGCGATGCTGCGGCGAGGAGAACAGGTCTCGGGCTTGAGCGGCAGTGGGGGGCGTCAAGCGGGCAGGGTGACAGGTGTCACCCGGAGGTCTATCGGACGAGAAAGCGAGGAGACGCTCATGTCGGTAGTCGGAAGCAATGCAACGCCTATGGCGTTCGTTTATGTGACAGAACGGGCGCGAGCGTTGGTGTTCTATCGCGACACGCTTGGACTGAAGCTCAAGAGCGAAGATCCATATGGCGATGTCTTCGATCTCGGCGGCGCGCTAATGCGCACGACGATGATCCCGGATCACGCGCCATCGCAACACCCCGTTGTCGGCTGGAGCGTCACGAACATCGAAGCCATCGCGCGTACTTTGCTTGAGCGCGGCGTGGAGATGACGCGCTTCCCCGGCATGCCGACAGACGATCTCGGCGTGTGGTCATCGCCGGACGGAAAATCAAAGCTCGCGTTCTTTCCCGATCCAGACGGCAACTTCGTCTGCTTGTCGGAAGGCTGATCGCGCGGCGTAAGCCATCCGAAGCTGCGCCAAATTGCGCACGAGTCCTCCTCCTTCGCCAAGGCTTTGGAGGACATCCTCCGCTCCGCTCCGTGCAGCGAAGGATGGTCGGAGCGGCGGGATTCGAACCCACGACCCCCTGTCCCCCAG
>CAYZIJ010000093.1:0-7170 GCA_964478365.1 uncultured Terricaulis sp.
CGCACTCCCGCTTGGGAGGCTGAGACGAAACGGGAGCGCAGCGCGTGTCCCGGCGCCAACTACGCCGTGCGCTTCACCCGCGCCCGAAGCAGCGGCCACATCAAATTCAGCGCTAGCCCCGCGAGCACCATACCTGCCGCAATTAGCTTCCAGCTCGGCATCGGCTCATGCAGCACGATCGCCGACGCAGACATTCCAAACACCGGCACAAGCAACGCCATCGGCGTCACCACAGCCGCCGGATGTCGCGCCAGCAACCATTGCCAAGCTGTGTAGCCAAAGAGCGTGTTGCCCACCGATTGCCAAACCACCGCCGCCCAAGACGCAGCATCCGCATCGCGCAAGCCCGCCTCGATCGCTGGCCAGCCCTCGAACACGAGCGCCAGCACGACAAGCGGCGGCACCGCAAAGATGCTCGACCACACAACATAAGGCAGCATCGGCACACCGCCCGCTTTGCGCGCCGTGATGTTGCCAAACGCCCAAGAGAGCGCCGCGAGCAAAGTGAGGCCCAAACCCAAAGGCGTCGCGCCGCCACCGCTGTTGGCGAAGATGATCGCGATGCCTGACGTCGCCAGCGCGAGTGCAGCCCACTGATACAGCCCAACGCGCTCGCCATTCGTGCGCATCGAAAGCCCGATGGTGAAAAAGATTTGCGACTGCACCACGAGCGAAGCGAGACCCGGCGTGATGTCGCTCTTCATCGCGATGAACAGCAGCCCGAACTGCCCCGCGCCGATCAGCACGCCGTAGGTCGCCAGATTGATCCGCTTCACCTTCGGCGGCTTGATGAAGAAAGCCAGCGGCACAAACACAAGCGCAAAGCGCAACGCCGCCAACAGAAGCGGTGGCAAATGCTCCAACGCAAACGCAATGACGACGAAATTAGTCCCCCACACCGCCATGACGGCAACGGCGAGAAGCAAGTGCGGAAGCGGCATAATGCTTTTCTACGCGCGAGCGCGGATGTTGTCGCCCGCCATTCTCCGAGATCAGTTATCCTTGCGCGCGCTTTGCGGAACGCTGCTGGTCAGCATAGCGACTTCCGCCAGGACAAGCGGCAACGTCCACGAACCCACCGCCGCAAGGTAGCGCGGCTCCCAACGCGGGCCGAATTTCTCCTTGAACGCGCGCAGGCCCTGAAAGCCATAAAATTGCTCGCCGCGCTCGTGCACCAGCCGCCCGACGCGCGCGAACAGCGAAGCGTATTTTTCTTCCGCGAGGCCCGCCAACGGCGCCATGCCGAGATCAAACATTCTCAATCCGCGGCTCTGCGCCCAAAGCAGAATTTCCGTGAACAGGAAATCCATCAACCCATTGGGTGCGTGCTCGGGATCATAGCGCATGAGATCGACAGCGCCGCGTTTGCGATCCGCTGTGAGCCAGAGATTGGCGAACGCAATGACCCGCCCGTGCAAACGCGCAATCGCGATCGGCCCGCGCGTCAGATACTCTTGATCATAAGCGCCCAGCGAAAAGCTCTTCTCCTTGCCGCCATGCCCGGCGAGCCAAGCATCCGACACAAACTTCAGCGCCGCCCACGGCGTCTGATCATGCGGCGGCATCAAAACTTCAAACACCGCCCCTTCGCGCTCAACAAAGCGCCGCCGCGCCGAGCGGATTTTCTGCCGCGATGATCCAGTGAGCGAAAAACCTTCAAGATCGATGATCGCGTTCTCGCCGATCTTCTCGACGCGAAAATTGAGATCGAGCAGATCGGGCAACAATTCCGGCGGCGCCGAATAGACAACCGGCCGCAAAGCCAAGCGCTCCGCTTCAGTGCGAAATGCAGCGAGCGCTGTCCGCCAATCGCTGCGCTTGCCGACAGGCGGGCCCATTGCGATCAAGCTCGATCCACCGCGCGCCGCCATCAGCATCGCGCTCTCGGCAAAGAGAAGACTCTTGTCCCCGGTGAACGCCAGCTGCGCATCAGGCAACGCATCTTCGGCGCCCGCCATCACCGCTTCGGCGCGCGCGAAATCCTCACTCGCCGCCAGCACCGGCGCACCGCGCGGACGGCTCAACAAATACCAGTACGAAAGCGCCACCGCGCCTGCGCCTGCGCCAAACGCAAGCGCGCGCCCTGGACGGCCAAGATGCTCGCCCGTCAGCAACGACCACCAGGGCGCTGCGGCAAACTCCGGTCGCTCCCCGGCCCACAGAAATGCGCCCATCAGCGCGATGCCAAACGCCACCGCAATGCCAAGCGCAACACGCGGATCAGGCATCAGTTCGCCAATGCGCGAGTGGCGATAAAAAGCGCGTCGAACAGCGAAGAGCGCCACACCAAAGCCGCCGGAGGCCAACGCTGCAAGCGTGTGCCCATGCCGCAGCGCGGCGTAGGCGCAGACCGCAAACAACAACGCCGTCGTCGCCGCCCACGCAGAGTCGACGCGACGGCTCAAGCCCGTCGCCAACACCATCAGCGCGACACCCGCCATACTCGCTGTCAGCTCTGGCATCTCACTGACAAGATGCTCCAACACGCCGAGCCCGCGCAGCGGCGGCAAGGCCGGCGTCGCCACAGCCAGCAAAGTGAAAGCGCCTGCTGCGAAAGCGAGCCCCGCCGCCAGATAAGGCGCGGCCTCAAACACGCGCGCACGCCAAAGCGGCTCAGTTGTTTCAGATTCGGTTTTTGCCGGCGCGTTCATGCGCCGCGACTTTAGCGTGCGTCGCTCAGTTGCGCCAACGCAGCTCGATGCCAAAAACGCGCCCCTTGTTCAGCGGCGAGAAGGTTGGGCGCGCACCGCCGGAATAGCCAAACGCGGCGGTTGACGGCAAAACCGTGTCACCACCGAAAGTCGCCTCGTTGAGCAAGTTTTCGCCGTACAGCGCGACCGACCAGCCGCTCTCATGGTCAAAGCCCAAGCGCGCATCGATCATGTCGGCTTCGTTGAGCCGGCCGAAATTGTTGTCGTTGTAGAACGCATCATCGCGATGATTGTAAGCAAGCCGCGCCAGCGCCACACCTTCGCCGAACGGGCGCTCATAGCCGAACGCCACGCCATAGCTCCACGGCGCCAGACGTGGGATCTCGAGCGCATAGTCCGCATCGTTGATGACGAGATCGCCGTTCAGATCCTCCGTGATGCGGTCATACTCGCCCTGCACGTAGCCGGCTTGCGCGGAGACGGTGAAATATTCGGTCACATCAAAGCGCGCTTCGATCTCGCCGCCCCAGATCGTTGCATCGCCCGCGTTCAACACAATCTGCTGCACGCCCGAAATCGGGTCGGCCTGATTGGTCTCGCGCTGCATATTCTCGATCTCGTTATGGAAGACCGCGATGTTCAAGCGCCCGCGCTCGAAAACTTGCTTCCAACCAATTTCGAACGTCGATTGCTCCTCCGGATCGTAGGCGCGCGGCGCCAGCCCCAGCGAAGCCGTGCGGAAATTCGCGCCGCCGCCACGAAATGCGCGCGACCAGTTGGCGTAGATGTTGGTGTCTTCAGTCGGCCGCCATTGCAGTCCAACGCGCGGCGAAAGATCGTCCCAGGCTTGATCGAACGGCGTATCGGAGAAGACCAGCGAGCGGCCATCAATGCTTCCGCCAGCCACGCCCTCGCCCGGCACGAGCACACCCGGCCCATTGAGATCGTCAACCGCACGGCGCACGCGCGAGATCTGGCTGAATTTTTCTTCGCGCGTATAGCGCAAGCCACCGCTCAGCGTGATCTCCTCGCTGATGCGCCAATCCGCATCGGCAAACGCCGCCCAGCTGGTGAAGTCTCCGCGTCCACCGCCAGTTCTACGGAACGTCGGCGAGAAATTACGTTCATCTATATAGGTGAGCTCTTGCTCAAGATAGAACACGCCCGCCGTCAGCGCGACCGGACCGAACGACCCCGCATAGCGCAGCTCTTCGCTCCATTGCTCATGCAGATTGAGCACGCGCGTGTGAAACACAAAGTTCGGCGTTGAATCGATATCTGCCGCCCACGGCACTTCAACATTGCGCCAGCCGCTAATGCTGGTGATGACGCCATCGCCGAACGCAACACGCCAATTGGCCTCCAGCGTCAACTGCTCCCAGTCAGTGCGGGCATAGCCGCGATTGTCGATGGCGAAGTCGAAGCTATCGCGCGCGAAGAGTGCGTGGTTTTGACCAGCAGGCCCGTCGCCGTCGACGTAGCCTTGCTCGCCGCGCAAGATGAATTCCCAATCGCGCGCCGGCGTCAGCCGCAGCGAGCCGCGATAAATGTTGGTTTCATTGGCGCCGAAGGACGAGCCATCGAAGCCGTTCGTGAGCCAGCCCTCATCGTCGCCGTGATAAACAGCAAAGCGCCCAGAGAGCAGACCCGGCGCGATCGGTCCGCCGAACGCCGCTTCCGCGACAACATTCGTTCCCGTCTCGATTGCAACACGCGCACGCGCATCGAATGCATCGCTCGGCCCACGCGTGCGCACCAGCACGGCCCCACCCGTCACGTTGCGTCCGTACAACGTCCCCTGCGGCCCGCGCAGGACTTCCACCGCTTCGACATCGAACAGATCAGTGATCGAGCCCGCATTGATGCCGTAATAAACGCCGTCGACAAACAAGCCGACCGCCGGATCAACCGAAGCGATTGACGAGTTCACACCAACGCCACGGATCGAGAAGTTGGCGATCCCCCGGGCGGTTGCGATGTCTTCCAGCTGCACGTTCGGCATCGCGTACGACAGCGATTGCAAATCTTCGACGCTACGCGCGCGCAACTCTTCCGCGCCGAACGCATTCAGCGCCATCGGCAAATCCTGCGCGACGCTCTCGCCGCGCTTTGGCGCCGTCACAATAATTTCTTCTTCCGTTTGCGCGAACGCCGGCGCAGCCGCGAAAACAGCGGCGACAACGGCGCAACGGATCAGCATCGAAAAGACCATGAGCGCCGATAGCGAAGGACAGCGCCCCGCCCAACGCTTTTCCCCTGTAAGCGCGACTACTCAGCAGAAACGATCCGCGATAGAACACGCATATGAAGCGCATCATGCTCGCCCTGGCGTTCGCCGCTCTCTCAGCGCCCGCTGGCGCGCAGGTGCTGCCCGTGCCATGGGCTGCGCAACAACCGACGGCCAGGGATTTCCGCGACACCTATCCGCGCGCCGCGCTTTCGGAAGGCGTCGAAGGCCACGTTAGGCTCGCCTGTACGATCACAGATGAATACAAGCTCGATTGCATCGTGCAGAGCGAAACGCCGCCCGAGTACGGCTTTGGCGAAGCCGCGCTGCAGCTTTCGCGCCTTTACGTCGCTTCGCCGGAAGATCCGCGTGTTGTTATCGGCCGGCGCGTCATCGTGCCGATCAGCTACGTGCTGCACTAATTCTGGCGCGCAAGCGCCGCTTCGAATTCGGCGCGGCTTTGCGCAAGATACGTGCGACATCCTTCCGGATCGTAGAACGCATCCAATTCGCCATTGGCGATGCGCGTGCGCTTGCCTTCAATGTCGAACCAATTGCCGTGCGCGCCCAAGAACACCTCGCACGGCAGGCTCTGCAGCGTGTCGTACGTCCGCACGAAGTCGGCCGAGATCTCCGGATAATCGGGATTGTCGACGAGATCGAACGTAAGCGTTGAGAGCGAGCAGATGATCAAAGCTTGCGCGACGCGGCCATCATGCATCGTCACCGGAAACGTCCAGCTCGTGCAGCCTTTGGTGTGACCGGGCGTCAGATGCGCGGTGAGCGTAACGCCACCCAAGCTGACCTGCTCGCCATCAACCAATTCGCGATCGACCTCGACCGGATCAAAGCGCCAGAAATTGCGCAGATAGAAATCGTTCGCCCCGCCCTGGCGCAGCTGCACCGCATCGGCAGCGCTCGCATAAACCGGCGCACCGCTTGCCGCGCGCAACGCGGCTAGGCCCGCGGCGTGATCGAAGTGCGCGTGCGTGTTCAGGATGATGCGCACATCGCTCATGTCGAAACCAAGCGCTTCGATGTTGGCGATGATTTGCGGCGCAGTGCTGGCGTAACCGCCATCGATCAAGATGAGACCATCCTCGGTCTCGATCAGATAAGACGCGACGTCCGAGGCGCCGACCCAATAGACGCCCTGCGCGATCGCCACCGGCGGGCGCGGGTTATTGTCCTGCTGCAGGAAAGCGTAGGTGCTCAGCAGCGCCGGCGGATAAACCAAAAACGCAAGCGCGATCACCGCGAGGATCGCGGCGAACCCGAGAAGCAAACGCGGCAGCGCTTTCAGCACGACCGCGCCTCCCTGATTAGCGGAGCTTTTCGACCTGGGCGTATTCGAGATCGACCGGCGTCTCGCGGCCGAAGATCATGACGGCCACTTTCAAGCGCCCGCTATCTTCGTCCACTTCCGAGACCGTACCCTCGAAGCTCTGGAACGGACCGTCCGAAACCTTCACGCGCTCGCCCACTTCGTAATGGATGAGATTGCGCGGCTTGGCGGCGCCGACTTCGGCAACGCGGCCCAAGATGCGCTCGACCTCCTTGTCGGACACAGCTTGCGGCTTGCTTTGGGTGCCGAGGAAGCCCGTGACCTTCGGCGTGTTCTTCACGAGGTGATACGCCTCGTCGGTCATTTCCATCTTCACCAGCACATAGCCTGGGAAGTGGCGGTGCTGACGCACCTTCTTCGATCCGCGCACGACTTCGGTGACTTCCTCAGTCGGCACTTGAATATCTTCGAATTGTTCTTCGAGACCTTGGCGGCCAGCCTGCTCGCGGATCGCTTCAGCGACCTTCTGCTCGAAGTTCGAGTACGCGTGCACGATGTACCAGCGGGCCTTGCCGGCATAACGCGGCGCGCGCGTCGCCGCTTGAGGTTCTTGTGCTTCGGCCATGTCGCTCAACCACCCAGACCAAGAATGAGGCCAACGAGGAGACGCAAGATCGTGTCCACGAAGTAGAAGAAGATCGCAGCGGTCACGCCCATGATCACAACCATGATCGTCGAGACCGTCACTTCCTGACGCGTCGCCCACGTCACCTTGCGCGCTTCAGCGCGCACCTCGCCCCAGAAACGGAACGGGCCGCCGCGGCGGCGTGGTTCGGAGTCGTTGTCAGTTTGGTCCGTGGACATTCGTTTCGTTCTTCCTGCTTCCGTTACGCGACACATCGGGCTTCGCCGCCCGGCCCACAAGCCGGGCTGGCAGGAGTTGAGGGACTCGAACCCACGACCCTCGGTTTTGGAGACCGATGCTCTACCAGCTGAGCTAAACTCCT
>CAYZIJ010000094.1:0-4739 GCA_964478365.1 uncultured Terricaulis sp.
CATGCCAACACCGCGCCATGAGTTCAGACCTGATCAAGCCTGACGCGGCGATTGCTGCAGGGCAGGAGACGATCCGCGCAGAGGCGCGCTCGCTCGAACAATTGGCGGTTGCTTTGGGCGGGCCGCTCAGAGAGCCGTTCGTGTTGGCGACGCAATTGCTCGCCGCGGCGAAGGGGCGCGTCATTGTCACCGGCATGGGTAAGTCCGGCCACATCGCGCGTAAGATTGCAGCGACTTTGGCGTCGACCGGCACGCCGGCCTATTTCGTCCATCCCGCCGAAGCCAGTCACGGCGATCTCGGCATGATCGCTGAGAACGACTGCGTGCTGGGCATCTCGCGCTCGGGTGAGACGGCTGAGCTTTCCGATCTGCTCTATCACTGCCACCGGCTGAACATCCCGGTCATCGGCATGACCTTCAAACCGGACTCGACGCTGGCGAAAGCCTCGACCGCGCCGCTCGTCATGCCCGATTGCGGCGAAGCCAGCGAAGCCGCACCCGCGCCAACAATCTCGACGACGATGTGCTTGGCTTTGGGCGATGCGCTCGCCGTCGCGCTGCTCAATGCGCGCGGCTTCACCGCCAAAGATTTCGGCGCCATCCATCCAGGCGGCAAGCTTGGCGCGGCGCTCAAGAAAGTGCGTGATCTGATGCGCGTCGGCAAAAACGATCCGCTGATAGCGCCGGAGACGCCGGTGACAGAAGCTATTCAAGCGATCAGCGTCGGTGGCATCGGCGCTGCTGGCGTGATCGAGGGTGGCAAGCTGATCGGCATCATCACAGACGGCGATTTGCGCCGGAAGCTGACGCCGGAAATGTTCGCAAAGACTGCGCGCGAGCTGATGAGCGCGGCGCCGAAAACGATCGCGCCCGACGCGCCGATCGCGGACGCCATCGCCATCATGAACGACAAGCGCATCACCTTGCTGTTTGCAGTTGAAGATGGCCGCCCGGTCGGCGTTGTGCACATGCACGATCTGCTGGCGGCGGGCGTTCGGTAGTTTGGAAGTGGCATAGTTCGTCATTCCGGGATCGCGGAACGCGAGACCCGGAACCCAGGGGGTGACGGAGCTGTGCGGTTGCCCCTGGGTTCCGGGCTCAATGCTTCGCATTGCCCCGGAATGACGAGAGAGGGAGTTGGGGATGAAGAAGATTTTTGTCGGCGCCGTGATGGCAGCCATGCTGTTCGCGGCTCCGTCGCAAGCGCAAACCGCTCAAGATTTTTCGCCCGCGACAGCAGCGTCGATTGAATCCGTTATCCCCCGCATGGTCGCGTGGCGGCGCGACTTCCACGAGAACCCAGAGCTTTCCTACGAAGAGGTCCGCACGGCACGCATCGTTGCGGCGCACCTCCGCAGCCTGCGCCTCGAAGTGCGCACCGGCATTGCGCAAACCGGCGTTGTCGGCGTTCTTCGTGGTGGCCGTCCGGGCCCAGTGATTGCGCTCCGCGCCGACATGGACGCGTTGCCGGTCACGGAAGAGGGCGATCTGCCGTTTCGCTCGCGGGCGCGCGGCACGTATAACGGCCAACCTGTCGGCATCATGCATGCCTGCGGCCATGACAGCCACGTCGCCATTCTGATGGCGGCGGCGACAGTGCTGGCGGCGCGCCGCGAAGAGATCGCGGGCACCATCATTTTCGTTTTTCAACCATCTGAAGAAGGCGCGCCTCCGGGCGGCCTCGGCGGCGCGCGCCGCATGTTGGCGGAAGATGTGTTCGGCGATCTCGAACCGGAAGCCATCTTCGGCTTGCACGCCTGGCCGACCGCGAGCGGCACGGTCGCGATGATCCCCGGCCCGATGATGGCCGGCTCCGATCGTCTCGACATCACCGTCACTGGAAGCCAAACACACGGCGCCCAGCCGCATGCCGGCATCGATCCGATCGTTGTGTCGGCGCAGATCATCAACGCGCTGCAGACGATCCCGTCGCGCCAGATGGATGCGGTGCGCTCGCCGGTGATCGTCACCATCGGCATGATCCAAGGCGGCGTCCGCTACAACATCATCCCGCAAACCGTGCAGATGCAGGGGACCGTTCGTTATCTCAACCCGGAGACGCGCGAGGATCTCTACGCCCGCATTCGCCGCACGGTGACGGAAGTCGCCGCCGCCTCGGGCGCCACTGCTGAAGTGACGATTACAGAGAACGCGATCCCCACCGTGAACCCGCCAGCCATGCTCGCACGCGCGCGTGCGGCGGCAGTGCGGGTGCTCGGCGAAGAGGCGGTGCTCACCAGCCAACCAGTGATGCCGGCGGAAGATTTCGCGTACTTTCAGCGCGAAATCCCAGGCCTCTTCTTCTTCTACGGCGTCAACGCGCCGGGCGTTGCGCAAGCTGACGCCGCGCCCAATCACAATCCGCGCTTCTTCGTGCATGAGCCCGCGATGGAAACGGGACTGCGCGCATTGTTGGCGGTGGCGCTCGATCGGGTCGGCCAACAGCCCTAATAGCAGCCCCAATAGGGAACCGCTTTTTCTTGACTTGCATAGCTCGCCAGCGCCCTATGCCCTTAGGACTACACGGTCGTGACGTTGCGACCGCGCGCTT
The DNA here is from genome assembly GCA_964478365.1 of uncultured Terricaulis sp. GTDB lineage: Bacteria > Pseudomonadota > Alphaproteobacteria > Caulobacterales > Aquidulcibacteraceae > Vitreimonas. The sequence goes on from CAYZIJ010000094.1 coordinate 2,552, forward strand.
CTGGCGGCGGCTTATCGCTCTTCCACTGAAGTCCAGCCGTGCGCCAGTTCCGGCGGCGGCAAGTCATTGAGGAGTGCCGCCCATGGCTACGGGTGTCGTTAAGTGGTTCAACATGGCCAAAGGCTTCGGCTTTATCGCGCCCGATGAAGGCGGCCAGGACGTTTTCGTTCACGTGAGCGCGGTGGAGCGTTCGGGCTTGACAGGGTTGCGCGAAGGTCAGGCGGTGAGCTTTGACGTCGAGAACGATCCGCGTAAGAACAAGCCGTCTGCGGTGAATATCAAGCCGGTTTAGTTTCCGCGCTTGCAACTGAATTTCTGGATCGCCGTGCGAGACCCGCGCGGCGATCCTCTGCATTAGAGGGATCAGAAGAAGATTATGAACGCACCGTTCCGTCTCTATGGCGCGGAGCTTTCGCCTTATTCGGTGAAGGTTCGCTCGTATTTGCGCTTCAAGGGCGTTGAGTTTGAATGGCTGCAGCGCTCGGCCGCGCGCCAGGACGAGTTCGCCCGCTTCGCCAAGCTGCCGCTGGTGCCGGTGCTGGTCGATGCCGATGACAATGCGATGCAAGATTCCACGCCGATGATTGAGGCGATCGAGCGCGATTACGCCGAGCCGTCGATCACGCCGGCTGAACCGGCGTTGGCGTTCGTCGCAGCTTTGCTCGAAGACTATGCTGACGAGTGGCTCAACAAGGCGATGTTCCACTATCGCTGGTCCTATCCAAACGATCAGGAAAGTGCGTCGAAGCGCATCGTCGAGATGATCTTCGACGGCGCCGAAGCGCCGGACGGCATGGCCGAGAGCGTGCGCACCCGCATGATCGGCCGCTTGCATCATGTTGGATCGTCGCCGGAGACGGCGCCGATCATCGAAGGTTCGTTCAATCGCGCGCTTACCGCGATCGAGACGCTGCTTGGCTCGAAGCCGTATCTCTTCGGCGGCCGCCCGAGCCTCGCCGACTTCGGCTTGGCCGCGCAGTTCGGACAACTGCTCTCCGATCCCACGCCTGGCGCCATTCTGCGCGCCCAAGCGCCTAAGCTGGTCGCTTGGGTCGAGCGCATGAATGCGCCGAAGGCGGATGGCGCGTTCGTGAGCTTTGCTGACGTGCGTGATGATTTGGTGGGCTTGTTGCGCGATGAGATCGCAGGCGCCTACTTCATCTGGGCGGCGGCGAATGCTGCTGCGGTGGCCGATGACGCGCGTGGCGTGTCCGTCGAGATCGCTGGCCATACCTTCACGCAAAAGCCGCAACGCTACGCGGCGAAGGCGCTGGCGGAGCTGAAGAAGAAGCGCGCTGGCGTTGAGGATGACGCGCTAGCGGCGTTGCTGGCGGAAACTGGCGTCGATGCCGTGCTGCAAAGCGCCAACGCTCCGCAGCGCGAAGCAACGGACGATGACTCTGACGCGAGCGATGACGATGGCGACGAGGGCGGTGACGACGCCGAGGAATAGGTCGGGAACTTGAGGTTGGCGGTAGGCGTTGCTTCGGCCATGTCTACCGCTCAACCGCATCGTGCCAAAAAGGTAAATCCGCGCGTCGCAAAAGCGACGGCGATCTCCAAGGCGAAAGCCACCGCGCCCGATCTGGCGGCGCGCATTGGCAGCACGCCGCAGACGCGTTTTCGCGGCAACCCCGATATTTTCGGCCGCCTGGTCGAAGATCATGATCGACACCGCGCTCTCTTGGCGATGATTCACGAAACGCACGGCGACTCGCCTGTGCGCCAGGCGCTGTTTCTAGAGCTGACCAAAGAGCTGAAGGCTCATGCCGCCGCTGAAGAGCAGGCGCTGTGGTCAAGCGTGCTACGCGATCCGAAGACGACGGAAGACGCGCGCCATGCCGTCGCCGAGCACAAGCAGATCGACGATCTGCTGGCCGATCTCGCCGCCCGAGACATGGCTTCGCCCGGATGGCTGCGGCGCTTCGAAAAGCTGAAAGAAAAATACCTGCATCACCTCCGCGAAGAAGAGCAGGAGCAATTCGTCGCCGCAGAGAAGAGGCTCTCAGCCGCCGACATCCGACACCTCTGCACCGTCTTCAATCGCCGCAAGCGCGAGGAGAAGGGCAAGGCCGAGATCACGAAGAAGATAAAGCGGTGAGCACGGCCTAGCCTCCACTTTCTTGCAACTCACACGAAAAACGGCGCGCACCAACCAGTGCGCGCTGTGAGTCATTTGCGGGGGGAA
>CAYZIJ010000094.1:4839-6947 GCA_964478365.1 uncultured Terricaulis sp.
GCGGGGGGAAGCGGGAGTTTAAGCCGCTTCTGTCTCGTCATTGGCCGCGTCCACAACCTTTGGCTTGGACTTGGCCGTGTTGGTCGAACCGATCTCGATCTTGCGCGGCTTCATGATCTCAGGAAGGTCGCGGATGAGTTCGATGGTCAGCAATCCGTTCTCCAGCTTGGCGCCGGCGACGCGGACGTGATCGGCAAGGCCGAAGCGGCGCTCGAAGCTGCGCTCGGCAATGCCGCGATGCAGGAAGTTGCGCTGCGTCTCAGCTTGCTTGCGTGTGCCGGTGACGAGCAGCGAATTCTGCTTGAACTCGATGGCGAGGTCGCCTTCGCCGAAACCGGCGACAGCAAGCTCGATGCGGAAAGAGTCTTCGTCGACCTGTTCGACGTTAAAGGGCGGATAGCCAGGCGCAGCGTCCAAACGCGCAGCTTGGTCCATCAGCGACGCGATGCGGTCGAAGCCGACGAGGGTGCGATAGAGGGGGTTGAGTTCGTTAGAAGCCATGTGTTTGCCCTTTCAAAGCAGCATGCGCATCCGGCTTAGGAGGCGCTTATTGAGTGCGGCGTTTCTCGTCCCCGAAGGCGACGGCGGCGTCCGCGACACGGCCTCAAATGAGCGCCGTGACGATCATTTGGGGGCCGGTTTTGGACGTTCAAGGGCCCCCTGCAGCACTTGTTTTGACAATGTTAGCGCTTCCGCCGTAGCGCAGAGGGCATGATCAGCCGCCGCCACGCCACTCTGGGACTAGCCGCCGCCAGCCTTGCTGCTTGCGGGCGCGGCGGACGTCCGAACGCGGCCGATGCGCCGCCGCCCGGTTCGCTCGGCTGGGCCATCGGTGGCGAGTGGCGCATCGATCCAGATCGCGATCAGTATCGTCATCCGCTGCAGACGCTTTTGTTCTGGGGCATCGAAGGCAACATGACGGTGCTCGAAGTGTTGCCGGGCCTCGGCTGGTACACGTCGATCCTTGCGCCGTATCTCTACTCGAATGGCGGCACGCTTATCGCTGCGCAATTCGATCCGCGCTCGCCTTCATTGGCGCAACGCGAAACACTCGCGGCGTGGGAAGCGCGCTTCGATCACAATCGCGAACTCTATGGCGAGATCACACGCACAGCGGTGACGGATCGCGGCGCTGCATTGGCGCTTGCGAACAGTGTCGATCTCGCCATCATCGCCAACAGCATTCACACACTGATGGCTGAAGGCACGGCGGAACGCGTGTTCGCCGGCGTGCTGGCGGCGTTGAAGCCGGGCGGCGCGTTCGGTGTTGAGCAGCATCGCGCCGCGTCCACGGGTTTGCAGGATCCGTTGGCCGGAACCGGCTATGTGCAGGAAGCGTATGTGCGCGCGCTGGCGCAGGAGGCTGGCTTCGAGTTCGTCGCCGCCAGCGACATCAACGCCAACCCGCGCGATACGCGCGACCATCCGTTTGGCGTCTGGACCTTGCCGCCGACTTACCGCACCTCGCCGCTTGGCCAGCCAGACGATCCGGGCTTCGACACGTCACCCTACGAAGCGATCGGCGAAAGCGACCGCATGACGCTGAAATTCCGCAAGCCCGCAGGGGCTTCCGCCAGGGCGCCGATCCCGAATTCCTCTCCCTGACGCTGCCGTCACCCTTGCGGGGGGAGGCGTGCTGGTGTGTAAGGGGCGACAACGGGACAATCCGGAGGAAGACTGATGACGTACGACGAAATTCTGAACCGCTTTAAGGAAGCCACGGTCGTTGTTCCGGGCAAGAAGGTGAAGTTCGACTTCGGCGACGCCGGCAAGATCTTCCTCGACGGCATCGGCAACGCCGTTTCCAACGAAGACGCCGCCGCTGACACCACCATCAAAGTGAAGCTCGAAGACTTCGTCTCGATGGCCCAAGGCTCGCTCGACGCGACCGCCGCCTTTATGCAGGGCAAGCTCCGTGTCGAAGGCGACATGGGCGTTGCAATGCAGCTGCAAGGCGTGATGGCCAAGCTGCGCGGCTAAGGCGCAAACGCGGATGGCGTTCGTACGCGTCCCAGGCAACGATATCCCCGAGGGCGCGGAAGAGCATTGGCTCGAAGGCCGCGGCGGCGTGAAGGTGCGCGTTATGATCGCGCCTGCACGCGGCCCGG
>CAYZIJ010000095.1:0-6692 GCA_964478365.1 uncultured Terricaulis sp.
TCGACAGTGAAGCCGCCCTTCACGCGGCCAACGAGCGCGCCGTTGACGGCGTCGCCAGCGGCGAACGATTTCTCGAGGCGCGTCCAAGCTTCTTCGCGGCGCGCCTTCTCACGGCTGACGACTGCGTCGCCGAGCGCGTTTTCGATGCGGTCGAGATAGATTTCGACAATGTCGCCCACCTTCGGTTGGCCGGCGCCGTCGTCGATCAGGAATTCACGGACTGGGATGCGGCCTTCAGTCTTGAGGCCAATGTCGACAACGACAAAGTCGTTTTCGATCGCAACCACGGTGGCGGGCATTACCCGGCCTTCAATCATGCCACGCGAACCGAGGCTCTCGTCCAGGAGAGCGGCGAAATCGTCGCGTGATGGGTTTTGGGCTTCAATAGCCATACGTATTTCAACTCCAACATTGATAAGGGCCAACCGGTTGGCTCCGGCGGTCTCGGCGCCACAATGGCGCCGTCCTCGGTTTGGCTTTGTGTAATGCCAAGCGGCCCGGGCCCGTCTGGACCTCAGGATCGCGGGGCCTTCTATAGATAGGGAGCCTGCAGGGGGCAAGCGTCGGACTGGCGCTTAGCCGCCTCGCGCCCGCTCGATAATGGCAACCGCAGCGGCTACGGATTCGACTACGGACAGCTCGGTGGTATCCAGCAAATAAGCGCCTTCAGCCTGGCGAAGCGGGGCCTCGGCGCGGTTGATGTCGCGTTCATCGCGCTCGGCGATCTGAGCTTTCAACTGCTCGAATGCGATGCTCTCACCCCGATTTCGCAGCTCAGCCAACCGCCTCTGGGTGCGCGCGTCGAGCGAGGCCGTGACGAAGAGCTTCACGTCTGCGTCGGGGCAAATGACGGTAGCAATGTCGCGCCCATCCAGCACCGCGCCTGTCGGATCGGCGGCAAAGCTCCGCTGGGCGCGCAGCAGTGCGGAGCGCACCGCTGAAATGCTCGCGACCTTCGAGGCTGCCAGGCCCACGGCGCTGGAGCGGATGCGGTGTTCGTCGATCTGCGTCAGATCGAGCGCCTCGGCCGCCGCCACCGCAGCGCGCGCATCAGATGGGTCACCGCCAGCGTCGAGGACAGCCAGCCCCACGGCGCGATAGAGCGCGCCAGTGTCCAGCCGTTTCAGCCCGAAGTGCCGGGCCACCCCGGCGGCGACCGTGCCTTTGCCGGATGCCGTAGGTCCATCGATGGCGATGATCATGGGCGCGACTTAGCAGTGTCGCCGGAACTCGTCATGTGCCGTAACGCAAGCTTGACACGGCGTCACGAAAGGCGCCGGAGTCTGCATCATGAGCACTGAAACCTTCGACGTCCTGATCGTCGGCGCGGGCCTCTCCGGCATTGGCGCGGGCTTCCATCTGCAGCGCGACTGTCCGGGTAAGAGCTACGTCATCCTCGAAGACCGCGCCGCTATCGGCGGAACCTGGGATCTCTTCCGCTATCCCGGCATCCGCTCGGACAGCGACATGTTCACGCTCGGCTACGGCTTCAAGCCTTGGAAGGAAGAGAAGGCCATCGCTGACGGGCCGTCGATCTGGAAGTACGTCAACGAAACGGCGCGCGAAAACGGCATCGACAAAAACATTCGCTTCAAGCACCGCGTCGTTAAGACCGAATGGTCAACGCCGGATGCGCGTTGGACTGTGACCGCTGAGCACAATGGCGAGCAGAAGCGCTTCACATGCAAGTTTCTGCTGATGGCGACCGGCTATTACGATTACCAACAAGGCTATCTGCCCGATTTCAAGGGCATCGAGCGGTTCAAGGGGCAGGTGGTGCATCCGCAGCACTGGCCCGAAAACCTGGACTATGCCGGCAAGCGCGTCGTCGTCATCGGTTCTGGCGCCACCGCCGTTACTTTGGTGCCGGCGATGACCGACAAAGCCCAGCACGTCACAATGCTACAACGCTCGCCTACCTACATCGTCTCTCTGCCCGCCGAAGATAGACTGGCGAATTGGATGCGGCGCAGGCTTCCCAGCGGGATCGCCTACCACCTCACGCGCTTCCGCAAGATCATGTTCCAGCAATTCTTCTTCAACCTGGCCCGCACGCGCCCGGAGCGCGTCAAGCAGCGCATCCTGGGCTTGATCCGCGAGCAATTGGGGCCCGACTACAATGTCGAAAAACACTTCACGCCGCACTACAATCCGTGGACGCAGCGTATGTGTCTTGTGCCCGACAATGACCTCTTCGTCGCCATCCGCGAAGGCAAAGCCTCGGTCGCTACCGACACGATCGAGACCTTCACCGAGAAGGGCATCAAGCTCAGCTCCGGCCAAGAGCTTGAAGCTGACATCATTGTCACCGCCACCGGCCTCAACATGCAGATGCTTGGCGGCTCTGAAATGTTCGTCGATGGCAACAAGGTCGATACCGGCAAGTCGTTCGCCTACAAGGGCGTGATGATCTCCGACGTGCCTAACTTAGTCTGGGTCATCTTCGGCTATCTCAACGCGTCGTGGACGCTGCGCGCCGATCTCATTTGCGAATACGCTTGCCGCCTAATCAACTATCTTGACGAATACGGTCTCGACCAAGCGACACCGCGCATGACAGACTCATACGAGGAAAAGGCCTGGTCGGATTTCTCGTCCGGCTACATCCAGCGCGCCGCCGGTATCTTGCCGAAGCAGGCGGGCATCATGCCTTGGGTTCAGAGTCAGAGCTATTATCGAGATCTCCGCGCGCTTCGCTATGGCGCGATCGAAGACGGCGTGCTGGAGCTCAAGAAGAAGCCCGTCGCTTCACCGCTGCCGCAAGCACGCCGCGAGCCCGCGCCTGTTGCATGACGCACCGCTCTGTGCTGCGGTTGCGAACTGACAGGCTCAAGGCGCGCGCGTGAAAGTTATAAGTCTTCTCGTCCTCGCGGCTTTAATCGCGGGCATAGTCGTTGGTGCGCTGATCCGCTCGGATGCGCCGGGTCTCACACCGTTCGCTAACAACGTCGAAGCGTTCGGCGGCCTGTGGCTCAACACGCTGCGCATGACGGTGGTGCCGCTCGTCGTCTCATTGCTGATCACCGGCATTGCGTCGGTTGCGGATACGGCCCGCACGGGCGGCCTGGTGCTGCGCGCGGTCATCCTCTTCACGTTTTTGATCTTCTGCGCTGCGATCTACACCACTCTAGCGACGAACCTTTGGCTCGATCTTTGGCCGCTTGATCCTGCCGCCGCGCAAGCTTTCGTCGCCGGCGTGGGGGACGACGCGGTGATCGTGCGCGAAGCGCCGAGCTTTGGCGATTGGATCAGCAGCTTGGCGCCAACCAATCCGGTGCGCGCTGCTGCGGATGACGGTGTGCTCTCGCTTGTCGTGTTTTCGATCTTCTTCGGCTTCGCCGCGACGCAGCTTGAAGCGTCGTTGCGCCAATCCATCGTGACGTTCTTTCGGGCCGTATCGGAGGCAATGATCGTTGTGGTGCGCTGGGTATTGCTGGCGGCGCCGCTCGGCGTGTTTGCGCTGGCGCTGGGCGTCGGCTTGCGCGCCGGCTTCGGCGCGGCGGAAACTTTGGTGCAGTATGTCGTCATCGTCACCGGCGTGACGGCGGGCTCGACACTTCTTGCTTGGCTCCTTGCCGTGACGTGGGGCCGTCAGCCGATTGCCCGCTTTACGGCAGCCGCTGCGCCGGTGTGGGGGATCGCTGCTTCGACCCAATCGTCGCTCGCGTCTTTGCCAGCCATGCTCGACGCAGCGCTACGCGGCTTGAAAATCCCTGCGCACATCGCTGACGTCACCTTGCCGCTGGCGGTTGCGCTCTTCCGCTTCACGAGTCCGGTAGCCAATCTCGCGGTTTGCTATTTCATCGCGCATCTTTACGGCATCGAGCCATCATTCCTTCAGATCGCCAGCGCGATCTTCGTGTCTTACGCGGTGAGTATCGCCGCCGTTGGGCTGCCGGGGCAGGTGTCATTCGTCGCGTCGATCGCGCCAATTTGCTTGGCGCTCGGCGTTCCCACTGAAGTGTTGGGCATCCTCATCGCCGTCGAGGTGATCCCCGACATTTTCCGCACGCTCGGCAATGTCACTGGCGATCTCGCAGCAACATCTATCCTCGCGGGCAAGCAGCCGCGCGAGGATGATGCGCTTCAAGATTAATTACTCGCGATACTGCGCGCAGGCGGCAGCGTAGTGGCCTTCGACCACTTCGATCCGTTCAGCTGAGCTTTCGAGGCCGGCGCTATTGTCGCTCTCGGATGCAATCGCGGCGTCGCCTTCGGCATTGATACGCTCTCCAATCGTGCGTGCAGCGATGCGCACTTCTTGCGGCATCAGGGCTTGTGCAACGCCCGCCGTAACGCATTCGCAGTAACCGGTAGATTGGTATGCGTCGCACGCAGCGCGATAGGACCGGCGTGCGTCGGCAACGTCAGCATCACTGGCTAGCGAGCGTGCGTCTTCCGATTGTGGCGACATTGCACGGGTAGCGAGTTGTTGTTCTGGAATGTAGGTCTCGCCCGGGGGCTTGGTTTGCGCGAACGCGAGCGTGGCGATCGAAACGGTCGCCGCAAGCGCTGCAGCTGCGAACACTTTGCGCATGATATGGCTCCTCTTGTGCGCGGTGAACGCGCGAGCAGGCGAGGAGTTGCCGGAACCCAGAGTTCTTCCTGGAAGCTAGAGCTCTTCGATGTCAGCGCCGAGATTGGCCATGAAAGCCGGGAACGCTGGAAATGACGTTCCAATCATCTCAGCTTCATCAACAATCACCGGCTCTTTCGAGGCCATACCGAGCACCAGGAACGACATTGCCACCCGATGGTCGCCTTGTGTGCGGATCGCGGCGCCGCCTTTGACGCTCTTGGGGCCGTTGCCGCGCACAATTAGCCCATCCGGCAATTCTTCCGCATCAACCCCGCACGCGCGCAGGCCATCGACCATCAATGTGATGCGGTCGCTCTCCTTCACGCGCAATTCAGCGGCGCCAACGATGCGTGTCTCGCCCTCTGCAAACGCGGCGATGGCGGCGAGAATTGGAAACTCGTCGATCATAGCCGGTGCGCGGCGCACCGGCGGCGTGACGCCCCGCAGTTTGCTGGCGCTCACCACCATGTCGGCGATCGGCTCGCCGATCGGGTCGCGGCGCTCTTCGTAAGAAATCTTCGCGCCCATCTCGAGCAGCGTTTCGAAGAGGCCCAAGCGCAGTGGATTGACCAGCACGTCCTCGATACGGATCTCAGACTTGCCGAGGATCAAAGCGGCCGCGACTGGAAACGCAGCAGAAGAGGGATCGCCCGGCACGTAAATGTCGGCGCCCTTCAGGGTGCTTGCACGCACACGAGGATGCAGTCCACCATCGATCTCGACCTGATCGAAATTGGCGCCGAACACGGAAAGCATGCGTTCGGTGTGATCGCGCGAGCGCTCCGGCTCGACTAGGATCGTCTCGCCCTCGGCCTTCAGGCCAGCCAGCAGCACCGCCGATTTCACCTGCGCCGATGAGACTGGCGAGCGATAGGTGATGCCCTTCAGCTTACCGCCGTGCACGTTGAGCGGCATACGGTGATCTTGTGTGTCGAAGCGCGCGCCCATTTGGCTGAGCGGGGCGATGACGCGGTTCATCGGCCGCTTACGCAAGCTTTGATCGCCGTCGAAGCGCGCGCTCAAAGTATAGCCGCTGGCCGCGCCCAGTAGCAGCCGCGCGGCTGTGCCTGAGTTGCCGCAATCGATCACGCCGGTAGGCTGGTTGAGCTTGCCCGTTCCCTCGACAACCCAGCGGCCCTGATTGTCGCGCTCAACCGAGGCGCCAAAGGCGCGGACGGCATTGGCCGTGGACATCACGTCGGCGGCTTCGAGCAACCCCCCGATCTCGGTCCTGCCTTCCGCGAGGGCGCCTAGAATCAGCGCCCGGTGCGAGATCGACTTGTCCCCCGGCGGGCGGGCGCGGCCCTTCAGCGGCCCAGCGGATCGCGTCCTCAGACGCATTGCGACAACCCTCGGAAAAATGCCGGAAGACAAAGCTTTTGACAGGGGCTCCCGATGGTGGCAAGCGAGCGCCCCGCGTGGGGTGCGACGCTGCTTGCGGCGATCCGAAGGAGAGGCGTTTGGCCAAGACCGATTTGGGCGACAAGCAAGTCTGCCCGAACTGCGGCGCGAAGTTCTATGATCTTCGCAAACGCCCGGCAGTGTGCCCCAAGTGCACGACCGCATTTGACCCCGCTGAGGAAAGCGTCCGCTCGAAGCGCGGCCGCGCCCGCGCCGCCGCGCACGATCCAGCCTATGACGACGATGAGGAACTCGAAGGCGCCAAAGCCAAGAAAAAGGGCGGCGACGACGAGGATGAAGAAGAAGAGGTCGAAGAGACCACCGCAATCGACGCCGAGGCCGAAGTTGAACCGCTCGTGACGGACGACGACGAGGAAGAGGTGGCCGCCTCCGGCGAAGAAATCCCAGAGGGCTTCTCTGAATCGGACGGTGACGACGAACTCGCCGATGACGCTGCCGACGATGATACGGTTCCGTTGATCGACGACGAAGAAGAGCTTTCCGAGGATGAACTCGGTGAAATCGCCGGTAGCGGAGATGACGACGATAGCGGGCGCTAGCGCGCTTGAAGTCGAAAGGCGCGGAGTTTAGGTTCCGCGCTTCCAAAACGCCGGAGCGCGCATTGCTCCGGCCGATGGGCCCTTAGCTCAGCTGGGAGAGCGCCTGCATGGCATGCAGGAGGTCAGCGGTTCGATCCCGCTAGGGTCCACCA
>CAYZIJ010000096.1:0-6564 GCA_964478365.1 uncultured Terricaulis sp.
TGGTCAATTGCGGCTCCTGCGCGACCGCAATCGGCGGCGCTACAAACGTCGCCATGACGGCGAACGCCGCTGCGGCTTTCAACAAACGCATAGTGTTTAGCTCCTCAGGCCCTAGCGCGCCCAAGCCTCACGGCCAGGGCGCCCAAATTACGGCAGCGAAAGGCGTTTCCGCCCCACTCCCCCAAATGTCCGTGATCGCAACCTTGTTCCGCCCCGAGCGTTGAATTGGGGACACAGGAGTTCAACCATGCCGCAAGACCAAATTCCCCAAACCCCCAGCGACGACCTGCCGAACGCTAAACCCAAAAAGGTCCGCGACGCCGGCCCCGACGCGATGGAGAACCCACCCAAAAAGTGGAACGACGTCGATCAGGCCAGCGACGAGAGCTTCCCGGCGAGTGATCCGCCAGCGAAGTATTGAGCCCTCTCAACGCCGCGCAAAATCCAGCGCGGCGCGCACGGCAGTTACCTGCGCGCGGATGCAGATTTCCTGCGTCGCGCGCGGGCTATCCGGGTAGACTTCAGTCGTGGTTTTGAACCGCGCATTGGTGATCGAGGGGCAGAGCGAAAGCGCCGCGAGCGGATACTCGATGACGCCATGCACGAGAACCGTCGACCCGATGATCTCGCCCTTCGCATCAGCCGGCGCGATGTGCGTGACCTTCTCGACTTCAGCGATGATGGCTTGCTGAAACTCCAATTGCTGATCGGCGCTATCAGCTACGAGATAAAAGCCGTCCGGAATTTCCTCGTCCTCGAACGCCTTGCCATCGCGCGCGCTTAGAGCCGGTCGAAACTCAGTCCGATCGGAATCCGTCGTCTCGTGCAGATCGACATGCACGAGATAGTCGTCGGCGAATGAGTGGACGAGATTGATCAGGCTCGTCGCCTCCAACGGGCCGTCGGATCGGAAATTGCGGTTGGGATCGATGGCGTCGTAATTCCAACGCTGGATACGCTCGTACGCCCAAGGACTGATGCACGGCGCGACCAGCACATTGGCGCGGCCCGCATAATCCCCCGCAGCGGTATCGAGAAACGCAAGCGCGCCCAGCACGCCGCTGGTTTCGTAGCCATGCACGCCGCCCGTCACCAACACGTTCGGCAAAGCGGCATCAATCACACGGCTACGCAATGCGTAGAGCGGATAGACATCGCCCGCATACCGAAGCTCGCCATACGCAATGCGCTCGAACCGGTCGCTCAGCGCCTCGATCTGCGTGACGACATCGTCCTGATAGCTCCGCTGGCGCACGCGGCTGGCGCGCCACGCCGCCCGTTCCTGCTCGCCCCACGGATGACCCGCCTCACCAGAACTCATGAGCCACACCGCTCCTTCAACTGCAAACGACATTGGCGACATGGAGCCGACATCACGCTCTCGCAATGGCCCGTCGCACTGGCCTTCGTCTAATTCAATTTCGCGGACGATGCGGGCTCTCCGCTAGCCATTGCGGCGCTGCGTCTGCGTTTGCGACAGCTTCGGTCAAAGCGAAATAGAAGCGGTGGAAGTCCGCCTGCGCCTGGAAGTCGATCGGCGTCGTCATGTCGTCTTGCGGCGCGTGGTATCTGTTCTCGTACCAATCGCGATAACGCGCCCGCGCGTCCACATCGTTTTCGTCAAAGCCGAAGAGAAAACTCACCGCGGGCACGCCGCGCTGCATGAACGGCCAGTGATCGGTGCGGCGCAGCAGGTTGCGTTCAGGCTCAAGATCGGCGCGCACCTCAATCCCCATCGGGCCCGCAATGTCGCGCACCGTTTGGCCAAGGCTTGAGTCCTCAAGTCCCAGCGTCGTCAGCACACGCAGCGGATAGAGCGGACGCAACTGATCGAGATTGAGCACCGCGATCGGCGTCTGCGCCGCTGGAGTCGGATGCGCGGCAAGCCAGCGCGACCCCCACAAGCCCTTCTCCTCCGCAGTCACCGCCGCAAAAATGATCGGACGCCGAAAGCCACGCCCGTTGCGCGCATCGGCGAAGGTGATGAGCGTGGCGACATAAGCCGCGTCATCGAGCGCGCCGTTATAGAGATTATCGCCATTCACCGGCGTGCCGTAGCCATAGCCATCGAGGTGCGCGATCAGCAGCACGGGTTCATCGGCAAGTGCGGGATCCGTGCCCGGCAACACCGCGAGCACATTGGCGGACGAATAGCTGCGTTCGCGCGTCGCGAACTCCGCCCGCAATCCACCCATGAAGACGACGGACATAATGGGCGCGTTCAGCGCGACATGATCAAACAGGGTCTCATATTGCGCGCCGTTCTCGCGCGCGAGCTGGAGAAACGCATCGGCGCTCATGCGCAGCACTGGAATGGTAGGCGCGGTCTGAGGCGTTTCTGCAAGTGTCACGGAGCGTGCGTAGGCCAGAGGCCAACGCGGCGGCTCTTGCGTGAAACTGATGTCGTCGATGTTGATGATCGCCACCGCGCCCGCCGCTGTCGCCGCTTCCAATCTTGACGCGCCCGTCGTTTGTCCCTCGCGCCGCGTGCCAATGCACATCACGATAAGGCCACGCGCATCTTCGAGGTCGGCGGGCCGACAATAGCCGGCGAACAGAAGTTGTCCCTCTATGCGCGCCGGCATGCCCCAAGCGGGCGTCACTGAGATGTCGTGCAAGAAGCGCAGCTCGCGCGTCGCTTCGCCGGCCCAGTTTGTGATCGAGAACGACGCGCCCTCAGCGACGACTTCGATGTCGCGAAAGTTGATGGACTGAAAATACGTGCCGTTATCGCCAGCAGGCTGAAGGCCCGCACGCTGCAAGCGATCGGCGACATAAGCTGCGGCGCGGTCATAGCCAGCAGAGCCGGTATCGCGCCCCTCCATGTCATCGCCGGAAAGCGCGCCAGTCGTCGCCCACCACGCCGCCGTTTGCGCATCCGGCGCGTCGCTCACGCTGGCGCAAGCGCTAAGCGCCAAAGCCGCGAAAGCGGTCACGAAGTTGCGTTGGATTGGCATTCTGTGCTCCCCGCCGCAGCTTAGGCCGGAAAGCAGAAAAAGGTCCACGATGCGGTCCGGACGCTGCGGATAGTTCACACTGGCTCGGACGTGCTAGAGTTCAATCGGAGCCTGGCCAATGCCGCGTATCTCGTACTTCTATGGCATCGCCATTTACATGTACTTCGCTGACCACAACCCGCCGCATTTTCACGCGCACTATGGACGATCGAAAGCGCTCGTTGAGATCGAAACGGGGGAGATCATCGCGGGCGCTTTGCCCAAGACGGCGCAGCGTCTGGTCAAAGATTGGGCTCTGGCGCGACAAGCGGAGTTGCGCGAGAATTGGATGAGAGCGCAGGCCGATGGCGGCTTAGAGAGGATACCGGGACCCGATGGAGCAGGCTGATTTTCCAATGGTGGACGTGCTTCGCGTGCGCGCGCTCGACGGCCAACGTTTGAGCTTGCGCTTTTCCGATGGACTCGAAGGCGCCTACGATTGCGCTGACCTGCTCGCGCGGGATGGCGCGATGGTGCAGCCGCTGAAGGACCCCGCTTATTTCGCGCGCGTATTCCTCGAAGAAGGCGCGCCCACTTGGCCCAACGGCTTCGACCTCGACCCGATCGCACTCTACATGCACCTGCGCGATGCGGGAGCGCTGAAGCCGGCTGAGGTTGCGGCGGAGTGATTGCATCGGCGGTGGATACTGCCTCAAACGGAGTCTGGTATGGGTAGGAAGTTCAAGCCAATGACTCCCGAGGAGTACGAGCGCTTGATCGAGAACAGATACCAAGCCGATCACGCAGATAGACGATGGAGGTCAGGGCCGATTTTGCTGCTATTTTATGGCTTGGTAGTTCCCCTTGCGAGCCTCCTGAGCGCTGACAGTCAATCAACGTTGCAATTGATAATTTGGACATGGGCGGCGATTGCGGCGGTCGCTTGCATCGTAGCGTCTGTAGCCGAGAGCAACATCGAAAGAGCAAACCGCTATTCTAAGTGGCTAGCGGAATACGACCAGCGAATGAAACAACGAGCAACAAGAGACGATGTCGAAAGGCCAGCGCGCCGTACTTGGTATCAAGAGGAACTGGCAAAATACTCACGAACGGCGTCTGAGGATCACTGAGAATCCGCCAAAACACACCTCATCCAGAATCGTTTCGGCGAATCGCTGTATAATAGGGGCTTCACTCACCCTCAGGTTCTGATGCGTTTCTCCGACACCTTGCTCCGACAGGTGCGCGACCGGGTCTCGATTGCCGACTATGCCGGCAAGAGACTGACCTGGGACAAGCGCAAGACTCGCCCGTCGGCCGGAGACTACTGGGCTTGTTGCCCGTTCCACCAGGAAAAGAGCTCGTCTTTCCACGTCCTCGATCAGAAGGGCATCTTCAACTGCTTCGGCTGCGGCGAGAAAGGCGACGTCTTCACGCTCGCTATGAAGCTTGAGGGGCTCAACTTCCCGGAAGCTGTCGAGAAGATCGCCGAGTATGCGGGCGTTCCGCTGCCGAAAGACGATTACGAGGATCGCGGCCAAGATGATCGCCGCAAACGCCTCTTCGCCATCACCGCTTATGTCGGCAAGCTCTACGCCGACGCGCTGCGCTCATCCGGCGGCGCCGATGCGCGCAAATATTTGCAAGGCCGTGGTCTGACGCCCGACGATTGGGAGCGCTTCGGTATTGGTCTGGCGCCCGACGAATGGACCTGGGTGCACGATAAGCTGAAAGCCGAAGGCTACACGGTCGAAGAAATGGTCGCCGCTGGCGTCGTGCGCGAAGGCGATGAAGGCAAGCGCGCGATCGACACGTTCCGTGGCCGCGTCACTTTTGAGATCACCGATACGAGCGGCAAGATTATCGGCTTCGGCGGCCGCGCGCTGGCGAAGGACGCCAAGGCCAAATACATCAACTCTCCCGAGAGCGCGCTCTATTCCAAAGGCCGTGTGCTCTATCGCATCAAGCAAGCGCGTGAGATTTTGGCGCGGACCAAAGCGCCAGGCTTTGTCGTCGGCGAAGGCTATCTCGATGTCATCGCGTTCGAGCGCGCGGGCATCGCTGCTGTCGCGCCCTGCGGCACGGCGCTAACAGACGATCAACTGCAATTGCTCTGGCGCTCAGGGGCTGAGCCGACGCTCTGCTTCGATGGCGACGAAGCCGGCAAGCGCGCCGCCGATCGCGCCCTCGATTTGGCGCTGCCGCATCTGGCGCCCGGCCGCACGCTGAAGATCGCCTACGCGCCCGACAAACAAGACCCCGACGACATCTACCGCGCCGGCGGCGCTGAAGCGCTGGCCGCCCTGCTCGACGCCGCCGTGCCCTTCTCCGTCGCCATCTTCGACCGCGAGCTTGGCCGCCATGGCCTGGCCACCCCGGAAGCGCGCGCAGCACTGCAAGGCTCGGTCAAAGCCGCCGCCAATTTGATCACCGATAAGGACACCTCGAAGGCCTATTTCTACGACCTGCTGGCCAAGGCCAACGCCGCCATGCGGGCCCAGCGCCCGGCCTTCGAGCCGCGCCCGCCATACCAGGGCCAACACGGCGGCCAGCCACAGGGCAAAGGCGGCTGGAAGCGCGGTCCGCCGATCCTGCCGCCGACGGCCGAACTGAAGGTCCAGGCCGCCACCACCGCCCGCCCGGCAGCCGAGAACTTCCTCCGCGCCGCCGCCGACTTCCCGCGCATCATGGCCCGCTACGCCGATTGGCTCGATCGCCTTGAAATCGCCGACGCCGACCTCGACGCCATCCGCTCCGCCCTCACTGAGATCGCCGATGACCCTGACTCGCATGGGGCCATTGACCGGGAGGCTCTGAGCCTCCATTTGACCCGATCGGGTCGGGAACGCGCGGCAGCGCGCATTTCCGCATGGCCCAAGCCAGTTTCCGCGGCAGAGGGAGCCGACGTCGAGGCCGAATGGCTGGCGTTGGTGACGCGGGAGGTGGTGCTGCCGGCGATCAGGGAGGAATTGTCCGAGTTGCGCATGGCCGCTGCTGAGGGAGACGAGGCCGCGTTCGCCCGCTTCCAAGGCTTGAGCCGTGAAGCCCAGAAGATCGAGGCGCGCGCTCGTGAGGCCAAGTTGGACGACGTGCAGGACGATAATACTGGCGACCTAGTCGCCTAAAGCCACGAACGGCGACCTAGTCGCCAAATGAAAGACACCTATCTCGATGGCAAAGAGCAAAGTTTCGATGAGCAAGAGCGAAGAGTCCGCTTCTGAGGAGAAGGACGCGCCGGAAGGCCCGATCCTCGACCTCTCGGACGCCGCCGTGAAGAAGATGATCAAAGCCGCGAAAGCGCGCGGCTTCGTCACGCACGAAGAGCTCAACAAGGTTTTGCCGTCGGAAGAGTTCTCGTCCGAGCAGATCGAAGACGTGATGAGCCAGCTCAACGAGATGGGCATCAACGTCGTCGACAATGAAGAAGAAGGCGAAGCCGCCGAGGACGACAACAAGGCCAGCGCCGTCGCCGTCCGCGAAGAGACCAGCACCAAAGTCGCCGTCACCAACACACGCGAAGATGCTGACCGCACCGACGATCCGGTGCGCATGTATCTGCGCGAAATGGGCAGCGTCGAACTGCTCAGCCGCGAAGGCGAAATCGCCATCGCCAAGCGCATCGAAGCCG
>CAYZIJ010000097.1:0-6541 GCA_964478365.1 uncultured Terricaulis sp.
ACCTGTGACCCCTCCCGTGTGAAGGGAGTGCTCTCCCGCTGAGCTACGCGCCCGAGAGCCGGATTTGGGCGTCTCGAAGGGCGCGGACCATAAAGTCGGCGCTGCCTGCGTCAAGCGGCGCATGTCTGCGGCCTTGACCTTCTCCCCCGCCTAGCGCTAGTTGCGAATAATTCTCAAACAACCGCCGGAGAGCTCCTTTGTCCTTCTCAATCAGCCGCCGCGGCTTCGCTTTGGGCGCCTCCGCATTGGCGCTCGCCGCTTGCAACCAGAATGCCGGCGAGAACGCCGAAGAGAGCTTCGTCAACGTCTACACCGCCCGTCACTATGACGCTGACCGCGCGCTTTATGCGGCGTTCGAGGAAGCGACCGGCGTGCAGGTGCGCGCGCTGACCGGGAATGCCGAGCAATTGCTCGAGCGCATTCGCGCTGAAGGCGACGCGACCGAAGCTGACCTCTTCATCTCCGCCGACGCCGGCAATCTCTGGCGCGTGAAGGATGCGGGCCTGCTGCAGAACGTGACTACGCCGACGCTTGAACAGAACGTGCCGTCGAACCTGCGCGATCCGGAAGGCGCCTACTGGGGCTTCACCAAGCGGGCGCGCGTGATCATGTACCGCAAGGATGCGGTGCGTCCGGAAGAAGTTGCGACCTATGACGCGCTGGCGACGCCGCGCTTCCGCAACCAGATCGTGATGCGCTCTTCGACCAACACGTATCAGCTCTCTACCCTTGCTTCGCGCATCGAACGCCATGGCGCCGAGAATGCGCGCGCATGGGCGGCGGGCGTACACGCGAACTTCGCGCGCGAGCCGGATGGCAGCGATACTGATCAGATCAAAGCGGTGGCGGCCGGCGAAGCGCAAGCGACGCTCGTGAACCACTATTACTTTGTGCGCCTGATGAAGTCGGAAGATCCGGCCGACCGCGAGATCGTCAGCAAAGTCGGGCTCGTCTTCCCGGATCAGGCGACGGGCGGCACGCACGTGAATATTTCTGGCGGCGGCGTCACGCTGCACGCGAAGCGCCGCGGCCGCGCGGTGCAGTTCCTCGAATACCTGACGAGCGACGCCGCGCAGAACGTGATCGCGCCGGCGAACACCGAGTACCCGATCCGCCCGAGCATCGAACCGGCGCCGGAATTGGCTTCGCTGGGCACGTTCATCGAAGAGACGATCCCGCTCGACGCGCTCGGCCGTCACCAAGCTGAAGCCACACGCATCTTTGAGGAAGTCGGCTGGCGCTAAGCGCTGACGCTTCGGCGTCGCCGCAACGCGGCTTCGCGATTGACGGCGTCGCGCTCGCGGCGGCGATGGCGACGCTCATCTGTGCTGCGCCCGCTGTTGCGGTGATCGGGCTCGCGCTGAGGCCTGATCAGGCTGGCGTTGCGTTTGGCGGCGATCTCTTGCGCGATGGCGCAATCGGAACGGCGCTGGTCGTGGCGCTTGGCGGCGCCGGCGCTGTTGTGTTTGGCGCGATGGCGGCTTGGCTGGTGAGCTTGTGCCGCTTTCCGGGGCGCGGCTTGTTCGAGTGGTTGCTCGTCATCCCGCTTGCGGCGCCGAGCTATGTGCTCGCTTACGCTTACACCGGCATCACTTGGCATGGCGCGGTGCCGATTGAAGTGCGCGGGCTTTGGGGCGCTGCGTTCGTCTACGCGATCGGGCTCTATCCTTACGTCTACCTCGCCGCGCGCGCGGCGTTTGCGAGCCAATCGGCGTGTGCGCTTGAAGCAGCGCGTTCGCTGGGCGCTTCGCCTTGGCGCGTGTTTTGGGAAGTGGCGCTGCCGCTGGCGCGGCCCGGTATCGCGGCGGGTGCGGCGCTGGCGATGATGGAAATCGCGGCGGATTATGGCGCTGCATATCACTTCGGGCTGACGACGCTTTCGACGGCGGTGTTTCGCGCTTGGTATGCGCACGGGAGCTTGGACGGCGCGCTGCAGATTGCGGCTGTTCTGCTGGTCGCGGCGATTGTGTTTTTGATTGTTGAACGGCGTGCGCGAGGACGCGCTGCGTTCGGCGGCGGTTCATCGCGCTGGCGGCCGTTGCCTCGGTATCAGCTTGGCGCTTTGCCTGGATTTCTTGCGAGCGCGTTTTGCGTGGCGCTCATCGCGTTTGGCGCGGTGTTGCCACTGGCTTGGCTCGGACGCTTGGCGCTGTTGCACGGCAATCTGGGCGACGTCGTGCAGCCGTTCGTGAACTCAGTGATCCTCTCGGCGGCAGGCGCGCTGATCACGCTGGCGCTTGCGGCGGCGATTGCGGTGAGTGCGCGACGGTCGAAGTCGATCGGCAAGCTCTCGCTCTACGGCGCGGCGATGGGATACGCGGCGCCGGGCGCGGTGATTGCGATGGGCGCGTTGGCGCTCTTCGGCATGGCGCGCGAAGCGGGATGGATTGGTGGGCTTGGTACAGCGCTCGCGCTAACGGCGCTCTTCTGGGCCTATGCGGCGCGCTTCTCAGCGGCGGGCGTGCAGCCGATTGATGCTGGACTCGCGCGTTTGTCGAAGGGGCTTGATGCATCGGCGCGGACGCTTGGCGCTGGGCCTTGGCGGCGGTTGATCGCGGTAGATTTGCCGATTGCTGGGCCGTCGCTCGCGGCGGCGGCCTTGATCTTGTTCGTCGAAATCCTGAAAGAGCTTCCAGCGACGCTCATCCTGCGTCCGTTTGATTTCGATACCCTCGCCGTGAAAGCCTATTCCTACGCCTCGGACGAACGCCTGCTACAAGCTGCGGCGCCTGCGTTGCTGATCTTCCTCGCAGGGTTGGCGCCGATCATCGTCCTCACGCGCGGCATCGCACGCGCACGCGCGGGGCAAACATGAGCAGCGTCACGCTTCGCAATGTGCGCCGCGCCTATAACGGCGCGTGGGCGCTCGACAATTTTTCGCTGACGGCGCCGGAAGGCAAAGTCCTGGCGTTGCTCGGACCCTCGGGCTCCGGCAAGTCGACGATCCTGCGTTTGATCGCGGGGCTTGAAGCGCCGGATGCGGGTGAGATTGCGATTGGCGCTGAGACGGTCTCTTCGCCGGGGCGCGTGACTCCGACTGAGTTGCGCCGCGTCGGCATGGTGTTCCAGGATTTCTCGTTGTTTCCGCACTTGAATGCTGGCGCGAACGTCGCGTTCGGTTTGGACAAACTCTCCCGCGCCGAGCGCGACGCCCAGGCGCTGCATTGGCTTGATCGTGTCGGCTTGAAGCATCGCGCGGGCGCATTTCCGCATGAGCTTTCCGGCGGCGAACAACAACGTGTGGCGCTTGCGCGGGCGCTGGCGCCAAAGCCACGCGCCGTGTTGCTGGATGAGCCGTTCTCCGGTCTTGATCCGGTGCAGCGTGCGGCGTTGCGCGACGCAACGTTGGCGACACTGGCCGAGGCGCAAACGACGACGCTCTTCGTCACCCACGACGCAGACGATGCGCTGCAAGTTGCAGATCGATTGGCGATTCTGAAGGGCGGGCGATTGTTGCAGGAAGCCGCGCCACGAGAGGCTTACGATGCGCCCGCTTCGATCGACGCAGCGGCGGCGCTGGGGCCGGTCAATGTGTTCGAGGGCGTGAGCGAGAACGGCGCAGTCGCCACGCCGTTTGGTGCGGTAAGGTCCAACATCGCTAGCGGCGTCAAGACGCGCGCAGCGATCCGGCTAGAGGCCCTGACGCTCTCGCCCGGCTCGTTGGCGCGTGTGATTGATGTGCGGCCACATGGGGCGCATGACTTGGTGCGGATCGAAGCCGAGGGCGTCGTGTGGCGCGCGCTTGTTCCGGCGCGGACGCCTTTGGGCGAACGCGTCGATGTTGCGCTTCAGGCTGCTGGTTCGTTTGTGTTCTCGGCCTGAGCGGCGGGTTTGCGCACGACGAAGCGGCGGCGCTCAAGGCGGCGCTGCGCCAGCAGCATCAAACGCATGCGCCATGCTTCTGTTTCCCAGGCCAGCTCGCGCGCGGTCGTGGGCTCAATGCCGCCGGATTGCGCGAGACGTTCGCCCAGTTGCTTGAACGCTGTGCGCGCGGTGACGAGGAATTCGTCGGTCAGATCTTCGTCGGCTTCGATTTGTAGGCCAACGTCGCGGAAAAATTGCAGCACGTCACCGTGCGCGCGGATCTGTGGTTCGGCGAAGGATGACGCGAAAGCGGTTTTCAACGCGTCGGACTTCAACCCGACATAGGCTTCGAGGACGGCGCAAGCGCCGGGCTTCAGGCTCTTCATGACCTGCTGCGCCAAGTGCGGCGCGTAGCCGACATAGGCGAAGTCATCGATGCTGAGGATGCCGTCGAACGAGGCCGGCGCAAACACATGCGCCTCGAGATCGATGCGCATCACTGTCACGCGTCCATCGAGCTTGGCTTGCTTCACGCCATATCGCAGCGCCTCGATGGTTTCTTCGCGCCATTCGTAAACGTCGATTTTGCCGGGATGGGCCTCGGCGAGCGCGATCACTGGCGCGGCAAGGCCGGGGCCCAAAACCGCAAGCAAATCGTTGGGGCCGACGCCGATGCGGGCGGGCTCCATAGCTTCGCCGGTGGCGTCACCCGGACGGACGCGGCCTTCGCCCCAGATCAAAGCGAGCGCGCTCAGGCGCGACGGCATGTCGAACGGCAATTCGTCAAAGAGCTCGTCTTCGACATTGCTGGCTTCGGCTTCAGCGTTCTCGTTGGCGGCGGCAAGTTGCGCCTCGTACGCCGCGAGCGCTGCCTCTTCATCGAAGGCATCGCCATTCCACCAAGCGCGCAGTTTCGCGCGCGTGAGCGCCGCCTTCTTCTTGTTGAACAGAGCGTTAAGAGCCGCCATAGCGCGGCTATGATAAGGCGAGGCCGTTAACGGTTTGCTTGCGTGACCGGAAGAATTGGCGGCGCGCCCGAAGGCAGAGGCGCCTGCGGATCGCGGATGAAGGCGAGGATGTCCTCATAAACCACCTCGCGCTGCAGGTCGCGTAAGAGCCAGTGCCAGCCGTTTTCGTAAAGCGCGGTGCGGGCGGTGGGTGGCAGGCTGCGGGCGGCGGTCTCGGCTGAGCGGCGCGGGATGATCTGATCGTTAGCGCCGTAGAGAAACAACACATGGCCATCGAGATTGCCGGCACTGTCGGACGCATTCTCCATCAAATTGACGAGGCCGAAAACGGCGTCGATGCGCGTCGACCAAATCATGTGCGGCGCCCGCCCCGCTTGCAGCAACGCTTCGCGATTATCGGACGCAGTGCGTGTGCGGGTGACGCCGCGCGGCGGCGAGACGGCGCGCGACGGGAAAGTGTGCGCGCCGAGCCAGAGTGTGATGGCGTACGTGTCGGGCATAGTCGACCACCCCCACACCGCAGGCGCCACCAGCACGAGCCGATCGATCTCGGGCGCATCTTCGGCGCCGAAGGTCGAGATCGCGGCGGCTGCGCCCATCGAGTCGCCGATGACAGTGACGGGAAGGCCAGGATGTTGGCGGCGCGCGAGTGCGACGGCGGTGCGCAAGTCTTCCGACATCAGCCGCCTGCCCGGCCAGACGCCGCGATTGGGCGAGCGGCCGAAGCCGCGTGCGTCATAGGCGTAGACCGCAACACCGCGCTCAGCGAACCATGGGCCGGCGAGATAATATGTGTTGGCGTAGTCGTTCATGCCGTGCAGCGCGATGATCACCGCTGTCGGCGCTTGCCCTTCCGGAGGGAGCCATGCGCTCAAGCCGAGTTCTGCGCCGTCGAATGACACGAAACGCTCGTTTACAACATCGAAGCGTGGGCCTTGGAAGCCGTTCACCTGCGATTGCGCCTGCTGCACCGTCGGCACGCAAGCGGCGAGGAAGATCAGCGCAAGGCCAATGAGACCCTGCGCCGTAATTCCGGCAACACGTCGGTTTCGAACCAGGGATTGCGCTTCAGCCATGCACTATTCCGCCACGATGGATGCGGCAAAGGCATGACATTGGTTGGATAGTCGCGCCAAGCGCCGACCGTCTCCCCCAACGTCCGATTGGCCGCGGCCCCCAAATGATAGCGCTGCGCATACGATCCGACGAGGAGGGTCAGACGCACATTTTTCAGCAGCGGCAATAATTTTGGCCGCCAAAGCGGCGCGCATTCGCGGCGCGGCGGCAAATCGGCGCCATTTACCGTTCCCGGAAAACAGAACCCCATGGCCGCGACCGCGATCGTGCGTTTGTCGTAGAACGCGTCGCGGTCCATCTGGAGCCAGTCGCGCAAGCGATCGCCGGACGGATCGTTCCACGGAATGCCACTCTCGTGCACGCGGCGGCCCGGCGCTTGGCCCGCGATCAAAATGCGCGATGCCGGATGCACCCACACGACCGGACGCGGCTCATGCGGCAGCGTGCACGCACGGCACGCTTCAATTTCCGCAACGAGATTGGCGAGCGGCCGTGACATGAAATTTCTATGCCTATGCGACGCCCAAGCGTCGATGCGCCGGCGCAGTTCGACTGCTCAGCGTGAATGTTGTCGAACCTCCAATGGGAGCCGGGGCGCGCGATCCGCGCTGAGTAGTCTCTGTTAGGTGCGCTGATCGTCTCCAACCAACGCTGCACGCTTCGCGCGCCCCGTTTTCCGATCGTTTTTCCCG
>CAYZIJ010000098.1:0-6499 GCA_964478365.1 uncultured Terricaulis sp.
AGGCGGCCCTTCGGTGAGGGGCCAAATCGGAAGCGAACCGTACAGGAGGCGAGCCGGCCAGCGTCGGCGTTCTACAACTCCTCGCGTCCCAGGCCGGGAAAAACGATCGGAAAACGGGGCGCGCGAAGCGCGTAGCGTTGATCGGAGACGGTCAGCGCACCCTTTAGAGACTAACTCAGCGCGGATCGCGCGCCCCGGCTCCCGTTTTGATGGAGCAGAATTCACCGACCCGCGCTGGCGTGCGACGCGAGCGCGGCTGGAGACGCGCGCCAATCCACACTACATTCATCCCCATGTCAGTGATGCGCGATCTTGGCCGTGCACGATACGCTGCTGCGCAAGGCGCGCGCGTGGCCTGGTATATGAGTCAATATTTGCTGGCGCGGCGCGTTTCAGCGCCCTTCAACCGGCCGGGCGAGCCGCGTTTCGAGCCGCAAGCGCCGGAAGGCGATAACGAACGCATCCGCGCAAGCTTCCTCGATCTCTTCGCCAAGGATCGCGCCAATATTGAAGCGGGGCTCTATCCGGCGCCCAACGATATCCGCCTCGACCGTTCGATCACCGCGCTGCGCAACTCCGCCAATTTCTTCCGTGACCTGCCCAAGGTCGATCAGCGGCGCTTGGCGCGCGATGGCGTCGAAGTGCGCGAGCAAGCGAAAGGCGATGGGCGCTACCCGACCTATTATTTGCAGAACTTCCACTATCAAAGCGGTGGCTGGCTCTCCGAAGAGAGCGCCAAGCTTTACGATACCCAAGTCGAGATCCTATTCGGCGGCGCAGCCGACGCGATGCGCCGCATCGCTTTGGGTTCACTCGCGCGCGCCATCCGCGGCACCGATCAGCGCAAGGTCAGACATCTCGATATCGCCAGCGGCACCGGCCGATTCTTGAAGCAAGTCCTCGAAGCCTATCCGCGCTTGCCGACCACCGGCCTCGATCTTTCGCCAGCCTATTGCGAAGAAGCGCGCCAGCGTTTGAAGGCCTGGTCGCAAGCCGAGATCGTCAATGGCGCGATCGAGCAAGCGCCGTTCGAGGATGGCACGTTCGACGCAGCGACATGCGTCTATCTCTTCCACGAATTGCCGCCGCGCGTGCGCCGCGACGCCGCGCGCGAGATTGCCCGCATCGTCAAACCGGGTGGCACGTTCGTGCTCGCGGATTCACTACAAACCGGCGACGCAACCGATCTCGATCAAATGCTGGAATACTTCCCCGTCGGCTTTCACGAGCCGTACTTCAGCTCATACCTGAAGGAAGATTTCGCAGCGCTGTTTGGCGAGCATGGTTTTGAGGTGGACGAGGTCGAACTCGCCTTCCTCACCAAGGTGACGCGCTTTCGTCGACGCTAGTGGTTTCGTCTTTCGGATCGGCTTCGGGTTGGTAGGAAACGTCTTCGTAGCGCGGCTCGTCATCGCGGTACTGCGAAGTGCCTTCGTAGAGCGCATCAATGTCGCGCTCGATGTCCTCGTAGGAGCGCTCGGAGGTGCGGTCTCGCAATTGCGCATCGATGCTGCCTTCCAAATCTTCAGCCGGGAAATCGGCGGCGTACGCATCTCCGCTGTTGAACGAAGGCGGCGTCACGCGTCCCGGTTGAGGCGGCGCCCAGTCGGTCTGAACCACGCGAACATAAGCCGGCGCCTCAGCTGCCTCGGCCTCGGCCTCGGCGTTGTACGGCACGATAGTCGCAAAACCGCCGGTGAAGAGCAGATAAACCGCGCCCAAGCCGCTAAGGGCGATGGCGCTGAATACGCCGACGGCGACGGTGCGTTCACGGATTGGCGTTTTGTCGAGCATGTCCGACCCCGGAGTGTTTCGCCGTCAACGGAGATAGAGCCCACGCTGTTCCGGCAAACGTGGAACGACTTGCAGTGTTTTACGTTGCAACGCGGTCATGCCCGCAGACGACCTCGCCGCCTTGCGCGCCCGCGCCTATCAGCTCGCCGACACCGGGCGCTACAGGGACTGGGACAGCATCGCGGCAAAGCTCATGGACGAGGGCGCGATCCCTATCCTGGTGCGCCGGGCGGGAGACGATGCGTTCTTCAAAATCATGTTGACCAACCGCATCAACGCGGCCGGCGATCGTTAGGCTTCGACGCCCGCCTTGACGTCCGCGTCGTCGCTGGGCGCTGCGGGCGAGGCCTTGATCGGCTCAGCCGCCGCATCGAGAAGATCGGCAACCGGCGCTGCATCGCGTGGCGCATCGGCGACAGCCAGCTGCATCTGGCGGAGGCCGACGGCGCGTTCCGGTTCCGAAGCGAGCACCGGCAAATCGGCCTGCGCCAAGGCGATTCGCTCGCCATCACGCAGCGTCGCCGGCGCGATCAGATCAACGCGCGGCGCATGAGCGGTTGCGGCTTGCGCGGAGGGGATGAGTTCCGGGCCGCCCGCGATCAACATGTCGACGCTGTAGAGACCAAAAGCGAAGATCAGCGCGAACACGCTGACCGCATGGACGCGCTCGCGCCCGCGCGGGTTGAGGAGGGTGTTCTCGACACCTTGCAGCGACGCAACCACGCCGCGTTTGGCGTGACGCACGCTCCAAGTGTTGGCGCGGACGCCAGCGCGCCAAGCGCGCCCGCCGTGAAGCGCCACCCACGAGCCGACGTGATCAATCCCCGGACGCGCCCGCGCAATCAGCGCGTGCGTTCGCTCGGAAATCTGGCGCCCGACTTGTGTGAGTTGCTCGCGCATGCGCATCCCTACCGATCCCATGAGCGCTCATTTTTACGCCTCGCCCGCGAGCCCGCCAAGGGGCGCTTCGCTGGTTTCGAAAATATTTCGCGAATTGGAACGCGCCCAGCGCGGTTCACCGAGCGGCGTGAGGGAATGTGGATATCGTCAAGCCGCAGCGCCGGCTGCCGTTTAACGGCCGGTCTGTCCGCGCTGGCGGAGCATCGCGTCCGCCAGCACGCACGCCATCATCGCTTCCGCCACAGGCGCGGCGCGGATGCCAACGCACGGATCGTGACGGCCTTTGGTGCTGATCTCGGCGTTCTGGCCATCGCGGGTGATGGTTTGGCGTGGGGTCAAGATCGAAGAGGTCGGCTTGATCGCGAGCCGCGCCACAACCGGCTGGCCGGTCGAGATGCCGCCAAGAATGCCGCCTGCGGCATTCGAGAGAAACACCGGCTTGCCGTCATTGCCCGCGCGCATCTCGTCAGCGTTCTCAACGCCAGTGAGTGCCGCCGCCGCAAAGCCCGCGCCGATCTCGACGCCTTTCACCGCATTGATGCTCATCAGCGCGCCCGCAAGTTCGGCGTCGAGCTTGCCGTAAATCGGCGCGCCCCAGCCTGCGGGAACGCCGGTCGCTTCGACTTCCACGATGGCGCCAACGGAATTGCCGTCCTTGCGCGTGTCATCGAGCAACGCTTCCCAGAGCTTTGCCGTGCCGGCGTCCGGGCACCAGAACGGATTGTTCTCCACCTCGTCCCAATTCCATTTGGCACGATCGATGGCGATCTTGCCGATCTGCACCACCGCCGCGCGGATTGTGACGTCAACGAGCAGGCGGCGCGCCACCGCGCCCGCGGCGACTCGTGCGGCTGTCTCGCGCGCGGAGGAACGCCCGCCGCCGCGATAATCGCGCAGGCCGTATTTGGCGTCGTACGTGTAGTCGGCGTGGCCGGGCCGATAGAGATCGCGGATCTCGTCGTAATCTTTGCTGCGCCGATCCGTGTTTTCGATCATCAGCGAGATCGGCGAGCCGGTGGTGACTTGGCCGCCGGTGCGATCGTCCGAGAATACGCCAGAGAGGATCTTCACTTCATCGTCTTCACGCCGTTGCGTGACGAAGCGGCTGGTGCCGGGCTTGCGCTTGTTCAACCAGAACTGGATGTCGGCTTCCGAGAGCGGCAGTCCCGGCGGGCAGCCGTCAACGACGCAGCCCAGCGCCGGCCCATGGCTCTCGCCCCAGGTGGTGACGCGGAAAAGGTGGCCGAACGTGTTGTGGGACATGGGCGTAAGAACGCATATATCGAACGGATTGGTTAAGGGAGCACGATTCCTTGTCTGGCGACGATCTCATCCCGCCTTCGCCCAAATACGATCCAGCCGGTGCGCCGCCGCCGGATGATGCGGCGCTGTTCGCGGAAAGCGAGCCGTTTCAGCTGTTCGAGCGCTGGTTCAAGGAGGCAAGGGAGAAGGAGAAGGATCCAAACGCCATGGCGCTGTCGACGGTCGACGCGCAGGGATTTCCCGATGCGCGGATGGTGCTGCTGAAGGCGGCGGATGCGCGCGGCTTTGTTTTTTACACCAATGCCGAGAGCGCCAAGGGCCGTCAGCTTGAGGCCAGTCCGCGCGCGGCGATCGTGCTCTACTGGAAATCGCTCAACCGTCAGATTCGCGCGCGCGGCGTGATTGAGCATGTGAGCGAGGCTGAGGCGGATGCTTATTTTCAAAGCCGCGACCGGGGCGCGCGCCTCGGTGCATGGGCGAGCGAGCAATCGCGGCCGCTGCCGGATCGTCTCGCTCTCGAAAAGCGCATCGCGGAGTTCGCGCTTAAGTATGGCGTCGGCGAAGTTCCGCGTCCGCCGAACTGGCGCGGTTACCGCTTGAAGCCGCTGGCGATCGAGTTTTGGCGAGACCGACCGTTTCGGTTGCACGATCGCCTCGTGTTCACACGCGAGACGCCCGCCGCGCCTTGGGCGAAGTCGCGCCTCTACCCTTAACATTTGCTTCAACGTGAATCGCGAAAGCTTTCGTCGAGGAGTGGGCTCGTGCGCGTCATCGACATTGCGGTTGCGACCCTGGCGTTGCGCACTTCGCGCGCGCGTCCGCAGGGCTATCCGCAGAGGTTGGTTCCCGCCGTCGACGAACCGGGCGCAGGCCTCCTCGATCGCAATGCACTGCCGCAGCAACACACCGCGCTGATCGCCTCGCTTTGGCCGCCGGCGCGGCAGTGCGTGGTGCCCGCCATTTATGCGGAGCACGCGGCGCCGGCTCTGTTTTCCCGGGCGTTCAGTGTCTTCTGGCCGGCGCGAAGTGCTGATGGCGCGCGCGCGTTGCAGGCGAAATTGCAGGCGGCCTTTCCGCAGTCGGAAGCGGCACTTCAGGAAAAGTCTGCCGACGCCGCCTGACGCTGCCGTTGCGGCGCTGCAGCATACGCGCTTTAATCCCGTCAAAGATAAAACGGGAGACGCGCGATGCTTGGGCTCATGCAGGAATGGCCGCTGACGGTCGAGAAGGTGCTCGATCACGCCAAGGCCAATTTTCCGGGCCGCGAAGTGGTCACGCGCAGCACGGCTGGGCCGATTACGCGCAGCACCTATGAGACCGTCTGGGCCAACTCAAAACGCGTCACTAGTGCCTTCCGCGCGCGCGGCGTTAAGCTGGGCGATCGCGTCGCCACGCTGGCTTGGACCACAGATCGGCACATGGAGTGCTGGTACGGCGCGATGAACATGGGCGCGGTGCTTCATACCGTGAACCCGCGGCTCTTTCCTGAGCAGATCGCCTGGATTATCAATCACGCCGAAGACAAGATTCTCTTTTTCGACGTCACCTTCCTGCCGATCGTTGAGAAGATCGCCGCGTCGCTGAAGAGCGTGCAGCATTACGTCGTGTTGTCGGGTCGCGATGACATGCCGAAGACGGCGCTGCCAAACGTCACAAACTACGAAGACTTCATCGCCGGCCAATCAACCGATGCGCAGTGGGGCGGCTTCGACGAAAATACCGCGTGCGGGCTTTGCTACACGTCCGGCACGACGGGCGATCCCAAGGGCGTGCTCTACTCGCACCGCTCCAACATCATCCACGCCATGATGGCCAACCAGACGGACGGCTTCGGCTGCGGTGCGGCTGATGTGGTGTTGCCAATTGCGCCGATGTTCCACGCCAATGCGTGGGCGATCGCGTTCGTGGCGCCGATGTGCGGCTCGAAGCTGGTTATGCCGGGTCCGAAGCTCGATGGCGCCAGCATCTATGAGTTGATGGAGACCGAGCAGGTGACGTTCTCCTGCGCGGTGCCAACCGTGCAGATCATGCTGTTGAACTTTATGCGCGAGAACAATCTTAAGCTCTCGAGCTTGAAGCGCGTCGCCGTGGGCGGCTCGGCCATCCCGGAAGCGGTGTTGCGCGCTTACGAAGAAGACTACGGCGTCGAGGTCATCCACGCTTGGGGCATGACCGAGATGAGCCCGATCGGCACGTTCGGCAAACTGCATCCCGAACACGCCAAGCTCGATCATGAAGGCCGCATCAAAGCCAAGCTGAAGCAAGGTCGCGCGCCGTTCGGCGTCGAATTGAAGATCGTCGACGACGAGGGCGTAGAGAAACCGCACGACGGCAAGGCGTTTGGCCGCCTGATGGTGCGCGGACCCGCCGTGGCGCGCGCCTATTTCAAGAACGCCGGCGCGTTGAACGCCAAGGGCGAATGCCTGCAGACGTGCGGCTTCTTCGATACCGGCGATGTCGCGACACTCGACGAACTCGGCATCATGCAGATCACCGACCGCGCCAAGGACGTCATCAAGTCCGGCGGCGAGTGGATCAGCTC
>CAYZIJ010000099.1:0-6490 GCA_964478365.1 uncultured Terricaulis sp.
TCGAAGGCAAGGGCGTGATCAACAACCAGATCTCCGGGTTCATCATGCAGAACCTAAACGCGATCGGCGTGCCTACGCATTACATCAAGACGATGAACATGCGCGAACAGCTGGTTCGCGAAGTCGAGATCATCCCGCTCGAAGTGGTGTGCCGCAACGTGGCGGCCGGCTCGCTCTCGACCCGTCTCGGCATCGAGGAGGGCACGCCGCTGCCGCGCTCGATCATCGAGTTCTATTACAAGAAGGACGAGCTCAACGACCCGATGGTGGCTGAAGAGCACATCACGGCGTTCAACTGGGCCTCGACCCAAGAGATCGACGACCTGATGGCGCTGACGCTGCGCATCAACGATTATCTCTTCGGCATGTTCGGCGCCGTCGGCATCAAGCTTGTCGACTTCAAGATCGAGTTCGGCCGTCTCTACGAGGGCGACATGGTGCGCACCGTGGTCGCTGACGAGATCAGCCCGGACAGCTGCCGTCTGTGGGATGTGCAGACGAACGAGAAGCTCGACAAAGACCGCTTCCGCCGCGATCTCGGCAACGTCACCGAAGCCTATGTCGAAGTCGCGCGCCGCCTTGGCATCGTTAAGCAGAACGTCGCCGGCGCTGGCGGCGATAGCGTGCATTGAAGTGAGGCAATGGGCAGTAGGCAGTAGGCAATAGGCAGAGTTGCAGTTTTTGGACGCCTGTCGGCGCGCCTACTGCCCACTGCCTACTGCCCACTGCCTGCTCCCCACAGGGGAGCAACAACACATGAAAGCGATCGTCACCGTCGGCCTGAAGCCTGGCGTTCTAGATGTTCAGGGTAAGGCCGTCGCTGGCGCGCTGAAGGATTTGGGCTTTGGCGGCGTGACTGACGCGCGCGTCGGCAAGCGCATCGAAATCCAGTTCGACGGCAATCTCGATCCGGCCACCGCTGAAGCGCAGGTCAAAGAGATGTGCGAGAAGCTCTTGGCCAACACCGTGATCGAAAGCTACCGCGTCGAAATCGCGAGTTGACGCGCCTCCAGCATGACGCATTGGTTCAAACAGAAGCGCTATGGCTACGGGGCAGCGCCCTCGTCGTGGCAAGGTTGGGCGATCACTATCGCTTACACAGCGATCGTCGTGGCTTTGAGCGTGTGGCTTGTTGGCGAGGACAATCCAGCGCCGCGCGCGCTTGCGTTTTTCGGCATCGTAGCAGCGCTCACCATCCCGCTAGTCGGCATCGTGGCGCGCACGACTGAAGGCGGCTTGCGTTGGCGCTGGGGTGATGACGAGAAGCGCTAAGGCTACTTGTCGCCGAAGCCGCCGCCATCGTCCCAGGTGTCGTGAACACCGGGGATCATGGGACCACCATTACCAGGAAGACGGTCGCCGGGATCGCGTGGACCACGCAGCGAGAAAAAGACGATCAGCGCTAGAACTCCGAGGCCGATCGCGAGCGCGACAACTTCTATGAGCATCACACCCCATACATGGGGTGTCGCGCACGCTGGCGTGAGGCGTCTTCTGTTAAAAACGCCTCACGCTTTGCACATTACATTATTGCGCGGGCGCCGCGGTTGCAGCGAGCGGACGCGCCATCAGTTCCGAGATCGAGAGACCCACTTCGTTGTGGCCGCCGAACGCGGTGCCGGTTTGGCTGTTTGCGACGCGTTCGCCGTAAGCGGTGTACGCTTCAGCCGGCAGAGCGACATAACCGACTTGCGGCGCAAGCGTTGCAGCGTTCTGCACGAAGTAGTCGACGAACCGGCGAACCTGCGGACGGCGCAGTGCTTCAGCGTTCACGTAGATGAACATCGGACGCGCCAGCGGATAATCGCCGGAAGCGATCGTCTCAGCCGAAGGCGCTACGCCATTGATCGAGAGCGCTTTCACGCGCTCGCGGTTCTGTTCGTAGTAGGCGTAGCCGAAATAGCCCATAGCGTTGGCGTTCGAGGACACGCCTTGAACGATGACGTTATCATCTTCGCTCGGCGTGAAATCGGTGCGCGATGCGCCGCCATCGCCGTTCACAGCTTCGTTGAAGTAATCGAACGTGCCTGACGCGGTGCCTGGGCCAAAGAGTTGGAACGTTTGGTTCGGCCATGACGGCGCGACTTGGTTCCAGCGCGAGATCGTGCCCTGAGCGCTCGGCTGCCAGATGGCGCGGAGTTGCTCAAGCGTGATGTTGGTCAGCGGGTTCGACGGATGCACGACAACGCTGACGCCGTCATAGGCGATCGGGATTTCGACGTATTGCACGCCGGCCGCGGCGCACGCTTCGATCTCGCCAGTCGAGATCGGACGCGAGGCGTTCGAGATTTGCGTTTCGCCACGGCAGAACTTGCCGAAGCCGCCGCCCGTGCCGCTTTCGCCGACGGTGACGCGCGCGCCGCCCGTGGCGGTGCGGGTGAACCCTTCAGCCGCCGCTTCGGCGAGTGGGAAAACGGTCGACGAGCCATCGATCGAGATTTGCTCGTTGGAGGATCCGCCGGCAGGCGCTTGTTGTCCGTCGCCGCCACATGCGGTCAGCGCGAACAGCGCGGCCACAGCCGCGACAGCGCGCATCTCAAGCTTCAACATCATTCAATACCCTCGGTTTGCTTCTGCCCATGAACACAGCAGGCGCCGCATGCCACGGCCATGTGACGCTTTCGTCTCAATCGCCGCCGCTTTGGCTGTCGCCGATGTCGCGGGGCCGCTTTGATTGATCCAGCACGGACTTGTTGGCGCGATAGATCACGCCGATCAGGAGGGATGTGATCCCAATCGTTGCAAGTGCGGCAATGAGGAGCCATTTCACCATGGCTGGTCTCCTAACATGCCCTTGGCGTGAATCATCCCCCGGACTAGAAAGCCCGTATGAAATCCGCCGTTATCGTGTTCCCCGGGTCCAATTGCGACCGCGACGCCGCACGCGCGCTCCATCGCATCACCGGAACCCCCGCTCATATGGTTTGGCACAAGGAGACGGCGCTGCCTGAAGGCATCGATCTGGTGGTGCTGCCGGGCGGCTTTTCCTACGGCGATTATCTCCGCTCCGGCGCTATGGCGGCGAAGAGCCCCATCGTGCGCGATGTCATTGCCCATGCGGAACGCGGCGGCCTGGTGCTGGGCATCTGCAACGGCTTTCAGGTGCTGACAGAGACGCGCCTCCTGCCAGGCGCGCTGGCGCGCAACGAAGGGTTGAAGTTTGCGTGCAAGGAAGTGCCGCTGGCGATCGCCAATGCGAACACGGCCTTCACCCGCGCCTATCGCGAGGACCGCGAAACCGAGATCCCGATCGCACACGGCGACGGTCGCTTCGTCGCCGATGACGAGACGCTCAACCGCGTCGAAGGCGAAGGCCAAGTGATCTTCCGCTATCTCGCAAACCCGAACGGCTCGGCGCGCGACATTGCCGGCCTCATGAATGCACGCGGCAATGTGATGGGGATGATGCCCCACCCGGAGCGCGCCTCCGATCCCGAACTTGGCCGCACCGGCGGCTTGGCCGTTTTCCAAAGCTTGTTGGAAGCGGCATGAGCAAGAAACCCGTTGCTTCGCCAGCGTCGGATTTCGACGCTGAAGTCGATGGCGCACGCAAGCGCCTGGAAGCGTCGCTGAGCGACGATACCGGCTTTGACGATCTGGCCGCCCTGCAAGCGCTTGCGCCGATCCTTGAAGAGAAGATCAGCTCGCGGCGTCTTGCTTTCACGCTTGGCGATGAAGACGACGAAGAGACGCAAATCATCGTGCTGCACGTGCCGACCGATGAGGAGCTGGGGTTCATTTTCGCAGAAGACGGCGAATATGTCTTCGAGAGCAATCTCGAAGCCTATTTCGATGACTTCGTGGACGATGATCCGGCGCGGTTTGTGGAACGCTTGTACGAAACGCTCCGCGCGGACCTGCCGAAGTACGAAGTTGAGAACAAGGGCTAAGCCCCACCATTCCAAAGTCAGCAAAGAAAAACGGCCCCCGCTTGCGCGAGGGCCGTTGGCTATGGCGTTTCCTGTTTCCCTTAGTTGATCGTCATGCGGTCCGAGCGGGCGCGGATGTTCGCGTCTTCTTCGCGGATCGCTTCGAGCGCTTGTTGAGTGCGCGGATCGGAGAGCACAGCGTTGATGCGCGCCAGCGTCTCGACGCTCTCAGCCGAGGCGCCGAAGAGCCGGCCGAAGGCTGCCCACGGATTGTCGTTGGCTGGGTAGAAGCGCAGGTGCACGCGGTCGTTTTCGCCAATGTTGGCGAGCGCACGGGCGCGCGCCACGGCGACTTGGAAGCCGCCGAGATGATCGACGAGGCCGCGCTCCAACGCTTGCTGACCGGTCCAGACGCGACCGCCAGCGACGGCGCGGACTTGCTCCGGCGTCATCTCGCGGCCTTCAGCGACAAGACCGATGAACTGCGCGTAGGCGCGGTCGATGAAGCCGGCGAAGGCTTCGCGTTCTTGCGGCGTGAACGGACGCTCCGAGGTGAAGCTGTTGATCAGTGGCGAACCGACAGAGACCGTCTCGGTATTGGTCGAGAGGTAATAGTCGATGGCCGGGCCGATGATCAGCTTGCCACCGAAGATGCCGATCGAACCAGTGATGGTCGATGCGGACGCGACGATCTCGTCAGCGTCGGCGGAGACGTAGTAGCCGCCTGAGGCTGCGACATCGCCCATCGAGACGACGACGATCTTGCCACGCTCACGCGCAGTCCGCAGTGCGGCGAGGATCTGGTCCGACGCCACGACTGAGCCGCCAGGGCTGGAGACGCGGAAGACGATGGCTGCGACGTCGTCATCGTCGCTGGCTTGGAGAAGCGCTTCGGCGACGCGGTCGCTGTTGAACACGCTATCGTCACCGAAGAGGCTGCCGCCTTCGTCCGGACCGGAGACAATGGCGCCTTCGCCTTGCACGACGGCGATGGTGCGTCCGCCCGTGCCTTGCGACGGTGCGCGATAGTCGGCGAAGTCGACGAGTTCAGCCTCTTCACCGCGCTCGATGGCGGCGCGTGCCGCATCTTCAGGACGACCGAGACGATCGATCAATTGAAGTTCAACGCCGCGTTGGGCGACGAACGGCGTCGCTTCGATAGCGGCGCGGGCTTGATCGACAGTGATGCCACGATCGGCGGCGATGTTGGCCAGCATGTTGTCGTACATGCCGCCCATCAAGCTCATCATCGACTCGCGATGCTCAGGCGTGAACGTGGTTTGAGTGTAGGGCGCGATGGCGGACTTGTAGCCTTCACGTGCTTCGAACTGCGCTTGCATGTGATAACGCTGCAGCGTGCCGGCGAAGAACGTGACTTCGGCCGAGAGGCCCATCGGCATGAACTCGCTGGTCTCTTGCAACCAGACTTCATCGCTATCGGCGATTGCCATGTAACCCGGCATGCCCATGCGGACGCCGTCGTTTTGCAAATGTGCGATCACAAACTTGCCGGAGGTGCGGAAGCTCGCGAGTGCGGCGCGGAGTTCTTCAGCTTGCGCTGCCGGCATGCCGCCAGTGTTGGCGCGGATGTAGATGCCGCGGACGCGGCTATCGTTCCGAGCAGCGTCGATGCGGGTCAGCGTGTCGATCAGCGACGGCGCACCACCGAGGGCGGCGAACGGGTTGGTCGGTTGCTGGTCGGTCATGCCGTTGCGCAGATCGAGCGACAAAACCATGCGGCCTGGCTGCGGGGCCGGCGCGGACGCGAAGCCGATGAAGCTGAACAGCATCACCCAACCGAGGAGGCTCACGATGATGCTGCCGACGACGACGCCGGCGACGGTGATAAAAAACTGCTTCAAGGCCCTACTCCGGCTCGCCCCGACCATGGGATTTATCGACAAATGATATGGGTGGGCGGAAATGGCAAGCCATTTTATCGATTAATGATAAACTTCGGGGAGGGCATGAAATCTAAGTTACGGCTGTCGCAGGTTATTTCGCCTTTCGGGCGTTGTGGCATGATGTGACTCTGGAGGGTGCGCGCTTTCATGCCCGGGATGCGTCCGAGATCGGCGATCGCCAGCGACGACTGGATGCACGAGCAACAGCTGCGGGCTGAACTCGAAGCAGAAGCGTGGCGGCGTCTGCGCCATGATCTGGCGACGCCGGATTCCTACCCGCCCGAATACTATTATGGGCCTCCGCCCCCTGCGCCGGTCGCGGCCAAGCCGTTCGACCATCACCGCGCCAGCAGCACTGTTCTCAAGGCTTTAGTGCGTTTTCTGCTGGCCTCAGCCATGGCCTATCTGGCGTGGCTTGCGGCCGTAGATGGCGGGCTTGGCGAGTTCGAAATCTGGCTTGCAGTCGGCGGCACATTCGCTGCGGCGCTGGCGCTCTCGATGTTTGGATTTGCGCGCGAGATCGTGCATTCGCTGGCGGAAGCGGCCCGCTGGGGGCTCTTTGCATGCGCCGGCCTCGGCGGTCTCTGGATCGCGTTTCAGACCTGGGGCTGACGCCTGAAATCAAAACGGGAGCGGCCCTAAGGACCGCTCCCGCTGATATCTGGTCGGAGTAGCAAGATTCGAACTTACGACCCCCACGTCCCGAACGTGGTGCTC
>CAYZIJ010000100.1:0-6136 GCA_964478365.1 uncultured Terricaulis sp.
AAACGGAGGGCGCGAGGGGTGACCTCGAACTCCCGGGCCAACTGCGAAATCGTGTAGGTGCGTTCGGTTTTGGTCATGGAACACCCTCGGTTTATCGTTTCCTCCCCGAACCACTACCTTCCGTTTACGGTAGGGTCAATCGAAGTTGACGACCCCGTCACGGATTTTCGACGAGTAGCTCACGCTTGATGTCGGCCGGCGTCCGGCACCCGTTCTGCCCCATCATAATGTCCAGCTCGCCAACGAGGTATTCCATCACCGCCTGAACGCCCGCATCGCCGCCCAGCGCAAGCCCATAAACATAAGGACGGCCAATCCCGACGGCAGAAGCCCCCAGCGCCAGCGCCTTGAAGATGTCCGCCCCGCCCCGGATGCCGCTATCGAGCATGACCGGGATTTTTCCCTGCGTTGCCGCAACGATCCCCGGCAGCGCGTCGAGCGTGCCAATGCCGCCATCGATCTGCCGGCCACCATGGTTGGAAACGAGGATGCCGTCATAGCCCTCGCTCACCGCCTTCGCGGCGTCGTCAGCGCGCATGATCCCCTTCAGCACCACCGGTAGTTTCGTCCACGATCTGATTTTGGCGATGCGCGCCCAATCGAGCGTCGGATCTGAGAAAACCTGAGTGAACTGCACCGCAGCAGCTATCGGGTTTTCTTCAGGCGGCGCCGGCAGCAGCGCACGGAACGCCGGATCGGACGTGTACTGCGCAATGCCCATGGAGCGCAGGAACGGCAGGTAGCCGAGATCGAGGTCGCGCGGGCGCCAGCCGAGAATGGTGGTGTCGAGCGTGATGAAGATGGCTTTGCAGCCCACCGCCTCCGCCCGCTTCACGAAGCTCTCTGCAATCGCGTCAGACTTGCCCCAATATAATTGAAAGAAGCGCGGGCCATCGCCGTTAGCCTTTGCGGTTTCTTCCATCGACCTCGAGGCTTGCGATGAAATGATCATCGGCAGATTGAGCCGCGCCATCGCGCGCGCCACGGCGACGTCCGCGTCGGGGTGCATCATCTCAAGCACGCCAATCGGCGATGTCATCACCGGCGCGGCTGCGCGAACGCCGAAGATTTCGCAACCGAGATCACGTGGGCCTTTTCCGGCCAACATGCGCGGCGCAATCTTGTGGCGCTGAAACGCCGCGCGATTAGCTTCCATCGCGCCTTCTAAACCCGCAGCGCCGGCCGTGTACGCCCACGCTTCTGGCGACATCTTTTGTTTCGCCGCCGCTTCGAGTGGCGGAAAGCTCGTCGGCACATCCGGCTTCGCGCCACCCAGACCACGCATGTAGGTCGCGCCTTGCGTTTCGGGACCGAATTGTCGCGGTGTGTCAGACATGGCTAATCCTTGTTTACGATTTTACCGGCCATTAACACGCCAGCCCCTTTGATCGACACTGCAAACTCGTGAGCGATTCTCGAATCTTTCGAGTTTCGCTCTGGGGTTGGGCGTTTGGCAGCGCGATGGCGCGCTGCATCAACGCGGGCGAGGGCTGAGTATGAGTGGCGCGCAAAGCTGGAGCGTGAAGGGCATCGACCCGAAAGTGCGTGAAGCAGCCCGAGAGGCGGCCGCGCGCCAGGGCTTGAGCCTTGGCGAGTATCTGAGCCAAGCGCTCGCCAGCGGATCGCCAACGCCCGCGCCCTCTGCAACACCTACGCCGCCGCGTCCGCGCTCGACGCGCTATCTCGGCTCGCTCGACGCTGAAAGCGATGACGATTGGAGCGTCGGCGCCCGCCCGAGCGATCCTTCACGCATCACACAGCGGATTGAATCGATTGAACGCCGCACACAACTCGCCGTCACCGGTCTCGATCGCGCCGTCTCGACCATCGACCGCTCCGTGCTCGGCCTCGCTGCGCGCATTGAAGACGCCGAAGCCGCCGCGACCGATGCGGCTGACCGCATCTCGGAAGCGCTCGAACAATTCCGCGCTGCTGGCGAAACGCTGAGCGGCAAGCTCGCTTACGCCGAGCAAGACGCGATCGAAAGCAAGTATGCCTACGACGGCGCCAAGAACGAAATCGACGGCGTTC
Organism: uncultured Terricaulis sp.; assembly: GCA_964478365.1. Classification (GTDB taxonomy): domain Bacteria; phylum Pseudomonadota; class Alphaproteobacteria; order Caulobacterales; family Aquidulcibacteraceae; genus Vitreimonas. Next base: position 2,032 of record CAYZIJ010000100.1, read on the forward strand.
GCCAACGCCTCGAACATCAAGTCACCATCGCCGAAGAAGTTGCGCGCCGCGCCGAGGCAGCCGCCTCCTTCCTGACTGGCGAAATGGAAAACGGCGAAGGCTTCGCCGCAAAGACGCTCGCCGAAGCACGCACGATTGCTGAAGAAGCCGCCCGCCAAGCGTCGGAAGCTTCGGCTGACGCCGTGCAGGAATTGCGCCGTCTGCAGGAAGAAATGAGCGAGCGCCTTGCGGAAACGGAAACGTCCACCCGCCGTGCGATCGAAACCGCCGTCGCCGAGGTTCACACTGAAAACCGCGGCACGCGTGAAGCGCTGCTCGAAGAAGTGGTGCGGCTTGAAAGCGAAATCGCCAAGCGCGTCGGCGCCGTCGATTCAATCAAATCGGAACAAGCCGCCCTTATCGGCCGCATCGAGCGCGCCGAAGCCGGCTCGCGCGAAAGCACGGCTGGTTTGCGTCAAGCTGCAGGCGCTGCGATCGCCGATCTGCGCAACGCGCAGCTCACGCTCTCCGCACGCATCAAGCAAGTCGAAGATGTCGCTGGCGCCTCCGGTGCGATCGATCTCTCCGACATGCGCCAATCGCAAAGCGACATCGCCGAGCGTCTCGCCGCACTCGAAACCAAGACCGACGCCAACCCGGTCGCTGATGCGCTGGCCGCGTTCGAGGCGCGCATCGCCGTCATCGAGAACACTGGCGTCAACAGCGCCAAGCTTGATCACGTCGACGGCGCAGTGCGCACGCTCGATGAAGCCCTGCATCGCTTGACGGCGCGCTTGGCTGAAACCGAGTCCACCGCCAACACCGCCATTCGCACGCTCGAAGAAACTGTCTCCTCACTCGGCGCTCGCGTCGAGCAAGCGCAAGCCGTGCAAGAAACCGAAGCCGTGCGCGCCATGCTTGAGACGCGTCTCGACTCGATGGCGCAGCAAGTCTCGACCATGGTCGGCGAAGCCCGCGAAGAGCTGCAGACGCAATTGCACGCAGCGCTCGAAGGCGCGACCGGCGAAGGTCTCGAAGGCGCACTCGCTGACGTGAACCGCCGCCTCGCCGCTGCTGAGCGCCGCCAAGCGCAAACCATCGAAGCGATCTCGCTCGAAATCCGCCGCATGTCGGAAACGGTCGACAAGCGCCTGCGCGCTGTTGAAACGCGCAACGATGACGCCGCCGGCGCCGCCGTTCGCGAAGAGCTGGTGCGCATGTCGAACACGCTCGAACAGCGCTTCGACGATATCGAACGCCGCGAAGCTGCAGGCTTCGACCGCATGGGCCTCGAAGTCGGCCGCCTCTCCGAACGCCTCGAAGAGCGCGTCGGCGCAGTCGAAACCCGCAGCGCCCAAGCCATCGAGCATGTCGGCGAGCAAGTCGCGCGCATGGCCGAGCGTTTCAATCAACGCCAGGACACGATGGCCCGCGAACTCGGCGAGCGCATGCTCGACAGCGAAGAGCGCGCCGGTTCACGCGTCACCGAAGCGATCAACTCGATCATGCACCGCTTGGCCGAAGTGGAAGAGCACTCCGCCGAAGCGATCGCGCCGGTGCAGAAGGCCGTCTCCAACGTCGCCACCAAGCTGGAGCAGTTCGAGAACGCGCACGAGCCGACCAGCCACGCGCCAGTTGCCGATGCGATCCCAACGCCCGCGCGCCGCCAAGCCGACTTCCCAATCTTCGGTGATCTCGAAGACGCGCAGCCCTACGTCTCGCCGCTCGACGCCGCTCAGCCCGTGCGCGCAGCGCCAATGCCGCCGCGCATGCCGCAGCCAACGGCCTCTGACGACGACATCTATTTCTCCGAGGAGATCGACGATCTACTCGAAGACGAAGCGCAATTGCCGCCGATCGAGACCGAAGACCTGGTGATCGATACGCCGTTCGCCGACGACCCTGTGCCAGAGTACAAGTCGATCGAGCTTGCGGACGACACCGACCTGTTGATCGACGAGCCCTTCCTCGACGATCTGGATCTCACCGCACAGCCGCTGCCCGCAGATACGCTCTCGGACAGTGTCGACGACACATTCTGGTCACCGGAAACGGAGACGGGCGCCACGCCGCTCGCCGGCGCGCACGAGGAAGCGCCGTTCGATCCGATTGACGACTTCAGCGAACCGCAAACACTGACCGAGCTTGCACCTGAACCGGCGCCGCCGCCCGGCAAGAACGACTACCTCGCCAACGCGCGCAAAGCCGCACAAGCGCAAGCCGAAAGCGCCAAGACCAAAGAAAAAAAGGTCAAGGAGCCCAAACAAGCCAAGGTCAAAGTCGAGAAGGCCCCGAAGGTCAAAGTCGAGAAGCAAACCGAAACCGGCGCTGCGCCGCAACTCAGCCTGCGCGGCTCCAGCCGCATCGTGCTGTGGGGCGCCACCGGCTTGATCGTGCTGGCGCTCGTCGCTGGCGCAAACTACTTCGCCGACAGCCAAAACGCTGAGCAAGGTCCGCAAACATCGCCTGAAGCTGAACCGCCCACCGCCACTGATCCGAGCGCGCCTCTGACGCCACCACAAGATCCGTTTGCGGGAGCACCGGTTGAAGGCATGGCGCCGGACGGCGCGACCGCCGCCGAAGGCGCACCCATCGCCGACGCAACCACGGCGGCGCCCGTCGTCGCTGGTCCGCTGGCGCCGCGAAACGTCTCGCTTGAGCAGGCCGCGCAATCGGGCGACCTCACGGCGCAGTACGAATTGGCGCTGCAGCGGCTCACCGCCGGCCGCGCCAACGAAGGCGCAACACTTCTGCGTCGTGCCGCCGATCGCGGCTTCGCCATGGCTCAGTATCGCCTCGCCAAGCTCTATGAGCGCGGCGAAGGCGTGCCGACTGATCTGACCGTAGCGCGTCAATGGACCGAACGCGCCGCCGCCTCGGGCAATCGTCGCGCCATGCACGATCTTGGCGTATTCTTCGCCCGTGGCGAAGGCGCGCCGTTGGACGAGTCCGCAGCCTTCCGCTGGTTCCGCCAAGCCGCCGAACTCGGCGTCGCCGACAGCCAGTACAATCTGGGCGTCCTCTATCAACAGGGACGCGGCGTAAACGCGAGTGCATCGGAAGCGTTGTTCTGGTTCCTCGTGGCCGCCCGTCAGGGCGATCAAGACGCCGGCGCACGCGCCACCGCACTCGAAGCACAGCTGACGCCCGCACAGGCAGAACAAGCTCGCGCCCGTGCGCAAGCCTTCCGTCCGCGTGCAGCCAATGCGGTCGCAAATGGCGAGTTCGGCCCGCGCGCTTGGGCTGCTCGACCGGCCACCTAATTTAGGGCAATAAGGCAGTGGGCAAGTAGGGCATAGGGGCGATTTCCTACTGCCCAACCTGCCCTATTGCCCTACAGCCTCGCTCCAGCATAAGGCCGCACTAACACTGCGCCTTCAACTCAGAGCGAGACATTGATCTACCTGCCGATCGCCGAAATGCCGGTGAACGTGCTGCTCGTCCTTTTGGTCAGCGGCGCCATTGGTTTTGTGTCTGGCCTCGTGGGTGTCGGCGGCGGCTTCATCATGACGCCGGCATTGATCTTTCTGGGCGTGCCCGCCCCAGTCGCGGTCGCTACCGGCGCAAGCCAGATCGCTGCAACCTCGTTCTCCGGCATCATGACCCAGACACGACGCAAGAACGTCGATTGGCGCATGGGATTGTTGCTGTCGATCGGCGGCATCGCCGGTAGCGGCTCGGGCGTGTGGCTCTTCCAGCGGCTGCTGCAACTCGGCCAACTCGATCTGATCATCTCACTGCTCTACCTTTTGCTGCTCTCCAGCGTCGGCATCTTGATGCTGAGTGAGAGCTATGCGTCGTGGCGCGGGCGCGCGACCCGCGGTGTCTCGATCTTACGTCGGCCAGCCCGCACGGTGGCGCACACATTGCCCTTTCGCATCGCCTTCCCGCGCTCTGGCCTCTACATCAGCGTCATCCCACCTTTGGCGCTCGGCTTCGCCATCGGCGGGCTCGCCGCCATCATGGGCATCGGTGGCGGCTTCATCCTGATCCCTGCGATGATATATCTGCTGCGGATGCCGACGCACGTCGTTGTCGGCACCTCGCTCTTTCAAGTGCTCGTCGTCGCCTCGCTCGTCGTCATCCTGCAATCGGCGGCGACCCAAACCGTCGATCTCGTGCTCGC
>CAYZIJ010000101.1:0-5955 GCA_964478365.1 uncultured Terricaulis sp.
TGCGGCATCACGGTTTCGATGTCGACGGACGACATACGTTCCTTGATGGCGCGCTCCATACGCAGCAAACCGATGCGATACTGATTTTCCATCAGTTCGCCGACCGAACGCACACGGCGGTTGCCGAGATTGTCGATGTCGTCGATTTCACCGCGGCTGTCGCGGAGATCCGAGAGCGTGCGCAGCACTTCGAGGATGTCGTCGAGGCGCAGCGTGCGGATGGTGTCATCGGTATCGAGACCCAAGCGCATGTTCATCTTCACGCGGCCGACTGCGGAAAGATCGTAACGTTCGCCATCCGAGAACAGGCCGTTGAACAGCACTTCCGCGGTGTCGATCGTCGGCGGCTCGCCGGGACGCATGACGCGGTAGATGTCGAACAGCGCTTGCTCGCGGCTCTCGTTTTTGTCGAGCTTCAGCGTGTTGCGGATGTACGGGCCATTGGTCGCCGGCTCGATGTCGAGGATCGGCAGCTCATCGATGCCCGCTTCGATCAACGTCGCCAGAACGTGCTCAGAGAGCGCGTCGCCGGCTTCGACGTAGATCTCACCCGTTTCCGGGTTGACGATGTCTTCGGCGATGTAGCGATCGAACAGATCTTCCGACGGGACTTGGATGTCCACGACGCCATCTTCGACCAGCTTGTTGGCGATGCGCGCCGAGATCTTCTTGCCGGCTTCAGCAACGACCTTGCCGCCCTTTGCGTCGACGAGATCGTAGCTCGGCTTCACGCCGCGCCAGCGCTCAGCGCGGTACTTCGTGGTCCAGCCCGAGCGCGTACGCTTGTAGATCGACGATTGGTAGAAGGTCGCGAGGATCTGCTCGCTCGACATGCCGAGGGCATAGAGCAGCGTCGTCGCCGGCAGCTTACGCTTCCGGTCGATACGGACGAACATCACGTCCTTGGCGTCGAACTCGAAGTCGAGCCACGAGCCGCGGTACGGGATCACGCGTGCAGCGAAGAGCAACTTGCCCGAGGCGTGCGTCTTGCCTTTGTCGTGATCGAAGAAGACGCCCGGCGAACGGTGCATCTGAGAGACGATGACGCGCTCGGTGCCGTTGACGACGAACGTGCCCTTGTCCGTCATGAGCGGGATGTCGCCCAGATAGACGTCTTGTTCTTTGATGTCCTTGACGGACTTCGCGCCGGTTTCTTCGTCCGTTTCAAAGACGATCAGGCGCAGCTTGACCTTCAGCGGCGCGGCATAGGTCATGTCGCGCTGCTGGCATTCTTCGACGTCGAACTTCGGTTCTTCGAACTCGTAGCTCACGTATTCCAGCACGGCGCGATCCGAGAAGTCACGGATCGGGAACACCGACTTGAACACGGCCTGCAGGCCCTCTTCGATGCGCTCGAACGCACGCTCGTCTTTCTGCAGGAATTGATCGTAGGAGCTACGTTGCACCTCGATCAGGTTCGGCATCTTCCCGGCTTCGGGAATTTTGCCGTAAGATTTACGGATACGCTTCTTACCGGTGTACGACAGAGCCATCTGCTCTCCCCATGTGCGCCCTGCGCTGTCAGCAAACCCCGGCTACTAGGTCCGCCAGCGCGAGCAGCATGAGCCGCTTTATTTCGTCCGCCCTGATCCCGCACCCTGTGCCCAGCGAGACCGACCCCGTTACGAAACTCCGCGGGCGGGCGGTGCTTCGGCGCGCTTGTCCGTTGCGCGCAACGGCGACAACCGCGGCGTTTCTCCGTGGAGAAACGCCGGGCTGACGCGTGATGTATGCGAGTTACTTCAGATCGACCTTTGCACCGGCCTTTTCAAGCTGGGCTTTGAACTTTTCGGCATCCGCCTTGTTCACGCCTTCCTTGACCGGCTTCGGAGCGCCTTCGACGAGGTCCTTAGCTTCCTTCAGGCCGAGACCCGTGATCGCGCGGACTTCCTTGATGACTTCGATCTTCTTGTCGCCAGCGGCGGTGAGTTGGACCGTGAACTCGGTCTTCTCTTCAGCAGCAGCGGCCGGCGCGCCACCAGCGGCGGCGACGGCCACCGGAGCAGCGGCAGAAACGCCCCACTTTTCTTCAAGCAGCTTCGAGAGCTCAGCAGCTTCGAGGACGGTCAGCGCCGAAAGGTCTTCGACGATCTTATCGAGGTTTGCCATGATTTCTGTTCCTGACGTTTTATCTGTGTTTTCAAATGAATGCGGAAATGACGGTTAAGCGGCGTCCTTGGTCGCGTAAGCGTTGAGAACGCGGGCCAGCTGACCACCAGGCGCTGCGAGCACGCCGGCGATCTTGGTCGCGGGGGCTTGCACCAGGCCGATGATCTTGCCGCGCAGCTCGTCGAGCGAAGGCAGCGTGGCCAGAGCCATGATGCCTGCTTTGTCGAGCAGCTGATCGCCGAAGAGCCCGCCGAGAACGACGAACTTTTCCTTTTCCTTCGCGTACGCGACGGCGACCTTGGCGGCCGTAATCGGGTCAGCGGAATAGGCGATGGCCGTAGGGCCAGTGAACAGGTCGGACGCCGACGCCTTGGGCGTATCGGCAATCGCCAGCTTCACCAGCCGGTTCTTCACTACTTTGAGCGATCCGCCTTCTGAACGAAGGCGGGAGCGCAGCACCGTCAGTTCCGCAACGGTCAGACCGGAATAATGGCCAACGACCATCACACCAGCCCCGGCGAAAACGCTTTTCAGCGACTCCACCGTTTCGGCCTTCTGAGCACGATCCATTGCGGGTCCTCTCTCAGTTGGGCCCCCGGCCAATCCGGGCGCCCTACGGGCGCACGCGGATCAACCGGCCGGCGGAAAAAGACTCCCGTTTCGGCCGCGCGATCCACGCGCTGCCTGTCCCAGGAGCCGGCCTGCGGGAGACGGCTTGACAGCCACCCCCGAAAAACGTCAGCTTCTGCCTATTGCAGGTGATGAAAGCGTAGAGCTTTCAACGCATTAAGCCCCGCGCACAGAACCCTTTCGGGCGAACCATGTGCGTGGCGCCTGCAGTCTCGGACAGGTTGGCGACGGGTTAACCCCGCCACCGGATCGCGCGATATGCCTGCTTTGGTGCGGCGCCGCAAGAGGGCGCGGCACAATTCTCTGCGACTGGCAAGAGGGTCAGCCATGACGAGGCGGAAAGGACACGCCTAGCGCTTGTGACTTCCGCCCTATCGCTCAGGGGGTTCGCGAAGGCGCCTAGCGAATTCTGTGCTATTGTGACGGCATGACCCGCACAGAACTTGCCATCAAAGCTCTGACAGAGCTGCCGGAGGACCGTCGGGAGGAACTCGCAGATCTGATCTTGGACATCGTAGCCAACGACGCAGGATCAGCGATGGAGTCGGTGCTGACGCAAGAGCAGCTGACGGAAGTTCGCAGACGGCGCGAAGAGCCGTTTGAAGCTGCTGACGAAGACTATTTCGACAAACTGATGGCTCGCCTTTCGTGAGGTTGCGTATTCGTTGGAGCCGTCGCGCTACCAACGACATTGACGCAATCACCGACTACATCGCCAAAGACAGCAAGGGCGCAGCAAAACGCATAGGCAGCTATATACGGGCCGCCGCCCGGCCGCTTGCCACGTCGCCCCGGTTAGGGCGAGCCGTTGACACGGAAACGACTCGCGAACTCATCTTGTCACGCTACCCGTACGTACTGGTCTATCAACTCGTGGACGATGAGATTCGCATCCTCGCGGTCTTCCACCAAGCGCAGAACCGGCCCTAGCCCCCACCCCCAACCAGCTTCGCGATCGCTTCCAGATACGCCGCGAACGCCTTGCGGCCTTCATCCGTGATCCGCGCGCGCGTTAGCGGCTTGCGGTCGATGAAGCTCTTATCGATCGAAACGTAGCCCGCCTCTTCCAACTTGCGCAGGTGCACCGAGAGATTGCCTTGGGTGAGGTCGAGCAACGTCTTCAGCTCGGTAAAATCCGCCGCGCCCGCATCGGCGAGATACGCCATGATCCCCAGGCGCACGCGCCCGTGGATGACGTCATCCAGTTTGCCGATGTCGAAAGCGGCCACGTCTCTAAGCCTTCGCGCCGCGCCAGATGATCCAGCCTGGGACCGACATCAGCGAGAAGAGCGCAATCGCCAGCACCAGCACGAACGCGCCGGTGTTCGACATCAGCACGCCCAGCGCAATCGTGGTCGCGAACCAGCCCACAGCAACAAAGCCCAGCCAATTGCGGCGCAATACGTTGAAGGCGACGTACCAAGCAACGCCTTGGAACATGCAGACGACGACCGGGTGGTAGAGCCACAAGCCCGGCGATTCATAGACGCTTGCGCCGTACCCAAACACGAAAGCCATGGCGAGATTGGCGAGACCGGCGCCTTGAAACACCGCGCCGAGCGCGCGCGCCGCCGGTCCACTCGCCGGCGCTTTCGCGTCCTTCATCAGGACGATCACCAGAACGCCGACGAAAATGATCGTCGGTACAGCAATGATCGCCAGAGCAATCGGGCCTTCACTCGGCAGCACGTGCAGCGTCTGCAGCCAATGCAGCAGACACTGCCCGCCATAGAGAGCGCCAGCCCAGAAGAACGCCTCGCCGATCGTTCTCTGCATCCGCTCAGTGCCGCCGACGAGCGAGCGCATGTAAGCGAGATCATCGCGCGCGCTCTCAATTTCCGCGTTCATGCTCACTCCTACTCCGCAGCCGCGAGGGCTTCAGCTTCGCGCTTAGCCTTACCCGGCTTCACGCGCTTACCGTTGAGAATCGCGCCGATGAAAGAATAGCGCACCAGGAACTGATAGCTCACCAGCATGATCGTGAACGCCACGGCCAGCACCAGCGGATACTTCACGAACCACGGCCAGGCATAGGGCGCGACGATCGTGTGCAGCGCCATCACGATCGGGATGTGGACGATATAGATCCAGTACGATGCGTCAGCGAGGTAGCGCCGCGCCGCGCTGTGGCCGGAAAGGTGGCGCACGGCAAAGCCGATGATCACAATCGTCCAGGCCCAGCAAGCAAAGGCGTAGAGCGCCGCATAGCCAGCCATGCGCAGATCGTGTGCAGCCGGCTCGAGCAAAGGCGTGAAGCCCAGCATCATCAAGCAACCGATCGTCGCGCCAATCGCCGGGCCGACATAAGCCAGCCACCACTTGCCCCAGCCGTCAAAGATCGCGGGTTGGCGATGGATGAGCCAGCCCAGGCCGAAGGCGAAGCCATAGCAGATCAGCGCCATCGTGTTTGGGATGAGACCCGTATCCGGCGTCTGGATGCCAAACCACGCATACCATTGCGGCGCGAAATACATGGCCAGCGCCATCGGGATGGCCAGCGCAATCGGTGCGATCGGCCCAGTGATGAAACGCACAATCGGATCAACCACGCGCAAGCGCAGCGTTTCGTTGCGATCGATCAAGCGCACCAAACCGCGCAGCACCAGCGCGACCGGGTAAAAGATCAACAGCACGTACAAGAACCAGAGGTGCGTCAGCGGGAACGTCTCAGCAGTCGGCGGCGGTGGCGGCGGGCCTTCCGGCGCAACACCGCCATTGGCTTGCACTGCAGCCCAGATCGCGACGGCGACTATGCCTGTGATCACGACAGGCCAGAACATGGCGAGCGGCATCGCAATGCGCGCCGCACGGTTCTTGATGAAGCCCCACGTCCCGCGACGCTCCAGCAGCAAGCGCGCGAAGAAGCCGGCGAGCACGAAGAAGAGCGTCATGCGGAAGATGTGCAGGATGAAGAACAGCACCGAGAGCTCGACACTGCGCTGGCTATCGACCGCCACCCACAACTGCATCCCCGGCAGGAACGAGAGCGTGGCGTGGAAGAACACGCCAAGCGTCAGCGCAAAGCCGCGCACCGCATCGAGCGCGTGATAGCGCTCCCCAACCGTCGAACCCTGCGTCATCGAACCCTCCGAAACCAAAGGCGGCCGCTCTCCCGGCGCCAGCCTGTAGCCTCGCAATAGCTCAACTAGTTTGTTTTGTAAACCGGTCTATACGCAATGCAGCGTAATTTATCGTTGACATCATGTACGTTATCTT
>CAYZIJ010000102.1:0-5772 GCA_964478365.1 uncultured Terricaulis sp.
GAAGGCCGCGGCGGCGTGAAGGTGCGCGTTATGATCGCGCCTGCACGCGGCCCGGCGCGTGGCTCGGTTATTGTCGCGCCGGGGCGTACTGAATTCATCGAAAAGTATTTCGAAGTGACGCGCGAGTTGCAGCAACGCGGCTTCGCCGTGTTCTGCATCGACTGGCGCGGGCAGGGTCTGTCTGGACGTGAAGTCGAGAACAGCCTGAAGGGCCATTTCGTCACGTTCGACGATCCGGTCAACGATCTCGCCACTGCATTGCGTCTGCTCGCCAATCAATTGCCTAAGCCGCACATCGGCTTGGCGCATTCGATGGGCGGTGCAATTCTGCTGCGTGCTTTGCAGACGCGTCGCATCGATCTGGACGCGGCGGCGTTCTCGGCGCCGATGTGGGGCGTTCAGGGCCTCAAGGACTTTCACAAGCGCTATGCGCGTTTCATGGTGTCGCTTGGTCTTGGCGGCACGTTTGCGCCGGGCCGCGAGAAGAAGTGGAAGCGCGAGAACTTCAAGCGCAACCCGGTTACGCATGACAAAGAGCGCCACGCGCGCTGCCAAGGGCTGATCAGCGAAGAGCCGCGTTTGGCGCTCGCTGGCCCGACCATTGGTTGGGTCGCGGCGACGGCAGACGCGACGGAATCGTTCCTACAGCCCGGCGCTCTCGCCAACGTGCGCATCCCGATCCTGGTCGTGACGGCGGGCGAAGAGCAATTGGTCGACAATGCGAGCCACGACACGGTGCTCGCGCAACTTCCCGATGCGCGCCACGTCACCATTGACGGCGCCAAGCATGAAATCCTGATGGAGACCGACGCATTGCGGGCTCCGTTCTGGGCGGCGTTCGATGAACTGACTGCGCGCGTCATTTCGGCGCCCGCGCAAGCTTAAACGCACTTACAATTCAGAGGAGGCCGCTCATGGCCGGAGAATTGGTTCTCGTCACCGGCGGCACCGGCTTTATAGGCGCGCATTGCATCGTGCAGCTTCTGCAAGCGGGCCATAGCGTTCGCACGACGGTGCGCAATCTCGCACGCGAGCGCGAAGTGCGCGCCATGGTGCGTCAAGGCGGAGTCGAAGCCGGGGATCGGCTGACGTTTGCGGTGGCTGATCTGACCAGCGACGCAGGCTGGCCGGAAGCCGTTGCGGGCTGCGCCTACGTGCTCCACGTCGCCTCGCCATTCCCGCCGGCAACTCCCAAGCACGAAGATGATCTGATCATCCCGGCGCGCGAAGGTGCGCTGCGTTTGCTGCGAGCGGCGCGAGACGCAGGCGTGAAGCGCGTTGTGCTGACGTCGTCGTTCGCCGCCATTGGCTACGGTCAGAAACCAAGAGGCCGTCCGTTCAACGAAGAGGATTGGACTGATCCGAACGGTGACGACGTCCGCGCCTACGTGAAATCCAAAACGCTGGCCGAACGCGCGGCGTGGGATTTCATCAAAGCCGAAGGCGGTGCGCTTGAGCTTTCAACCGTGCTTCCAGTTGGCGTGTTTGGCCCGGTGCTGGGGCCGGATTATTCGACGTCGATCCTATTGGTGCAGCGTCTGATGGACGGCGCCATGCCTGGCTGCCCGCGTCTCTATTTCGGCGCTGTCGACGTACGCGATGTCGCGTCCATGCACATCACCTGCATGACCCATCCGGCAGCGAAAGGTGAGCGCTTCCTCGCGGTGGCGGGTGACTTCCTCTCCATCCAGGAGATCGCGCGCATCTTGAAGCGGCGTATGGGGTCTGCGGCTAAGCGTGTGCCGACGATGCAAATCCCGGACTTCATGGTTCGTATGGCGGCCAAGCGCGACGAAGCGGTCGCGCAAATCCTGCCTGAACTCGGCAAGCGCAAGAACGGGTCGAACGAGAAGGCGCGCCGCGTGCTCGGTTGGCAGCCGCGCTCGAACGAGGAATGCGTCGTCGCCACCGCGGAAAGCATGGTGGCGCTTGGGCTGTTGAAGGATTCTCCGAAAAAAGCGGCGTGAGTGTCGAAACGGCGCGGCCCCGCGCGTCACGACTGTGACGGCAGAGCGCCGCGAGGAGGCATCCGATGAAATACCTGCTTTTGATCTATGGCGAGGAATCCGCCTGGGCCGATATTTCGCCCGAGCGCGCCGGTGAAATCATGCAGGCCTACAATGCCTACACGAACAAGCTGAAACAGGCCGGTGTTCACGTCGCGGGCGACGAGCTTGATGTCGTGGCCAAAGCCAAGAGCGTGCGCGGCATCGGCGGCGCGCAAGTGGTGGACGGGCCTTTCGTCGACACCAAAGAAGCGCTCGGCGGCTACTACTTGATCGAGTGCGAGAACGATGCGGAAGCGCTCAACTGGGCCAAGCTGGCGCCGACCATGATGCATGGCGGCGGCGTTGAGCTTCGGCCGCTTATGATGCGGTGAGCGCTGCGGCTTTGGCCGAGCGCGTCGCGCGCGAGAGCTACGGGCGTTTGCTCGCTCTGCTTTCCTCGCGCACGCGCGATGTCGCCGCTGCAGAGGATGCGCTCGCTGACGCGTTCGCCGCAGCTTTGACGGCGTGGCCGCGTGGCGCAGTGCCTGACAATCCCGAAGCGTGGTTGTTCGCAGCGGCAAGGCGCAAGCTGATCGACACTGCCCGCCGCGCCCAAACAGCTGCGCTGGGCGAAGCCGAGATCGTGCGCGGCATCGAAGAGTTGGAGGCCGAGATGACCGCCGGCGACACCCCCGACCGGCGCCTGGGCCTCATGTTCGCCTGTGCGCACCCCGCGATCGAAAAAAGCGCGCGCACGCCGCTCATGTTGCAAGCCGTGCTCGGCTTCTCGGCGGAACGCATCGCGTCAGCGTTTCTTGTTGAGCCCGCCGCCATGAGCCAACGGCTCGTGCGTGCAAAGAAGAAGATCCGCGACAGCGGCGCCGTCTTTGATGTGCCGGGCCCTGAAGCGTGGCCGGCGCGCATGAACGCGGTGCTTGATGCGATCTACGCGGCGTTTACATCCGGATGGAGCGATCCGCTCGGCGGCGACCCGGCGCGGCGCGGTTTGACGGAAGAGGCGATCTGGCTCGGTCGCGTGCTCGCCGGTCAAACGCCAAGTGAGTCCGAAGCGCTTGGCCTGCTTTCGCTCATGCTTCATCTCGAAGCGCGACGCCCGGCGCGCCGCGACGGCGAAGGCCGCTTCGTGCCGCTCGATGAGCAGGAGATGACGCTTTGGCGCTATGATCTGATCGCCGACGCCGAACACATTTTGCACCGCGCCGCGAAGCTCAACCGTGCAGGACGCTATCAACTCGAAGCTGCCATTCAATCAGCGCACGCTGCGCGCGCCTGGCGCGGCGAGACTGATTGGGATGCGATTGTGCTGCTCTATCAAGCGCTCGGCGAACTGACCGGCTCACCTATCGCGCGTCTCAATGCCGCCGCCGCCATTGCGCGCCGCGACGGTCCGCAGGCGGGATACGAAGCCGCGGAAGCAGCAGGCGCGTACTTCCCGGTGTTGCGCGAGTATCAGCCGTATTGGGCGCTGATGGCAGATCTCTGCGCCAAGCTTGGTCGCGCTGAAGCCGCGCGCGTCGCTTACGATGAAGCGATCACGCGCGAACGCGACGGTAGAGTCGTGGCGTTTCTCAGGGCGCGGCGCGACGCGCTTTAGTTCGGGTAAGCCGCCGCCATCTCGGCGCGCGCTGCTGCGAGTTCGCGTTGGAAGTCTGGATCAGCGTGCAGCCGCGCGACGGCCGCTGCCGCGACAGTGCGGCCAGCTTCGACATCGCTCGGATAGTGCACGCCGCAGACGACGCGACTCCATGTGAAGTCGCGGCCGCGTTCGATAAGGGCATCCACATAATTAGGCGCGAGTTCAGCAAGCACGAGCGCCCACGCAAATCCGAGCGATGCGTGACCCGATGGGTAGGAGAAGCTCGCGCGTAGGCTAGGCGTATCCTCGATGCATGGCGTGATGCTGCTATCTGTGACGAATGGCCGTGGGCGCTGGTCGCGGAATTTCACGGGATCGCCGGCGTAACCGGCGGCGCGGCCTGCGCGCGTCAGCACGGCGAGCGTTGCAGGGAAGTTTGCCGCAGTGAAGCTCACGCCAAGCACCGAGTCGAAGGCGGCGAACGGATCGATCGCATTGTCGGCCAGCGCTTGCGCGCGGCGCTCTGCGCTCCAGGGGCCGCGAACGATGTCGCGCTCGGCGCGTTCAATCGCGCTGTTCGCTGCGGGCGCCGGCGGGAGAAAGAGAAGCGCGTCGACTTGGACCGCAGGGTTTCGATCGGCCGTCGTCGGATGCGTCGGCTGCGTGTTTGGCGCTGGCGCGCTGGCGGGTGTGGCGCAAGCGGCGAGCAGGAGCAGGGCGGCGAGCGTGGATTGAAGTCTGGTCATAAATCCCCCGGAGCTTTTGAGACCAAGCTTATCGCGGAACTGGCGGCGCTTGAAAAGCTAGCGTGGTCGTCAGCCCCGCCGCGCCGTTTTTTTGCAGGTGTTCAGCCATCACTGCGCTTTTTGTCGAGCGATCGCCTTGGTGAGCGCGCGGTGCGGCTGACTTACGCGCTGGCTTAAAGAGTAGGGATGAAGTTGTAGGCGTACCAGCCTGTCAGCATCGCCATCAGCACGATAGCGCCGCGCTGCACGCGCCGATCGGGCCAAAGCCATGCTGCGCCGATGAGCGACAGCTGACCGATATTGACCCAGCCGGCCAGTTGTAGTGGGCCGATCGCCAGATTTCCGAAGATGCTGAGCAGTTGGTAGACGAAGAGAACGGCGAGAAGTCGACGCCGATTGGCGGCGTAAAATGCCTCGAGATCTTGGCTTTCGGCCAATTCGCTTTCGGTCGGCACGGCTAGGCCGCACGCGATGTACAGAACGGTTGCCATGAGCAGCAGGAACGAAACGAAGCCGAGAGTCCACGTCTCGACGTCGCGCAAATGCCAAACTGAGAACCAGTAGTCGACACACCAGAACACGAGCAGTGCGATCCAGCCGGCGTGCACGAATGAGAATTTCACGCCCCGCGCGTGGATCAGCCGCACCATCCCCGCGAGCAAATGCGTGAACGCCAGCGACACGACCACTGAGAGGATGACGCTGACATATTCGAACGTGTTCACTGCGGCGCCCGCAGCGCTTCGAGTGCAGCCTCGAGAATCGCGATGTCGCCACCGAAATTTCCTCGGACCGCCGCCAGTTCGGATATCTGATTGCGTAGCTCCGCGCGCACATCAGGATCGCGCCGCAAGGCCTGCGCGGCCGCTAGGATTTCCGCGTCGCTCACGCCTTCGAGTTGGCATTCGGTGCTGAACCCCCCGAAATTGCCGTCAGCACTGCGCGCATCGCTGCAGCCGTTTCGGATGGCGTTCTGAACCTCATAGGAAATTAGCCCTCGCACTCGCGTTCGATAAGCCGTCGCCCTGAAAATTTCGCGTGTATCGAGTGACACATCGACGGAGTGATATCCGGTGAGAATAGGCGCCACGCGGGGCGGCAACAGGCCGATGTCACCGGATGAAACAATCTCATCCCACGTGGAGCGGGTAGCTGGATTGTAGGAATATTCGGTGGCGCGATAGGCGGCGATGACCAGTGCGCGCGGGTCAGGCGAGGCTTCATGCAACAGCGCGTTCGCTTGTAACGCGCCGTCATTCACTGCCTCATAATAGGCAAGGCTGTCGCGTCGGCCGGTGAGATCTCTTTCGACATCCGCGATGAGCCGCTGCACATAGGCTTCGCCGCGGCGCTTGTCCGCTTCCCGTGCGCTCCAGTCGGCGACTTGCGTCGCGATGAACACGCCGAGCACGACGATGACGAGATCGACGCCGACGGCGGT
>CAYZIJ010000103.1:0-5093 GCA_964478365.1 uncultured Terricaulis sp.
GCGCTGGTCGCCCCTGGGTTCCGGGCTCATCGCTACGCGCTGCCCCGGAATGACGAACTTGCTTCTGGCCCAAAGCGGACGTTTTCAGGTCTTCGCCACTATCGACCCGTCCACCAGCATCTCCCGTGGATGATGCGGCATGAGGGTGGGCCAAATCTCGTTGTAGAGACGACGATACTCGTCCGCGTGCTCCCAGCCTCGAAAGCACGATTGGTGCATCGGGCTGTCGGAAAACTTCCAAAGATGGTGCTTCTCATCCGTGAGAAAGTGCGGCGTGCCGACCCACGCCTGACCGTCTTCGATGACAGTTTGGCAGATCGAGCACTTGCTCTTCCCTCGGATCAAGATCGCCACGACAATACCCCCACGCAACGACGGCCAATACCATGGCGGTGACGAACGAGCGGTTCGCTATGGGCGAAACGCCGCCTACGCGAACACTACGCCCGTAAGCACCGCAGCATAGTGCACGCCGGCCGCAGCCATCACGAAGCCGTGCCAGATGGCGCGGCGGAAGGGGAGTTTTTCCCAGACGTAGAACGGGATGCCGATCGTGTAGAGCGCGCCGCCGACAGCGAGCAGGATGAGGCCCGCGAGCGGCACGCCTTCGAGCATTGGTCCAAGGGCTGCAACGACGAGCCAACCCATCGCGACATAAAACACGATCCAGATCTTCTTGCCGATGTCTGGCAGGAAGAGTTTGCCCGCAGCGCCGATCAGAGCGAGCGCCCAGACGATCGTCGTCATCGAGATCGCCCAGGCGCCGTCGAAGCGAATGGTGGTGAAAGGCGTGTAGGTGCCGGCGATCATCAAAAAAATGGCGGCGTGGTCGAGGCGACGCAGCAGCGACTTGCGCTTGTGGTTCTCGGCCAGATTGTAAGCCATCGAGCAGCCGATCATGGTCATGACGCAGATCGCATAGACCGTGACGGCGGCGGCCATGCCAAGCCCGCCCTGCCAAATCGCCAAGCCGAGCGCCGCGCCGACCGCGAAGGTAAAGAGCAGAAGGGCCACGCCATGCACCCAGCCGTCGACCAGCTTTTCGAGCCGGGTCGGGTAGTGGAGCTTGGGTAGGATGTCGGAGAGCGTCATAGGCAAACCATGGCTGGTTCGGATGAAGGTGTCATTGCCAAACCCGATAACTCTTCACAACGGATTGTGACTCCTGCTTCCTGGACGCATGTCCGGCCAAAGTCGGGGTGCGAGCCGGGATCCAGGGGAACGATGCGCGCTGCGTTTGCCCCTGGATCCCGGCTCTCGCCCGGCTCAAGGCCGGGCTTTCGGCCGGGAAGCGAGTAGAGTGAGCCCCATGCAGAATCAGTCTCGCCGTATGCTCTTGGCTTTCATCGCTGCGTCCGCCGCGACGCCGGCTTTCGGTCAGCGGCCGCTGCTCGATAGCTTGACCCAAGGCGACGCGCGCGCCGGAGTCCGCGACGCGATGGGGCTGGCAGCGCTCAACGCGACCACGCGGTTGGCGCAGCCGAATGCGTTTTGGAATACGCCGCGCGTGCGCATTCCGCTGCCGGGCGTGCTCGGCCAGACGCAGCGCACGCTCTCGGGCTTCGGCATGTCGCGGCCGCTCGATGATTTGCAGCGCAGTCTGAATAGCGCCGCTGAGCGCACCATGCCGGAAGCGGGGCGGCTCTTCAGCAATGCGGTGCGTGACATCACGATCGGCGACGCCATCGACATCGTGCGCGGCGGCGACGATAGCGCCACGCAATATTTGCGCGGCCGCACAAGCACGCGCCTCACCACGTTACTGCGTCCGCCGATGACGGACGCGCTGACGCAATCGGGCGCGTTTACCTTGATGCGAACCGGCATGCGCGAAGTCGGCCTCGGCAGCATGACTGGCGACATGCGCACTGAGATCATCAACTTCTCGACCACAAAAGCGCTCGATGGCTGCTTCTACTTCATCGCGGAGGAAGAGCGCGCCATTCGCCGCGATCCGGTGCGGCGAACCACGGACATCTTGCGGCGCGTGTTTGGGTAAGCGCTTGCGCACGCGCGCGCCGGTCGCCATAGCTCCGCCCTGTGACCGATACTTTCAGACGCCTCAGCTTTGACCTGCGCGACGGCCAAATGGCCGGCATCGCCTTGGGCGGCGAGACGGCTAGTCCGGACATCGTCTTTCTGCACGCAACGGGCTTCAACGCTCACACCTATCGGTCGTTGCTTGCGCCGTTGGGTGAGCGCTTTCACGTTTGGGCGCTTGATGCGCGTGGCCATGGGCGCACCACGCTGAAAGCCGGCACTTTCGGGTATGCCTCCTGGAACAGGCATCGCGACGATCTGATCGCGGTTTTGGAAAAGCACTGCACCGCGCCGGTGACGTTGGCGGGGCACTCGATGGGGGCGACGGTGAGTTTGCTCACCGCTGGCCATCGCACCGATCTGGTGAGTGGTCTCGCATTGATCGAGCCAGTGATCTTGCCCGCCGCCGGGTACGCGTTCTCGCAACTGCCGCTCGGGCCCGTGCTGCAACGCTACTCAATGCCGCTCGCGCGCAATGCAGCGAAGCGGCGTGATGCGTTTGAGAGCCGCGATGCGGCGTTGAAAGGCTTCACCGGTCGCGGCGTGTTCAAGACTTTTCCGCCTGAATTTGTCGCCGACTATGTCGAAGATGGTTTGATCGAGGATAGCGTCGGCGGTTTCAAGCTCGCCTGCCGTCCGGGCTTCGAGGCGGCGACCTATTGCGCGCAACGCCACGATCCTTGGGGCGCGCTGCGCAAGGTGACCGATCCGATGGTGCTGTTGCGCGCGGAGAAACACTCCACGATCAGCGAAGCATCGATGCACCGTATCGCGGCGATCAATCCGAAAGCGCGGGTCGCGACCGTCGAGGGCGCATCGCACATGTTGCCGATGGAGCGGCCTGATCGGGTGCGTTCCGCCATTGAAAGCGCTGCTTTGCTCGCGCAATCGGGCCGCAAATATCACGGCATGGAATAGGCGGTTTAGACCGCCATTTTTACAATGCGCGCTTTCATGCGCTTTGCAGCTTCGGCGCTGGGTGTGATGGCTTTGCGCGTGGTGGTGTCGAAGGTTAGCGCGACCGCTTCCATGCTCGCCCACGGCTTGCCGCTCTCGGGATCTACGATCCAGTGCACTAGGCGCATCGTCTTGCCTTCGAGGCCCACGATGCCGGAATGAACTTCGATCAATTTTCCCGCACGCGGGAAACGCCGAAACACCATGCGGGCTTCAACCACCGCGCCGGCTGGTGTCGCTGACGCCTCCGCGCCCGCTTCCTGGCGCCATTGCGCGAGCAGGTTCGGCACCGAGTCCGAGACGCGGCCTGGGAAGTGCTCGAGCCGGAGGCGGCCGAACGCATCGCACTGATCTGGCGTCACCATTGCGCCGCCGATGCGCAGTGCGCCTACTTCGCCGGCGCGCGCACGGCTGATCTCGCTCGGCGCGACGCTGAGATCGAATGAGCGCGGCTTGGCGTGTTCGGGCAGTTCGCACTTGAGCTGCTCCGCCGCCGCACGCGCGCGCGTTGACCACGGAAACGCGCGCAGCTCGCGTGTTTCGACGTGTGCGACTTTGAACGTGAAGCAGGAGGATGGCGCGCCGTCCGCGTGGCGCATATCGAGGCAGAGCGTCGCGCTGGTCTCGTCGATGGCGACAACGCCGCCATGCATTGAAAGCGGCGCGCCAGGGCGCGCTTCACGGAGGAAACGAATGTGCGCTTCCAGCGGGAGCAATGTCGCGCCGGCATTGGTCATGTTGGCGTGTGGCATGCCGAGCGCATTGGCGAAGTGGCCAAGGCCGATCATGGCGCGTTCGAAGTGAAAGCGAACGTTTAAATGTCCGCCGTCGTCGCACTCCCAGGTGTTGACGCTGCCCTGGTAGAGCGGAGCGGGCAGACGCGGCGGCTGTTCGCTCATGCTGCGGCCTGACATGCGCCGCAGACGCCACTGGCTTCGATCATGGTGCGGGTGATGGAGAAGCCGTCTTTCTTCGCTGCTTCGGCGAGATCGATGAGTGCATGGCCAGCGTCGAACTCTTCAGCACCGCCACACTTCTCGCAGATGAGAAAGATGGTTGAGCGCGAACACGCGCCGACATCGCACGCGACGAATGCGTTCAAGCTCTCGATGCGATGCGCGAGACCCATGCGCACGAGAAAGTCGAGCGCGCGATAAATGGTCGGCGGCTTTGCATGCTTCTCGCTGTCGATCAGTGGCAGCAGATCATAGGCCTTCGCTGGACCGTGTTGATCCAGCAGCAGTTCGAGCACGCGACGACGCAACGGCGTCAGGCTTTCGCTCGCCGCGCTGCAGCGTCGTTCGGCTTCGGCAATGTGTTCGGCGTGATCAGTCACGCCGTGATGGTGGGTCATATGTCCATGATCGCAGGCTGCGCCCTCACGCGAAAGATGGGGCCGCGCTGAAGGCACTTTGAGATCGGAGTTGCAACGGAACTTTACAAGAACATCCGACTCGGGTACTTCTGAGAACATAGAGCGAACGATAGAAATTTCCAAGCTTGAGGGGACCGAAAATGAGCGAAGCGATTTTCCGTGGCGTGTCTGGCCGTCTGCACCGTTTCAGCGTGCATCGCCCGCACGAGGCCTTCGAGGCCGAGCCTGGTGTCTATTGCTTCGCCCGTCCTGGTCCTGGCGGCCGCGGCTGGACGCCGCTGTTTCTGTCGAGAACCGGCAATCTTTCCAAGCGCTTGGCGAGCCATGAGCAATGGGGCGAAGCGCAGCTCTTAGGCGCTACACACATCCTGATCCACGACGCCGATGAGCGGGATGTGCGCGAGTACGTCGAGTCCGATCTGGCCAACGCACTCCGCCCGGTCATGAACGGCCCGGTGCTCGATGCCGAGCTCACCGAAGCTGCGGAAGAGGCCGGCATCCGGTTGGTTTGGGCGGCGTGAGGCTCAGACCACTTTACCCCTAGCGGGGAGGTGTCGCGCGGATGCGCGACGGATGGGGGTGCGGGCGGCGCCTTCTCAGGACAGAACACCGCCGTGGGCCCCCCCCCCCCCCCCCCCCCCCCCCCGGGGGGGGCGGGGGGGGGCGCCCCCCCAGCCCCCCCCCCCCCCCCCCCCCCCGGGGGAAAGCCGCCCCCCCGTGG
>CAYZIJ010000103.1:5103-5444 GCA_964478365.1 uncultured Terricaulis sp.
GGGGGTGCGGGCGGCAGCTCATCCTGAACGAACACCGCCGTTACCCCCACCCCCAACCCCGCCCCGCAAGGGGGCGGGGAGTCGCTTATCTACTTCCTTCCGCGCGCCCCGGCGGCCGCAGCGGGTTAATCGCGGCCGCGCTTTGCGCCGCGCGGGCCAGCTGGATGAATTCGGCACGCCAGCCGAATTCGTCGTCGCCGCGTGCGCTTTGCGCCAAGCGGATCACGTCATCCCAATCGTAGCCGCGCGTCAGATAGGGATCGCCGCGCAGCAATTGGCCGTAGCCGGCGACAGCCGTGGCCCAGCGCGCCGATTCATTGGCGCGTGAGATGTCGGCGACC
>CAYZIJ010000104.1:0-5335 GCA_964478365.1 uncultured Terricaulis sp.
GATTTGTAATCAGGGGGTCACAGGTTCGAGTCCTGTTGGCGGCACCACGCAAATAACTGGTTTAGTGTGGTTTTCCGTGCTGCTTGTCGAACATGGACGGGGTCTTGGGGACGTCATCGGGATGTTCGATCGCGTCCAGCATAAGCGTCCATTCTTGTGGAATCGGCTGGTTGGCAACGGATTGATAAGCCGCAATGAGCGCCAGACGCGCGGCGCGGAAACTCCTGACCCTACGGGCCAAGTCTGGGTCAGCTGCCATCGCAGCCTCAATGCGCTTGGCTTCGACCGGATCCAACTCGCCGTGGACATACGCCATGAGCGCTGTGTCGTCCCACCGCATGACGCACTCCCAATCCCCAATGGTTAGGGGATCGGCGGACAACGCGCCAGCGCTGGCAGCGGCGCCATCGCGCGCGGCGCAAAGCCGCGATACGCTCGGCGGTGTGACGCCCCATACTCGCTGGGCGTTCAACCACCGGGGGAGACACCATGCGCTTTCTGATCGCCGCCACCCTCGTCGTGCTCGCCGCATGCGGCCCAAGCACAACATCCAGCGGCACGCAGAGCGCTCCCGCCGCGCGGACGGCGCCGGATCCGGCGGCGCTTCAAGCGCAAGTCTCTGCCCTCGCCGCGCCCTACAACGAAGGTGATTACGAAGCGGGCCGGCGTGTCTTCGCGCAGTGCCGCTCGTGCCACACGATCGACGCGGGCGCGGGCAATCGCGTTGGCCCCAATCTACATGGCGTGTTCGGCCGCGAGATCGGGTCAGCGGAAGGCTTCACTTATTCTCAAGCCGTGCAGGATGCGAACTTCACCTGGACGGCAGAGCAGCTCGATCACTGGCTGCAAAACCCGCAGACCTTCTTGCCGGGCAATCGCATGGCGTTCGCGGGCGTCCGCGATGAAACGCAACGGCGTAATCTCATCACTTATCTGATGGTCGAATCCGCGCCTGAGTAGTTACTCGGCCGGGCGCGTCACCGCATCATTGTGCTCGAACTTTTCGATCTCGCGCGCCGTCGCGTCGGGCGACTTAGTGAAGTGCGCCAGCAGATCGTAGAACGCAGGCACAACGAAAAGCGTCAGCAACGTCGCCGTGGTCAGACCGAAGAAGATCACGGTGCCGATCGTCATCCGGCTCTCGGCGCCGGCGCCGTGGCCGATGATGAGCGGGATGGCGCCGGCAACCGTGGCCACTGACGTCATCAGGATCGGACGCACGCGCAGATCGGACGCTTCGAGAATGGCGTCGCGTATGCTTCGGCCCTCGTCACGCAGCTGATTGGCGAATTCGACAATTAGAATGCCGTTCTTCGCCGCGAGCGCGATCAATATGATGAGGCCGATCTGGCTGTAGATGTTGAGCGTGTTGTCGAACAAGAATAGCCCGAATAGCCCGCCGGTCACCGCAAGCGGCACGGCCAGCATAATGACGATCGGGTGCACGAAACTCTCGAACTGACCGGCGAGCACGAGGAATACCACGATCAGGGCAAAGCCGAAGGCGAAGACGATAGCGCCGGTCGATTGCTTGAACTGCCGCGCTGCGCCCGTGTAGTCGAGCGAGATGGCTTGATCTCCGATCTCTTCGCGCGAGATCTGCTCGATCTCGTTCAATGCATCACCGATAGCGTAATCGCCGCCGATCGAGGCCGAGACCGTGATTGCCGCTTGGCGGTTCATGCGGCGGCGCTCGGCGGTATCGCCGACGGTGCGGATCGTCACCAGCGTCGAGAGTGGGATCATTTCGCCGCTGCGGTCGGAACGGACAAACATGTTGGTGAGATCGGCGATGTCCGAACGCTCCTCACGCTCGGCTTGCAGGAAAACGTAATACTCTTCGCCACGGTCCGTGATCGTGTTGACTCGCCGC
The DNA here is from genome assembly GCA_964478365.1 of uncultured Terricaulis sp. Classification (GTDB taxonomy): domain Bacteria; phylum Pseudomonadota; class Alphaproteobacteria; order Caulobacterales; family Aquidulcibacteraceae; genus Vitreimonas. The sequence continues at coordinate 1,874 of CAYZIJ010000104.1, forward strand.
GACCCCATCGTGGCTTCGAGCGTGCGGCCGATACTTTGAACCGAAACACCGAGCGAGGCTGCGCGCTCGCGGTCGATATCGACCAACACACGCGGGCTGGTGGGCTCGTAGTTCATGCGCGGACGCTGGAAGTTGGGGCTCTCGCGCATGCGCTCAACAATGCGCTGCGCTACTGGAATGAGCTGCTCATAAGTTGAACCAAGCAGCACGACCGATGCGCCGTCCGCACCACCGCCGCCGCCGCCCTGGAACGGATTCTGCATGCGCGCGCGCACGGTTGCGCCTGGAATGGCGCCGAGGCGCCGGTTCATCTCAGTTTCGATCTCGGCGCCGGTGCGTTCTCGGTCTTCCCAATTGGCCAGGAATACGCGTGCGAAACCACTGGAGAAGCGGCTCGTGCCAGCGTCGCCGAAACCGGGTGACACCACCATCACGCGCTGCGCCTCGCCGCTCTCGACATAGGTGAGCAACACCTCTTCGACCTGATCCATGACGCGTGACATGTATTCGAAGCCCGCGCCTTCGGGGCCTTGTGCGAAAATAGTGAGGTTGCCGCGGTCTTCCGGCGGCGTCAGCTCGGACGGCAATTGTGCGAAGATCACGCCACCCAACACGACGACGCCGATAAAGACGGCGAACACCAGCGCCTTGAAATTGAGCGCCGCTTCCAACGACGCGCGATACGAGCGCCGCAAAGCGTCGAGCAAGCCGTCAATGAAGCGCGTGAGCCACGTACTCGTTTTGACTGGCTTAATCAGCTTCGAGCACATCATCGGTGAAAGCGTCAGCGACGCGAACGCCGAGATCACGACGACGCCAGCGACGGTCACCGCCAGCTCAACGAAGAGAGCACCGACATAGCCGCCGACAAACAGGAGCGGGAGGAACACTGCCACAAGCACGGCGGAGGTGGCGATAATGGCGAAGAACACCTGCCGCGTGCCGCGCTCGGCCGCCACCAAGGGCGGCTCCCCAAGCGTATCAACACGCCTCTGGACGTTTTCGAGAACGACAATGGAGTCGTCGACAACCAGGCCAATGGCGAGCACGAGCGCGAGCAGGGTCAGCAGATTGATCGAGAAACCGAAGATCGACAGCACCAAAAATGCGCCAATCAAGCACACAGGGATCACCGCCGCCGGCACGAACGCCGCGCGCCATGATCCGAGAAAGAGGAAGATCACCAGAATAACGAGCGCCGTCGATTCCAGCAGCGCCGAGCCAACGCGCTCGATGGCGCGCTCAATGAACAATGTGGAATCGTAGGTGAGGATGAGGTTCGTGCCTTCCGGCAGTTCTGGCCGGATGCGCTCGATCTCGTCTTTCACCAATTGCCCGACATCGAGCGCGTTGGAGGTGGATTGGCGCACAATCCCTAGGCCAACTTGGGGCGTGCCGTTGCCACGGAAAATGCGGCGCGTCTCTTCCGGCGCGATTTCCACGCGCGCGACATCGCCCAGCCGGATCACGACATCGCTATCGCCGGCCATCCCACGCAATGGCAGGCGTTCAAACTCTTCCGGCGTCTCGAACGCACGCGCGACGCGGACCTGATAGTCGCGTTCCTGGCTCTGCACATAGCCCGCGGGCAGCTCGACGTTTTGTGACCGGAGCGCGTTCTCGACGTCTTGGACGGTCAATCCGCGCGCGGCGAGCGCGTTGGTGTCTAGCCAAATGCGCAGCGCACGCCGGAATCCGCCGCCAACAGTGACGCTGGCGACGCCATTGAGCACTGAGAGCCGGTCAACAATGTAGCGCTCGGCATAGTCAGTGAGCTCGATTGGATCGAGCGTGGTCGATTCCAAACTGAACCAAATGATCGGATCGGCGTCGGCGTCGGCTTTGCGGATCGTTGGATCATCCACATCCGCCGGCAATTGCCCACGCGCGCGATCAACGGCGTTGCGGACGTCATTGGCGGCAGCTTCGATGTCGCGGTCGAGCGTGAACTCGATGTTGACGGAAGAGCGCCCATCGCGGCTCGTCGCGTTGATCGTGTCGATGCCGTCAATACCGGAGAGCTGGTCTTCGATCGGACGGGTGATTTGGTTTTCAACGACCTGTGCCGAGGCGCCGGGATAGGTCGTGTTCACCGAGACGACTGGGCGATCGACGTCCGGCAATTCACGCAACGGCAGCGTCGTGAACGCGATCGCGCCGAAGGCGATGATGACCAACGACATCACCGTCGCGAGCACCGGACGGCGAACTGAAATGTCGGAGAGGGTCATAGCGCCTTACCCGCGCGGCCGCAGCTGCAGGGCTTCCGCTGATCCGCCGCCGACTTGCACGGGCTGGCCTGGTCGCACGCTTTGAACACCCTCGGTGATCACGCTGTCACCTGCCGCGAGGCCAGTCAGCACTTCGGCCATGCCGGCCGAACGTTGGCCGGTGGTGATGCGCACGAGATCCACGGCCTGGCCGCCTTCCCGCGCGACAACACGATAGACGTAAGCGCCATCGGCTTGATCGAGGATCGCCATTTCGGGGATCGCCATGGCTTGGCGCGGATTGGAGCGGACCTCGACGGTCAGCAACATGCCGGGGCGGAGCGCTTCGTCAGTGTTCGGCAGCATGGCGCGCACACGCACGGTGCGCGTTGTCGGATCGACGCGACTGTCAACGTTCGCGATCACGCCGTTGAATGTGCGTTCGGGATAAGCAGCCGTTCGCGCGACTATTTCAACGCCGCCCGCGACGCGTGAGATTTGAGTCTCGGGCACATCGAAGTCGAGCTTGATTTCGGTGACGTCGTCGAGCGTACCGATTTGATCGCCAGGACGCATGAACTGGCCAGGGCTGGCGGTGCGCAAGCCAACAATGCCGGCAAACGGCGCACGTATGGTGCGGTCAGCAATACGCGAGCCGCCGGCGTTCAGGCGCGCTTCGGCGGCGTTGGCGGCAGCGCGCACGGTGTCGAGGCGTGCTTGCGAAGCGAAGCCTCGGTCGAACAATTCCTGCGTGCGGCGCAATTCCTCTTGGGCCGCGTCGCTCGATGCGCGCGCCTCGGCGACGTTGGCCGCCTGCTCGACGCTCGACATCTCGACCAGGACTTGGCCACGGCGAACGCGGTCGCCGCTATCGAAGCGGATGATGCGAATGGTGTCGGCGACCTTCGGGGTCAGGACAATGCTTTCACGCGCTTGGGCCGTTCCCAGCGCGCGCAATCCGTCGGTAAACGTGTGCATGGCGACGGCGGTCGCCACCACCGTCGGCGCACCGCCGCCGGGACCACCGCCGCCCGGCCGGCCACCGCCGGGAGGCGCGGCTGTAGCGATGTCGGAGACACCGTTCCACACCGTCTTACTGAGCACGAAAAAGGTCATCAGCCCCAGGCCGACAGCCACGATGGCCGCAAAGCCGAACCGCTTGAAGAACCCCAACATGTAGCGGACCCTACAGAAAATGTTTTGCGGATTTGTGTCCGGACTGTCGTGAAGTCCAATCCCCGTCGATCAATCG
>CAYZIJ010000105.1:0-5304 GCA_964478365.1 uncultured Terricaulis sp.
TGGTCGGAGTAGCAAGATTCGAACTTACGACCCCCACGTCCCGAACGTGGTGCTCTACCAGGCTGAGCTATACTCCGAGAGGGCGGGCTTATAGGCCGCCCCTCCGCCGCTGGCAATTGGCCAAACCGGAGGGCTTTCATCGGAAAGACAGGAGCGAAAATGGCTGCGGCGCGGCCAACGGGCGCTGTTGCATCGGCAAGCGACGCCCTCTAAGTACCCGCTTCGCTTTTGGGGTGTAGCCAAGCGGTAAGGCAGCGGTTTTTGGTACCGCCATTCCTAGGTTCGATCCCTAGCACCCCAGCCATCCTACGCTCGCGGAGCGCGCGTAGGATGCCCTCCGTAGCCTAGGCGTAGGAGGGCTGCGCTTTCCACTCGCGAGCTTCGGATGGCTTACGCCTAGCGCCATACTCTGGAACGTTGCATCGCACGAGGTGCTCAATGTTCTATGTGTATCTGCTCGAAAGCGTGGCAGCCCCAGAACAGCGCTACACGGGCTTCACACGCGATTTGCAGGCGCGGCTCAAAAAACATAACGAAGGCGCTTCGATTCACACGGCTAAATGCAAGCCGTGGCGGTTGGTCGCGTACTTCGCATTTGAGAACGAACGCAAAGCGCGCGAGTTTGAGTTTTACTTGAAGAGCGGCTCCGGCAAAGCCTTCGCTAACAAACGGTTCTGGTGACATGGCGACGAAGACGAAGAAGAAAAAGACGAAGGCCAAAGCGGTGCGTTTGACCTACGTGCCTGGCGATTATGAGCTTCGGGTTGGCCGGTCGAAGACGGGCCTCGGGCTTTACGCCGAGAGCGAAATTCCGAAAGGCGCGTGCATCATCGAATATGTCGGGCCGGAGATCACCAAGGCCGAAGAAGAGACGATCAATTCGCTCTATCTGTTCGAGGTCAACGCACGCAAAACCATCGACGGTTCGCCGCGCTGGAACACTGCGCGCTACATCAATCACTCGTGCCGCCCGAACGCCGAGCCGAACATCAACAAGGCACGCGTCTTCATTCACGCTTTGCGCAAGATCAAGCCGGGCGAAGAGATCGCGTACGATTACGGCAAGGCGTATTTCAACGCCTACCTGAAGGAAGTCTGCGCCTGCCCTAAGTGCTCGGAAAAGCGCACCGGCACGGCGAAGAAAAAGAAAACGCTGGCGAAGAAGATGGCTTCGAAGAAGCCTGTCGCCACGAAGAAGAAAAAAGCCGCTTAAAGCTCCTTCACGTCCGCGCCCTTGGCTTTGCCAAGGATGACGGTTTGAGCGAGGCCGATGAAGAGGCCGTGTTCTACGACGCCTGCAATGGCCTGCAGCTCAGTCGCCAATGCCTCGGCGTTGGCGATGCGCTGGACGTGAGCGTCGAGGATGTAGTTGCCGCCATCGGTGATGACCGGCTCGTTGGCTTTGCCGGCGATGCGCAGAACGACCTCATCGCCGGCGCATCCGGTTTTGCGTAGCGCCTCGGCGACCCGCTGTTGCGTCATGGTGAAACCGAAACGCGTGACCTCGACGGGCAACGGAAACGCGCCCAGCGTCTCAACCCATTTGCTCTCGTCAGCGATGACGACCATGCGCTTTGAGGCGGCCGCGACGATCTTTTCGCGCAGCAGCGCGCCGCCGCCGCCTTTGACCAAACGGAACGCGGTATCGACTTCGTCGGCGCCGTCGACATCGACATCGATGGCGCTGACTTGCGAAATCTCCACCAGCGGCACGCCCTCTTGTTCAGCGAGATTGCGTGTCGCTTCCGATGTCGGCACGCCACGAACGCGCAAGCCTTGGCGCACGCGTTGGCCAAGCGCGCGGACAAAATGCGCCGAGGTCGAGCCAGTGCCGAGGCCGACAATCATGCCGTCTTTGATGTAATCGAGCGCTGCCTGTGCTGCGTTGAACTTGGCGAGATCGGCTTCGGTCATTCTCGATCCTTCTTCGCCGCTTTCTCCGCGAGCTTCTTGGCGCGGTTCTTGTCGGCCCAACCGTCGAGATTGATTTGGCGCGCGCGACCGACGCCGAGGGCGCCGTCTGGGACGTCTTTGGTGATGACGCTGCCAGTACCGGTGTAGCCGCGATCGCCCACGCGCACAGGCGCGACCAAAGCTGTGTTGGAGCCGACGAAAGCGTCTTCGCCAATCGTGGTGCGATATTTGTCGAAGCCATCGTAATTGCAAACGATCGTGCCCGCGCCAATGTTCGCGCGCGCACCGACATCAGCGTCGCCAATGTACGAAAGATGGCTGGCCTTCGCGCCGTCGCCGAAGGTGGAGTTCTTCACTTCGACGAAATTGCCGATCTTGGTTTTTTTACCGAGCTTGGCGCCCGGGCGAAAACGCGCGAACGGGCCGATCTCGGCGTTTTCGCCGATCTCGGTTTTCTCGAAATGGCAGTAAGCGTGGATGCGCGCGCCTCGGGCAATCTTCACGCCTTTGCCGAAGAACACATTGGGCTCGATGACCACGTCAGGTGCGAGTTCGGTATCGTAGCTGAAGTACACGGTTTCGGGATCGATGAGCGTGACGCCCGCTTCCATCGCAGCGATGCGTGCACGGCGTTGGAAGGCCGCTTCGGCAGTGGCGAGTTCGACCTTGGAGTTCACGCCCATTGCGTCGGATTCTTGGCCGATGAGCACGTGGGTAGCGATCGCAGCTTGGCGGGCGATGCCGGGAACGTCGGTCAGATAGTACTCGCCCTTGGCGTTCTCGTTCTTCACTTGCGCGAGGAACTGAAAAAGCTGCTCGGCGTCGGCGCACATGACGCCGGAATTGGAGAGCTGGTTGGCGCGCTCGGCTTCGGTCGCGTCCTTGTGTTCGACAATGCGTTCAAGCGTGCCGTCGGCGCCGCGCACGAGACGTCCATAGCCGGTCGGGTCAGCAGCCTCGAAGCCGAGCACGACGATGCCGCCTTTCGCGGCGCGCAACGCAAACATTTCTTCGATGCGCTCAGGCGGTACGAAAGGCGCGTCGCCGTAAAGAATGATCACATCGCCATCAAAACCGGCGAGCGCGCTTTCGGCGGCGCTGACGGCGTGGCCGGTGCCGAGCGGCGGATCTTGCGTGGCGGTTGAGCCTGGGCCCAGAACTTTGACCGCATGCTCGCCCACCGCCGGCGAATGCACGCCAGTGACGACGACGGTTTTGGAAGCGCCGGTCGTCGCCGCCGCAGCGATGGCCCAATCGAGCATGGCGCGGCCGCCGACCTCGTGCAGCACTTTCGGCAGCGCGGACTTCATCCGCGTGCCTTGGCCCGCCGCCAAAATGATCGCTGCCCGCGCCCGGCTCATACGTGCTCCGCTTGTCCGAATCCTGGGCTTGTCTTAGCCGATTGACTGATTAGGGGCATCCCATGACCAGCGGCGAATTGGCCGGCGCGACCATCGTTTTCGACCTCGACGGCACACTGGTGGACAGCGCGCCTGATTTGGTGCGGGCGCTGAACGAAACCCTGGACCTCGAAGGGTTGCCGCACATCAAGATCGACATGCTGCGCGTCATGGTCGGCCAGGGCGCGCGGGTCTTGATCGAACGCGCCGCCGCGCATCACGGCGTTTCGTTCTCGGCGCGGCGTCTGGACGAACTCACCGACGCCCTCACCGATTTTTACCGCGCCGACATCGCTGGCGCGACGAAGCCGTTTCCAGGCGTGCTGGAAGCCATGGATACTTTGGCAACGTTGGGCGCGAAGTTCGCGGTGTGCACCAACAAACGTACGTTCTTGTCGCGTCAATTGCTCGACACGCTGAAGCTCACCGATCGCTTCTCGGCGATTGTTGGCGCGGATTCTGTGCCGGAGAAGAAGCCGCATCCCGATCACTATCGCGCGGCGGTGGCTGCTGCCGGCGGCGTTGTGCGTCGCTCATTGATGATCGGCGATAGCACCGCCGACGTGGGCGCTGCGCGTGGCGCTGGCGTGCCTGTCATCGTGTATCGGTACGGCTATAGTGACGTCGGCGCCGATCAACTCGGCGCCGACGTTGTACTGGATAGGTTTTCAGACTTAGCGCCGGCCTGCCGCCGCTTGCTTGCGGCGCGCCCGTAACCCGACAGGGAGCAGCGCTTACGCGACTTCCATCAAGCCGCGAACCTTAGGGCTTGAGCGCTCCCGCTCGTTGGCGTCGCGCTTGGTCGGGAACCCATTGACCATGTCGCTACGCACGTCCGTGCGCGCTGAACGCATAGCCGCGACGAAGCCCGCTTCAATGAGCTTAACATCGACGGCGAACCCACGTTCACGCCAATATTCTTCAATCCGCTGCTTCAGGCGGCGGGCGCCATCAACATTGCAGAAATCGTGATCCATACAGCTCCACCACTTCCTTCATCGGCGCCGGGGTTGGGCTCAATGGCCCCGGGAACCGGTCACGCAGAATTCGCTCCGCGCCTTGCGTCAGCCCCCTGATCGCTTCGCAGCGTCGTCAATTTGAACGACGAGCGAGGCGGGGATATGGCGGGGTTGCGTCAGAGGCGCAATCGCGATCACGATTTCCTGATCGACGCGTATTTTTCGCCGCCAAAAGGCCTATCTCTCCCGAGCTAAAGCTAGGTTTTCATCGGCTTTTCACCAGGGTCATACGTCGCAAAACGGGGTTAAACCGGCGTCATTCCGCGCCCTCCGCGACGAAACGCGCAGGCGGTCGCGGGCTACGCTATTCGCGCGCGCGCGCTCGTGCGATGCTGTCTGCCGTTGCTGCACGTCGAGGGGAAGATGGGCGCTTGGCACACTTCATTGATCACCGTCATTGCGGCGATCGCACTCGCAAGTTGTACGCGCGAGCCAGAGGCCGACGTCCAAGCGGACACCGCCTCCTCGGCGATCTCGACCGAGTTTGAAGGCATCGCAACGGTCGCGGACGGCGACACGCTCCGCATCGATGGCAGACGCATCCGTTTGCATGGCATCGACGATCCGCGCCAAGGCGGTATGTGCGGCGCTCGCGATATGTACCGCGCGGCGGCGCAAGAACTCCGCACCGCCACAGGCAATCAGACGGTGCGATGCACAATCGCCGATTTGCCGGATGGCTCGGGCGTGCACGTCGCGCGCTGCGTTGTGAATGAGACCGATCTCGGCGCGCACATGGTTGCAAGCGGTTGGGCCCGCACACGTGATAGCGTCTATGCTGAGGAGCAAGCTGCAGCCCGCGCGGCTGGGCGCGGCGTTTGGGCGCCGAATTGCGAAGCGGATCTCTGGAACGATTGAGATGCGTGCACGATGGCGTCAGCCATCCGAAGCTCGCGTTGGGATGCGCAGCCCTCCTACGCCAAGGCTACGGAGGACATCCTGCGCGCTTCGCGAGCGTAGGATGGTGGGCC
>CAYZIJ010000106.1:0-5123 GCA_964478365.1 uncultured Terricaulis sp.
CGGTTCATTCGCTTCATGCGCCGTTCAGCTTGCCTCTGGCTATATCCGCCTCGTCAAACAGGAGCCCGTTATGCGAGGTCAAGCTTTGTTCGCCGCTTCCGCGTTCGCCATGATGGCGTTCGTCCAGCCGGCGTCTGCTCAATCTTATCCGTCCTACCATGACGAGTACGTCGAACTGCAACGTCAATGCGCACAATCGCGCCAGAACCGCACTGTTGGCGGCGCCATTATCGGCGGTCTCGCCGGCGCGCTGCTTGGCCGTGAAGTCGCCGATCGTGGCGTTCGCGGCGAAGGCGCTGCCCTTGGCGCAGTCGTCGGCGCTGCCGCCGGCGCTGGCGTCGGACGCTCGACCGCTGCTTGCGATCGTGTCCCGCAAGGATCGTATGATCCCTATTATGGCGAGCCGGCGCGTGGCGACGATTATTATCAAGGCGGCTATCGCGACAGCGGCTATCGAGACGGCGGCTATCGCGACGGCGGCTATCGCGACGATCGGGACTGCCGCATGGGCGAAGTGATCACCCGCGACCGCCGTGGCCGCGAGTATCGCGAAGAAGCTCTGCTTTGCCGCAGTGACGACGGCCGCTGGTATCCAGCCGACTAAGTTTCTTTCTACCTCCTACGCAGTGACTTCGCCCCGGTGGAAACACCGGGGCGTTTTTCTGTCTCGTCCTCCCCGCTTTGCGGGGAGGATAAGTCAGCGGCGCATGTGCAGGAGCAGTTCGAGGTTGCCATCGCCGCCTTTGATCGGTGAGTCGATCGCCGCGATTTTTCGAAAACCCTCCACGCCTTCTAGCGCGTCAATGGTCCGCGCTGCCGCCGCTCGCGCGACGTCCTCGTCCAACACGCCAGTTCTGCCCGCCGCTTTCGGGCCGGCTTCGAACTGCGGTTTGATCAGAGCGATGAGATCAGCGCTTACCGCGGCGAGCTTGAGCGGCGCCAGCAGCACTTTGATCGCACCGATGAAGCTTGCATCGCAGACAATCAGCGAAGGGGGTTCGATGATCTCGGCCCGCGTGAGCGCGCGTGCATCGGTGCGATCAAGATTGGCGACGCGCGGGTCGTCGCGGAGCGACGCGTGAAGCTGTGCTGTGCCAACATCGACGGCGTAAACGCGTGCGGCGCCGCGTGTGAGCAGCACTTGTGTAAAGCCGCCAGTTGATGCGCCAACATCGAGGCACACGCGCCCGGCTGGATCGACGCCGAAAGCATCGAGCGCCGCCGCAAGCTTCACCCCTGCGCGCGACACCCACGGATGCGGCAACTGCACATCGAGCGTCGCATCCTCGTCGAGCAAGTCGGAGGCTTTTTCCACAGGCGCGCCATTGGCAGTGACGCCACCCGCCTCGATCGCGGCGCGCGCCTTGGCGCGGCTCTCGGCAAGGCCGCGAGCCACCAGCAACAAATCGGCGCGCACGCGGGTCATCAAATCGCTCTCGCTTGCCGTTGACGCGAAGGCAACCCCTTGCCCGGACCGCGCGCACGCGCGACGCTCGGGAACAATTACGGGGGAAACAATGACCACTGAGATTTCACGCCGTACAGTGCTGACCGGCGCAGTCGCCATGGGCGCGCTGGCCGCAGGTTGCGCACCGGCCGCCACGCCTTCCGACGCACTGGGCGATCTCGACGCCACCGGCGTCGCGGCGCGCATATCCAGCGGCGAGATCACCGCAGCTGAGGCGCTGGAAGCAGCGATCGCGCGCAGCGAGCGGGTCAATGGCGAGCTCAATTTCGTCGCAGCGCCCCTATTCGAATATGGCCGAGCACGCGCCGCTGAGACGCTGAGCGGCCCCTTCGCTGGCGTGCCGACCCTGATCAAAGATCTGATGCCAATGGTCGGCCAGCCGACCCGCTACGGCTCACGCGCCTTCGCGAACAATGTGCCGGCCGAACAGCCCCCGTACATGGACGCGCTGCTTGCTGCCGGCCTAGTGCCATTCGGCAAGTCAACGACGCCGGAATTCGGCCTGACGGCGACCACCGAAACATTACTCGGCGGCCCCACGCGCAATCCGTGGAATATTGAGCGCTCCAGCGGCGGCTCATCCGGTGGCGCGGCTGTCGCGGTGGCGGCGCGCGTCGTGCCGATCGCGCATGCGAGCGATGGCGGCGGTTCGATCCGTATCCCCGCATCGTGCAATGGTCTCTTCGGCCTGAAGCCATCGCGCGGACGCACGATCATCGCCGGCACGCCAGATCGCGGCGTGGACATTTCTGTGAACGGTTGCGTCAGCCGCAGCGTGCGCGACACCGCAGCATGGCTCGCAGCGACCGAACAGAGCGGCGCGACCGCGACGTTGCCGCCGACTGGCTTGATCAGCACCGCAAGCACCGAGCGACGCCGCATCATCGTCGATATCCCCAACGCCCTTGGCCGCGATCCAGACCCGGAAGTGCGCGCTGCCGTCGAGGCTGCAGCCGAACTCTGCCGCTCGCTTGGTCACCAGGTCACCGAGCGTCGCGCGCCGATCGACGGCCCACAATTCAGCGCCGACTTCATCCTGCTCTGGGCCAATGGCGCGCTGGAAGTGCGCACGCTCGTGCAAAGCATGGCCCCCGCGGGCGCGGACCTCTCAACCCTGCTTGAGCCGCTTACGCTCGAACTCGCCGCGCATGCGGAACAACAAGGCCAAGCCGCCCTCGTCGCCGCCATCGGCCGCCTGCAAAGTGTGCAAAACCAGTATGCCGGCATGTTCACCGATGCGGACATCTATCTGACGCCGGTTCTGGCCAAGCCGCCGATTGCGCTGGGCCAGATCGACGGCACCAAGGGCATGGCCGTGTTCGAGACGCTCTCGGATTATGTCGGCTACACGCCGCTGCAAAATGTGGCGGGCGCGCCGGCCATGAGCGTGCCGCTGGCCTGGTCCGAGGGCGGCTTGCCGATCGGCGTCCACTTCTCGGCGCCGGTGGGCGAGGAACGCCGGCTCCTTGAATTGGCTTACGAATTGGAGCAGGCACAGCCATGGGCTGCCCGGGTTCCGGGCGTGAACGCAGGCTGAAACATTGCTCCATACTGCCGCCCCGTTTCGGCGCTACGCGGCGCGGATGAAGATCCGTACTGTCCTCTGCGCCGCAGCCCTCGCCGTCATGGCCACCGCTCCGGCCTTTGCTCAGCAACAACCCCAGCCGCAGCCACAAGCGGGCGAACCGCGTGGCGAGGAATGGTACCAGGCCCAATTGGTCGAGCTCTCCGAGATCCTCGGCGGCGCGCACTATCTGCGCGTCTTGTGCGATGGCCGCGACGATCAACGCTGGCGCGATTACATGCGCGGCGTGATCGAGCGCGAGCCGCGCTACAACGCTCAGCTCGTTGAAGGCTTCAACCGCGGCTATCGCAACGAGGAAACACGCTTCGCTGTATGCGATGCGACGACACGGCAGATGGAAGCCGAATTGCGCGCGCGTGGCTTGCGCGTCTCCCAGGGTCTCTCTGCGCGCAACGCGAACTGACGCGATGGATAACGATGCCGATAAAAAAGGCCGTGCGCTTCAGCTGGTGCTCAATGCCTGGGATCAGGCGCTAGCCGAGGGCGCCGAGCCAGAGATCATCGCATCTGTGGCGATTTATGCAGCGCTCGCCGATATGGTTGATCGCTATGGCGCAGAAGCGGTGGCGGAGTTTTGCGAGACGCTGCCGGAGCGCACGCGCAAGGGCGAGTTTACGTTGAAAGCTGAGTAGCGTCAGCGCGTTTCCCAGATGGATTCTAGCCACGACTTCTCAGGCATGCCGCGCTCCTCAAAGCCCGCTCGCGCCAAGAATAAATGCCGCGCAATCTCGGCTTGGCGTTCGATATTGTAGCGCTGCAGCTTCACGTTCGTGCGCTTCTTATAGATGTAAGCGCCCTTGCCCAGCGCGCCGAGCTTGGCGCCCGCCAACACCACGCCGCGCTTGGCCTGCCAGACGTGCATGAGCTCGTGGACGAACCAGCCCTGCTCATCCAGCGACGCCGCCGCGAAATCACGCGCCGCGCGCCACTTCGAAAAAACGATCGTGCGCCCGAGCGGCACCATCGCGCCGAACCCGAGCGGTCGCGTTTGAAAGAGGCGCACCTCCGGCCAGTCGATCTCATCGCCGAACACGCTGCGTCCGAGCGCGATCTCCCCGTCGGTGAGGCAACGTTTTTCGCCGGGATGCATCAGATCGGTGCGCGTTTGCATTGGCTCCATATAGCCATCGCCGCGCCCGCCGCGACAACGGCGAAAAATTGAGCTAACTGCATCGTCATGGCGGCGCCGTTTGAAATCCTCGTAGGTCGCATCGAAACACTGGCGCTCGACGCGGTTGTGAACGCCGCGAACACGCGCCTTGCGCCGGGTACAGGTGTCGACGGCGCATTACGCGCAGCGGCCGGACCAAAGCTCACCCAGCACACGGCGCGCATGCCGGCGATCCAAGTCGGCGAAGCTGTGATTACGCCGGGCTTCGATGCGCCAGCGCGTTTCATCATCCATGTCGCCGCGCCGATCTGGATCGAGCCAGGGGCGGAGGGCGAAAAGGTTAAGGGCCTGGCGCGCTGCTACACGTCGGCGATCAAAATGGCGGCGTCGCGCAAATTCGAGACGCTGGCGTTTCCCTGCCTGGGCACTGGCAATTTCGGCTGGCCGCGCGGCTTTGCCTGCGCCATCGCGATCGCCGCGTGCGAGGAAGCGCTTGCAGATGCGCCGAGCATCAAGCGGCTCGTGTTCTGCTGTTTTACGGAAGAGGACGCGAACCTCTATCGCCTCGGGCTGAGTTGAGTCTGGACCGCCGGCGCCCTCGCCGGCATGGCGCAGCTGCTACCGACAAACCCTGGTGTTTGGTCGATCTCGTGCATGCCGGCGAGGGTGCCGGCGGTCCAGACTAGAGCGTCTCTAGAAAGCGCAGCGGTTCGCCACTAGCGGGCTTTCTACCCTGCGAGCCGCCAGCCGAGTGTGGCGCCAGCATGGAATGGCACGATCTCGGTTTCGGCAGCGCTGATGCGTGCGGGCACGACTTGGTCCGCGCGTTCAAGCGTTATGCGGTCTTCGTTGAGCGGGAGCCCGTAAAAGCGCGGACCGTTCTCCGATGCGAAAGCCTCGAACCGATCCATCGCGTTTTCTTCGTCGAACACCTTGGCGTAGCTTTCGAGCGCGTGCGG
>CAYZIJ010000107.1:0-4887 GCA_964478365.1 uncultured Terricaulis sp.
ACAATGGGATGAACGCGGCCCCGCCGACGCCCTGCACGACGCGAAACAGAACCATCTGTTCGAGGTTTTGCGCGACCCCGCAGGCAAGAGAGGCGCCGGTGAAGACGACAACCGAGATCAACATTAGACGGCGGCGGCCCATGTGCTGAGCGAGCCAACCGACGAGCGGGGTCATTAGCGCTTGGGCGACGATGAACGAGGTCAGCACCCAAGTGATCTGATCAAGGCCTGCAGAAAGCCCGCCCTGCATATGCGGCAGCGCCACGTTCGCAATCGTGCTGTCGATGGTGAACATCGAGGCCGCCAACATGATTGCGATCGTCAGCGGAACGCGCTGAATGTTGGGCGTCGGAGCGGCCTCGGCCATCGATCAGCGGCCGCGCAGGCGGTCTGGATCGGAGCGCGTGTCCACGCGCGCGCGCGCGCTAAGGCCTGCGCGAAAGATGAGGTCGGGCGGCGGATCGACAAAGGTCAACCGAACCGGAATACGCTGGACGACCTTCACCCAATTGCCCGTGGCGTTCTGCGCCGGCAACGGTGAGAACATCGCGCCCGTGCCAGGACTGAAGCTGGCGACACGCGCTTCAAACGCGCGCCCGCCGAACGAATCGATGCGGATCGTTGCGCGTTGCCCCGCACGCATGTGCGCGATCTGATTTTCCTTGAAGTTCGCCTCGATCCACGGTTCACCCGCGATCAGCCAAAACAACGTTTGGCCCGCATTGACGAACGTGCCGACCTGCACTTGATCGACACGTGTCACGACCCCGTCCTGCAGCGCGATCACTTCTGTATAGGAGAGCGCGAGACGCGCGCGCTCAAGCCGCGCGGCCGCTTCCCTGACCGAGGGATGCTGCTCCACATCGATGTTCGGGTCACCGCCAAGGGCCGCCAGAGCGGCGGCTAGACTTTGCTGGGCCGCGGTCTGTTCGGCTTGAGCTTGTTGTTCGGCGTGCTGGGCTGCTTCCACGTCCTGACGCGCGGCTATGCCCTCCGCGCCGAGCTGGCGCGCGCGCGCCAGCTCGCTGCGGGCGAACGCAAGGCCCTCCGCGCGCGAGCGCACGCCTGCGCTCTGGGCGCGATACTCCGCCTGCAATGAAGCGACTCTCGCGCGGGCTGAGGCGAGCGCTGCTTCGAACTGTGCGACATCGGCTTGGGGATTTGCGCGGTCGAGCACAAACAGTATTTGACCAGCGCGCACCGTGTCGTTGTCGTGCACGCGCATTTCGACAATGCGGCCCGGCACGCTGGTGCTGATAGGGACGCGCGCGGCTTGGAGGTAGGCGTTTTCGGTCTCCTGGTATCGCCCACCGGCGAGCATCATCATGACGAGCGCGACGATTGCCAGGGCCGGGAGCCCGAACATCAAAGCGAACCGGGTGCGCCGTGTGAGCCGCGCCTTCAGCCGCAACAACATCGAGGATGACGAACCGGCTTCCTCGTTGGAGACCTCGGCGTCCATCACTTGCCCTCCATTGCGTCCGCCGCGGGTTGCGCAACGATGAGGTGTTCTCGCAATCTCGCGACAAGAGCGCCCAGCTGTTTGATTTCGTCTTCCGCCAAGCTGGAGAAGCACTCCGCTTCAAGCGCGCGCACGGTCTCGATCAGCACCGGAACCCCCGCATGCGTTTTCGCGGTGAGGTGGACACGCCACGATCGGCGGTCGCTTTGATCGTCGCGGCGTTCGACGTGGCCACTCGCTTCAAGCCGGTCGATCATCTGTCCAACCGCCGCGCGGCTGACTTCGAGCAGGCGCGCTAGCTGGGCCTGCGTCTGGCCGTCCTCGCGGTAGAGGTAAGCCAGCACCCGCCAAGTCGAGCCGTTCAGTCCAAGCTCGCGCATGCGGACATCAAACATCGAGCGCATGAGACGCGTCACGTCAGCGAGGGCGAAGCCAATGCCCGCGCGCTGTGCGAGCGCCTCCGGCGCGGGCGCCGCTACGGCAGGCGGATTGCGGGTGGCGGCAGGCTCAGTCATTATGTAAAGACCTTTATTATATCGAGCTTCACAAAGGAAGTGTTGACGTGGCCAGCTCTCGTGAACGTCGCCTGTTTGTCGGTGATGAAGACGTCCGCCTGGTCGCCGACTTGTTCGGGGCCGCGCGGCGCGGCGTTGTTGTTCTTGCCCACGGCGGCGGGCAAACCCGTCATGCCTGGGCCAAGGCCGGCGAGTGCATTGCAGCCGCCGGCTGGCTGGCGATCGCCTTGGACCTCCGAGGCCACGGCGAAAGCGGCTGGTCGCCCAGCGGAGACTATCGGCTCACGCGGTTTGCGAGGGACCTCGCGCTGGTCGCAAAGCAAATCGGCGAAAGACCGCACCTGGTCGGCGCGTCGCTCGGCGGGCTTGCCGGCTTGATGGCGGAGACACACACCGATCCGGGCGCATTTGCGTCGCTTACACTGGTGGACATTACGCCGCGCATGGAACCGGCCGGCGTTGCGCGCGTCGTCGGCTTCATGGCCGATCGATCCGAAAATGGGTTCTCAAACCTCGAAGAAGCAGCAGATGTGATCGCGCGCTACCTACCCCATCGGCCGCGCCCTCAAGATTTGTCTGGGCTCGCCAAAAACCTGCGCAAAGGTGAAGATGGCAGATACCGCTGGCACTGGGACCCTCGTTTCATCACCAGCGTCGTCGAGACGCGCGCTACGCATTCGATGGACGAGTTTGAAGCGCGCGCCAGTGAACTTCGCTTGCCGCTTCACTTGATCCGAGGCCGCATGAGCGAACTCGTGTCCGAGGAAGCCGCTCGTGCGTTCCTTGAAACCGCGCCACACGCGAAATTCTCAGACGTCGCCAATGCTGGACACATGGTCGCCGGCGATCGAAACGACGCCTTCACCGAAGCTGTCTTAGGGTTTCTGGAGGATCAGCGGAGCGTGAACTAGTCGTATCTGAGCATCCCCGTGGCGAGAGCGCGCGGAAACATCGACACTGCTCGACGGGCAAGTTCGGGCCAATCATGGCTGCCCAGACAAATTCTTACCAGCGGCAGGTTCGAGTCACTTCGGCCAATCACTTCCGCTTCCGGCGAAAAGCGGAAAACCAAGCTGCCACTATTGGGATCGGGCGCCACCGGGCCGCCGAGGTTCGCTAGACGAACGCCTGGGGGCCGAAACGTGTGCCTGGAAGTAATCGTCGAGGTCCGACTTCCAATACATCGCCCGCACGCCGACGTGCGTGCAAAGCGGCCCTGTGCCTTCATGGAATTTGCGCGCCAATGTCTGCGGCGCCGTCTCTAGTCCCAAGTCCGTGAGATAACGCGCCGCGTCTTTGCGCGAATAGAGCCGATCCGGATCCTCGGCCATAAAGAGTGGTGCGTCCTGCATGCTCTGCCTTTCCGAGCTTTTCCACGCAACAAGGCGAACACTGAGTCGCTGGTGCGTCAACGCCCATGCCTTGACGCGCGAATTCGCGTCTGGCGCGCGCACGAGTGCAACACACGGATACGGGAGGATACAGCATGCACCTCTACGGTCGGCGCTGCCTAAGCGGCGCTTGAATCGGAATCATCGATCGCACGAAAGTCGCGACACCGGGCCGCAAGTGCGTTCAGCGCTTGAGACGGTGCGCACTCAACAATGCAACGTGAGGCAACAGCAGGAAACACTGCGCAACGCTATCCGCGCCCGCCTATGTCGAGCCCCAGCGCCTTGGTGATCTCTTTCTCGGCGCCGCGACCGTACTTGAAGTCGAAACTCATGCCTTTGACTTGGCCGGCGACGACTTGATTGAGCGCGCGGTCCATCGCCGGCCGCCACGGCGCAAGCGTTGCGGTGCGGTCGTGCTCGATCAGCGCGAAGCTCTGTTCGGCGAGATGGATGCGGCCCGTGTAGAGCCCATGCACACGCTCGCCGTCGCGCGCGAAATGCGCCACGCGCCCGGTGTCGCGCTCGATGCGGTCGCGAAGAGCGTCCTGCTCAAGCGAAGTCAGGCTGTCGCGCCAGCCGGTCATGGCCTGGAAGCCGTCTGGGCCGCGCTCGCCTAAGCCGAGCTTCTCCAGCGTCGCTTCCCGCTGCTTCCAGGCTTTGCCGATCTCAGCGCCAAAACCTTCGCCGCGCATCTGGCTGCTGTCTGCGCGACCGTCGGCGACGCGGTCGAGCCAAGTGGGACCGCGATACTCGGCTTGCCGTTCCAGCGCGTGCGGATCGATCAGCGTCACGCGCGCGCTTTCGCGTCCGCCCCGCCCTTCGCGCATCGCGACCTGGGTAGGGTAGTCGTGGGGTAGATAGAACGTGCCATCGCGCTCGCGGCTGACGACGCCGTCGCGTCGGAGCGCTTCCAGCCTGCGCTCATGCATCTCGATGTAATTCGCGCGATCGGTGGGCCGCGCTTGCCGATGGAGCGCCGCCGAATAGGTGAGATCGTTTGCCTGTGCGATCTCCCAGATAGTGCGGTCCGACGCTTTCAAGCCCGGCGTCGCGCGCTCGATTTCGACAATGGCGCCGCGCTCGACGCCGGCGAGGTTGCGCAGATCTTCGGGACCCGCCACGCGCGCGGTCCAGAATTTGCCGTCGATACCTTCCACGCCGATCAGTTGCGGGCCGCGTGCGTCTTCGCCCAAACGTTCAAAGCCAACCAAACGCCCGGTCACGCGCTGGCTCGAATGCGCGGCTTCCAGTTCCCGCGTGCGCTCGGGTTCGAGCCCGCGTTGCTCCTGCGCCAGCAACCGCGCGGCGGCGCGCTCACGGTCGCGCCGGTCGCCGAGGCGGATGAGCTTTTCCTCCAACTCTGCATCGAGCCTCCACACGCCCGCGCGAGCTGGTTCAGCCAAGCCCATTTCTTCCAGCCGGTTGAGCCGTTGGACGAGCCGGGCGGCGCGCACGCCATCCTCGGGCAGCGCGCTCATCGCGATCTCTTGGCCGCGCGAGCGTGCGACGAGCTCGC
>CAYZIJ010000108.1:0-4872 GCA_964478365.1 uncultured Terricaulis sp.
CGGTGCCGACAGGCATCAAGATCTTCTCGTGGATCGCCACCATGTGGGGCGGCTCGATCAGCTTCACCGTTCCTATGCTTTGGGCGATGGGCTTCATCTTCCTGTTCACCGTGGGTGGCGTTACCGGCGTCGTGCTGGCGAACTCAGGTGTCGATACAGCGCTGCACGACACCTATTACGTCGTCGCGCACTTCCACTACGTGCTCTCGCTCGGCGCCGTGTTCGCGATCTTCGCGGGCTTCTTCTACTGGATTCCGAAGATGAGCGGCTATCGCTACAACGGCTTCCTCGCGGGCCTGCAGTTCTGGATCATGTTCATCGGCGTGAACATCATCTTCTTCCCGCAGCACTTCTTGGGGCTCCAAGGCATGCCGCGCCGCTATATCGATTATCCGGAAGCGTTCGAATACTGGAACCACATCAGCTCGATTGGCTATGCGATCACGGCCGTTGGCGTGATCGTGTTCCTGGTGACGCTCGCGGAAATGTTCATCGTGAAGCGCAAGGCGGGCGACAATCCGTGGGGCGAGGGCGCAACCACGCTCGAATGGACGCTCTCTTCGCCGCCGCCCTTCCACCAGTTCAACGAACTCCCGGTGATCAAGCCGGACACGCACCACTGAGGCGAGGATGGCGGTTGTCGATATCACGCAAGTAAGGCCAGCAAGCGCGGGTGATTATATCGCGCTGCTGAAGCCGCGTGTGATGTCGTTGGTCGTGTTCACCGGCCTCGTCGGCTACATGGCAGCGCCTGGTCCCGGCGATATCGTGCTGGGCTTTGCCGCCATTCTCTCGATCGCCGTCGCCGCTGGTGCGGCTGGCGCGCTGAACATGTGGTACGATAGCGATATCGACGCTGTGATGAGCCGCACGCGTACGCGCCCAATCCCAGCAGGCCTCATCCCGCGCGAAGAAGCGCTGATGCTCGGCATGACGCTCTCGATCCTGTCGGTCGTGACAATGTACCTCGCCGGCGGCTTGCTCGCGGCGGGCTTGCTGGCTTTCACCATCTTCTTCTACGCCGTCGTCTATACGATGTGGCTGAAGCGCTCGACGCCGCAGAACATTGTCATCGGCGGATTGTCCGGCGCGCTGCCGCCGGCGATCGCGTGGGCCGCCAAGATCGGCGCGCTCTCGCTTGATCCGATGCTTATGGTGGCGATCATCTTCATGTGGACGCCGCCGCACTTCTGGGCGCTCTCTTTGGTCTCGCACAAGGATTACGCCGACGCGCGCGTGCCCATGTTGCCGGTGACCAATGGCGCAAAGTCGACGCGCATTCACGTCTTCGTCTATTCGCTGCTCTTCGTGCCGCTGGCGCTGGCGCCGATCTTCACCGGCCTGGGCGGCATGGTCTACGCGGCGATTTCCGGCGTGGGCGGCGCATTCTTCCTTTTCCTTGCATGGCGCGTTTTGCGCTCGCAGGCAGGCGAGGGCGATGCGGCGCAGAACAAGCCAGCGCGCGATTTGTTCGGCTATTCGATCCTCTATCTCTTCGCGGTCTTTGCCGCGATCCTCGCGGAGCGTGGCTTCTCATGACCGGCATAGTCCTTACCCCCGAACAGATCGCGGCGCGTAAGCGGCGCAACGTATTCATCGCGCTTTCCGTGGTGGCGTTCGTCGTCCTCGTGTTTGCCATTACGCTCGTGCAACTGAAGGCTGGCATTCTGGATCGCGCTCTATGAGCGCGCCGAACCAAAAGCGTATGGCGGTTACCGCGAGCATCGTCGTCGCCGCCGTCATTGGCATGACCGGCTTGGGCTTTGCGGCCGTGCCGCTCTACGACGCCTTTTGTAAAATCACCGGTTACGGCGGCACAACCCAGGAGGCCACGGCCGCACCGTCGCAAATCCTCGATCGGCGCATCAATGTGCGCTTCGACGCCAATACCGCGCCTGATCTCCCGGTCGAGTTCGAGCCGGTGCAGATCAGCGAGAACCTGCGCATCGGTGAAACCGGCATTGCGTTTTACCGCGTGCGCAATACGTCCAACGAGACGATCACGGCGCGCGCCAATTACAACGTCACGCCGCACGTGGCGGGCGCATATTTTGCGAAGCTAGAATGCTTCTGCTTCACCGACCGCGTCTTGGCGCCGGGTGAAGAGGCCGAGCTTCCAGTGGTTTACTTCGTCGATCCCGAAATGGTCGACGATCCGGACACGCGTGATCTGACGACGATCACGCTCTCATACACATTCTTCCGTTCTCCCCAAGACGCGAGCTAAGGGGAACGCGGGCTAGTTTGAACTTCGGCGCGCACGCCGCGCCGGTGAAGTGCGAAGAGGGATCAGATGGCGCACGGCGAAGTGAAGCACGACTATCACTTGGTGAACCCGAGCCCGTGGCCGTTCGTGGCCTCGGTCGGCGCCTTCTTGGCCGCCGTCGGTTTCGTGGTGTCGCAAAAAGGGTTGGTCGCGGACGCGAACAACTTCTTCCTTAGCGACGGCCAATGGACGCTGTTCTGGATCGGGATGGGCATCCTGGTGACGACGGCAGCGCTTTGGTGGGGCGACGTCATCAAGGAAGGCCGCGCCGGCGATCATACGCCAGTGGTCGATATCGGCCTGCGCTACGGCATGATCCTGTTCATTGCGTCGGAAGTGATGTTCTTCGTCGCCTGGTTCTGGGTCTTCTTCGAAATGGCTATATTCCATCAGGCTCGCGCCGATTGGGTCGTGCCGACTTGGGATCCGGCGACCACCGCTGCTTGGGCCAATTGGCCGCCGCCGCACGTGGAAACCTTCGATCCCTTCCATTTGCCGCTGATCAACACGCTGATCCTGCTGCTCTCGGGCACGACAGTGACATGGGCGCACCACGCTATGCAGTCGGGTGATCGCAAGGGCGCGCGCAACGGCTTGCTCCTCACTGTCCTTCTGGGCGCGGTCTTCACCTACGTTCAGTTCGGCGTCGAATACCCGGAAGCGGGCTTCGCCTTCGGCAACAACGAGTTCGTCACCAACGCCAACGTCTACGGCGCGTCCTTCTTCATGGCGACGGGCTTCCACGGCTTCCATGTCATCATCGGCACCATCTTCCTCGCGGTTTGCTTGCTGCGCGTGATCATGGGGCAAATGACGCCGCAGAAGCATTTCGGTCTCGAAGCTGCGGCTTGGTACTGGCACTTCGTCGACGTGGTGTGGCTGTTCCTGTTCACGTTCGTCTACGTCATGCCGTATCTCACGATGCAGGAGTGACAGAGCGCGTCGCGCCTTCGCCGTGGGTCGCGGGGCTCAAGCTCCGTTGCCCGCAGTGCGGTGAAGGCGCGGTGTTTGACGGCTATCTGCGCTTCCGTGACGTCTGCGCCGTGTGCGGCGCTAATTTCAAAGCGGCGGACGCGGGCGATGGCCCGGCTGTGTTCGTGATCTTGATCGTCGGCGCGATCGTCGCGCCGCTGCTGATCATTTTTCAGTTCGGCTTGAATTTACCTGGTTGGCTCTCGCTGACGCTGACCATGGTCGCTGCGATCGCGTTGTGTCTGGCGCTGTTGCCGCCGTTCAAAGCCGTGCTCTTCGCGCTGCAATGGAAACATAAAGCGCGCGAAGTCCGCAACGAGGACATCGAATGATCCGTTTCCGTCCGCTCCTGGTGATGACGATCCTCACCCTTGCCGCGCTCGCCGTACTGATCGGGTTCGGCCGCTGGCAGTGGGAGAAGTACGTCGAGAAAACCGCCGCCGCCGATGAGCCGGTGGCGGAGATGACGATCGAGCAATACCAGCCGATCCACGACGCAATGCAGTTTGTTCACGGCGTGCGTCCCGATACGCGCGAGCAGGGGTGGCGTGTGTTCGTGCCGGTCGTGTTCGGCGACACGATCGTGTTTGTCGACGCCGACTTCATTCCCGAAATCACGCCGCCCAATCCCACTGAAGTTCGCGTGCCGGCGACGTTGCGCGGTGGCTCGCCCATTCGCGGCGCTTCAATTCGTCCCGAACCGCCCGCGCCGCTTACACTGGCCCCGCGCCCGTTGCAGCGTCTGTGGTTTGCCGTCGACTTGAACGCGATGGGCCGCAATGGCGGACTCGAAAACGTCGCTGACTATTACATCACCAGTTCGTATATGGGCGCCGATGGCCGCGCCGTGTCGAACCCGTTCGCGCTCGCGCCCGGTGCGGACGTGCTGCCGCCGGCGCGCCATCTCGGATACGCCATCACCTGGTACGGGCTCGCGCTCGTGCTGCTCGCGATCTATTTCGCCTATCATAGCAGCGTCGGCCGCTTGAGCTTCCGTCCGCCGCCACCACCGGAGCAGGGATGAGCGATCTTGATCTCGTCCGTTTGCCAAACGGCGTGCGCATAGCGCTCGATCCGATGCCGGGCTTAGCCACGACGGCGCTCGGTGTTTGGCAACGCGTCGGAGCACGGTGGGAGCCGGCCGAACACAACGGCATCGCGCATTTGTTCGAGCACATGGCGTTCAAAGGCGCCGGCTCGCGCGACGCGCGTGAGTTTGCGGAAGCGATCGAGAATCTGGGCGGTACGATGAACGCCGCCACCGGTTACGAGCGCACCGCCTATTATGGCCGCGCCGTCGCGGAAGCTGCGCCCGCCATGCTCGACATGATCGCCGACATTTTGTTCGCGCCGCATTGGGCGCCGGATGATTTGGAGAAAGAGAAGGGCGTCGTCGCACAAGAACGCGGCGAGGCTTTCGACGCGGCAGACGATCGCGTCTTCGAAATCCACCAAGCAGCCCTTTATCCCAATCAACCGCTTGGCCGCCCGATCCTCGGCGAAGACGCATCGCTCGCCAATGTCAGTGTTGAGACGCTGACCGCCTTTGCTGATGCACACATGACGCCGGAGCGCGTCGTCGTCTCGATCGCCGGCGCGTTTGACCGCGATGCGATCCTCGATGTCGTCAACAA
>CAYZIJ010000109.1:0-4778 GCA_964478365.1 uncultured Terricaulis sp.
CTTGCCGGCGGCGACGACAAGCTCTCGTTCGATACCAAAGCCGGATGGATGGAGATCGCACCAGACGTGAGCGCGTCCGACGATGCAATCGAGGCCGCGGTGGCGACCACCGGCATGAAAGCGGCCTTGTGGCCTCGGGAGGAGGCGGTTGCGTGTAATAGCTGCGTTGGCGACGAGGCGCTGACCGCGCCTGTGCCGGCCAGCGCGCCCGGAACATTAGTTCTCAAAATCCATGGCATGGATTGCGGCGACGAGGTCGCCACGCTGAAGAGCGAGCTCTCGAGTGTTGTCGCTGAAGAAAGACTTTCCTTCGATCTCATCAACGGCCGCATGTCAGTTGCAGGGTCTCCGGACGCAGAGCTTGTTACGCGCATCGAGCGAGCGGTCGCCAGCACAGGCATGAGCGCCGAAGTGTGGAGCGAGGGCGCCGTAGGCGAAGGCGCAGCTGCTGAAGCGCGCCGGCGCAAGACGCAGTCGCGCCTGACCGCGGCAAGCGGCGTCCTGACTGTGGCAGGTCTTACCATTCACGCCGCTGTTGCGGGCGATCTCGGCGCGGCATTGAGCGAGACGCCAGGCGTGTCGGCGCCGCCGCCGCTGCCTGCCATCATCGCTTACGCCGGCGCCATTCTCTGCGGCGCACGCTACGTGGCGCCCAAAGCGCTGCTCGCTGCACGCCGCCTTCGGCCCGACATGAACCTCTTGATGGTCGTGGCCGTCGCGGGCGCCGTCGCTATCGGCCAATGGTTCGAGGCCGCGACCGTTTCGTCCTTATTCGCGTTGGCATTGGCGCTAGAGGCGTGGAGCCTTGGACGCGCCCGGCGCGCGGTGGCGGCCCTGATGGAGCTGGCGCCTGATATCGCTACAGTGAAGGACGCCAGCGGGGCCGAGCGTGAAGTTGCAGCGAGCGAGGTGCGCATTGGCGCGCACATCATCGTGCGCCCCGGCGAGCGGATGCCGCTCGACGGGCGTGTGATCGCCGGCGAAAGCGAAGTGAACCAAGCGCCCATCACCGGTGAAAGCGTCCCGGTTCCGGTGTCGCCTGGCACTGTTGTCTATGCTGGCACTATTAACGGCGAGGGCGCGCTCGACATCGAGACGACCAAGGCGGCAGCCGACACCACGCTCGCACGCATCATTCGCATGGTTGGGTCCGCCCACAGCCGGCGCGCGCCCGCCGAGCAATGGGTGGAAAGCTTCGCGCGCATCTACACGCCAATCGTGATGGGGCTTGCGGTCTTGGTGCTGCTCGTCCCGCCGCTGTTGTTCAACGGCGCCTGGGACGTATGGTTCTATCGGGCGCTGGTGCTGCTTGTGATTGCGTGCCCATGCGCGCTCGTGATTTCGACGCCGGTCAGCGTCGTCGCCGGACTGGCGGGCGCGGCCAAGCAAGGTGTGCTGATCAAGGGCGGCGTGCATCTGGAGACGCCAGCCAAACTCCGCGCCATCGCCATGGACAAGACCGGGACGCTGACCGAGGGCCGCCCCCATGTCGTCGAGATCGCCGCCTTCGAAGGGCGCAGTCCCGAGGCGCTGCTCAGTTTGGCAGCGGCGTTAGAGGCGCGTAGCGAGCATCCGCTTGCGAAAGCCATCTTGGCCAAAGCTGCTGAGCAAAATGTGCAATTCTCCCCGGGGCAGGACGTTCAGGCGATACGCGGCAAGGGCGTGATCGGCCGTGTGGGAGAAAAGGACGCTTGGCTCGGCTCGCGCGCCTTCCTCGAAGAGCGCGCCAAATCTGCGAACACCATCGAGGCATTGGCGCGCGCGAATGCGCTTGCCGGCGCCGGCCGAACCGTCGTCGCCATCGGCGACGGGGAAAGTGTCTGGGGCTTGATCGCGGTCGCCGATGCAGTGCGACCTGAAGCAAGAAAGATCGTCGCCGACCTGCACGCGGCCGGCATCGAGCGCGTGATCATGCTCACGGGAGACAATAGAGCAACGGCCGATCGCATCGCACGCGAAACCGGCGTCGATGAAGTGCAAGCTGAACTTCTGCCCGAACACAAGGTCGCGGCAGTGGAAGCTTTGGTCGCACGCTATGGCGCGGTGGCGATGGTTGGCGATGGCGTCAACGACGCCCCAGCGATGGCGCGTGCGAACCTGGGCGTGGCAATGGGCGCGATCGGCTCTGATGCCGCAATCGAGACCGCCGACATCGCCCTGATGCAGGACGATCTCTCGCGTCTGCCATGGGTCATCCGACATTCGAGGGCGACGCTTGGGATTATCCGCCAGAACATCGCCTTCTCAATCGGTGTCAAAGCCGTGTTCACAGTGCTGACGGCGTTGGGCGCCGCGTCGCTGTGGGGCGCCATCGCGGCCGACCTCGGCGCCTCGCTCCTTGTCGTGTTGAACGGTCTTCGCCTTCTCAACCGAGAGCAAGCTTGAAAGTGGTCAAGCCGGCGCGACGCCGATAGCCAGGAATAGAGACGTGAGCGAGAACACACGGTCCCTGCTCTTGGACGCGCGCAAAGCGATGAAGCAAGGCCCGGAGGCGATCGTCGCGCGCCAGCGCAAGCGCCTTCGCGAGGCGGTCGCACAAGCGCGCGCGCATTCGCGCTACTATCGTGAACTCTACAAAGATCTTCCGGACACCATCGAGGATGTCGCGCTGTTGCCGGTCACCAACAAGAAAGCGTTGATGGCGCGGTTCGATGACTGGGTGACCGATCCCGAGGCGACATTCGAGAAAGCGCGCGCGTTCGCCGAGCGCGAGGACTTGATCGGGGAAAAATTCCTTGATCGCTACACGTTGGCGACAACGTCCGGCACCACCGGAACACGCGGGGTCTTCCTCCTCGATGACCGCACCATGGCGGTTACTCAGGCGGTCGCCTATCGCATGCTGAGTTCGTGGCTGGGCTTTGGCGACGTCATCAAGATCGTCGCCGGGGGCGGGCGCACCTCGATGGTGATGGCGACCGGCGGACACTTCGCCTCCGCTGTCGCCGCGGCGCGCTTGCGAACGGGGCGCGCGGCCAAGGCTGTGCAGGTCCTCTCAGTGCATATGCCGATGGCTGAATTGGTCGAGCGCCTCAATCAGCACCGTCCGGTCCTGGTTGCGCCCTACGGAAGTATTGCCACACTGCTCGCCGATGAGCAGCAGGCTGGCCGATTGCGCATCAAGCCGGCGTTGCTCGCGCTCTCGGCGGAAGGGTTGCCCCATCGCGAATACGATCGGATCGCAACAGCGTTCAAATGCAAAGTCGGCAACAGCTACGCGGCCACCGAAGTGACGTTCCTGAGCTATAGCTGCGAGCATCATTGGCTGCATGTGAACGCCGACTGGGTCGTCTTGGAGCCTGTCGACGCTAATCACAGGCCGGTGGCGCCCGGCGCTCACTCGCACACAGTTCTTGTCAGCAATCTCGCCAATCGCGTGCAGCCGATCCTCCGTTACGATCTCGGCGACAGCGTCATCATGCGCCCTGATCCGTGTCCTTGTGGCAATCCGCTGCCCGCCATCCAAGTCAAAGGGCGATCGGCCGACGTGCTCTATCTCGCCAACGAGCGCGGCGATCGCGTGGCGCTGCCGCCGCTCCTTTTTGGCGCGATCGTTGATCGGACCCCCGGCGTTGAGCGCTTTCAGGTCGTGCAAACTGGCCCTGCCGAATTGCGCATCAGGCTTCTCACGATTGCGAACGAGAACCCGGATTTCGTTTGGCGCGCCGTGCGCGGCCAAATTACCAACGTGCTCGGCCAGCATGGCCTCGCGCACGTACGCGTCGAACGCGGCGAGGAAGCGCCCGAACAATCGGCGGGGGGCAAATATCGCCAGATCATTCCACTCGCTCCGGAGGCGGGGTGAACGCCAAAAAGGACAGCGATCACAAGGTTTGGCTTGAGCGCGGCGCCGCTGCGATGGCTGGCGCTATCGCGACTCTGGGGCATGCGCCCTTCCATGTCGTGCCCTTGTATGTGGTCGCCATCGTACTTCTCGTTCGGCTGCTCGATCGGGCAGCCCTTCGTCCGAAGCGCGTCGCGGCGGCGTCCGGCTTGGGCTGGTGGTTCGCCGCCGGGCACTTCGCCACTGGCCTTCATTGGATCTCTTCGGCGTTTCTCTATGAGTTCGGCGTGTGGGGACCGCTTCTCGGCGGCGCCGCCATCCTGCTTCTAGCCGCGCTGCTTGCGTGTTTCTGGGGCTTAGGCTCTGCGCTGGCGATGACGCTGTGGACACGCGACATGCGCCGTGTGCCGATCTTTGCCGCGGCTGTCGCATTGTCGGAATGGCTGCGTGGAAACGCTTTCACCGGATTTCCTTGGCTGCTGCCCGGCTATGTTTGGCCGGCCGGCGAGTCCATGTCGCAACTCGCGTCTCTCGTTGGCGTTTATGGACTGTCGGCGCTCACACTGTTGTTGGCGGCCTCGCCGGCTCTCCTTTTTGATGCTGAAACAAAGCCGTTACGGCGCCTCGCTCCCGTCATCGCCGGCGCGCTGGCGTTTGGTCTCTCGTGGGGATGGGGCTGGCGGCGTCTAACCGAACCATCGCCTCAAGCTCTCGACCTGCCCGTCGTGCGCGTGGCCGATTCCGGCATGAGCCAAGCTGACAAATGGGCCGAGCGGCCGGACCAGGAATGGCGCGTACTGCAGCGTTACCTTGAAGCCAGCGGCCCGGCGAGCGAGGCCGACATCGTCATCTGGCCGGAAGGCGCCATCCCGGCGGTGAATTCATACGCGCTCGAAAACGCATCGCTCCTGAATGCGCTGGCCGCCGCGATGGGAGAGCGCGCGCTCGTGTTGGGGCTGACGCGCAGGGCGCCGCGCGGAGAGCGCTTCGTCCA
>CAYZIJ010000110.1:0-4751 GCA_964478365.1 uncultured Terricaulis sp.
CAGGTGCGCTTGTCCGCCAATTATGCCCAGACCGCGCTCGACCCCGACACGCTCTTTTCGTACGCTTCGTCAGGTTGGGCGCTCGGACCCGCGCTCACTCTCCCGATCTTCAGGGGTGGCGTGCTGCGCGCCGACGTGCGCCGCGCGGAAGCCGAGGCGCGGCGTGCTGACGCCCGTTATCGGGCCACGGTCTTTCGTGCATTTGGGGAAGTCGCCGACGCGTTATCAAGTCTTGCGGCGGCCGAGGCCGAGCGGAGCCTTCGCAACGAGGCGCTAACTCTGGCGGAGGAAAATCTGCGGCTGGCGCGTCGCGCCTATGAATTGGGTGCAGGGCGCTTGCCCGATGTTTTGGACGCGCAACGCCAGGCAAATCTGGCGCGGCGTGCGCGTGCGCAGGCAGAAGCGGGGAGATTGCTCGCGATCGTGAGGCTGTCGAGCGCGACCGCTACGGTGTGGAGTGATTAAAGCGGACCGCGCTCTGGGCCATTCCGCCGATCTCGCCGCGCGCCCCCTTCTTGCCATTCCAGCACACCACCAAACAGTATAAGCTCGGCGCAGAACCGCTTTTCGCGAGGAAGCCATGGCCCGCAACATTGCGGCGGATAGCAATGCTCACTCGACTGATCGGGGTGTTGCGCGTCGTCGGGTCTTTCTAGAGACCGCGCTCCAAGTGTTCTGCGAGCGAGGATACGAACGCACCAACATTAACGACATTGTCCGCTTGGTCGGCGGGTCGCTGGCGACGCTCTACTCGCAGTATGGCAGCAAGGAAGGCCTTTTCGTCGCCGTTCTGGATGAATGCAATAGTCGCTTCGCGGCCTCCTTGTGCCCGGCGGCGGATGTACGGCTGCCTCTCTCAGAAGGCTTGCAGCGCATTGGCGAGCACTATCTCCGTCAGGCGCTCAGTCGCGAGTCGCGGCAATTCTTTCGGATGATATGCGCCGCCAGCCGAGAGTTTCCGGAAGCGGCCAGGACCTGCCTCACCGTGGGACCAAACCGGCTTGCAGAAATCGTTGCGGAATATCTGAGCGCGCGCGCGCCCCGAGACGGCGTCGTGATCCAGAATCCGTCGGCGGCTGCGCTTTCGTTCTTCGCCCTGTTGCGCGGCCCTCACCAGTACAAAGCCATTATGGACGAAGGCTACGATCTATCCGACGGAGATCTCCGCGCGCACGTGACGGAATCGGTCCGGTTCTTTCTGCATGGCGTCGGTGCGAAGGCGGTGAGTTGAGTGCCGCATGGATCGGAGCGGTCGGATTATGCCCTCCAGTTGAAGCACCACGGCGCAGCGCCAGAACCTGAAACGAGTAAGGCCCCTTCGGTGTACAAGGCCAGGGCGTCAGCGCGCGATATTCCTGTCACGACGTAGACGCCATCTCCATCGAACCAAGTAGGCGTCGCTCGCGGAAAGAGTGACGGACAGTGCATCACCTTGTGAGACGGCTGGCGAAAACACGATGGTCGTGAAGTCTTGGCCGGGGGCTGGCAGGCTGGACCAATAACCCGCGCCCACGAGGGCTACCGCGATTGTTGCGACGACTGCGTTCGGCTTTGCGCGATCATGTGGACCACTCGCTTGAGCATCCATCCGATGGCTAATGGAATAGCGCCGAAAAGCACCAACCAGCCAATGTCGTAAAGCAACGGGTTTTCCGCATCGAGTTTTATGCGATGTATCCCAGTGCGATGCCACCGCGTAGCCATCCCCAAAAGCGGCGTGACGGACCGTCTTCGTTGAAGGCAGCTCGCATTCGCCATAGCGCCCATAGCCCCAAGGCTGCGATCACGTACATGAGCAAGTGAAAGCAGCCGTCCATCAGTATCTGGAAGCGAATATCGTCGCCTCTGATAGCGCTGAGCATGCAGTACTTGGTGAAGCAGGATGCCGTCAAAGAAGCCGCTGAGCACAAAGCCCAGCCAGAATGCGGGCCACGTGAGGCGACGAAGCGCGTGAGCATTTTGCATGAACGTCCTCTGGCGGAGGTAACAGGTGGCACGCGAGCACGTTCCAGCGTTATTAGGACCCAGGACCGTACACTTACCGCGGATGGCCGTTGTCGGCGAAAAGCGGAAATTTCAAGCTATCGTGGTTAGGATCGGGCGCCGCCGGGGCGTCGGGGCTCGCTCGATGAACGCCGGGGTGCGGAAACGTGTGCCTGGAAGTAATTGTCGAGGTCCGATTTCCAATACATCGCCCGCACGCCGACATGCGCGCAAAGCGGCCCTGTGCCTTCATGGAATTTGCGCGCCAATGTCTGCGGCGCGGTCTCTAGTCCCAATTCTGTGAGATAGCGCGCCGCGTCTTTGCGCGAATAGAGCCGATCCTGATCGTCGATGACAACGAGCGGTGGGTCCTGCATGCTCTGCCTTTCCGAGCTTTTCCGCGCAACAAGGCGAACATCGAGTCGCTGCTGCGTCAACGCTCATGCCTTGGCGCGCGAATTCGCGTCTGACGCGCGCACGAATGCAACGCACGGATACGCCGGGATACAGCATACCTCGCTACGGTTGGCGCTGGCGAAGCGCCGATTAATCGGAATCATCGATCGCACGAAAGTCGCGACACCTGGCCGCAATTCCGCTCGGCCCACAAGACAGTGCGCGTTCAACACTGCAACGGGAGGCAACAGCAGGAAACGCCGAACCACGCTATCCGCGCCCGCCTATGTCGAGCCCCAGCGCCTTGGCGATCTCTTTCTCGGCGCCGCGCCCGAACTTGAAGTCGAAACTCATGCCTTTGACTTGGCCGGCGACGACTTGATTGAGCGCGCGGTCCATCGCCGGCCGCCACGGCGCAAGCGTTGCGGTGCGGTCGTGCTCGATCAGCGCGAAGCTCTGTTCGGCGAGATGGATGCGGCCCGTGTAGAGCCCATGCACACGCTCGCCATCGCGCGCGAAATGCGCCACCCGCCCGGTCTCGCGCTCGATGCGGTCGCGTAGAGCGACCTGCTCAAGTGAAGTCAGGCTGTCGCGCCAGCCGGGCATGGCCTGGAAGCCGTCCGGGCCGCGCTCGCCCAAGCCGAGCTTCTCCAACGTCTTTTCCCGCTGCTTCCAAGCGTTGCCGATCTCAGCGCCAAAGCCTTCGCCGCGCATCTGACTTCTGTCTTCGCGGCCGTCCACGATGCGGTCGAGCCAAGTCGGGCCAGGGTACTGAGCTTGCCGTCCAAGCGCGTGCGGATCGATCAGCGTCACTCGCGCACTCTCGCGTCCGCCCCGCCCTTCGCGCATCGCCACCTGGGTAGGGTAGTCGTGGGGTAGATAGAACGTGCCGTCGCGCTCGCGGCTGACAACGCCGTCGCGCCGCAGCGCTTCGAGCCTGCGCTCATGCATCTCGATATAGTTCGCGCGATCGGTGGGTCGCGCTTGCCGATGGAGTGCCGCCGAATAGGTAAGATCGTTTTCCTGCGCGATTTCCCAGATGGTGCGGTCTGATGCCTTTAAGCCCGGCGTCGCGCGCTCGATCTCGACAATGGCGCCGCGCTCTACGTCGGCGAGGTTGCGCAGATCATCCGGACCGGCCACGCGCGCGGTCCAGAATCTGCCGTCGATGCCTTCCACGCCGATAAGCTGCGGCCCGCGCGCGTCTTCGCCCAGACGCTCGAAGCCAACCAAGCGTCCGGTGACACGCTGGCTCGAATGCGCCGCTTCGAGTTCACGCGTGCGCTCCGGTTCGAGCCCGCGTTGCTCCTGCGCCAGCAACCGCGCGGTGGCGCGCTCGCGGTCGCGCCTATCGCCGAGGCGGATGAGTTTCTCCTCAAGTTCGGCATCGAGCCTCCACACGCCGGCGCGAGTCGGTTCAGCCAAGCCCAGCTCTTCGAGCCGGTTGAGCCGTTGCACCAGCCGGGCTGCGCGCACGCCATCGTCGGGCAGCGCGCTCATCGCGATCTCTTGGCCGCGCGAGCGTGCGACGAGCTCGCGGTCAAGCTCGGTGAGGCGTTCCTGCTTCACCGCGCGATCGGCCCGGTCGGGTTCTAGGCGGGGTCCAAGCAGCTCGGTGGCGAGGCCTTCAGCCCGCTCGCGGAAACCGTGGGAAACATAAGAGCGCGGGATGACCAGGTCGCGCCCATCTGCCCGGACCCCCCGCATCAGCAAGTGGACGTGCGCGTGGCCGGTGTCGTGATGCTCAGCCGCGATCCAGTCGATGCGGGTGTCGAGGTCCGATTCCACGGTCCGCATCAGGTCGCGCGTATAGCCCTTGAGGTCGTCGATGGCGGCGCCGTGCTCGGGGGAGATGATCACCCGGAAATGGTGCCGGTCGCCTTCGCAGCGTTCGACGAAGGCGGCGCCATCGGCGCGGTCGAGTTCGCGATCGAACACCTGCACCGGATCGCCATCGCGACCGGCGCCGTCGCGTTCGACATAAAGTGTGTGCCGCATGAGCGACCCCGCGCCGCCTGCCGCCTTCGCGTGGACCTTGGGGTGTATCTTCACCACCACGCGCTGGCTGCCGGCGGGCCGCTCGTGCTTCAGTTTGACGGTGCCTGCGCCGCGACTCCGATTGTACCACGCCGCGCGCCCGCGCGCGGCAACACGCTTGGAGCTGGCGGCGGACGGCGGGCGAAATATCGAGCCGGCGTCCGGCGTGTGTTTCGCGCGACGCCGGCTGACATCGCCTTCGAATTTGTCTTCGTCGTCCATCGCGTCGCGCCTTCTTAGCAGCGCAAAGCGGCTCTCTTCACCTTGCCGCACTTTGCGGCGGCGCACCTCGTGGTGCGGTGGAAAAAAAGATGTGCAGACAAGCCGCTGTGCAT
>CAYZIJ010000111.1:0-1933 GCA_964478365.1 uncultured Terricaulis sp.
GTAGCTCCAGGCATGCGCCCATTTTCGGGCGTCGAAATCTCTTGCGGTGTTTAGGTCGAATTCAAACGCGGCAATCAACCCGAACTCGGAAAAAACCCAATGTTTTCTCGCGCGCGCGTACGCGCGTAGTGGTGGCGAAACTCCAGCTAGGTGGATTGCCAATTGAGTTATGCGCGCAGGCGCGTTGCATTTGTCGATAGTTGCAGCGGTTGCAGGAATTGCGCTGTAGTGAACGTGCCCCCAAAAGCTTACCTGCATGTATGTGTGCCTGTAATCCGTGTAATCGTGTAACTTTCGTTGAAAACAATGGGCTCCGGCAGTTACAGCGATGCCATTCGCCTGTAACCTCTGTGTGCCTTTCCAGAGATGTTGAACACTTTCGTCTTGCCGGTGCTCACATCGACGTAACGTTCCCACCCATAAAGTGCGACGCGCGCGTGTAACCTCTGTAACTGCCCCGGTGTTTGATCCTTCCGAGTTACACCGATTGCATCGAAGCATGCCTCGTGGCTGAGGAGTTCGTAACCGTCGCGCGTGACGCCGCGGAGGTTCATTAGCGCATCATCCCAAGGGTCTTGCACGGTGCGCGCTGCTTGTTGCTCGGCAGCGGCGCCCCACAGCTCGGGGGGGATGTTGCCGACGTGGCCAGCCGCTTCCAGGCAAACAGCCTCTGCCCACAACTGGTCACGCTCGGCGACGAGCAACTGGAGATCGACTTCACCTATTTTGACTGGCCAGAAGCGGCGGTTGCCCGTCGTGTCTCGCAAGTATTGGCTCTCGTTCGTGGTGCCGACAAAAATGCAACGACGAGGTTGCTCCACCGCCATGCGACCATAAGCGGGTCGCGCTCGATCACTATCGCGCGACGCGAACGTCTTTAGGCGCCCAACATCGCCAAGCCTTGCGCCATCAAGCTCGGCGAGTTCGTATATCCATTTGCCGGCCAATGCTTCTTGCTGTTCGCGCGCGTTAGCGTGCAACAGCTCTTGATCTGAGTACCATTCCGGCCGCACCGCGAGCACGCGTAACATCGTGGTTTTGCCGCTGCCCTGAGCACCTTCGAGCACAGGAATGAATTCGCATTTAGTGCCCGGTCGGCGTGCGCGGCGCACCGCCGCCACCATGAACGCAGTCCCTATCGCACTGTTCAGCGCACTATCGTTAGCCCCACAGTACCAATGCAACATCGTTTCCAAACGCGGCTGCTTGTCCCACTGAAGGCTATCCAGATAGTCGATCAAGGGATCGTACTTGCCCTCGTCGCAAAGGCTGAGCGCAGCGTCATAGAGCGGCTCCTTGTTCGGGTCGAAGCCGTAGCGCTCAAGAATGTCTTGCCGCAGCCGAAAGATCAGTCGGTCGGTGAGCGGCTCGTCGTTCAGATACTGCTTGCCCGAGAACTCATCCCAGCTAAAGCGCAAGCCCATGTCCTGTAGCGCCGCACGCGCGTTCGGATAGGTCGCCTTTGGCTTGCCCGCTTGCGTCGTGTCAGCAAAGAGAGGCTGTCGAGGGACGAGGCGCGTCACTGTCGCAGTCGCGCTCATCGCCGCAGCGGCCGCCTTGTCGCTATACTGATCATGCGCCATATTGGGCGCTCCTTTGAACTTGTGCGTTACGTTCCAGACACCGCGAGCCCCGGCAGGCTCACGGTGTCTTTTTCTTGCGTCTCTCTGTTCATTTCCAAGCGCAGCAAAACATCGTCACAGCGCGCCTCCATGGCATCGAGGTCCTGGAGAAGATCCAACATCATCATTCGCCATTCGATCGCTGCGAACTCCCGTCGTCGCGCCTCTGCCTCAGCTTCGGACAATGGCTCGCGTCGAACGTGAAACGCCTCTCGACTAAGGGGATGCAGAGTCGCCAGGAGCGCTTCGCGCCAGCCGTCCGGACGACGGCGCGCATCCACGTGCAGGATGCGTGGCGGCCTTCCACCAAA
>CAYZIJ010000111.1:2033-4424 GCA_964478365.1 uncultured Terricaulis sp.
CTCAGCCAGCGCGCTGGACGCGGCGGCTCTCTGCAAACGCGCGTAATTCGGAATGCCAGAACTTGTGCACGTTGCCGATCTTGATGGGCTCGGGAAACTCAGGGTCGCGCACCACCCGAGCAAACCAGGTGCTGCTGCTCACGCCCAACAAGCGCTGCCCTTCTGCTGAACTAAGCAGGCGATCGTTTTCGCGTTCGGAATTCACGGGAAACCTCTCCGAATAAAACCAATTGGAGAGGTGTGAAGTGGTTCGGCGCGATGGTGGCGGGAAAGGACTGGCTAGGCCGAACAAATCCCGAGCAGGGCGCGGCCCTTCGTTATGCCCTTGCGCACGCCGCTCACTTCTTTCCCCTCGCGCTTAGCGATCGCGGCCGCCTTCAATCCGGCCTCGGCCTCTTTCGCCCACCGGATGTGGCGTTCCTCGAACGTCTCCGGTCGCTCAGTGCGACGGCGCGAGTTCCGCCGTTCTGCCTTCAATCGCCTCGCCCTCGTCTGGCGGCCGAACAACAGACCCAATTCGCGCATACTTAGAAAGTAGCGCCGCTCCGCGATTTCGTCTGAGATCTGAGTCCACAGCGCCAGCGCCGCTTCGCCACGTGAGCGATCGATGCGATCGCGCTCACCCGCTCGGGCCGCGATTGCCGCCTTCTCTTTTTCGCACCAGTCCGCAACCTGCTCTAAGGTCCAGTCTCGCTGGGCATTCAACAAGGCTAACTGCCAACGCGGCGCTACGTGCTCAAACTCAGCAAACGCGCCCACGTCGTCTTCGGCCGCAGGCATCGTTATCGTCGTCACGCACCAGGCATGACTCGGAGCGGGACCGAACGGCTTAGGGCCGTCGTCGTCACCCCAAGAAACGAGAGACTGATGCTGCCGCTTCATGCGCGCGCTTCCAGAGGAACCACGTTGGACGGCCGCTCCTGCCCTTCCACAATGCTGACGAGCAAGTCCGCCCAGGCATTCAGCGCATGCCGCTTGCGGGGCAGTTCATCGCTCACAGCGTAAGTGCTCGCGGTGATGAACGCGCCGCCGCCGGTGTCGCTCGTATGATTGAGGCACCGAGACACGATGAAGCGGGAGACGCCGCCACGCTCGCTGCAAAGCAAGGTAGCGCCGGTGCGGCGCAGGTCGTGAACGTGAGCGTCAGCAATGTTAAGCCCACCCTCGGCGCATAGTCGGCGCATCGCCGTGCTGAGTGCATGCGGATCAAGCGCTCCGCCAATTGGTGATGGAAACAGCGGCCCTCTCTCCTGGGCGCCGCCATTGATCTGTTGCGCCTGCTTGATCAGATTTACCGCCAGCGCCGAGAGCGGAATGACGTGCGGCTTGTGATTCTTCGCGCGCTCCGCCGGCAGCGTCCAAGTCGCCTCAGCAAGGTTCAGCTCGGATTCGTCTATGCCCACGACTTCCCCGCGGCGCTGCAGGGTCACGGCGCACAACTGCAACGCCAGCGCGGTTCGGGGTGATATTGGCGCGCGGGCCGCTGCAGGGTCATTCAGCGCGTGCCACAGCGCGCGCATCTCGTCGTCGGTAAGAACCCGGTGCCGGGGGGCCTCGCGGAGGTTTTTGACTCCGGCGACCGGATCCTCCACCAGCAGCCCTACTTCATGCTTGGCGTGCTTGAAGAGGGCAGCGACAAGCGCACGGACGCGATTGCGGGTCACGCGAACGCCTTTGCGCT
Organism: uncultured Terricaulis sp.; assembly: GCA_964478365.1. GTDB lineage: Bacteria > Pseudomonadota > Alphaproteobacteria > Caulobacterales > Aquidulcibacteraceae > Vitreimonas. Next base: position 3,715 of record CAYZIJ010000111.1, read on the forward strand.
CGAGCCCAGCCAAGAGCACCCGCGCTTGAGGCTTGCCAACGTCGCCCACCCTCAGACCGCCCCATGGCTTTTTCAGATAGCGGCCATAGAGCCCTTGCGCATGCTCCAGCGTTGAGGGGCGAACGCGAGACTGCTGGTGCGCCTCATAGTCGGCCCACAGATCAGCGATCGTTCGGACGTGCTGGCTGCGCGCGGCGGCCTTAGCGCGGCGCCGCTCAGCCGCCACGTCCTCACCTTTTCGAATCCGAACAAGCGCATCATCCGCAGCCTCTCGGGCAGCCGATAGGCTAAGCGCGGGATATTCCCCCAGCTGGAGCCGGCGCTGCTCGCCATTGTCGGCCAGATATCGGATAGAAAACCGCCTCACCCCCTCTTTGGTAACGCGCAAAGTGAAGCCGCGACTGCGGCGTTCGGTGTGCTCGCCTACCGCCGCAGTGCGGACAAAGCGGTCAGTGAACTCTTCGATCTTGGCTCGACGTGGCATCTTTGGCATCCGTCACAGGGCTGACGATTGCGGGGCGAAAAACGGCTCGGATTAGATTGGACAGACGGTGAACTGGTTCGGACCGTCCGTCACCCGTTTCGCTGCAATTCGTGTGTAAGAACAACGGCCAGCGCGGACAGATTTGGAAGCCTTTGGAGTGCTTGCCCGCCAGATTTGTAATCAGGGGGTCACAGGTTCGAGTCCTGTTGGCGGCACCACGCAAATA
>CAYZIJ010000112.1:0-4311 GCA_964478365.1 uncultured Terricaulis sp.
GCGGCTATGCCTCGCGCCGACAATGGAGTTGCATGACGTGACGAAAAGCGCCGTGAAGAAAGTTGTGCTGGCCTATTCCGGCGGCCTCGACACCTCGATCATCCTGAAGTGGCTGCAGGAGACCTATGGCTGTGAGGTCGTCACCTTCACGGCCGATCTCGGTCAGGGCGAGGAACTGGCGCCGGCGCGCGAGAAGGCGTTGGCCATGGGCGTGAAGCCCGACAACATCTTCATCGACGATCTGCGCGAAGAGTTCGTGCGCAATTTCGTCTGGCCGATGTTCCGCGCCAACACGCTCTACGAAGGCCAGTACCTGCTCGGCACCTCGATCGCGCGGCCGCTGATCGCCAAGCGCCAGATCGAGATCGCCAACATGGTCGGCGCTGACGCGGTGTGTCACGGCGCCACTGGCAAAGGCAACGATCAGGTTCGCTTCGAGGTTTCGTATTACGCGCTGAAGCCGGACGTGCGCGTCATCGCGCCGTGGCGTGAGTGGGAGTTCGAGGGCCGGCCCGATCTCATCGCCTACGCCAAGAAGCACGGCATCAACATCGCGCAAGGCAAAGAGCAAGCCGCGCCGTTTTCGATCGATGCGAACCTGCTGCACACGTCGAGCGAAGGTTTGGCGCTGGAAGATCCGGACGTTGAAGTGCCGGAGATCGTCACCAAACGCGGCGACCGCCGAACCATCACGCCGGAAGAAGCGCCGGATCAGGCTGAGATCGTGACGCTCGCATTCGAGCGCGGCGATCTTGTCGCGATCAATGGCAAGCCGATGAAAGCGCATGAGTTGCTGAAGGCGCTCAACGATCTCGGACGCAAGCACGGCATTGGCGGGCTTGATCTGGTTGAGAACCGTTATGTCGGTATGAAGTCGCGCGGCTTTTACGAAACGCCGGGCGGCACGATCCTTTGGTACGGCCACCGCGCGATCGAGAGCATCACGCTCGATCGCGGCGCCATGCATCTCAAAGACGAGCTGATGCCGAAATATGCGAGCATCATCTATAATGGCTTCTGGTGGACGCCCGAGCGCATCATGCTGCAAGCCGCCATCGATGCGTCGCAAGAGAGCGTCACCGGCGAGGTCAAGCTGAAGCTCTACAAAGGCGGCGTGCGCACAGTCGGCCGCTCCTCCCCATACTCGCTATACTCAAAAGCGCTCGTCGGCTTCGATGAAGCGGGCGGCTACAATCAGGCCGACGCCGAAGGCTTCATCAAGCTCAACGCACTGCGCCTGCGCATCCTGGCGGAGCGCGATAAAAAGCGCGGCAAGAATGAATAGCGTCGCGGGCGAAGTTCTCCGTCGCATCACGCTCTAGGCGCGGCTACAACCGCGTGAGCTGAGCGACGGAGTCTATCCATGACAGTTCCCTTTGATGCGGCGGCCTACAAGCAGACGACCAAGCAACAATGGGACAGCGCCGCGAAGGCCTGGAATGACTGGGGTCCATTCCTGAGGTCGTGGCTCGGACCATCGACTGAGCTGATGCTCGATATGGCCAAGGTTGGCCCCGGCGATCGCGTTCTGGATGTTGCGGCCGGCGCCGGCGATCAAACGCTGATGGCGGCGGAGCGTGTCGGTCCGGAGGGCTACGTGCTGGCCACCGATATCTCACCAGGCATCCTGGAATTCGCGGCCGAGAATGCGCTGCGCGAAGGCTACGCCAACATTGAGGTTATGGCGCTCGACGGCGAAAACCTCGACGTGCCGGAAGCGAGCTTCGACGTGGTCATCTCGCGGGTAGGCCTGATTTATTTTCCGGATCGCATGAAGGCGCTGCACGACATGATGCGTGCGTTGAAGCCGGGCGGGCGCGTCGCGGCGATCGTCTACAGCACGCCTGAGAACAACAAGTTCTTCTCGACGCCGGTATCCATCATCCGCCGTCGCGCCGGATTGCCGCCGCCGGCGCCGGGTCAGCCGGGACCGTTCAGTCTCGGCGGGCAGGGTGTGCTTGAAGGCGTTCTGCGCGACGCTGGTTTTCGTGATGTCCAAGTGGCCAGCGTCGCGGCGCCGTTGAACATGAAAACAGCGGCCGACTGCGTGCGCTTTGAACGGGATTCATTCGGCGCTCTGCATCAGATGCTAGGCGGACTCGATGAGGCGGGGCGTGATGCGGCGTGGGCGGAGATCGATGAAGCGCTGCGTGCGTATGAAGGCGATGCCGGCTTCGTCGGGCCATGCGAGATGCTTGTCGCGGTTGGTGTAAAGTGACGAACCAAACGGCCAGGGACGTGCGATGACATTCGATGCGGGGCGCTTCGACGCGGCTTGGAAACGCTATGTCGATGCAGCGACGCGCGCGCATTTGTCGTTTCCAACCTACCTTTCGGCGGGCGCGAGCCAGGCCGAGATCGCGGCATGCGAGCAGGCAGTGAAGTGCACGCTTCCGGCGGACCTTCGCCATCTCTTGAGCCTGCACAATGGCAGCAACGAGCAGCAAGTCCTGCCTGGCTGGGAGCTGTTCTCAACCGAACGCATTGCCGACGAATGGGCGGTGTGGGCTGATCTGTATCACGACCAGTTCAAGCCGGATGGCTTCGACTGCGAGCCCAATGGCCCCATTCGCGCCGACGAATGGTGGCGCTTGAAGTGGATCCCATTCACCGGCGATGGCGGCGGCAATCATCTGTGCGTCGATATGGAGCCGCCGGCGAAGGGCACGATCGGCCAAGTCATCACCATGTGGCATGACGATGCGAGCCGCGAAGTCGCCGCACCTTCACTGACTGAACTAATCGAACTTCTGGCCGATGACTTCGAAAGCGGCCTGCTGACGTGGGACGAGGAGATGGGCGGCGTTTACGCGTCGCAACCCTAGTCGAGTTCGCGATAGTCGTATTGATCGCGAATACGCCAGTTGAAGAACTGGCCTTGCGATGGCGCCGTCGCGAACTGTGAATACAGATCTGCGGTGATGCCGAAATAGAGATAGGTGCGTCCGGTCGTGAACGTGACGGCCAGTGTCTGCTTGTCGCCGTCATAGATGGCGCGCTGGATCAGGCTCGATCGTGACATGCGCGCACGATAAGCGAGCCTTCACCAGCGCGCCAACATCATGCGCGCGTGAACTGCATCACCCAGTTCACTTCCCACGTAGTGCCGCCATCGGTGGAGAAGCCTTGCTCCCAACGCGCCGAAGTCGCCGTGATCTCCGACCATTGGAAGTACACGCGGATCGGCTGACCCTTGAACGTATCCTCGCCCTCGAAGCGACCGACGCCGTTTGCGAACCCGCCATAGACTGGCGGTTCGATGTGATCGGGATAACGCTCATCGAGCCACCAGATCGCCCATTTTCTGGTCGCGGGATTGAACGCGCGCACGCCCATGGCGCGATAGGCGCCGCTTGGCAGCTCGACGACATTGTCATCGACATTGCCGTGGCCGTTCATGGTCAGCCGGCAGTCGCATGAACCGTTGAACTCTTCCCAGGCCGTGTCGTTTGCGAGCCGTGTTTTCAGCCTGCGATGGCGCACGCTCCAGCGCCCTTCGAGCCAATCCCAATCATGCCGATGATCGTTCGCGCCGTCCGCCATGTGCTTTCTCCTTCATGTGAGGCAGCGTTGTATTCGGCTAAACATGACAAGGCATGGCAGGATTTAGCGGCGCTCGCAAAAATGTTGGTGCGCAACGCAAAACGCCCGCCATTGCTGGCGGGCGCTGCATCAGTTCTGAAGCTGGCGCTTAGGTCCAGTATTGGTCGACTTTGTAGAAGGCGAAGCTCTGGTCGCGATAGGCGATGCCGTCATTGGCGGTGAGCTCGGAAATCGAGTCGCTCGGCGCGGCCTTCAGTTCGTCCTTCGTGTAGGGGACGACATAGGCGTCTTCTTCTTCGTCATAGTTCAGCACCGCCCATGGCAGCGGATGAAACTTCTCGCCGATCTTGAGCACGCCGCCGAAGCCGACGACTGCGAACAGTATCGTGTTGGTTTGCTTGTCGAGCACGATGTCCTCGACGGTGCCGATTTTCTCGCCGCTCGTGTCCTTGACAGTGGTGCCGATAACTTTTTTCGCGCGAATGGCGGTCGTGTGACCGGCTGGGGTAGGCATGGGGGCTCGCTCCTCGATGTGACTGGGGTGCGAGATCAACGGGATGGGTCTGCCTTCGTTCCGCGCGTGATGCAGATCAATCTATCCAACACCAAACACGCCTCGCGCCCTTGGTTTTCAACGCCGCGCACGAAATCTATCCGACACCCGCGTACCGCACGTATCATGCGTTCGTCCGCATCATCGAAGGGGCGTTGGTCCAACCCAGCGTGAGGCGGAACGCGATGAGTGAGATTAGGCGGCGGGGATTGAAA
>CAYZIJ010000113.1:0-3976 GCA_964478365.1 uncultured Terricaulis sp.
CGTAGTGACGGTCAGCCGTCTCGTACTCGACGTGAGCCGTGTTGATCGTGATGCCACGCGCCTTTTCTTCCGGCGCGGCGTCGATGTCGGCGTAGGACATAGCTTTCGCGCCGCCCTTCTTGGCCAGAACCATCGTGATGGCTGCTGTGAGCGTGGTCTTGCCGTGGTCGACGTGACCGATCGTGCCGATGTTGCAATGCGGCTTGTTCCGCTCAAACTTTTCCTTGGCCATTGTGAGGTCCTGTCTCTCCGGCGATCGAAAATGGTGTCGGGCGCTAAGGCCGGAGCCGAAGCGCACATAAGGTGCGCGTCTTTAGCCGCACTTGGGGATACGTCAAGCCCCGCATGGGGTTTGTGCGCTTGGCGAAGCGATCAGTCGCAGCTAAGCCCATCTTCGCGACGGTCGTTCGAAAGAACGTGAAAAGGGAACGCGGTGCGGGGCGAACGCCCCAACTCCGCGGCTGTGCCCGCAACTGTTAGCGGCGAGCGCTTCCGCCACACGCCACTGGGCCTGCAAACTCCCGGGAAGGCGGCGGAATCGCGATTGAGCCGTGAGCCAGGAGACCTGCCTCGCAGTCGCTCGTTCGCCGGCCGGGTCCAGCCGAATGAACCGGAGCATCCTCCGATGCAGCGACGCGGGCGGCCCCGTGCGATTCTCGCGCCCCGCTGTCGCTGAACCGCGCGTCCTTGGGGACGGGACGCGCATGCAAATCGGGGAAGCACCCATGCGTTTCGTATTTAAAGCCGCTCTGTTGGCGGCGACTGCCCTCACCGCGTTTCCGGCGCACGCAGACGATGACGAACAAATCGTCGTCACGGCCACGCGTCAGCCTGCAGGAGCTGATCGATTGCCGGCCGACATTGACGTGATCGATGTCGACGCCGCGCTCATTCGCGGCCAATCCAACTTGGCCGATGCTCTTACCGGCACGCCCGGATTAAACGTCAGCCGCTCCGGCGGGTTCGGCCAACAGACGAGCCTCTTCTCCGGCGGCGCAAACTCAAACCACACTTTGGTTCTGCTCGACGGCATTCGCTTGAACGACGCCGCATCGCCCGGCTCATCATTCGATGCAGGCCAAGACACGTTGGGCGGTCTCTCACGCATCGAAGTTGTGCAAGGACCGATGAGCGCGCTCTACGGCTCTGACGCGATCGGCGGTGTGATCAACATCTTGCCGCGGCGTGGCGGCGACGGCGCGATCAACGGCCAGCTTGATATTTACGGCGGCTCATTCGGCACGCTCGGCGGCAGCGCCGGTATCGACGGCACACTCGGCCGTCTACGCTACGCCATCACGGGCGAAAGCTTCGTCACCGATGGCTACGATCTCGTACCGGAGCGCATGGCGACCCACACGGGCGATGAAGATGGCGCTGAAAGCACGACTCTGACCGGCGTCTTCGATTTGGCCATAACAGAAGCATTGTCGGTCGATCTACTAGTGCGCCGGCGCGATGCGCGAGCGGACTTCGACGCCTTCATCTACCCGCCACCGACGTTCAACGAACAGCGCGCAGACGATCCTGATCTTGAGTTCGCGCAAAACGATCTCTCCGTCGCGCGCATAGGCGCGCGTTGGGCGATCACTGATGCACTGACGCTGCGCGCCACCACGGGCCAGGTGCGTCAAGACCGCGTTGAGACAGATGCCGGCATCACCACGTCGAGCTATGAGGGTGAGCGCCGCTTCAGCGACATCACTGCGGATTGGACACGCGGCGGCCTCGCGCTGAGCGCGGGCTTCGAGCAGCAGGATGAGAGTGTCGATATCGATCAAGGGTTCGCGACCGTCGTGGCGAGCCAAGATCATCAAGGCGGATTCATCGTCGCGCAGCAGACGCTCGACCGGCTCACGCTGACTGGCGCCTTACGCGTTGATGACTTCGAAGGCTTCGGCACAGAGACGACGTGGCGCGCCGGCGCGTCGTTCCAGATAACCGACGCAGTTCGCGCTTACGGCGCCTACGGCACGTCATTCCGCGCACCAACTCTGTACGAACGCTTTATCTATTTCGGCAATCCGGATCTCGATCCCGAGCGCGGCGAAGCGTGGGAAATCGGCGCTGATGCTCAGTTCGCGGCGTTCGGCCGTGCAGACGGTGTTGAACTCGGCGGTCTCTATCGCTCACTCGAAGTCGAAGACCTGATCGATTTCGACTCGTTCTTCACCTACGCCAACATCGATCGCGCCAATATTGAGAGCGCAGAAGCCCGCGTAGCCCTCCGGCCGCTCGCCTGGCTCACGACGCGTCTCGGCTACGTCTACACCGACGCGGAAGATGCAACGGCCAACACGCCGCTGCTGCGCCGCCCGGAATCGATGTGGAGCGCCGCAATCGACGTAGAGCACGGGCAATTCTCTGGCACGCTTAGCTGGCGGCGCGTCGGCGAACGCGCCGACCAAATCTATGGCGATGACGGCTTCTATCTTGGTCTCGGCTCCACCGACGCCTACGATATAGTGCGTGCGTCGGCAGCATGGCGCTTCGCCGACGGCGTCCAAGTCTACATCGCCGGCGATAACTTGGCCGACGAAGGCTACGAGCCGGTCAATGGCTTCGCTGGCGCGTCGCGCAACCTCACAATTGGCGTGCGTTTGCGGAACTAAGTCTAGCGGGCGGCGTCTGCTTGGCAGGCGCCGCCCATAAGACTAGCGTTGCGACGGGCGGGCTTCCGGAGAAAACTCATGGCAGTCGCAAAAGTAATCGAAGTCACCGCAGGCTCAAGCAAGGGTCTCGAAGACGCGATAGAGCAAGGCATGGCGAAAGCCTCTGACACGCTTGAAAACGTCGAAGGCGCCTGGATTCAAGATATCAAAGTGACCGCAAAGAACGGCAAGATCAGCGAATGGCGCGTCAACATGAAGGTGACGTTCGTGCTCAACTGATAATCAGGGCGCGACGGAAAGGTTGAGATCGTCGCTGACGACGCGCCGTCGCTCATCGTCCATGCACGCTGAGACCAGCGCGCCGTTGGCGACGCCGCGCGGCAAATGCCCTGCGGCAAACCATTGCCGGCTCAGCGACACCTCGCCGACACCCGCCGCGCCATTGGCTGGCCATGACTGCGCCAAACGCGCGCGCGTTGTCTCGTGGCGCGCCCATGTCGGCCAATCGTCAGCGACATGCGTGAAGCGCACGCGCAGCGTGCCGCACGGAAATTCGCCCATTTCCACGCTAGTCACTTCAACGAGACGGCGCCCTGCCGGCGCGCAGAAAGCTGGACGCTGGCCCGAGTCAATCGTCCCGCGCATGTATTCTCGGCCTTCGCGCGTCGTATCGTAGCGCACCGCGCCGTCGCCAACCTCGGGACGGGCTTCTTGCGTCAGAAAACCCGAGGCCACCAATTCGTCCATACGTCCGCGTGCATTGCTCGCGACGTCGTCGCCCCAATCGCGCTGCATCAAATCGTAGCGCACCACAAAAGCGCCTGCGCGCGGCGGCGCCGACAACCACACCGACGGCACAGACAAGCAGGCGCGCGCATCGGCGACGAGCGTTTGCACAGTCGCGAAGATCTCCTCGCGCGTCACCTCAGGCTCGACACGCTGGATCACCATCTCTGCAAACGTGCTGAAGAGTTCGCGCGGCGCACGCGCCGTGGCGCTCGCAGTTTGCATCTCTGGCTGCAGCTCGGGCAGCGGCGCAGCCTCAAGCGCGCTGCCTTCCGCCGGCGGCGGGATTGTCTCGCACGCGACCGCCGCGACGCAGAGCGCCGCCGCTAAAATTCGAGGGATTAACTGCGCAAGCGGCATCGCCGCCTCCCCGTCCTTGGCCCCCGCCGAGAGCCACTATGGCCGCACAGGCCCAAAGCGCAAACGCGACGCGCGCTAGAAGGGACGATGCGGCGTGGAAAACCCCAGGCGGCGCCTAGCGATTAAGCACCTCCTTCCCGCTCGAAGCGCTGGCGGCGTGGGTGGCGGGATGGAGCGGGTAGAGGGAATCGAACCCTCGTCTTCAGCTTGGAAGGCTG
>CAYZIJ010000114.1:0-3924 GCA_964478365.1 uncultured Terricaulis sp.
CATGGCGATGGCGCCGCCATTGACGTTGACCTTCGCCATATCGAGATCGAGCGCTTGCACCCAACGCAGCACGACCGACGCGAAAGCTTCGTTGAGCTCCCAAAGGTCGATGTCCTGCTTGGAGAGACCGAGGCGCTTCATCAGCTTGTGCGTGACGTGCTCCGGGCCGGTCAGCATGATCGACGGCTCAGAGCCGATCGATGCGCCGCCAACGATGCGCGCGCGGGGCTTCAGGCCAAGCTCATCGCCCATTTCTTTTGTGCCGATGAGAACGCCAGCGGCGCCGTCAACGATGCCCGACGAGTTGCCGGCATGGTGGACGTGCTCGATCTTCTCGAGTTCGGGATAGCGTTGCTTGATGACGTCATCGAAGCCCGGCATCACTTCGCCTTGCATCTTGAACGACGGCTCAAGCGCGCCGAGCGATTGAAGCGTCGTTTCCGGACGCATGAATTCGTCATGCGCGAGGAGCGTTGCGCCCATCTGGTCTTTCACCGGCACGATCGACTTCTTGAAGCGGCCTTCTTTCCACGCTTGAGCGGCGCGTTGTTGCGATTGCACCGCGAACTGGTCGAGATCGGTGCGCGAGAAGCCGTACTTGCTGGCGATCGCATCGGCCGAGACGCCTTGCGGCGTAAAGTAGGTCTTCATCGCGATCGACGGATCGGTCGCCCACGAACCACCAGTCGAGCCCATCGGCACGCGGCTCATGCTTTCAGTGCCGGCGCCGATTGCGAGCGCTGCTTCACCGGACTTCACCTTCGCTGCAGCGATGTTGCAGGCTTCGAGACCCGAAGCGCAGAAGCGCTCGACCTGCACGCCCGAAACGGTTTCGGCGTAGCCGGCGTTCAAAGCTGCGATACGCGGCAGGTTGCCGCCTTGCTCACCGATCGGCGAGAGCACGCCCATGACGACGTCATCGACCTTCGAGGTGTCGAGGTTGTTGCGGTCGCGGATGGCTTGCAGCACTTGCGTCGCCAATTGCAGCGACGTCTGCTCGTGCAACGAGCCGTTCGCTTTGCCTTTGCCGCGCGGCGTGCGCACCGCGTCATAGATATAGGCCTCAGCCATCTTCGTACTCCAACGTTTACGACGCTTGGCGCCGCTCACCCTGCATAGGACCGGAGTCGTCCCTGGCGTTCCCGCCTACTCCGCTGACCGCTTCGCTCGGGCTGAGCGAAGCGCGGTAACTAGTTCGCTTCTCCGCCCGCAATGGCGACGTCGCCGCGGAAGGAGTTTGCGATAAAACACGCTTCGTGCGCGCGATGATGCAGCTCGCGGATTTCCTCCGGCGCCGGCTGCTTTTCACCGCTCCATGATACAACCGGATTGAGCTTCACTTGGGTAATGGCGATCTTGCCGCGATCGTCTTTGCCCATCACGCCAGACGCGCGATCTTCGTACGCATCGACGACAAAGCCCGCGCGGCGCGCGAGATCGAGAAACCAAAGCATGTGGCAAGTCGAAAGCGACGCCACCAACAGCTCTTCCGGATCAACGGCGTCTTCGCGCGAGTACGGCGCCTTCACCACGGACGGCGAAGCCGAACCCGCCACCGTGACGCCGCCATCGAACTCGATCTCGTGCGCGCGCGAATAGTGCCCAGCGGCGAAATCATCTTCGCCGCGTTGCCAAGTGACGGTGGCGGTGTGCGCCGCCACTAAAACGCCTCCGCCGTCAGCGCCATCACGGGTCCAGCGCCGCTCTTCAGCTTCGCCAAATGCGACGCCGTCTCCGGCGCGATACGCGCCAGGAAATAGCGGCCGGTTGTGATCTTGGTGTCGAAGTACGGATCGGCGCTGCCGCCATTTTTCTTGGCAGCGTAAGCCGCCTTCGCCTGCAGCGCCCACATATAGGTGAGCGCGGTGATGCCGAAGAGATTGAGATAATCGTGGCTGGCGGCGCCGGCATTGTCGAAATTCGTCATGCCGTTCTGCATCATCCACATCGTGCCGTCTTGCAGCTGCGCTTTTGTGGACGTCAGCACGTCGAGGAATTCTTTCAGATCGGCGTCGTCTTCGTGGTTGTGCACGAAATCGTCGATCTCGTTAAAGAACGCGAAGATCGCGCGGCCACCATTGGCGCCGAGCTTGCGGCCGACGAGATCAAGCGCCTGAATACCGTTGGCGCCTTCATAGATCTGCGTGATGCGGGCATCGCGCACGAACTGCGACATGCCGGTTTCTTCGATATAGCCGTGACCGCCGAAGATTTGCTGGCAATTGGTGGCGTTGGCGTAGCCCTTGTCGGTCAGATAGCTTTTGATCACCGGCGTCATCAGACCCATGTAATCGTCAGCCTTCTCGCGCACCTTCTCATCCGGTGACGTGTGCAGCAGATCGCCATGCAGCGCAGTCCAGAACGCGAAGGCACGCGCGCCTTCGTTGAACGCGCGCGCGTCCATCAGCATGCGGCGAATGTCGGGGTGAACGATAATCGGATCGGCCGGGCCGTTCGGATTCTTCGCGCCAGTGATCGAACGCCCTTGCAAACGATCCTTCGCGTAAGTCACCGCATTTTGATACGCGACTTCCGATTGCGACAGTCCCTGCAAGCCGACGCCGAGACGCGCCACGTTCATCATCACGAACATGGCCGCGAGGCCCTTATTCTCTTGGCCGACGAGATAGCCCGTCGCGTCGTCATAGTTCAGCACGCACGTCGAATTGCCGTGGATGCCCATTTTCTCTTCGATCTTGCCGCAGACGACGCCATTGCGGGCGCCCAGCGATCCATCGGCGTTGATCAAGAACTTCGGCACCACGAAAAGCGAGATGCCCTTCGTTCCCGCCGGCGCGCCTTCAATGCGCGCGATGACGAGATGGATGATGTTGCTCGCGAGATCGTGCTCACCGGCCGAGATGAAAATCTTTTGGCCACTGATGCGGTACGAGCCATCGGCTTGCGGGATGGCTTTCGTGCGCAACATGCCGAGATCGGTGCCGCAATGCGGCTCCGTCAAGTTCATCGTGCCGGTCCATTCCCCGGTCACGAGCTTCGGCAGATAGGTCTGCTTCTGCTCATCGCTGCCGTGGCGATGGATGGCTTCGTAGGCGCCATGCGAGAGCCCCGGATACATGCCGAACGCCATGTTGGCGGACGACACCATCTCGCTCCACGCCAAACCAACAATGTGCGGCAAACCTTGGCCGCCATAGTTCGGATCGCTTGAGAGCGCCGGCCAACCAGCCGCAACCAGTTCGTCATACGCAGATTTGAATCCAGGCGGCGTCGTCACCGATCCATCGTCTGCGCGCTTGCAGCCGTGCTCGTCGCCGACCTTGTTCAAAGGCGCGAGCACTCCCTCGCAAAACTTCGCGCCCTCTTCCAACAATTGCTCGATCAGATCGATCGGCGCGTCCGAAAAGCTCGGCAAGTTGGAGTAACGCTCGATCTCGAGCACGTCCTTCAAGAGGAACTTATATTCGCGGACGGGCGCCTTGTACGATGGCATCCTTCTCTCCCTGATTTTATCTTTAGCGCCTCTATAGAGGCGTTAGTGCGCTTCTTCGAGGCGCTTCTTGGCTTCTTGCTCGAAAGCCCGTGCATTGGCCATCGCAGCGGGGGCCGCCGGTTTCGCCAGCACTTCTTCCAGCTTGGTGATGGAATCCGTCAGCGTTTCGATAGCGGCGTCGATATCCTCGCGCTGCGCTTCGAGCGCGACAACGCGCGCCTTGTACTTCTTCAGCGCCGTTTGCGCTTGGGCGCGCTGATCAACCTTGTAGAGATCAAGGATCTCTTTGATCTCGATCAACGAGAGGCCAACACGCTTGCCACGCAAGATCAACTGCAGGCGGGCGCGATCACGATGCGAATAGACGCGGTTCATGCCGTCGCGGCGGGGGGTCAGCAGGCCTTTATCTTCGTAAAAACGGAGGGCGCGAGGGGTGACCTCGAACTCCCGGGCCAACTGCGAAATCGTGT
>CAYZIJ010000115.1:0-3605 GCA_964478365.1 uncultured Terricaulis sp.
GACAACAACGCTGAGGAATTCGCCCTCGCTGCGTAAGCAGTGCGGAGTTTTCCGATCTTAAGTCCTTACGAGTAGCATCCTAAGGCGGGGCCCCCGGACGCCCGGCAACAGAAGTCCGGGATTTTCTCACAACGAAGCAGAAGCCGGCGTCCTCTCTTTGCGACGAATGGCGCCGGGCAACAGAAGACGGGGATTTTCTCCCCTGCTTGAAGAGAATCGCGGTGAACGTTTTCGCTTTGAGCAGCGGTCACACGCGGTCACAGCGTGTTGAGGCGCTGATAGCGCGAAGTCTTCGCCGGAATCTCGTTAGAGTGCAGGTAGTTGGCGAGTTCGCTGCGGTGCGGCTCGCTCTCTGCGCGAAGCGATTGAAGCAGCGGCTTCAGTTTTGCACACACGTGCGTCGAACTTTTATCCACAGCGCGCGTTCGCCTGCCGACGTTGAGAAGATTGGTGTTTTCGCGCCTCGTGGATCAGCAATTGACTGTCCGAAACGAGCCACTATGGGTGTGGACAAGCTTTGAGGGGAGCGCGGCCGTGGCCGATGACGTGATCGGGTATGACCAACTGATGCAAGACGCGCTGCGCAGCGTCGTCCGAGCATCGTTGCAAGAAGCGGCGAGCCCGCGTGGTCTGCCTGGCAAGCACCATTTCTACATTACGTTTCGCACGCACGCGCCGGGTGTGATCATCCCCGAGCAATTGCGCGCGCGCTATCCTGACGAAATGACGATCGTGCTCGAGCACCAGTTCTGGGATCTCGAAGTTTACGCTGATCGCTTCCGTGTCATCCTGAAGTTCTCGGGCCAGCCGCAGCCTATCACCATTCCGCTGAAGGCGATCACCCGCTTCTTCGATCCGAGCGTGAAGTTCGGTCTGCAATTCGAACAGCAGCACAATATTGAAGAAGCGCGCATGGTCTCGGGCGATGACTCGGTTCCTGCCTCGCGCGAACAACAAACGTCCGCGCCCGAAAGCGCACCTGAACAGGGCGAAAGCGCTGTCGTCAGCCTGGACGCGTTCCGGAAGAAGTAAGCGCTCTAACGAATGCTAGGTTTCGAAAGCGCGGGGCCATGGTCCCGCGCTTTTTTCTTAGCGCTTGTTGAGGAGCGCCAATGCGCGCCGGGTGCGATTGAACGTGGTGACGATCGAGCCGAAGAGGACGAACCAAAGGAAAAAGGCGATAAAGACGCCTTTGCCGCCGTCATTGGTCCAACCCCAATCGAGTAGCGAGGCAACGCTCGGCCCGAGTTGCGGATCGAAGATGGTGAGGATCGCGGCGATGGTCATCCAAAACATCCGGTGCGGCTTCGCCATCGGTCCGGAGAAATCCGCTGGCGCCCCTGCGCTCTTGCCGACCTCGCGCGCATAGGCCGTCATCACCGCGAACGCGGCCGCGGCCCAGCCAAGCGACGCATCGAACATACCGGTGTGCGAGACCGCATAGCCGGCGCCGACCAAGATGAAGATGTCGGCGACGCGATCCGGCATTTCATTCCAGATCGGGCCGTCCGCACTGCCCTTGCCGCCCTCAACGGCGACCATGCCGTCCATCATGTTGGCCAAGAGGCGCAGCTGGCAGAAAAGAGCGGCGCCAACGCAAAGCAGGATGCGGTCGATGCCCACTGCGAGCGATGTCGCGTAGAAGCACGCGCCAGAGAGCGCCGCGAAGATCATGCAGGTGAACGAGATGAAGTTCGGCGAGATGTTCGCCTTCACCAGCGCCTTCGACAGCCACTGCGCCCAGCCGTGCGAGCGTTGCGAGATCGGACGGCGGTCTTCGTCAGCGGCCATTGGCCTGTCTCCAGAGGCGCAAATTGTAGAGGATGGCGTAGGTCGTCGAGACGGTGAACGGGAACGCGATCGTCGTCCATATCTCCGGCGTACTGGCGAGCGTGTGCGCGCTCCATAGAATTGCGAAGATCGACGTCGCAGTGATGAGCGGCGGCGCGATGAGCGCTGGCAATCCTCTCATGCGCGCAGAGAACCATTCCAAAAATTTCTTCAGCCCAAGCGTAAGCAAACCCGAGATCGTCCCCTGCACGAACCCGGCGAGCAGCATTTCGGGAACGGTATGGGAGCGATTGGCGAACACGGCCCAGCCGCCCATCACCAGGAATGCGAAAGCCACATGCACAAGCGTGTTGCTCGCGATCGCCTCACGCAGCTTTTGAGGCTCACTCATTGACGCAGCTCCCCATTGCGCGGAAATGGGCGCATGAACGGCCTCAGCCTCTCCGTCGGCACTTTCGCGATCAACATACCCGAACCGCTCGTGTTCGGGTTTCTCGGTGTGCTAGCGTTGCTGTTGGCCGGCACGATCGCAGCACTTGTGTTGCCGGCGATGCAGCCGGGCAAGTGGAGCGATCTCGGCCCGCGCATGCGCTCGTGGTGGGTGATGGCGGTGCTGTTGGGCGCCGCACTGATCGCGGGCTGGCAAGCGACGGCGATCTTGTTCGCGTTCATCTCGTTCCTGGCCCTCAAGGAATTCCTGACGCTCGCGCCGACACGCAAGGAAGACCGCCTGATCGTGTTGCTCGCGTATCTCTCGGTGTTCGTCAATTACGGGCTCATCTTCGCCGAGGCGTTGTTCGACGACAGCTACCAAATCTATCTCGTCTTCATTCCGGTTTACGGTTTCCTCATCGCCGCTGCCGCCATGGCTTGGATCGGGCGCACGGAGGGCTACTTGCCGACTGTGGGCATCATCCATTGGGGCATGGTCGTTTGCGTCTACAATATCGGCTGCATCGCCTTCCTGATGCGCGTGCCCGATGCGGAAGCGCCTGCGGGCGGCGCTGGCTTAGTGTTCTTCCTGCTCTTCGTCACGCAGTTGAACGACGTCGCGCAATATTGCTGGGGCAAGGCGATCGGGCGGACCAAGATCACGCCCAACGTCTCGCCAAATAAAACCTGGGAAGGCGCCATTGGCGGCTGGCTGACGGCGGCGGTGGTGTTCTACTGGCTCGCGCCCTACTTCACGCCGCTCACACCCACGCATGCGGCGATCATGGGCATCGTCGTCCCGATGGCGGGCTTCTTCGGCGACATCACCATGAGCGCGATCAAGCGCGATCTCGGCGTGAAGGATACATCGCGCCTCATACCGGGTCACGGCGGCGTGCTCGATCGGCTCGACAGCCTCACATTTGCCGCGCCGGTCTATTTTCACTTGCTGGCGTTTTTCGCCGTTGAGCGTTTCTGATGCTGCAAACGATCCGACGCTATGGATTGATGCTGATCGTACGCCCGATTGCGCGGCTGCTGTTCGGGCTGGATACGATCGGCGCGGACAAGCTGCCAAAGAACGGGCCTGCGATCGTCGCCGCCAATCACAACAGCCACGTTGATACGATCGTGCTCTTGTGCCTCTTTCCCTCGAAGCTCCTGCCAAAGCTCCGCCCGGTCGCTGCAGCGGATCACTTCGACAAAGGCGGCTTCGGCTCTTGGTTCTCGCGCAACGTCATCGGCATCATCCCAATCAAACGCGGCGGCGCCTCGCGGACGGAGGATGTGCTGCTCGGCGCCAAGCAAGCGTTGGAGCGCGGCGAAATCCTCGTCGTCTTCCCCGAAGGCTCGCGCGGCGAGCCGGAGGAAATGACGCGGTT
>CAYZIJ010000116.1:0-3548 GCA_964478365.1 uncultured Terricaulis sp.
TGAACCGAGCCCTTCGGTCTCGGCCCTGTGGGCTTCCATCCCTGACGCAACACCCGGCCCAACCAATCTGCTTTGCGACGTGAGATTTCATGATTCAGCGTGATCGATTGTGTGTGTGAGAGAAACATCGAAGGAAGGTGGGGTGGAAGGCAAGATAAAGAGAACCCCACTTCACACACCAATCGCTTGCAAACACTGGCGCAAACGCGAGGTGCGCGCGATCATAGCAGGGTGCGCACGAGGTGCGCGCACCTCACCACGCTGAGCGCACTCGATGATCGAAGCTCCAAGCATCAACCGACTCTTCCGTGCAGGAAAACTGAGGCGCGACATGTTCGGCGCTGAAGTGTTTCGGCCGGGTAAATCACTCGGCGTCACGCGAGCACTGAACGCCGACATGCTCGAAGGCAAGCGCGACGGCCGCGCGAAGTCGTCGGGCGGCGCCACGCGCGCAGGTTACGGCAAGAAGCTCGCGAGCTTGATCGGATCATCGCGCAGGGTTGCGAAGAGCACCTCGTCGCGGGGTGCGCACGGCGACTTCGATCCACGCCAACGCGCCATTGTGAAGATCCACTATTTCAGTCACGCCGGCGGCGGCGGGGCCGCCCTACGCGCGCATGCGCGTTATGTGGCTCGTGACGCTGCCGCGCGAGCGTCTAAACCTGGTGATGCTCCGGAAGCCGAGCCGTCAACGCCGGAGGCGGAATCTGAGGTGCGCGCCCACACCCGCTATCTTGAACGCGAGGAAGCTGGTTCTGTTTTCTATGGTGCGGCCGTGGATGCAGTCGACGGCGGCGGGCGCGCCGCGTCCTGGGCGCGCAGCGATCGCCGGCATTTCCGATTGATCCTAGCGCCCGAAAACGGGACCAAGCTCGCTGATCTGAAGTCCTATACGCGCGAGGTAATGCGCCGCGCAGAACTTGCCATGGGTTCAAGGCTGGAGTGGGTCGCGGTTGATCACTGGGATACGGACAATCCACATACGCACATCATCCTGCGCGGCGTACGTGACGATGGACGCGACCTCATCATTCCACGAGAGTTTGTGCAGCACGGCTTCAGGTCAGTGGCGCGCGACGTCGCCACCGAACGCTTGGGTAACCGCACCCGTGAAGCCGATCGAGCCGCACTGCACCGCGAGGTGCGGGCGCATCGGCCAACGCGGCTCGATCACTGGATCGCAGATCAACTCGATAAGGATGGCAGGGTGCGCGTCGCGGACTTGCGGGCGCCAAATGGCGATCCGGCCGCCACCGACGCGCTTAAGGGCCGCGCGCACGAACTGCGACGCCTGGGCCTAACGACCGAGGTGAAGCGTAACGTGCTTCAATTCGCACCGAACTGGCGCGACGGCCTCAAGGCGCTGGAGCTTCATCTCGACATTCGCAAGGCGCTGATGCAATCGCGCGCGATCGATGCTGCTCGCGGCCAACAAGCCGGCAAATCAATCTCGACGCTACTGCGCGGACCGGGTCC
Organism: uncultured Terricaulis sp.; assembly: GCA_964478365.1. Lineage (GTDB taxonomy): Bacteria > Pseudomonadota > Alphaproteobacteria > Caulobacterales > Aquidulcibacteraceae > Vitreimonas. The sequence goes on from CAYZIJ010000116.1 coordinate 1,477, forward strand.
AGACCGCTAGCACTTGGCAAGGCGGTCCTCTAAAGCCGCGCGGCGCTAGGTGCGTGGGAAGATCGCAACACCGTGGCCTGCAAGTCGTAGCTTCTCCAATCGGGCGAGCACACCATTTCCCGACGTTTCCGGCCCCGTTCCTCTCGTTTCGCCGCCGACATGCTTCCATCGTCATGGAGGCACGCTTGTCCATCTCCGCGCACTTTGCTCCGCCCGTCGTTGACGTGAACGACGCCAGTAATGACGCCGCCGCGCCGTCGGCCAAGCTCGGGACGTTTACACCGGACGACTATCGCCATCATCTCGACGGCAGCGGGATGACCAAAGCTGAACAGGACGAACTCTTGAGCGCCCTGTGGAAAATCATGTGCGGGTTTGTCGACCTCGGCTGGAACGTCGATGCCGTCAGTCTCGTGCTTGGACCGGCCTCGCCTTCTGCAAACGATGCCAGTAGAATCGAAGACGGCGAGCGCTCTGAAACCTCAAACCTCGGAGCGCGCTAGCCAAGCGTCGGCTGAGGAATTTCGATGAAGCCAATACACGCCGCGATCATCTACTGCCGCGTGTCGAGCCAGAAGCAAGAGCTTGATGGCGACGGCAACCGAAGTCAGGAGCACCTGTGTCGGGCGCACGCTACCAAGCTCGGCGTGTCGGTCGAGGCTGTCTATACCGACAGCAAGTCCGGCTATGGCGACTATATGGAGCGCCCTGGCATGGTGCGCGTTCTCGAGCACCTAAAGAAGCATCGAAGCAAGCGCTACGTCGTCATCTTCGATGACTTGAAGCGGTTTGCGCGGAGAACACGCTTCTATTGGGAGCTGCGCGATCGTCTCGCCTCATTCAACGCCTCGGTCGACAGCCCCAATTTCCGTTTCGAAGACAGTCCGGAGGGGCGCCACCATGAGACCATCACGGTTGCCGGCGGCGAACTCGAACGCGAGCAGCTCCGTCGGCAAGCCATTCAGAAAATGACCGCTCGGGTTGAGCGTGGTTACGCCGTCACCTCGGCCCCTGTTGGCTACGAGTATCGCTCGGTCAAACGTAGCGGCCGCGTTCTATTCCCGAAGGAGCCCGAGGCGTCGATCGTGCGTGAAGCGCTTGAAGGCTACGCGTGCGGTCGCTTCGAGAGCCAGGCCGAGGTGCAACGCTTCCTTGAAAGCCGTCCGGAATTTCCGCGCGATCGCAAAGGCCGGGTCCACAATCCGCGCGTCACAGAGATGTTGAAGCGGGCGATCTATGCCGGCCTCGTCAGCGCGCCTTATTGGAACGTCTCGCTGCGACAGGGCGTGCACGAAGGACTGATCAGCGTCGAGACCTTCAACACGATTCAGGATCGCTTGGCCGGAAAGAAACGCGCGCCCGCGCGCGCCGACTTCAATCCCGATTTCCCTCTGCGGGGCTTTGTTGCCTGCACCTGCGGCACGATGCTGACTGCGGGCTGGACTAAGGGCCGCGAGCGGCATTACCCCTATTACTTCTGCTACAACCGGGGCTGCCCCCACTACGGACGATCCATCAAGCGCGACGCGCTGGAAGGTAAGTTCGCTGTCATCATGTCGAGCGTTCAACCGCCGGCCGGTGTGTTTCGCGCCGCGCGCCAGATGTTCGAAGATGCGTGGAATGCCCGCATCGCCGCGAGCGAAACGGACGCAAAGGCGCTGCAGACAACGCTCTCATCGGCGGATCGACAGATCCAACAATTACTCGATCGCGTCGTTGATACTGAAAGCGCCGCAGTCGCCAAAGCCTACGAAGAACGCATCGAACGTTTGCAGGCGGAGAAGCTCGCAATCGCTGAGAAACTGCAACACGTGGAAGAGCCGAAGCTCAATTTCGAGTCCGCTGTTAGAACCGCGATGAACTTCCTAGAAAACCCAATGAAACTATGGAGTTCAGAGCGTATCGAGCAGAAGCGTTTGGCCCTACGTCTAACGTTTGCCCAGCACCTGGAATTCGATCGAGAAACCGGTTTTAGAACCGCCCATTTGTCTCTGCCTTTCAAGGCTTTAGAGGCGATTTCAGAGCCGTTTTTGGGGCGGATTCAGGCAATGGTGGGCGCGACAGGGATTGAA
>CAYZIJ010000117.1:0-3047 GCA_964478365.1 uncultured Terricaulis sp.
TGTGCTTTTCCGGCGGGTTGATGTCGAACAGAATGGCTTGCGACAACGGGATGAAAGCGGCCCCGCCGACGCCTTGGACCACGCGGAACAGAACCATCTGCTCCAGGTTTTGTGCGACGCCGCAGGCAAGCGAGGCGCCGGTGAAGACGACAACCGAAATCAGCATCAGACGGCGCCGACCCAAGTGCTGCGCCAGCCAGCCGACGAGCGGCGTCATCAGCGCTTGGGCGACGATAAACGAGGTCAGCACCCAAGTGATCTGATCGAGGCCCGCTGAGAGCCCGCCCTGCATATGCGGCAACGCCACGTTCGCGATCGTGCTGTCGATGGTGAACATCGAGGCCGCGAGCATGATCGCGATCGTCAGCGGAACGCGCTGAATGTTGGGCGTTGAAGCGGCCCCGGCCATCGATCAGCGACCGCGCAGGCGGTCTGGATCAGACTGCGTGTCCACGCGCGCGCGCGCGCTAAGGCCGGCGCGAAAGATAAGGTCCGGCGGTGGATCGACGAAGGTGAGTCGAACCGGAATCCGCTGGACGACCTTCACCCAATTGCCCGTGGCGTTCTGCGCCGGCAACGGTGAGAATATTGCGCCCGTGCCTGGACTGAAGCTGGCGACCCGCGCTTCAAACGCGCGCCCGCCGAAGGAATCGATCCTAATGGTTGCACGTTGGCCCGCACGCATGTGGGCGATCTGATTTTCCTTGAAATTCGCTTCGACCCACGGTTCGCCCGCGATCAGCCAAAACAACGTTTGGCCCGCATTGACGAACGTGCCCACTTGCACTTGATCGACACGTGTGACGACACCGTCCTGCAGCGCGACCACTTCCGTATAGGAGAGCGCGAGACGGGCGCGTTCCAACCGTGCGGCGGCTTCCCGCACCGAAGGGTGCGCCTCTACATCAACGTCTGGGTTACCGCCGAGGCCCGCCAGGGCGGCGGCCAGGCTCTGTTGGGCCCGCGCCAGTTCGGCTAGCGCCTGCTCTTCGCCGTGCCGGGCCGCCTCGACGTCCTGACGCGCGGCTATTCCCTCCGCGCCGAGCTGGCGCGCGCGCGCCAACTCGCTGCGTGCGAAGGCGAGACCTTCCTCACGCGCGCGCACGCCCGCGCTCTGGGCGCGGTACTCCGCCTGCATTGAAGCGACACGGGCGCGGGCTGAGGCGAGCGCTGCTTCAAACTGTGCGACGTCGGCCTGGGGATTTGCCTGATCGAGCACAAACAGAATTTGACCGGCGCGCACCGTGTCGTTGTCGTGCACGCGCATTTCGACAATTCGGCCCGGCACGCTGGTGCTGATAGGCACTCGCGCCGCTTGCACGTAAGCGTTCTCGGTCTCTTGGTATCGCCCACCCGTGAGCATCATCACGACCAGCGCACCGATCGCCAAGGCCGGAAGCCCGAACATCAACGCGAACCGCGTGCGCCGTGTGAACCGCGCCTTCAGCCGCAACAACATCGAGGACGACGAACCGGTTTCCTCGTCGGAGACCTTAACGTCCATCACTTGCCCTCCATTGCGTCCGCAGCGGGTTGCGCGACGATGAGGCGTTCCCGCAATCTCGACACAAGAGCACCGAGCTGATTGATTTCGTCTTCCGCCAAGCCAGCGAAGAACTCCGCTTCAAGCACGCGCGCGGTCTCGATCAGCGCCGGAACCTCTGCGTGCGTTCGCGCAGTGAGGTGTACACGCCACGTTCGGCGGTCGCTTTGATCCTCGCGGCGTTCAACGTGGCCACTCGCTTCGAGCCGGTCGATCATCTGTCCAACCGCCGCGCGGCTGACTTCGAGCAGGCGCGCGAGTTGCGCCTGCGTCTGGCCGTCCTCCCGGTAGAGGTACGCCAGCACCCGCCAAGTCGAGCCGTTTAGTCCAAGCTCGCGCATCCGGGCGTCAAGCATCGCGCGCATGAGACGCGTCACGTCGGCGAGAGCAAAGCCCATCCCTCTGCGCTGCGCGGGCGCCGCAGCGGCAGGCAGATTGCGGGTTGCGTCAGGTCTAGTCATTATGTCAACCACTTTATTATATGGCGGTTCACAAAGAAAGTGTTGCTATGCCCAGCGACCCTGAACGCCGCCTGTTTGGCGGTGATGAAGGCGTCCAGCTCGTCGCTGACGCGTTCGGCGCGGCGCGGAACGGCGCCGTTGTTCTCGCCCACGGCGGCGGGCAAACCCGTCATGCCTGGGCCAAGGCCGGCGAGCGCATCGCCGCTGCCGGCTGGCTCGCGGTCGCCTTGGACCTCAGAGGCCACGGCGAAAGCGGGTGGTCGCCCAGCGGAGACTATCGGCTCACGCGGTTTGCGCGAGACCTGGCCCTGGTCGCAAAGCAAATCGGCCAAAGACCGCACGTGGTCGGCGCGTCGCTCGGTGGGCTCGCCGGTTTGATGGCGGAGACACACACCGATCCCGGCGCGTTCGCTTCACTCACGCTGGTGGACATCACACCTCGCATGGAGCCCGCAGGTGTCGCGCGCGTTGTCGGTTTCATGGCGGATCGAGCCGAGGATGGGTTCGCGAGCCTCGAAGAGGCGGCAGACGTTATCGCGCAATACCTGCCCCATCGGCCGCGCCCTCAAGATCTCTCTGGCCTGGCCAAGAATCTGCGCAGAGGCGATGACGGCAGATATCGCTGGCACTGGGACCCACGCTTCATAACCAGTGTCGTCGAGACGCGCGCGACGCATTCGATGGACGAATTTGAAGCGCGTGCTGGTGAACTTCGCTTACCGCTCCACCTGATCCGAGGCCGCCTGAGCGAACTTGTGTCCGAGGAAGCCGCGCGCGCGTTCCTTGAAGCTGCGCCACACGCGAAATTCTCAGACGTCGCCAATGCTGGGCACATGGTCGCCGGCGATCGAAACGACGCCTTCATCGAAGCTGTCTTAGGGTTTTTGGAAGATCAGCGGAACGCGACCTAGTCGTATCTCAGCATCCCGCGGCGAGATCGGGCGGCGACATCGAGGCTACTCGACGCGTAGAGCGCGGCGCATCTCCCGCGCCCTCGTTTGAAATGGGAACTGGGCAGTCGAGCGCGGCCACCACCGCGCGCA
>CAYZIJ010000118.1:0-2980 GCA_964478365.1 uncultured Terricaulis sp.
GCGCTCGAGAGCGCGGACGAGTTCGTCACTGAGACCGATGTTGAAGCGGCGGACTTCTCCGCGCTGGCACAGCTCCACGGCACGCTGCCTGCGGGCGAGACGCTCGCCTCGCGGCTTTCCGCTGAGGATCAGGAGCGCTTAGCCCGAGCGGCCCAGGAGACAAGGCTCGATCCAGTCGCGCTCGATCGCTTGCGCCCGTGGTTCGCGGCGCTGCAGATCACTTACGCCTACGCCACACAGCGCGGACAGACCACCGACGCTGGTGTCGAGACTGTGCTCGGCGCGCGGGCGCGGGCTCAGAACATGCGGTTCGGTTTTCTGGAGACGCCGGAAGAGCAGATCCGCGTACTTGCCGATCTCGCGCCCGAGGACGAGACGCATTTTCTCTCGGTCACACTGCGCCAAGTTGATGAAGGCGGACGCGCTTTGAACGGCCTCGACGAGCCGTGGGCGCGAGGCGATCTCGAAACGCTGTCGCGCGAGCTCGATCGTCAATGGCGTGACGCCGGCCCCGCCATTCACAACGCGCTTTTCGTTGATCGCAATCGCGCATGGGCGGACGCGATCGAAGCGCGGCTTGCAGGATCGGGCAACGCCTTCATCACGGTCGGCGCAGCACATTTGGTCGGCGACGAGAACGTCGTCCAATTGCTGCGCGACCGTGGAATTGAAGTCGAAGGTCCCTAGCCCTCCGGAGGCCGTGTAACGCGGCCGCCGAGATTGGACTGCACTTCGCGCGCGTCGAACGCGTCAGGATTGTCCGCCGGCTTCGGGCCGTTGAACATCGCGATCTCAGCGACAGCTTCGTAGCGCGTCACTTCGCGATAGCTAGACGGCTGATCCCAGAACGGATCGTACCAAGGGCTCCAGCCGCGGCGCGGTGAGAAATACCAGTAGTCCGAGGCGAAGCGCGGCCGGGGCGAACCCTGCAGGCGCGATTGCTCTTCGGTGTCGCGGTCAGCAACAATGAAATAGTCGAAGCCGTTTTGCGTGGTCAGCTCGGCGGCGCGGAAGAGCAGATAGGTCTCGACCGTCTCGCGGTCGGTCAGCGTATTGCCGCGGAAGCTGATGCGCAGGCGGTTATTCTCAATCCGCTGCTCGTGGAAGCCGTAGCTGGTGGTGTCGGCGGGCTGGTAAGGGGTCGCCGTGGCGCACGCGCTCAAGAGCCCAGCGGCGATTGCAAACAAAAACGTACGCATGATCTTGCGATCTCCGGTCATCAGCCCCGCCACTCCCTATAATGTAGGGCCCGCGGCCCGGACGCCAATCGCAAACTAGTGATGCAGGATGACGCTAGCCGTGTTGACCCGGCCAGGCGCGATCATCTCCCCGCTGGCGAGCTGGACGGAATGGATCACCGCGTCGATCTCCCGGCGCCAATAATCCAGGAATTGGTGGATGCGCGGGTATTTTGGGGCGAGATCCAAGGTCTGCCAGACGAAACTCTGCAACAGGGCCGGATGGTCCGGCATGTAATAGAGCACCTCGGCGGTGGTCAAACGCCAGCCCTGCAATTGTAAAGACAGGTCGTTCGATCCCATGTGCTGCTTTACCTCCGGCAAAGTAGAGTACGGCTCATAGTGTGCTGCTTCTCAGCTTAACCGAGGCTGAGGCCGGAGCTATTACCAAGTCAATACTACGCCGCCGCTAGCACTCGCACGCACACGCTGCCAAGCGGCGCGCGTTTACGTCAAAACTCCAGACGCATCATGCGTTTGCGTGCAGCGCAAGCGAGGCGCCGTTCAAGTATTCGCGCTGCACGTGTGCAAATAAATCAGTCAACGAAGCGCGCTCATCGCCGCTGCGATGAGCAAGAGCAGACCAACACAGGCGGCGAACATGCGTTGCGCGCGCGGCTCAGTAAGCGTCCGCGCCAACGCGCCGCCAGCGAGCCCGTAACCAGCCATGGCGATCACATCGAGCACAATCACCGCAGCGCCCAAGAGCGCAAGCTGCGGCGCGGCCGGACGGGCTGGATCGACGAAGGGCGGCAGAATGGCGGTGAAGAAGACGATCACCTTCGGATTCGCGAACTGAACGGCAAAGCCATCACGGAACGCCGTTTCCACGACGGACCCGCGCCCGGTCTTCAGTTGCGCCGTCCCCTTCCACGCCGACCAGAGCGATTCCAGCCCGAGCCAAGCGACGTAGAGCGCGCCGAGAATAGCAATCACGCGGAAGGCTTGCGGATAAGCGTGCACCAATGCGCCAAGGCCAAGCGCGGCGGCGCCAAGCCAGACCAAGGTCGCTGTGTTCATGCCGGCGACGCCTAAGAGCGCCGCGCGCGGGCCGGAGCGAACGCCGGTGGCGATGGAATAGAGATTGGCGGGACCGGGCGTGATGGCGAAGACGGCCATGGTGCCGAGAAAAAGCGCATAGAGCGCCGGATCGACGGGGAGCATTGGAGAACTCGTTCGCTGAAGGCTTGAGACAGGACGATGCGCGCCGTTTGAGGCGGCGGCGAAGGACTCAGCCTTCCTGTCGGTGTGCGAACGTCGTCATCGGCGTCTGCTTAGCGCTGCTCGCCGCCGCTCTCAAGCGTCTTCGCTTTAACCATACGCTGTGATGCGAAGTGGCAGGCGAGATAGCCAAGGATGATCGGCGGCGCACCCATCGCGATCGGCAAAACCGGCGACAGACCACCCGGCGCCAAAGCTTGCGCCGACAAGAAGATGGTCAACGGAAAGCCAATCCCAAGCAGGATCAGACCAGCGAAGGTCAGCAGCCGCGCTTCAGCACGCAGCATGGCCGGAGTGGGACGGATCGTGCGCATGACAACATCGCCAGCGAAAATCGCGCCACTGGCGCACGCGCACTGGGTTCATGGTGTTTGTGTTGCGCACGCATCACGCTCACGCGCTTGTGTGGTGCGAAAACATCGGTTTCCATCATCTGACATTAAGGCGGAGGAACTATAGCTAGTCGGGCGCGTCCGGTTAGCAGAAGCAACGAAGAGAAGACGCACGGTATGGCATTCGCG
>CAYZIJ010000119.1:0-2842 GCA_964478365.1 uncultured Terricaulis sp.
CGGACTTGGCCCCGCTCGAAGGCGCGTTCCACCAGAGCTACATGTTCGCGCCGGGTCTGCGCATTGCAGGCGGCACCGATGAGATTCTGAAGAACATCATCGCCGAACGCGTGCTCGGGCTGCCGCAAGAACAACGCGCCGATAAGGGCGTAGCGTTCAAGGATTTGCCGACAGGGCGTTAAATGAGCGAAGCACCGCCGCCTGGATTTGAGCTGCTCACGCGGCCGAGCCCTTTGCTCGATCCATGGCGACCGCTCTACGCCAAGACTGAAACCGATCGCATCATCATTGGTGTGTGGCTGCGCGAGCCGCACACCAATTCGCGGGCCACCGCGCATGGCGGATTGATTGCAGCACTCGCCGATCAGGCCATGGGCATGTCGTGCGCGTTGAAGTTGCGTGCGGAGAGTATCCAGATCACCAATCTCTGGACCACGTCGCTGACGCTCGATTATCTCGGGATCGCGAAGATTGGTCAGTTCCTGACCTTCGACACCAATTTCGCCCGCGTCGGCAAGACGCTGTGCCATGCCGAATGCGATGTTCGCGCCGATGGCGAAACCATCACCCGCGCCCGCGGCGCCTTCCGCGTGTCTCTGACCTGAGCGCACACCATTTCGTGTTTTGATGATCTCCAGCTTCGGGCGCTAGCCTCGGTGCATGGCATTGCGGATCGCCCTGCTGGTTTTCGTCATGAGCGCGTTTGCGGCGGGCGCCGCACACGCTGATCGCTGGTTCGACATCGTCACGGGCGAGGGCGCGCGATTGGGGCACGCGTCCACTGAAGAAGAGACGACCGAGAGCGATCGTATAATCACAGAGCGGCAACACTATTATTTGCGTGAGCAAGCCAGCCGTTCCACACGTATCGTCAACGTCACCATCCGCCGCGAAGACGAAGCCGGACAGACGACGGAGATCAGCGAAACGACGACCACGAACGGTTTCAGCTCGGAGACCAATGCGCGGATCGCCAATGGGCGGGCGCAGATCACGCGCGACACGCGCGCTGGGCGCTGGTCCGATACAATTGTTTTGAGCCCCAATGTGCAATTCGACGGTGGCGAGACGCTCTTTCGCACTTGGGAGCCGGGCGTCACGCCGCGACTAGAGTTTCTGGCGTTCAATATCGATGCGCTGGGCGTCGAGCGCGTGGTGGTCGAAGCAAGCGAACGCGGCGCTGATGGGCGGATTAGCGCGATCCGCAGGCGTTATGATGGCGATCAGTTGCGCGGTGTTGCCCGCATCATTCTGCATGGCGACGGGCGCATCGCCGAAGTTGGGCAGCCGGTTTACGGCCAAACCATTTGGATCCGCGAGAGCGAGCGCGATCTCGTCACGCGCCCGCACGCGCCTTATTCCGTGGTGCCGAATTCAATGGTCCGCTCGCCTGTGCGTGTTTCGACGGAAGCGCGGCAGGGGCGCGTCCGCTATCGCTTTCTATACCGGGACGGCTTGGAGTTTGCGCCGCCGGTGACGGGCGAACAGCGGCAGGCGCGCGATGGCGAAGCTCTGATCGTCGATGTTTGCGAGACTTGCGGCCCTGGCTTGCCGAATGACGCGGAGACGCTCGCTGATGCTTTGCGCCCAACAGCGTGGCTGCAGAGTGATCATCCGCGACTGATTGCGATTGCGGCGCCCGTGGCGCGGCTTGATGTGAGCGACGCGCGAAAGATGGAGTTGCTGATCGCGCGCGCGCAGCCTTATCTCGGCGAACTCGACTTCAACGGTCATTATTCAGCGCTCGACACGATCACGCGCCGTGCCGGCGATTGCACAGAAGCCGCCGTGCTGCTCGCAGCCCTTGGACGTGCGGCCGGTATTCCTACGCGCGTGGTGAGCGGGCTGACCTATTCACGCGAGAGTTATCACGGCGTCAGCAATGCGTTCATGCCGCACAGCTGGACGCTGGCTTATGTTGATGGTCGCTGGCGCAGCTTCGATCTGGCGCTCGGCGCCTTCGACAGCACACATATCGCTCTGACGATTGGCGACGGCGACGCAAGGAGCATCGCCGCCGCAGGTCAGTTGGCGAGCTTACTTGTTTTCGACAGCTTGGCCGAGGTCCGTACTCGACGCTGATGCTTCGGTGTCAGCTTCATCTTCATAGACCACAGCGATTTCGGGCACGCTCTCGGCGCGCGGATCGGCGACAAACTCCACATTGCTCGGATCGAGAATGGCGCCGACGATGATCACTTCCTCTTCGATGTCGGCATCCTGCGCCGCAGCGACCATCGGCGCTCCCAGCGCCGCTATGGTCAGCGCCGCGGCGATCGCCGGGCGAAGCGGGAAGCGATAGGAGACACAGACTTCGCTCTTCTGCGATGCAAGGAATGATGCGCGCTCTTGCCCGCTCATCTCATTCATATCGACGACTTGGCGCTCGCAGACGCGACAGATATCGCCGTCCATGACGTCCGAGATCGATTTCTCGAGCGGGCAGCGACTTTGAATTTTCGGGTATTCGCCCATGACTCATCCTCCTCTAACGAGGCGCAACGCACGATAGGGCGGCGGCGACGCATGGTGCATCGCCGCCGCTTTTCAGTTGGTAGATTTACTTGGCTTCAGCACTCTGCGCTGAAGCGTCAGTGTCAGCTTCGTCTTCATAGACGACGGCGATTTCGGCGACGGACTCATCGCGCGGATCGGCGGCTTGGCCGGCATTGTTCGGATCCACGATGGCGCCGACAGTAACGGACTCTTCCGCAACATCTTGCGCAATCGCCGGTGCGGCGAACGCGCTTGCTGCCAACGCGATAGCGGCGAGAGCCGCGACCTTAGAAGAAACGCTCATGTTTGATCTCCCTTTCAGCGGATCAAGCAAACGGGCGTTCCG
>CAYZIJ010000120.1:0-2709 GCA_964478365.1 uncultured Terricaulis sp.
AGATTGGCGCGGGCGAAGGCAAGGAGCTCTTCGCGGAGTTCGTCGTTCGCTTGCGTCCAATCGGCGGGCTGGATCACGGCGATGACTTTCTCGCCCATCACTTCGTCCGGTGCGCCGACGACAGCGACGTCAGTCACCTTCGGGTGCGTGATCAGCAGGTTTTCGATTTCTTGCGGATAGATGTTCACGCCGCCGGAGATGATCATGAAGCTCTTGCGGTCGGTGAGGTAGAGATAGCCGTCCTCATCGACCCAGCCGACATCGCCGAGCGTCGTCCAGCCGTGTTCGTTGGTGTTCTCGGCGGCTTTGCCGGGATCGTTGTGATAGGCGAGCGGCGGGCCGTTGGCGAAATACACAACGCCCTCGCTGCGCGTTGGCAAAACTTCACCATCGTCACCGACGATGCGCACTTCGCCGATAATGGTTTTGCCGACGGAGCCTTTGCGCTCGAGCCATTCTTTCGGGTTGATGACGGCGAAGCCGTTGCCTTCGGTGCCAGCGTAATACTCGTAAATCACCGGCCCCCACCACGCGATCATCTGCTCCTTCACCGGCACAGGACACGGCGCTGCAGCGTGCACAGCCGAGACCATGCTCGATACATCGTACTTCATGCGCACATCTTCCGGCAGTTTCAGCATGCGGACGAAATGCGTCGGCACGAATTGCGCGGTTTTGATCTTGTGTTTCTCGATGAGAGCAAGCGCCTGCTCGGGATCGAATTTCTCCATCACGACGACGGTTGCGCCGCCGCGATGTGCGCCCATGCACCAGCGTAAGGGCGCTGCGTGATAGAGCGGCGCGGGCGAGAGATAGATGTTCTCGTCGGGAAAACCGAAGAAGACCTTCGGCAACGCGGCCAAAGTGTCCGGCACATCGATGCCGACACCGCGCAGCGGCGGCTTCACGCCTTTCGGGCGGCCGGTGGTGCCGGATGAATAGAGCATGTCGGAGCCGGAGGTTTGATCGGCGATCTCTTCCGTCGGCATTGCATTGCGCGCGTCTTCGAAGCTTGCATAGCCGTTACGCGCGCCGCCGACTGCGAGAAGCTTCAAGTCAGCCAGCAGCGCCGGCATTTCTTCGAACACGGGTCCAATGCCGGGCGATGCGATCAGCACGCGCGCGCCGCAATCGTTGATGATGTAGGCGGCTTCTTGGGCGGTGAGCTTGGATGAGATGCAGGTGTAATAGAGCCCGGCGCGTTGTGCCGCCCAGGTGATCTCGAAATAGCGGGCGTTGTTCTCCATGAAGATCGCGATGACATCGCCGACGTTCAGGCCAAGCTCGCGGAGGAGTTGCGCGCCCTGGTTTGAGCGGTCGTTGAGCTGGCCGTAGGTGACTGTCTCGCCGGAGCCGGCCATGAGATAGGCGACGCGATCAGGATCGGTCTTGGCGTGTGTCGCCGGATGCATTCGCGTTCTCCCGCGCAGAGTGCGTTGCTCTGCTTTGTTCGGGTAGAGGGCGGCGCTAAGCGCGCGCTGTCAACGGCGACGTGGCGTTAGGCTTCGTCGCGCAGTCCACGCAGCCGCAATGTTTCACGATAAACGCGGAGCTTCTCTTCTTTGTGCGCGCCGAGGTCGTAGAGCAGTTCCCAGGAATAGAGGCCGGTGTCGTGGCCATCATCGAAGACGATGCGCACCGCGTAGCGCCCGACAGGTTCAGCGCGGGTCACGCCAACATTGGCTTTGCCGATCGGCGGCGGCGGCGGGTTGGGGCCGTGGCCTTTGTTTTCCGCGCTGGGGCTTTCGATACGCAGCAGTTCGAACGGAATGTCGAAGGCGGCGTCATCGTCGAAACTGATGTGCAGCGCTTTGGCGGCGCGATCGAAATTGAGATCAGTTGGCCAGGGCGCACTCATTCGTCGGGGCCTAGTTCGCGCGCTTCGTCGATGACCATGATCGGCACGCCGTCGCGAACGGGATAAGCGAGGCGCGCGGTTTCGCTGATCAGCTCTTGCTTGGCTTTGTCGTAGCGCAGCGGCGTGCGCGTCTGCGGGCAGACGAGGACTTCGAGGAGTTTGGGATCAGCGTCGCTCACTGAATCGACCCGGGGCGGTTCTGATCGGCGGCGGCATCCCAATCGAGCAGCGCGATCAAGGTCTGGCTGCGCTCTTCCAGAGTGAGGCTTTCGAGCAGCGCCTGCTTGGCGATGGAATCGAACGGGCAGATCTGCGCGGCGACGTTGATGATGGTCTCTGTCGGCGCCTGCTCAACCGAGTCCCAATCGACGTTGAAGCCGTGTAGGCTGGCATAGGATTTGAGTTTCGCGATGAGGAAAGCGCGATCGATGGTGTGCGCCATGGCAGCCGCGAAATCGTTGGCGAACGGCTCGTAGTCGACGAGCGCTTGGCGGTAGGGCGTTTCCGCTTCTAGTTCGCGGACCATGTCGAAGCGCGCAACGCCGGTCAGCGTGATCATGTAGCGGCCGTCATCGGTTTCTTGAAACGCGGTGATGCGCCCGACTGTGCCCACGTCGGCGAGTTCAGGCTGCGCCTCTTTCTCATCGCCAGTCGCGGGCTGGATCATGCCAATCAGACGCTCGGCGCCGAGCGCATCGTCGACCATGTTGAGATAGCGCGGCTCGAACACGTTAAGCGCCAGCACGCCGCGCGGCAGCAGGATCGCGCCTTCGAGCGGGAAGAGCGGGATCGTCTGCGGCAGGTCAGACGGCTTGCGATATCCGAACGCGCTCATGAGAACAGAATCGCCG
>CAYZIJ010000121.1:0-2690 GCA_964478365.1 uncultured Terricaulis sp.
TTGCCGGCGAGGGCGCCGGCGGTCCAGATGCGGCGGTTGCCGAGTGTGCCACAGCTTCGGCTGATACGGACGCTACAATGATGCGCCGCTCCGGATCGGTGAAACCGAAACGTCTCTTGTGCTCGATCTCGAATGCGGCGTTGAGCGTGCGTGTATCGTCCGTGGGCACGGCGATCGTGGAATCCGCGCCGTCATATTTCATGTGCGCGGTAACGCGTACGCTAACGTCCTCAGCGCCTTGCGCCTCAAGCGCGCCACGCGCGCGCGCACTCAGCTCCGCCGCAACAGGTCGCCAATCGTCCGCGCCTTCAACGGTCGCCTCCGCGACAGCGCGCAAATCCGCTAGGCCCATGCCCCAAGCGCTCAGCACGCCCGCGAGCGGATGAAGCAAGATCGTGTCGATACCAACCGCATCCGCGACCGCGCATGCATGTTGCCCGCCCGCGCCGCCGAAGCCGACGAGCGCGTATTCGGCTGGATTGTAGCCGCGCTGGATTGAAATCTTTTTGATCGCCTCGGCCATGTTGAGATTGGCGATGGTAAGGAAACCTTCGGCAGCATCTTCCGGCGAAAGCCTGCGCTCCGATCGCGCTTCGATCTCGGCGCAGAGCGCAGCGAACTTTTCGGTGACGATGTTGCGGTCCAAAGGTTGATCTGCGTTCGGTCCGAAGATCGCGGGGAAAAACTCAGGCCGCACGCGACCGAGCAGCACGTTGCAATCGGTCACCGTCAGTGGTCCGCCGCGCCGATAGCAGGCGGGGCCGGGATATGCGCCCGCGCTTTCGGGGCCGACACGCAAGCGCGCACCATCGAACGAGCAGATCGAGCCGCCGCCAGCCGCGACCGTATGCACTTGCAGCATCGGTGCAGATAGGCGCACGCCCGCAACCATCGTCTCGTTGGTGCGCTCAAACGCGCCGGCGAAGTGCGAGACGTCGGTGGAGGTGCCGCCCATGTCGAAGCCGAGTGCGTGATCGAAGCCAGCGCGTTTGGCCGCCGCCGCCATGCCGACAACGCCGCCCGCCGGGCCGGAGAGGACGGCATCGCGACCACGAAATGCGCTGGCGCTGGTGAGGCCGCCATTGGATTGCATGAAGAGCAGGTTCGGATTGCTCTCGCCGCTGAAGCCGCTTGCGAACGAGTCGACGTACTTGCGCAGCACCGGCGAGAGGTAAGCGTCCGCCACCGTCGTATCGGCGCGCGGCACGAACTTGATTAGGCCGCTGATCTCGGAACTGACCGAAATTTGCGTGAAGCCGATCTCGCGCGCAATTGCCGCGAGCCGCTGTTCATGCGCCGGATAGGCCCAGCCGTGCAGGCAGGCAATGGCTGTGGCGCGGAACCCTTCAGCGTGTGCCGCCTCTAGCGCCGCCCGTGCATGCGCTTCGTCGAGCGGTGTCAGAACCTCGCCCTCGGCGGTCACGCGCTCGCGCGCTTCGATCACTCGCTTCTGCAGCAAATCAGGCTTCACGATGTGCAGCGCGAAGATGTCCGGGCGCGCCTGTACGCCGATTTCGAGCGCGTCGCCGAAACCTTCGGTGACGACCAGAACGACATCGGCGCCTTTGCGCTCCAAAAGCGCGTTGGTGGCCACCGTCGTGCCGAGCCGCACCTCGGCGACCGCATCGAGCCCCGCGCCATGCTCTTCGAGGATCAGCCGGATCGCTTCGAACGCGGCGTCCTCGTAGCGGCCGGGGTTCACCGAGAGCAACTTGCGAACGGTTTGCAATCCGTTGGGCGCGCGGGCGACGACGTCGGTGAAGGTGCCGCCGCGATCGATCCAAAAACGCCATCCGTCAGTCATCGGCGCGGACCATGCCACCCGAAAACGCGCGCGCAAGTGTTAAGAGATTGAATGCCTTGCACCATTCGCGCGGGCGGGTAGGGTTGCGCGAAACACCACGGGAGACGGCAGCTTTGAAGCCGACCGATATTCGCGACCCGAATTACTTCCACAAAGTCGTCGACTGTCAGTGGGCGTGTCCAGCGCACACGCCAGTGCCTGAGTATATCAGGTTGATCGCCGATCAGCGTTACGCCGATGCGTACATGATCAATTGGAAGTCGAACGTCTTTCCCGGAATCCTTGGCCGCACATGCGACCGTCCATGCGAACCGGCGTGCCGGCGCGGACGTGTTGAGGAAGCGCAACAGGAAAAGCCGGAGCCGGTCGCGATCTGCCGCTTGAAGCGCGTCGCTGCTGACAACAAAGGCGAGATCGAGAATCTATTGCCGCCGCTGGCGGTGAAGAAGAACGGCAAGCGCATTGCTTGCATCGGCGCGGGGCCTGCCTCGCTCACCGTCGCGCGCGATCTGCTGCCGCTTGGCTACGAGGTGCACATCTTCGACGCCGAGCAAAAAGGCGGCGGCATGATCCGCACGCAGATCCCGCGTTTCCGTCTGCCCGAGAGCGTGATCGACGAAGAGGTCGGCTACATCCTGCGCTATGAGCCGGTGACGCATTTCGGCACGCGCATCGATTCGCTGAAGAAGGTGCTCGCCGAAGGCTGGGATGCCGTGTTCGTTGGCACAGGCGCGCCGCGCGGGCGCGATCTTGGCCTGCCGGGTCAGAAGGAAGCCACCGCGAACATCCATATCGGCATCGATTGGCTGTCGAGCGTTTCGTTTGAACACGTCGACAAGATCGGCAAGCGCGTCATCGTGCTCGGCGGCGGCAACACCGCGATGGA
>CAYZIJ010000122.1:0-2591 GCA_964478365.1 uncultured Terricaulis sp.
TCTCTTCTATCTGCGCAAATTCTATCGCGACAACGCCCTCACCGAAGGCAAGCTCACCATGCTGGGTGAGAAGCTCTCATTGAAGGACGTGAAAATCCCGATCTTCATGCAGAGCTCGAAAGAAGATCACATCGCGCCCGCGCCCAGCGTCTATAACAGCGCGCGCGCGTTCGGTGGTCCGGTGGAATATCTGATGGCGGGCTCTGGGCACATCGCCGGCGTCATCAACCACCCTTCGGCGAACAAGTATCAATATTGGGCCAACAAGAACCTCGCGGGCGCGCTCGAAGATTGGCAAGCGTTCGCCATCGAGCATCCGGGCTCGTGGTGGCCCTATTGGGACAAATGGCTCGCGGCCATCTCCGGCCCCGATGTGGATCCGCGCACACCCGGCGAAGGCGAACTGCCCGCACTTGCGGATGCACCGGGGGACTACGTAAAAGTACGGTCCAGTGACTAAGACGACGCCTGCACCGAACCGCCCCATCGCTTATGGCGAGCCGCTCGCCAACCGCGACGCGAACTCTAACCGCAACCCGCGCTTCGCACTCTGGTCTCTGGCAGGGCGACACGTTCTGCTGTGCGCCGTCGCAGACCCCGGCGCGCCTGAAGCGCGCGCCGCAATCGCCGCACTCGACCGTCCGGCGACTGCGGAAACCACGCGCGTGACTGGCATCTTCACCGCAGCCCCCATCGAAGCGCACGCGCATCTCGCATCACTAGCTGAGCGCAGGCTGATCTTCTCTGACGCGGAGGCACTCAGCCAAACTCAACTGCTCGGCCCCAACGGCGAAGGCCGCTGGGTGCTCTTCGATCCAACGCTGCGCGCCATGCGGTTCTTTCCGCTCGATCAAGCCAAAGAAGCAGTCGCCGCCTTCGATGCAGCGCCTGAGCCTGATGACCACGCCGGCGTGCCGCTGCACGCGCCAGTGTTGATCGTGCCGCGCGTGTTCGAGCCCGAGTTCTGCAAGGTGTTGATCGACTATTACAACAGTCGCGGCGGCGAGCCGTCCGGGATCACAGTGCAAGACGCCAAAGGCATCGCTTCGGTGCAGCTCAACCCGTCCTTCAAGAAGCGCTCCGATTGCATCGTTGAAGACGAAGCGACGCGCAAAGCGATCATGCAACGCTTCTTTTGGCGCCTGACACCTGAGATCGAGAAGGCGTTCATGTGGCGGCCGACGCGCATGGAGCGCTATTTGGTCGCTCGATATGACACCACCGAAGGCGGTTACTTCCGCCCACACCGCGACAACACCACCAACGCGACACGCCATCGCCGCTTTGCTTGTACGCTCAATCTCAACGCCGAAGACTATGACGGCGGCGACCTGCGCTTCCCGGAATTCGGCCAGCGCACCTATCGCGCTCCCACGGGCGGCGCGGTGATCTTCTCATGCGCATTGTTGCACGAAGCCACGCCGATGACACGCGGCCAGCGCTACGCGTTTCTACCGTTTCTCTACGATGAGGCGGCCGCCAAGATACGCGCCGAGAACAACAGCTTCGTCGATAACGAGACGATCAAGCCATATAGCGGGGCTTAAAGCCCCGCGCCCTCGTCCAGACCCAACGCCAAGTTCAAGTTCTGAACTGCCGCGCCGCTCGCGCCCTTGCCGAGATTATCGAGCAACGCCACCAGCCGCGCTTCGCCCTCGTGGCCAAACACGAACAGCTTCATCTGATTGGTGCCGTTGAGCCCTTCCGGGTCGAGTGTCTTGAGCCCCGCCGCTTCCTCGAGTGAGGCCACTTCAATGAAGCGCTCGCCTGCATAGTGCGCGGCAATCGCAGCATGCACATCCGCAAGCTTCGTAGGGTTCGGCAACGCCATCAGCGCCAACGGAACCTCGACGATCATCCCTTTATAATAGCGCCCAACGCTCGGCGCGAAAATCGGCGAGCGGGCCAAGCCCACGTGCATTTGCATCTCAGGCACATGCTTATGCTTCTGCGCCATCGCGTAGATGCGATACGGCGCGCGCGTATAGCCGGGCGCGGCCTCATCTTCGAACTCCGCGATCATCGCTTTGCCGCCGCCGGAATAGCCGCTGACAGCGTTGCAGAAGAACTGCCACCCACGCGGCACGATGCCCGCATCGAGCAGCGGCCGCACCAAACCGATAAAGCCGGTTGGGTAGCAGCCAGGATTCGAAATGCGCTTCGAGGCCGCGATCTTTGCACGCTGATCCTTCGCCATCTCGGCAAAGCCATACGTCCAGCCCTCGGCGACGCGGTACGCGGTCGAGGCATCAATCAGCTTCACCGCATCGTTCTCGATCAACGACACCGCCTCGCGCGCCGCATCATCCGGCAGGCAAAGGATTACCGCATCGGCGCCGTTCAGCAAACGCTTGCGCTCATCCGCATCCTTGCGCTTTGCCGGATCAATCGAGACGAGCGCGATGTCGCGCCGGCCTTCGAGCCGCTCGCGGATCTGCAGGCCGGTGGTGCCGGCTTCGCCATCAATAAAAACGCGCTGCGTCATGAAATATTACATACCCCAAAAGCAAAACGGGCGCTCCGTTTCCGAAGCGCCCGTCGAAACCAATCTTGAAGCAGTTTAGCGCTTCGAGAACTGGAAGCTGCGGCGG
>CAYZIJ010000123.1:0-2534 GCA_964478365.1 uncultured Terricaulis sp.
TGCCGGTCGAAGAGCAGATCGTGCTGATTTACGCCGGTACGCGCGGCTATCTCGACAAGCTCGATGTCGCCAATGTGGGCCGCTACGAAACTGAGCTGACCACCTGGTTCCGCACCAAGAAGGCGGATCTTCTGAAAGCGATCCGCGAGAAGAAGGACATCGGCAAGGACGGCATCGAAGACAATATCAAAGCCGCGCTGACCGAATTCGGTTCGACGTTCGCTTAAGGGGCCGAGATGCCGAGCTTAAAAGAGTTCCGCAATCGTATCTCGAGCGTGAAGTCCACGCAGAAGATCACGAAGGCGATGCAGATGGTGGCGGCCGCCAAGCTAAAGCGCGCGCAAGCGCAAGCTGAAGCTGCGCGTCCGTACGCTGATCGTATGGCGCGCGTCATCGCCAATCTGGCGTCGGCCGTGTCGGCTAGCGATAGCGCGCCGGCGCTGCTGCGCGGCACCGGCAAGGATCAAGTGCATCTGCTGGTCGTGATGACGAGCGAGCGCGGCCTTTGCGGTGGTTTCAACACGCAGATCGTGCGCGCCGCGCGCGAGAAGATCGATGAGCTGCTACGCGCCGGCAAAACGGTGAAGATTCTCGCTGTCGGCAAGAAGGGCCGCGATCAGCTGCGCCGCCTGCATGACGATAAGATTGTGCGCTACGTCGATCTCTCGGCGCACCGCAATATCGGCGCGGACGCAGCCCACCTCGTGCGTGAAGCTCTGCTTGAGCTCTACGAAGCGGGCGAGTTCGACGTCGCGACGTTGTTCTTCTCGCGTTTCAAGTCAGTGATCAGCCAAGTGCCGACGGCGCTGCAGCTTATTCCAGCGCGCGCGCCGGAAGGCGTGTCGCCGCCGGATCTGAAAGGCGCGATCTACGAATACGAGCCGAGCGAAGAGGAGATCCTCGAAGCTTTGCTGCCGCAATACATCAACGGTCAGATCCTGCAGGCGCTGCTCGAGAACCAAGCCGGCTTCTACGGCGCGCAAATGAGCGCCATGGACAACGCCACGCGCAATGCCGGCGACATGATCAAGAAGCTGTCGCTGCGCTACAACCGCCAGCGCCAGGCCAACATCACGAAGGAGCTGATCGAAATCATCTCCGGTGCGGAGGCGCTCTAATGGCTGACACGCTCTACAAAACCAAAGCTGTTTCACAAGGCGGTCGCGCCGGCGGCAAAGTCGCTCTGGCTGAAGGCGGGCTCTACTTTCACATGGAGCACTCCAAGGGCCTCGGCGGCACTGGCGAAGGCTCCAACCCTGAGCAGCTCTTCGCGCTCGGCTGGGCCAATTGCTTCAACTCTGCGGTCGCGTTCGTCGCCGGCCAGAAGAAGGTCGATGCAAGCAAAGCCAACGTGACCTGCGAAGTCGGCATCGGCCGCACTGAAGGTGGCTTGGGCTTGTCGGCGAAGATCACGCTGGCGATCCCGGGAATGGATCGCGCGCAAGTGCAAGAGCTGCTCGATGCGGCTCACCAAGTTTGCCCGTACTCGAAAGCGACGCGAAATAACATTCCGGTCGAGCTTGAGGTCGTTGGCTAATGAAACGGGCCGCTCGATGGGCGCTTTGGATAGCGCCGTTCGTAGCGGTAGCGGCGGGTCTGATCGCCGCGAGAGTGTTGAACTAGGTTTGAATGGGATCGGCCTACGCGGCCTGAACGGAACGGACGAGGAAGAGAAGAGATGGCACAGCAAGGTAAAGGCCGCGTGGTTCAGGTGATCGGCGCTGTCGTCGATGTCGAGTTCGATGGCGAGCTGCCGAACATTTACAACGCACTCGAGACCATGAATGGCGGCAACCGCCTGGTGCTCGAAGTGGCGACGCACTTGGGTGAAAACACCGTGCGCACGATCGCCATGGACGCCACGGACGGCCTCGTTCGCGGTCAAGCCGTGACCGATACCGGTTCGGCCATCATGGTGCCAGTCGGCGAAGAAACGCTCGGTCGCATTCTGAACGTCATCGGTGAGCCGATCGACGAGGCGGGGCCAGTGAAGACGACCGCGCGTCGTGGCATCCACCAACCGGCGCCAGATTTCGTCGATCAAAAGCCGTCGCCGGAAATTCTCGTCACCGGCATCAAGGTCGTCGATCTGCTCTGCCCGTACGCGAAGGGCGGCAAGATCGGTCTCTTCGGCGGCGCAGGCGTCGGCAAGACGGTGCTGATCCAAGAGCTGATCAACAACATCGCTAAAGCTTACGGCGGCTACTCGGTGTTTGCCGGCGTCGGCGAGCGCACGCGCGAAGGCAACGACCTCTATCACGAAATGATCGAGTCGAAGGTCAACGTCGCGGGCGGCGGTCCGGGCTCGCGTTGCGCGCTTGTGTTTGGCCAAATGAACGAGCCTCCGGGCGCGCGCGCTCGTGTTGCGCTCTCAGGTCTCACCATCGCCGAGCACTTCCGCGATCAGGGCAAGGACATTCTGTTCTTCGTCGACAACGTGTTCCGCTTCACGCAAGCCGGTTCGGAAGTGTCGGCTCTTCTCGGCCGTATTCCTTCGGCGGTCGGCTATCAGCCGACGCTGGCGACCGAGATGG
>CAYZIJ010000124.1:0-2487 GCA_964478365.1 uncultured Terricaulis sp.
TCTTCGATCGCATCAGCCAAGACATCGTCTCGAACTTCACCGAAGTGAACGGCGACGGCGTCATCGTCTCGATGCCGGTAAATGCAGGCGAGAGCGAACAGCGCGGCTTGCAGGCTTTGCTGCGCGGCCCACTGGGCGAACGTTGGCGCTATTCACTGAGCGGCAGCGTGCGCAGCCGCGAGTTCGACGTCCTCACCAGCGTCGGCGATCTCGAGCGCCGCGACGAGGTCGAGTATGACGGGGTCTTCCAGCTCGACTATCGCGATCCCGATCAAAACGCAGTCGGCGCCGATCAGCTGCAACTGGAGTTGCGTTTCCAAGGTCCGCGCTTCGGTCTGCAGACCGAGATCGACCCATTCTATATGGTCAACCTCACCTATCGGCGGAAACTCACCGATCGCCTCTACGCCGTCTTCAATGCGACCGACATTCTCGACAGCGTCGATCAGGTCAACGAGATCGCGACCGCCGATTATATCGAGCGCACCGAATTCCAAAGCCCCGGCACGCGCTTCCGCATCTCGCTGACCTATCAGTTCGGTGACGGCCCGCAGCGTCCGCCGCCGGATCAGCAAGCCCCCGGCGGCCCGCCAATCCCGCAATAAGCTCAAATAAAACGGCCCGGGAGCGCTCCCGGGCCGTTTCGTTTGCTGGACGTTTCTTCCCTAGTTCTTTGGCCTTAGTTTTATTCGGCAGCTTCCGGCTGAGCGATACGGGCGTCGTCGCCACGATCGATCGCCAACTGCTCGTCTCGTTCGGCCGCGAGCTTTTGGTAGCGGCGCAATTGGCCGCCCGTGCCCGCCGGGATCAGACGCCCGACGATCACGTTTTCCTTCAAGCCCTCGAGCGTGTCCGACTTGCCGTACGAAGCGGCTTCAGTGAGCACGCGCGTCGTCTCTTGGAACGACGCTGCCGAGATGAACGAACGCGTTTGCAGCGAGGCCTTGGTGATGCCGAGCAGCATTGGCTGCGCAGTCGCCACCTTGAGGCCAAGCTCTTGAACACGCTTGTTCTCGTCTTCGAGATCGAGCGCTTCGACGGCTTCGCCCTTCAGGAATTCGGTGTCACCCGATTCCATGATCTCGACCTTCTGCAGCATCTGACGAACGATCACCTCGATGTGCTTGTCGTTAATCGGCACGCCCTGCAGGCGGTACACTTTCTGAATTTCCTCAACGAGGTAATTCGCAAGCGCTTCGACGCCGAGAATGGAGAGGATGTCCTGCGGCGCGGGGTTGCCGTCGAGCAGGTAATCGCCCTTCTTCACGAAGTCGCCTTCTTGCACCGGAATGTGCTTGCCCTTCGGGATCATGTACTCGATCGGCTCAAGCGTTTCGTCTTCCGGCACAACGCGCAGGCGGCGCTTGTTCTTGTAGTCTTTGCCGAACTCTACGCGGCCATCGCCTTCGGAGATGATCGCGTGATCTTTCGGACGGCGGGCTTCGAACAGTTCCGCAACGCGCGGCAGACCACCCGTGATGTCGCGGGTTTTGGCGCCGCCCGTCGGCATACGTGCGAGGTCCTGGCCCGGCGTGACTTCGTCGCCATCGGTCGTCGACAGAATGGCGCCAACCGGAAGCGAGTAGGTTTTCACCACTGCGCCCTTGGCATTGTACACCGAGACGGCCGGCTTCAGATCCGAACCGCGCGTCGTTGAGCGCCAATCGATGATGACCTTCGACGAGATGCCGGTGGCTTCGTCGAATTCGTCACGCACCGAAACGCCGTCGATCAGGTCTTCGAACTTCACCTTACCGGCCGATTCCGTGAGGATCGGCGTTGCGTAAGGATCCCATTCGGCGATGCGATCGCCGCGCTTCACCTTCGACTTTTCATCGACCTTGAGACGCGCGCCGAACGGCAGCTTGAAGCTTTGACGCTCCTTGCCTTCCGCATCGAGCACGACGACCTGCATGCCGCGGCTCATCACGATCAGATCGCCTTGAGCGTTCTTCACCGTGTTGCGGTCGACGAGGCGGATGGCGCCTTCGTGCGCCGATTCCATTGCCGACGTTTCCGCGACTTGCGCCGCGCCGCCGATGTGGAATGTGCGCATTGTGAGCTGCGTACCCGGTTCGCCGATCGATTGCGCAGCGATAACGCCAACAGCTTCGCCGATATTGACCGGCGTGTTGCGCGCGAGGTCGCGGCCGTAGCAGGCGCCGCAGACGCCGGTACGGGTTTCGCAGGTGAGCACCGAACGCACTTTGACGTTCTGCACGCCGGCCTTCTCGATCGTCGCAACCAGATCTTCCTCGAGGAACGAACCAGCGGGCGCCACCACTTTGCCCGTGCCCGGCTCGATCACGTCCACCGCAGCCGTACGGCCGAGGATGCGCGTACCGAGCGAGACGACGATGTCGGCGCCGTCGATGACGGCCGCCATGGCGATGCCATCCTGCGTGCCGCAATCTTCTTCGGTGATGATGCAGTCTTGCGCGACGTCGACGAGGCGACGCGTGAGATAGCCCGAGTTCGCGGTCTTCA
>CAYZIJ010000125.1:0-2432 GCA_964478365.1 uncultured Terricaulis sp.
CGTCAGTAGCGCGCGCGCAACGTGACGCCGTATGTCTGCGGCTCGCTGGGATAGATCACGAACGTGTTCTGCAGCGTCGCCTGGAAGGCCCCGACATAATAGAATTCGTCGGTCAGGTTGCGGCCCCAGAATTCGACCGACCAGCGCTCGTCCTCGGGGCCGACGCCGATGCGCCCGTTGAAGATGGCGAACGCTTCGTTGTCGGTGCGACCTAGTGGATCGCGGCCCAGGGTCTGGGTGCGATACTCGCTGTTCCAGCGGCCATCGAGATAGAACAGCGCGCGGATGTCGCCGCTCAAAGGCATTTCGTACGCGATCGCGGTGGTGGCGGTCCATTCCGGCGACAACGCCAATGGCTGGCCTTCGAACACGGCGTTCGGGTCGGCGGCGCCCAGTCCCACGGTCAACGGGTTGAAGCGCACCTCGCTGTCGAAATAGGCGTCCGTGTAGGTCAGGCCGCCGCTGATTGTCAGCCCTTCGATCGGATGCGTCGCCAACTCAAGCTCGGCGCCTTGTGAGATGAGCTCCGGCACGTTGCGCGTGATGAAGTTGAACCCGTTGAACGCGTTGAGCTGGTAGTCATGAATCTGCTGGTAGAACGCCGACAGATTAAGCGTCGTCGTCCCATCGAACAGCGTGGACTTCAGGCCGATTTCGTAGGCGTCGGTGAACTCGGGGTCGAAATGGGTCTGCTCTATGTTGAGGCTCGCGGCGCTCGTGGTGTCCGGACGCATGAAGAAGGCCTGACGGTCTAGATTGTAGCCGCCCGCCTTGTAGCCCCGCGAGTAGCTGCCATAGAGCATCGCGTCTTCGGAAAGTTCATAGGCAAGCGAGACTGTACCGCCCCACTCGTTCTCTTCACTTTCGCCGGCCCACTGTCCGTTGGCGATCGGATTGACCGCTGGGCTGCAGGCGATGTTCATGAGTCCGCCGGCCGTTGCGCTCGACTGCAGCACTTCTATCAAGCCCACGCCGTCCGCTGCGCCGCCAATGAAGGGATCTGTACCGATCTCGATGGCGCGCATTGCATCGCAGGCAGGCGCTACCGAGTTGAGATCGGCGGTCACTTCCTTTGTCTCGTGCGTGAAGCGCGCGCCGACGGTTAGCATGAGGCGGTCGGTGAGGCTGATTTCGTTGTGCGTGAAAACAGATAGGCTTTGGCCGTCAGACTGCCAGTCGTCGCGTTGCTGGCCGTCGCCGGCGGTGTAACCGCTTAGATAGAATGACGCGAGAGCGGGGTTGGGATCAAACACCAAAGGCGTCGCGGGATTGTCGCTGGCGCAATAGAAGAATGAGGGAGTTGCATCGGGCTCTGCGCCGGGCGCGCCGGAATCAAACAACTGGCAGCCCCCTGCAGGGCCGCCAATGGCCGCCAATGGCGCAGTACCGCCTTGAGCCAAGGCGTTGGCGAATAGATTGGCTTGCGCGCCGATACGAATGCGATCGTTGTTGATGACCGTTTCGTCCGAGTAGAACAGACCGGCAAGCCAGTTAACGCGCCCATACTCGCCTTGAAGTCGAACTTCCTGCGTGAAGTTTTCCACGCCAACGACCACACCATCTCGATAGGCGATGTCGAGATAGTTGAAGTCTATGTCTTGTCCGCGCGTCTGTTGCCAATCGCGATAGGCGGTGATCGACGTGAGGTGAATGCCGCCTAAATCCCAATCAAGCTGTGCCGAGACGCCGAAATCCTCGGTTACGTCGCTGAGATCACGGCGCGGCGTGCCAGGCTGCGCGGGAAGCCCCGGGCCGAGCGAGGGCAGGCCAGCAGAGCTTGGTGACACCGTCATCCCGCGACCTTCGGGATTGATTGCCGGCGTTGCGATAGTGAGCCCCGTCGGCGACGTTACGGCTCCGCCGGTGACGATGGCGTTGATCGCGCCCTGAGTCGAACCATAGATGAAGGGTGTCACCCCGCAGCACACTTCATCCGCTTCGCTCGCATCCACGATCACGCGGAGCGATGCCGTGTTGCTGATGTCCCATAGCGCTTGGCCGCGGGCAAACCAGCGGTCGCGCGTGTTTATGTCCTCGCCAGAAATGAGGTCGGTGACGTAACCGTCACGTGCGCGGATCGAGCCGTCAAAGGAAAATGCAAGGCTGTCGCTGACCGGAATATTGACGCCTGCGCGGGCGCCGACTTCCTCAAGGTCATCGAAAGCCGCAAGGCCCTCCAAATACATCCCCGGCTCGAAATCCGGCGAGGCGGTCACGACACTGACTGCGCCCGCCGAAGTGTTCCTGCCGAACAGAGTGCCTTGCGGCCCGCGCAGGATTTCGACGCGTTCCATATCGGGCAGGTCGGCGAGCGCAGCGCCAGCGCGCGCGCGATAGACGCCGTCGATGAAGATGCCAACTGCGTTCTCGAACCCGACATTGTCGCCGCCGGTGCCGATGCCGCGGATGCGCGCGGTGGTGGCCGCGCTCGA
>CAYZIJ010000126.1:0-2272 GCA_964478365.1 uncultured Terricaulis sp.
GATCCGGAACCCAGGTGCAAACGACGCGCTGGTCGCCCCTGGGTTCCGGGCTCATAGCTACGCGCTGCCCCGGAATGACGAACTTGCTTCTGGCCCAAGGCGGACGTTGCTCCAGAGCGTGGGCTGGGTAGTCTGCCGCCCATGAGGTTGAGCGAAATCGTGCAGCGCCTGGACGAACTCGATGACGAAGCGACGTCTCGGAGATGAAGCGAGACGGAATGGTCTATTTCCTTGAGGTGGCGATTGCTCGCGAGCTCAAGGAGGACTGGCCGTCAGCGCAAGGCGAGGCAGCGTGCTGTGAACGCCTTATCCAGTACGCGATTAACGACGCTTGACGTCCGCTCTCGGCGAAAACCAGACCTAACGCTTCTTCGGCTTGCGATAGCCTTTCGGCGGCTTTTCAAGCGGCGCGGGCCAGGCGGTGATGCGCTTGATCAGGCCGGTCATCTTCAAGCGGCCTTCGGGACGCGTTTTGTTGCGGGCGGAGGCGTTGGCGAGGTGGACGGTTTCGGGATCGCCGGAAACCAATGGATGCCACCAAAAGAGATCCTTGCCCTCACTCACGAGCCGATAGCCGCACGTGCGCGGCAGCCAATCGAGCTTCGGCACATTCTTCGGCGTCAGCTTCACGCAATCGGGCACGTATTGTTTGCGGTTCTCGTAATCGCTGCAGCCGCACGACTTGGTGTCGAACATTTTGCACGACACATCGGTGAGATGGAGGATGCCGGTGTCGACGTCTTCCAAGCTGATGACGCAGCATTTGCTGCAGCGATCGCAGAGCGCTTCCCATTCGCGCTCGTTCATTTCCGTCAGCTTCTTGCGCCGCCAATAGCCGTCTTCTAGCGGCGCAGCGTCAGCGGCTGCGTCGCGTTTGCGGCGGGAGTTTTGGTAGTCGAGCAGCGTTGTCTTGGTCATCGCTCAAGCGCTCCCACCACTTCGACGTGCGGGCTCCACCGGAATTGATCGACGGGTGTGGTGCGCGTCAGCGAAAAGCCGTGGTCGACCAGTACTTTCACGTCCCGCGCAAAGCTCGCTGGATCGCACGAGACATAAGCCAACTTGCGGATCGGCGAGCGGGCGATCTGCTCTGCTTGCAGACGCGCGCCGGAGCGTGGCGGGTCGATGATGGCGGCGTCGAACTTTTTCATTTCGAGACTCGAGAACGGTGTGCGCAGAAGATCGCGGCGCAGCGTGTCCACCTTCTTAAGCGCCCCACTCGCGCCGTCGGCGGCGGCTTTGAGTGCTACCAGCATGTCCTCGTCGCCTTCGGCGGCGAGCACTTCGGCGAACTCGGCCGCGCGCAAAGAGAATGTGCCGATGCCGGAGAAGAGATCGATGACGCGCTCCGCGCCTACGATGGCGTCCAGCGCCAAGCGCGCCAACGTCTCCTCACCGAGCGCGGTCGCTTGTACGAAAGCACCCGGCGTCGGCGCGACGGTGACGCGGCCCATGCGAAGGCGCGGCTTCACACGCTCGATGACGATCTCGCCATCCATTGCGAGCCGCGTGAGACCAAGGTCGTGAACCATGGCACTCAGCGTTTCCAACGCAGCGCGGTGCAAAGCTTGCGGACGACCCGCGCCCTTGATGGCGACGTCGACGCCGCTATCGGTCAGCAAACAATGCAGCGTGATCTCGCCGCGTTGCGGCAAGACTCGATCGGCCAACGGCCCAAGCTTCAACGCCACCGCCTCTAGCGCGGGCGCAAGCACTGGGCACTGCGCGATCGGCGTAAGCTTTGCGCCGCCGCGTTCAATGAAACCAATACGCACTTGCCCGCCCACGCGCGCAGCATGAAACGCCGCGCGCCGGCGCCCTTCGCCCCAGGCAGCAATTATATCATCGACGATGGCGCCACCGAGCGCGGACCGTTCAAGCGCCTGCACCACCTGCGAACGCTTCCAAGCGAGGTACGGGGCGTCCTGCCAGTGCTGAAGCTGACAGCCGCCGCAGCGGCCGAAATGACGGCAAACCGGCGTCTGGCGCTCGTGACTTGCGGTTAACACCTCAACGATCTCGGCCCGTCCGCCAGTCACACGTGCGCGGACCTGCTCGCCCGGCAGCGCGAAAGGCGCATAGATCGCGCCGTCATCGCCCCTGGCGGTTGAATCGCCGCGCGCGCCCATCGCTTCGATGGCGAGAATCCGCTCTTCCGACGCTGAAACAACACCGGTTTTGGCCCCCCGGGGACTTCCCGGACGGCCTCTGGAGAGGCGGTTCATTCGCTTCATGCGCCGTTCAGCTTGCCTCTGGCTATATCCGCCTCGTC
>CAYZIJ010000127.1:0-2257 GCA_964478365.1 uncultured Terricaulis sp.
GCCCTGCCGCGCGACCGGTTTGATTCCGGATTTGGGGCGCTCCCCAACGCGCTTGCATCTCTGAAGCTCTAAAGCCCGGATGCAGACCCATGCCTTCTTTGAACTCGTTTAACGCCCGCACCACGCTCAGCGCTGCGGGCAAAAGCTACGACTATTTCGATCTGAAGCGTGCCGCCGAGAACGGTCTCGGCGACATTTCGCGGCTTCCCGTTTCGCTTAAGGTTCTCGTCGAAAACCTTCTCCGCACCGAAGACGGCATCGCGGTGAAGAAAGCCGACATTCTCGCCATGACCTCTTGGCTGGTGAACAAGGGCAAGAACGAAGTTGAAATCGCGTTCACGCCCGCGCGCGTGCTGATGCAGGACTTCACCGGCGTGCCGGCTGTCGTCGATCTCGCCGCCATGCGCGATGCAGCCTCGAAGCTCGGCGCCAATCCTGAGCGTATCAATCCGCTGGTGCCCGTCGATCTCGTCATCGACCACTCGGTGATGGTCGACCACTTCGCCACCTCAAGCGCCTTCGCGCTGAACGTCGAACTCGAATACGAGCGTAACGCTGAGCGCTATCAATTTCTCCGCTGGGGCCAAGGCGCGTTCCAAGATTTCCGCGTCGTCCCGCCCGGCACCGGCATCTGCCACCAAGTGAACCTCGAATATCTCGGCCAAAGCGTTTGGGTGCGCGACGTTGAAGGCGACACCTACGCCTATCCGGACACGGTCGTCGGCACCGACTCTCACACGACCATGATCAACGGCATTGGCGTGCTGGGCTGGGGCGTTGGCGGCATCGAAGCGGAAGCGGCGATGTTGGGCCAGCCGATCTCGATGTTGATCCCGGAAGTCATCGGCTTTCGCCTGACCGGCAAACTGCAAGAGGGCGCGACCGCCACCGACCTCGTGCTCACTGTCACGCAAATGCTGCGCAAACGCGGCGTTGTCGGCAAGTTCGTCGAATTCTATGGCCCCGGCCTCGACACGATGAGCGTCGAAGACCGCGCCACCATCGCCAACATGGCGCCGGAATACGGCGCCACCTGCGGCTTCTTCCCGGTCGATCAAAAGACCATCGACTATCTCGCCGCTACAGGCCGCGATCCGGCGCGCGTGGCGCTCGTTGAAGCCTATTGCAAAGCCAACGGCCTCTGGCGCACGGAAGTCGAACCAGAATTCACCGATACGCTTGAGCTTTCGCTCGCCGACGTACGCCCGTCGCTCGCCGGCCCGAAACGTCCGCAAGACCGCGTCGTGCTCGGCGGCATCGCCGATGGCTTCAAGAAGGTGATGGCCGACGAGTTCCGCAAAGCTGGCGAACTCGATAAGCGCGCGCCCGTCAGCGACCTCAACCACGATATCGGTCACGGCGACGTCGTGATCGCGGCGATCACGTCATGCACCAACACGTCGAACCCGAGCGTTATGCTTGCAGCCGGGCTTCTTGCACGCAATGCACGCAAGAAAGGCTTGGAAGTGAAGCCGTGGGTGAAGACCTCGCTCGCGCCTGGCTCACAAGTCGTGACCGATTATCTCGCTCGCGCTGGCGTTGACGATGATTTGAATGCGCTCGGCTTCAATCTCGTCGGCTATGGCTGCACGACCTGCATCGGCAATTCAGGCCCGTTGCCTGCGCCGATCTCGCAAGCCGTCGCGGACAACGACCTCGTCGTCGCTTCCGTGCTCTCAGGCAACCGCAACTTCGAAGGCCGCGTGAACCAGGACGTGCGCGCGAACTATCTCGCTTCGCCTCCGCTCGTCGTCGCCTACGCGCTCGCGGGCTCGGTCTACGTCAATCTCGAAACCGATCCACTCGGCACGGGCAGCGACGGCAAGCCGGTCTATCTGCGCGACATCTGGCCATCGAACGCCGAGATCGAAAAGACCGTGCGCGAAGCTGTGACGCCGGAAATGTTCGCTAACCGCTACGGCGATGTCTTCAAGGGCGACGAGCACTGGCAGGGCATCAAAGTCGGCGGCGGCCGCACCTATGGTTGGGACACCAAGTCCACCTACGTGCAGAACCCGCCTTACTTCGAAGGCATGAGCATGGAGCCGAAGCCGGTCACCGATGTGAAGGCAGCGCACGTGCTTGGTCTCTTCGGTGACTCGATCACCACCGACCACATCAGCCCCGCCGGCTCGATCAAGAAGGTCAGCCCCGCTGGCGCCTACCTCACCGAGAACGGCGTGCCGCAATCGGAGTTCAACTCCTACGGCGCGCGCCGCGGCAACCACGAAGTCATGATGCGCGGCACCTTCGCCAA
>CAYZIJ010000128.1:0-2191 GCA_964478365.1 uncultured Terricaulis sp.
GGTGCACCTTCTTCGTCGTCAGCAGCGGGAAGCCGGCGCTGAGATCGAAGCGGAGTTGGCGGCCGAAGACACCGCGCGTGCCGGTGCCGGTGCGGTCGCCGCGATCGACGCCGTTTTGCAGGATGTCGTCCAGCAAGCCGAGATAGGCGATGTCGGCTTGGCTGGGCGTTTGGGTGTTCATATCGAGAGCAGCAACGTGTCCCATATGGAGCATATATGGGCTGACTCGGCGCCACTCACCACGCTCCAAGCCGGATAATCCCTGTCATCCCGGGGCAATGCGCAGCATTGAACCCGGGACCCAGGGGCAACCGGCACGTCGTTGGCCCCTGGGTCCCGGGCATCGCTTCGCGATCCCGGGATGACTCAGTTGGATAGCGCTGAAGCACATCCGCCCGCGCCCTGCCGTCGTGCTTGGCGGATCAGCGGCCCGGCAAGCCAGGCGGCGCGCGCGTTGACGTCGATACCAGCGCTTCGCAGCGCCCGGGCCATCCATTGATTGCAGACGTTCAGCAAATGAAACGAACCACGTGAGCGCAGGAAGGCTGAGCGACCGATCACCTTGCCGTTGCTGATCTGAATGGCGTCTCCGTCCTCGTCGAGCACCAGATAGCGATCAACATAAGCGACGAAACGCGTAGCGCCCTCGCGGCTCACGCCGACGGCGAGATCGTCGGTAGGGCCGAGATAGGCGCTGGCCTCGGCGGCGTCGTAGGTGATGTGAAACGCGCTGGGGCTCGGCGGGATGAGAGCGTCGAGGCCGATCAGCAGATCAGAGCCATCCGACGCGTAGAACGCGCGATCGCCCCAGCCGACGAGAAACGTGCGCGCTTGCGGATAGAGGCGGCGCAGCGGGTGATCTTCGGGAAAGATCTCCGCCGGCGCGCCGATGTCGCTGTGATAGCCGTTGGAGTAGAGATGCAGCTCGACGCAATCGCCTTCTGTGGCCGCGGCGACGCGCGGGCCAGGGATCGGCAGATAGAGATAGCCAAAAATCAGCGTCGCGATCAGCAGCACGGTGGCCGCGATCGGCCGCTGACTCAGCTGGCGTCGTCGCTGCTCAACAGCCTCACCCGGAACGCCCATCCTGCCAGCCCCGCTCCCGCCATTGGCGCCACGATAAACAGCCACAGCTGCTCAAGCGCGTCACCCAAAACCCATACAGCAGGCCCAAGCGACCGCGCAGGGTTTACCGAAACACCGGTGATCTGAATGCCGACAATGTGGATGACGACAAGCGTCAGACCGATCGCTAGGCCGCCGAATTGCGAGGGTCCGCCCTTTTGTGTGACACCCAGGATGGTCACCAGGAAGATGAACGTCGCGACGACTTCGAAGATGCCGCCGGAGAGCAGGCTGTAATTGCCGGGCGAACCTTGGTTCGAAATGGGATCCTGGATGCCGTAGCCGTTCTGACCCAGCCCGTTCGCCGCCAACGAATAGTCAGGCGAGCCGGAGGCGATGAGCAACAGCACGCCGGCGCCAACGATTGCGCCGAGGCATTGCGCGGCCCAATA
This sequence comes from uncultured Terricaulis sp., assembly GCA_964478365.1. Classification (GTDB taxonomy): domain Bacteria; phylum Pseudomonadota; class Alphaproteobacteria; order Caulobacterales; family Aquidulcibacteraceae; genus Vitreimonas. Next base: position 1,518 of record CAYZIJ010000128.1, read on the forward strand.
GCCAAGCATCTCGCTCGTCGGCATGCGCCCCGCCGTCCAAACGCCGAAGCTCACCGCCGGGTTTACGTGGCACCCCGACACGCCGCCGATGCCATAGGCCATCGCAACGATCGCCAGACCAAAGGCGAAAGCGATGCCGAGTTGTCCGATAATGCCGAACCCGGCGAGCACGGCCGCGCCGCAGCCGAATAGGACCAACGTAAACGTGCCGATGAACTCTGCCGCCAGCTTCTTCGTCATGGGACTGCCCTCCCCGAGCTTGCGCCGTCAGTAAGGTGAGTCTGGGAACCAGCAACGCACGCTTTGCGCGAACCGACGAAGCTGCCTATATCGGTTCTGTCCGGGCAACCGGACTATGGCGATAAACGCGCAGAGATAGGCGGATCGGACCCGGGTGCGATGCCCGGCGGCTCCACCAGCCTTCGCGCTTCGCAGCTTCGGCTGGCTTACGCCCCGCGCCCTATACGGCGCGAAGGCTGCCCTCCGAAGCTCGCGGAGCGAGCGAAGGACGGGCTTCATTGGGCCCGTGTTGAGGGGCCGAAATAGGATCGACGGACGTTGAAGGCTGATGCTTTTGCTCGGGTGGTCCCGTTACAGGCCAAACAGCATAGTTGCCAATGACAACAACGCTGAGGAATTCGCCCTCGCTGCGTAAGCAGTGCGGAGTTTTCCGA
>CAYZIJ010000129.1:0-1967 GCA_964478365.1 uncultured Terricaulis sp.
GTCGATGAGAACTTTCGAGCGGCGTACGGCTTTGCCCGTGTTACCGATGAAGCCGCCGACGCGCGCACTTGGAGCTACGATCCCCCGTCCGGATTGATGCGTGCGGCTGACGACAGCGCGCCTCCGGCGCCTGACTACATCAGGGCGATTGATTCCACTTCGACGGCTGCAGAACCCGCGCTCGGTCTCTACGCGCCGGGCGGTGAGCAGTGCATGGACTCCGCATGCGCAGGCGCGCTCGATGCAGCCTGGCTCATGTCAGGCGATCACGCCGAAGACGTGCTGTTCCTCCGACGCGAGGGCCATGCGCACGCGTTGCACGCCCTATACATGTGGTCGCCGGCGTCCCGCGCCGTGCGTTTGATACGGCGGGCCGAAGAGCGCCTCTTTGCGTGCGCGCCCGCGCGGGCCGCCCTCATCTGCTTTGAGGAAAGCGCGCTGACGCCGCGCCGTTTGGTTTCGATCGAGCTCGCGAGCGGCGCGCTCACACCGCTCTTCGATCCTAACCCCGGCTTTCGCACGATCGCGGCGCCGCGCGTAGAGCGGCTCGACTTCACCGATGCCGAAGGCAATGAGAGCTACGCACATCTCGTCTATCCCTTGCGCTACCGCCGGGGCCGATCCTATCCCGCGGTTGTGGTTCAATATCACTCCCGCGGCTTCCTGCGCGGTGGCGTCGGTAACGAGACGCCAATCTTGCCGCTTTCGGCACACGGCTATTTCGTTATCAGCGTCGAGCGTCCAGAATTCCGCTTGCGCGCAGCGCGCCTGACGGCTGCAGAGGTGCAGCGCGAGACCGAACTCGACGGTTCTGAAAGGCGCGCCAAGCGCGAGGCGCTTGACGCTTTCATCGGCCGCGCCGTTGCCCGTGGCGCCGATCCGGCTCGCATTGGCATTACCGGTTTGTCCGATGGCGCCGAGACCGTCTACGCCATGTTGATGGACGAGCCCAACACTTTCAGAGCTGCAGTCGTTGGCTCGCCCCCGACCGATCCCGCAAGCTGGCCGCTCCAAGCGTCGGCCTATCGCGATCGCAGCCTCGCGCGCATTGGCCTTACTTCGCCGTGGGTCGAAGGATCGCCTTGGACACAATGGTGGCGCGACAACAGCGCTTCGTTAAACGCTGAGCGGCTCAGTACGCCCATTCTCTTCAACTGGGGAGAAAGCGAAGCTGTGCGCGGCTTTCCCCTGCTGGCGCGCTTGCACGAAAACGGAACGCCTTATGAAGCCTACATCTATCCAGGCGCCTATCACCTCAAGTATCGGCCCCAACAGCTATTGGCCGCGCAGCAGCGGACCATGGACTGGTTCGATCGATGGCTTCAGCCAGATTGAAGTTCGCTTCCCATCTCTGACGAAGGCGCAGCCCGCAAAGCCAACGCACACGCCGCTTTTGTCTTAAGGAAGCGCCGAAGCCAAAGTTCGGCGATGAACGCGGTCATGATCTGCGCCTTGCTTTTCGCATCGACCACGACGTCGCGCCGAAGCGCGGTCTGAACCCGTTCGGGCGCCAATAGCCCGAGCTTCACGAGTTCACCATCGCACAGCATCTCACGGATGAACGGCAATTGCCGTTCCAGCACCGCGCGGTGATAGCGGGTGGTGTCGCCCTTGTGGCGCCGCTCCAGAATAACGCGCGGAATTAAGTCGGCAAACGCGGCTCGCGCCAGCGCTCGCTCACGCCCTCCGCGGGTCATGTCATAAGGCGCGATCGACAGGCAGCACTCGACCACCGGCTGACATGCGAGCAAGGGCGCGGCGATAAAACCGCTCAACGATGAGCGCTGGTGATAAAAATGGAGATCCGCCACATGCGCCATGCGCAGCGCTCTGGCTGGAGTGGCCTTATTCATCGCGCTCGCCCATGGGTGGGCCGCCCATTCAGCCCTTGCTGGCAGCGATCCATTGGACGCAAGCACGTTGTCGAAGACGCTATTGTAGGGTGAAAACTGCCGCCACGGGGCGAC
>CAYZIJ010000130.1:0-1946 GCA_964478365.1 uncultured Terricaulis sp.
GTGATGACGCGGCCGCGGCGGCCGTTATCGAACAGCGCGTCGACAGCTTCCTGCAGCATCCGCTTTTCGTTGCGGATGATGATGTCCGGCGCGCGGAGCTCCATCAGACGCTTCAAGCGATTGTTGCGGTTGATGACGCGGCGATAGAGATCGTTCAGATCCGACGTTGCGAAGCGGCCGCCATCGAGCGGCACCAGCGGACGCAGTTCCGGCGGGATCACCGGCACGACCGTCAGGATCATCCATTCCGGCTTGTTGCCCGAACGAATGAACGCTTCGACTAGCTTCAGGCGCTTGGCCAGCTTCTTCGGCTTCAGTTCCGAGGTCGATTCCGCGATTTCCTTGCGCAGCTGCTCAGCCTCTTTTTCGAGGTTGAGCGCCATCAGGATTTCACGAATGGCTTCGGCGCCGATCGAGGCGGTGAAGCTGTCTTCGCCGTACTCGTCTTGCGCGCGGATGTAATCTTCTTCGGTCAGCAACTGCTTGGCTTCGAGCGGCGTCAAGCCGGGCTCAAGCACGATGTATTGTTCGAAGTAGAGAACGCGTTCGATGTCCTTCAGCGCCATGTCGAGCATCAGCGCGATGCGGCTCGGCAGCGACTTCAAGAACCAGATGTGCGCGACCGGCGCGGCCAGTTCGATGTGGCCCATGCGCTCGCGGCGCACGCGTTGCAGCGTAACTTGGACACCGCACTTTTCGCAGATGATGTCCTTGTACTTCATGCGCTTGTACTTGCCGCACAGGCATTCGTAATCCTTGATCGGGCCAAAGATACGCGCGCAGAAGAGACCGTCACGCTCAGGCTTGAACGTGCGGTAGTTGATGGTTTCCGGCTTCTTGATCTCGCCGAAGCTCCACGACTTGATCTGTTCGGGGCTCGCGATCGAGATTTTGATCTGATCGAACACTGGCGCCGGCGGCTGATTGCCGAACGTGTTGTTGATCAGGTCTTGGTTCATTGCATTCATCGTTTTCGACCTTCCGTCGCTCTGGTCTGCGGCCAGAGCACCGTGGGTTCACATCCGAGTTGTCCGGCGCGCCTCACCCGAGACGCGCCGGCAATTTTTATTCGGCCGCCTTCAGCTTCACACCGTCGACGAGTTCGACGTTGAGGCCGAGTGACCGCATTTCCTTGACCAGCACGTTGAACGATTCCGGGATGCCGGCTTCGAACGTGTCGTGGCCACGCGTGATCGCTTCGTAGACCTTGGTGCGGCCGGCGACGTCGTCCGACTTCACCGTCAGCATTTCCTGGAGCGTGTACGCAGCGCCGTAAGCTTCGAGCGCCCACACTTCCATTTCACCGAAGCGCTGACCGCCGAACTGCGCCTTACCACCGAGCGGCTGCTGGGTGACGAGCGAGTACGGGCCGATCGAACGCGCGTGGATCTTGTCGTCGACCAAGTGGTGCAGCTTCAGCATGTAGATGTAGCCGACCGTGACTTGACGCTTGAACGTCTCGCCGGTCTGGCCGTCCTTCAGCCAAACCTGACCGGTTTCCGAGAAGCCCGCCTTGCTCAGCAGCTCGCGGATATCGCTATCCTTGGCGCCGTCGAACACTGGCGTCGCCACCGGCACGCCCTTGGAGATGTTCTGCGCCAGTTCGCGCAGCTCCTCGGTCGATTTCGGCAGGTCTTCCTTTTCGCCGTAGACTTCGCGCAGCTTCTTCTCGAGGGGCTTCCGATCGCCATCGCGTTCGAACGCTTCAAGCACTTCGCGCACTTGGCGGCCGATGCCTGCGCAGGCCCAGCCCAAGTGCGTCTCGAGAATCTGACCGACGTTCATGCGCGATGGCACGCCCAACGGGTTCAGAACGATGTCAACATGTGTGCCGTCATCGAGGAACGGCATGTCTTCTACCGGCGTGATCTTGGAGATGACGCCCTTGTTGCCGTGACGGCCGGCCATCTTGTCGCCCGGTTGCAGCTTGCGCTTCACCGCCACGA
>CAYZIJ010000131.1:0-1628 GCA_964478365.1 uncultured Terricaulis sp.
ATCCGCCGCTCGGGGAATATCGTGCGATGAGCCAAGCGCTAGAAGATCTGGGCGCACACATTCGCGCGTCGATGACCAATGCGGTCACTGGCCAGGTTGTCAGCGTTGGCGAGCTGACGCTCGAGGTACGCGCTGACGACATCGCCACTGTCATCACCTTTCTGCGCAACGATCCGCGCTGCAAGTTCACGTCGCTGATCGATATTTGCGGCTCGGATTATCCGCAGCGGGCAAAGCGCTTTGACGTCGTGTATCACTTGCTCTCGATGCAGCTTAACCACCGCATCCGCATCAAGGTTCAGACGGACGAGAACACGCCGGTCGCTTCAATCGTCGGCATCTTTCCGTGCGCCGATTGGTTCGAGCGTGAGGCGTTCGACATGTACGGCATTCTCTTCGCCGGCCACCCGGACTTGCGCCGCATCCTCACCGATTACGGCTTTGAGGGTTTCCCGCTCCGTAAGGATTTCCCGATGAGCGGCCACGTCGAGGTCCGCTACGATTCCGAGCAGCAGCGCGTTGTGTATGAGCCGGTGAAGCTCACGCAGGCGTTCCGCAGCTTCGATTTCCTCTCGCCCTGGGAAGGCATGACCCTGCCGGGCGATGAGAAGGCGGGCGATCCGAAGCCGTGAAGCGTGTCGACATCCTCCGCGCGGCCTTAGCTTTTGCGCATGGCGCCGCCTTGGGCGCCATCTTGCTGTGGCCCGGATTGATGATGGCGGAACACGAAGTGTTCGGCTCCTGGTGGTTGATGGGCGCATTCACGGTGCAAGCGCTGCTTTCGCTTGTGTCGCCGAAGACGCCGAGCGCGAAGGTAGCGCCCGTCACGACCGCCCTTATCTTCGGCGCCGGAATTTGCGCGGTGCTCGGCGCCGGCGCCTGGTATTTGCAGGATCGTATCGTCTGGGCGGCAGTGCAACTCAATTCGCTGCTCATGATCGCCGTGGTCGGCGGCGTGATTGCGATCATATTGATGTTCGTCGTCATGGATCGCATCCGCAAAGCTGGCGAGCGGCGTGAGCTTCGCGAGCGCGGAGAGATGACGTGAGCGCCGCCCAACTCCGCGATGTAAGTCCGGTTTTGCTCGTCACCAACGTGACGGCATCGGCGGACTATTATCGCGACAAGCTGGGCTTCTCGGTCGAGGGCTTTTGGGGCGAACCGCCCATGTTCTCGATCGTCATGCGCGATGGTCTGCGCGTGATGCTGAACCAAGTTGGCGCCGGCGAGAAGATCCGTCCGAACGGCGGCTACAATGGCCGCTATTCCGTCTATCTCAGCGTCAGCGACGCCGATGCGCTGCACGGCGAAGTCAGCGCTAGCGGCGCCGATGTCGTCTGCCCGCCGGACGATATGCCTTACATGATGCGCGAATTTTCAGTGCGCGATCCCGATGGCCATCTCTTGGCCTTCGGTCACGACATTTCATCCAAGGGCGCCGCCAATGGCTGACGATCTCTCCAACGCGCCGACGGAAGAAAAGCGCACATTCACCATCAATTTCGGCCCGCAACACCCAGCCGCGCACGGCGTGCTGCGCCTCGTGCTCGAGCTCGACGGCGAAGTCGTCGAGCGCGTCGATCCGCACATCGGCTTGCTGCATCGCGGCACCGAGAAGCTGATCGAGT
>CAYZIJ010000132.1:0-1555 GCA_964478365.1 uncultured Terricaulis sp.
TCGCGCAGGAACTCCGCCGTTTCGAGCGCGTGTTCGCGGCTCTCGAGCTGGCAGGGGCCGCAGATGAAGGTGAGCGGCAAGTGGTTGCCGATCTCGAGCGGCGTGGACTCAACGCGCGGAATACGAATGACGGCGGACGGGTTCATGGATTTCCTCGGTGGCGCACCCACCAGATAGGCCCAGCGCGGGCGGCGCTCAACCGCGCACGCTGCCGAGCAGCCATGAATTTACTGGAAGCCAAGGCTCTGCCTATGGCCGGCATTGACCGCGCCGATGGTCCAGGTGAGGTGCGCTAGCCATTTTCCCCCTGACAGCGCGTGGTTGGCGTGGCATGGGCGGCGCGCATGGCCGCTTTGCCCGTTTCCTTCTTGGTCTCGCGTTTTCCGAACCCGTCGGAGACGTTTATCCAGGCGCAGGTCGAGGGCCTGCTTGAGCGCGGCGCGACAGTCGAGATCCACGCGCTCGCGGCGGGCGACGCCAAGGTGCTGGGCGCGCTCCGGCTGAAATGGGGCGACAAGCTCAAAGTTCATTACGCGGTTGTGCCCAAAACATTGGGCGCGCGGCTACTTGCGGCGCCGGGCGCGCTAACCAAGCCGAATGCGCTGGCGACGTTGGACGCCGGCCGCTTCGGCGATGATGCGTCCTCCCTGAGGCTACTGGTGGCGGCGGCGCGCTGGCCGCGTGAGACGCCGCCGGAGAAGCGCGTTTGGCTGGCGCATTACGGGCGGTGGGGCCGCTTCGGCTGCGCGCTGCGCGATCTTGGTTTGATCAAAGGCCCGGTCGCGACCGTGTTTCACGGCAAGGACATGTCGGCCTATCTGAAGAAACACCCAGACGCTTACACCTCGCTCTTCCTGCGCGGCGATCTCTTCCTGCCGATCAGTGATCTGTGGCGCGATAAGTTGCTCTCGCTCGGCGCGCCGCAAGCGCGGACATTGGTGCATCGCATGGGCGTCGATAGTTCGCGCTTCACGATGCAGCCGCGCAGCTTGAAGCCTGGCGAGCCCGTGCGCTTCATCGGCGTCGGCCGCATGGTCGAGAAGAAAGGCTTCGACGACGCCATCCGCGCGTTCGCTTCGCTGCGCAAGGAGCATGACTTTCCAAACGCGACGCTGACGCTGATCGGCGCCGGTGAGTTGCGCGACTATCTCTCCAACTTCGCCACCAGCCTCAATCTTGGCGGCGTCGTGAAGTTCACCGGCTTGCTGCCGCATGCCGAAGTCGCGCGTGAGCTGGCGCAGGCGCATGTCTTCGTACTGCCGAGCAAGACGGCGGCGAGCGGCGACATGGAAGGTATTCCGGTCGCGCTCATGGAGGCGATGGCGCAGGGGCTGCCTGTGTTGGCGACACGCCATTCTGGGACGCCGGAACTGGTCGAGCACGATGTCTCGGGGTTGATCTGCAACGAAGGCGATTGGCGCGCGCTTTCGGCCAATATGAAGGCCATTGCGTCGCACCCAGAAAAATGGGCGGCGATGGGCCAAGCGGGCGCGACGCGCGTAAGAGGCGAGTTCGAGCTCAAACGCTGGAACGATAAATTGTTCGAACGCTTGAG